>CAMDHM010000024.1 GCA_945898195.1 Pseudobacteriovorax antillogorgiicola | reverse complement strand
TTTGTATTTTCGTGAATCTCAAGAAGGTCTGGGCTGACCTTGCGTATTTTTTTAAACAACTCTACTAACTGCTCTTCCGTGTATTCGTGCGCGATGGTGTTGCGTAATTCACGCAATTCCCTGGCCAGATGGTCGTTGGCGACGATTCCCCGTTTTGCGGCCCGATTCAAAACATCGATAATCGTACCGGGCGATTCCAGTTCTGTTGAATCGATGGCCCGGAACACTTTTTGAAACAAAATGTCGCATAGCCTTGCAAAACGAGATGTCAAATTTTCTAAAACATCAAATTCTGATTCTGTCAGTTTGTCTGAAATTTGAAATGAGATGGATTTTTGTAGTGACCGTCTTAACCAATGCGCTGCTTTGTCGGCCTGCTGCGAGTATTTTTCCAAAAGTAGCTGGGAGGGTTTTTTAGTCAAAGTTGTTTCATTTCTTTTCTGATCGACTGAATAAAGGGATCAATATCGTTGTCGATCCCTTTCGATACCAACAAATCAATTTTCTGTTCGCCAATCATTTTCTTGATGGCCGCTAATATCGAAATTCGATTATCGAATTGAATCGTTTTTGATTCAATCAATAAATCGATGTCGCCACCTGCCGCGCTGTCATGGGCGCGGGATCCAAAAATAAAAATCCGGGCCCCGGGATCAAATTGATGAACCGCCGACCTAATGGAATCAATTTCGTGGTCAGTCAGCCGCATGCCCTGAGTCGGCCTCATCATTTTGCGTTTCTTCGTCCTTCGGCCTTCTTTTCGTACCGGCATACATGTCGTAGATCAAAAGTTTAGCTTTGATGCTGCCGTTCATGAGGGGGATTCGCCGTGTGGGTTTTAGGCCAATGAATTTCCATGGCGATTCTTCGGCCACCAGTAATGCAGCACGCCAACCCTTGAAGTTCTTTTTCAGATTGTCGCCAATCTCTGCATAGAGTTGACCCAAGCCTTCATCGTCGCCTTTGGCCAAACGCGCCCCGTAAGGCAAGTTGGCGATTAGAATCCCGGTCTCGGCATGGGGACGGGCGTCCTCAATCCTTCCGGCTTTAAATTGAATATCCCGTTCGACCCGCGCGCGCAGTGCATTCTCACGAGCCATCTCGACATACTTTTCACTGATGTCTGATGCGACAATTGGCGCAGGCAGGGATTCCAGGCGCTCACCACGAACCCGGTCGGACACCTTCCGCCAAATGTCGTTGTTGAAATCCTTTAGCCACTCAAAACCGAACTCGCCCTTTTTGCGGTGAATGTGTGCGGCTTTGTGCAGCCCCCTGTAGGCGGCTTCGATGGCAATGGTGCCGCTGCCGCACATTGGGTCAAGGAGTGGCTGTGTTCCGTCATAGCCGGCCAAATCCAAAATGGCACAGGCCAAGGTCTCTTTGATTGGTGCCGGGTGCCCTTCCGTGCGGTAGCCGCGTTTGTGCAGGGTTTTTCCTGTTGTATCCAAGCTCAGGGTGCAGCGGCCTTTTTGGATGAAGGCAACGACAATGACCTTCGGGTCTTTGAGGTCAACCTTTGGGACTTTTCCTGTGTGTTGGGCAAAAGCAGCCTGCAGGCTTTCGCGGATCGTCTTGCTGATGGCATTCGATCCCATCACGCCCGGTCCGCGGTCTGCTGGAACGCCTTCAACCAGAAAGGTTCGCTCCGGTAAAAACCAATCAGCCCAACGGATGCGTTTGGCCTGATCGCCCAGCATCTGTTCTGTGTGGGCAGCAAATTCCTTGACGACGCGGAAGATCCGGCTGGCGGTCCGCAGTTTCAGATGCAATTCATAAAAGGTTTCAAGGTCTGGAACGGTGCAGGCCACGGCACGGTAGCGGACATCGATGTCGGTCACGCCCAAGGCTCGGAGTTCGGCTGCGAGAACTTCCTTGGTTTCGTCGGGGCAAGTGACGATGGCTTGAATTGAGCCAGGGTTCGATTCGGCGTTCGATTCAGAGTTTTTTGTCATGGGGCTTTCAAGTGACTTTCAATTTTGACTTGGGTCCGACTGGTTGGGCGGAACCTGCGAAGGTGGCATACCGAGCTCAATCACGCTGGGCAAGGTTGGTGCCCCGCCGGCTGGGCGTGGCCGGCCGGAAGGTATCACTGAAACGGTCACTGTGGCTTGGGCTTTTTGACCATTGCCCAAGGTGCAAGTGGCTGTAATTAGGTACTGCCCCACTTTGTCAAAGGCGTGGGTGGAAATTCCTCCCATGGAAGTGGCCCCGTCGCCGAAGGTCCACGTGATGCTACCGGCCTCGGTGGCAAGGCATTTAGCCTGTGCATTCACTTGCTCTGCAGGGTAGGCAACCAAGGGTGCAGCCGTCACAAAAACGGCAGGTGCTGGGACTGAGCAACACGGCGAATTGTCGATAACCCTAACGGTTTGCGAGGCAGTCGCCGTTTCGCCATCCGCACTGATAACTTTCAGGGAAACGTTTTGTGCCCCAATTTTGGCAAAAGCGTAGGGAACCTCAAGAGGTTCACATCCCGTTTGGCGCGTGCTCGCCACGCGTTGGCCATCGATGCTGATTTGATATTCGGCCGAGCTGATTCCAGGATTTGCGCAGGGACTTTTCCCCACATAATCGGGGTCCACCGTGTCGGCGGATGGACGGAAGATAATTCCTTGGCTGGTTCTAGTCACTGCGATCAGTTTACCTGCCTGAACAATCTCTAGGCGTGCCGATGGAAGAAGGCTTGCGGTGGCATCGGTCGGGCCTGCAGGGCGCTCCTGACCTTTCACCGGGTCAATGATTTCATAACCTGCGGCGCGGCATCCCGTGATGATCGTAATCATCGTGGGGAGCGTGATGAGATTTGTCAGCGCAATCGCCTGGAATATATTTTTCATGTCGGTGATGCCTCCGTTACTTGCGGTAAATGCGCAGCTCAACCCGACGGTTCAGGCGACGCCCTTGATAATTGTTGTTCTTGGCAATTGGATTTTCTGCGCCATGGCCAACGGCCATGATCCGGTTCGGTTCGAGTTTGAACTCTTCGATGAGGCGCTTGCGGATATTGCTGGCGCGTCGGTAGCTCAGAGTCAAATTGTATTGATTGTTTCCGAGGCTGTCGGTGTATCCGTCGATGATTAGTTTTTTCCAGCCCGGACCTTTTTTCAGGTGAACAACGAGTCGGGACAGGATCGAATGTGGGTCATTGACGATTTCTTTGTCGCTGTCAAAAGCAAACAAAAGGTCGTTGATGATGATTTTTTCCTCTGCCTTTGGTGGTAAGGAAAACGGATCAGTTGCCGGCTTCGGCCTTTTTTTCGGCTCCGCTTCTTCCGGAGTCGTCGGATCGTTATGACGGTTAAATTGCGGTCCCATATTCCAGTTTAGACCGGCATAGATACGCAGGTCCGGTGAACTGATCCCCTGAGATAACTCGCGGCCAAGGCCAACATGTAGGGCCAGATTATGGCTGACATCATGCTTCGCACCCAACAAGAATTCCGCGGATGAACTGGCTCGATTGGTATTGTCGCTTGCCTTAATGACTGGCCAACTGGTGAAAATCTCGGCGATGGCCTTCGTGTCGTATTCGTCAAACCGGTAGCTGGCCGCTGTCGAGGCGATCCACTGATTGCCCAGAGGATCTATGGGGCTGCCGCTGAAGATTTCTTCGCCCTTATCGCGCAATCGATATCCGACGTTTAGGGCAAGGGCAAAGGCCTTCCAAGTCGTGTCCGCCAGAGCCTCTACATTGTATGTTGGGCCCCCTTTTTGCCCGGCGTAGGGATTGTCTTTAAGGCGGTTGAAGTTGACGGAACCGGCCATGGCAAAACCTGCGGCGTCGGTTCCTAAGAGGCGATATTTGGCGTTGATCCGGACTTCCGTGTTGCCTCTCTGGGAGAATTGTCCGCGGGGTGAATCCGTATCGTCGACCTTCTGGTCCAAAATTTGGGGCAGCGAAAGCCCGATGTCGAGGTTTGGCAGGATGCCCACGCCGACGTTAAGGTCCATCCCGAGGAGCTGGTCGCCGCTTCCCGCCGGAAACTCGTTTGTGGTCCTGTCGCGCAGTCGGGGCAAAGTATTGCGGGCCTGATTTACGAAGAGGCCGAAATTGAAGATGCCTGGGTCCAGGGTCTCCGACGACTGAACGGTCACAAAATCAAGGCCGTTGGTTGTTGGATTGAAGTTTTGGGTGTCGTTGCCAACCACATTTGCAGAGGCCACTGGGCCAAATATGGCAGCGATAAGGGTCAATAGAGCGCTGCCGTGACGCGTAAAGGGGGCCTTGAGGTCCAATGGGAAGTCCTTTCGGGACTGAGTTTTCGCCTTGAGAACGGACCACTCTAGTATATGATCCCGGCGGGAGTTTGACCAGACGGACGCCCTTTCCCACAGAAAAATCGGGGCTGCCGGCCAAGAAAAAGGAAGAATCATGGCTGATAAAAATTATAAGTCCGACGTTGAGGCGGCCCAGAAAGACATTGATTTCGCGGCTAATCGCTACCAGGTGGATTTGGACACCACGGCAGGCAAGATCAGTCTCGATCTTATGCCCGACGTGGCACCTGAGCATTGTAAAAACATCATAGGCCTAGCCCGCAGTGGCTTTTACGACGGAATTATTTTCCATCGCATCGTGCCAGGGTTTGTCATTCAGGCGGGATGCCCCAGCGGGATGGGTACTGGCGGTCCAGGCTACCGTGTTAAAGCCGAATTCAATGAGACGCCCCACGTGGCAGGCGTTTTGTCCATGGCCCGCTCGCAGGACCCGGATTCTGGCGGCTCGCAATTTTTTCTGTGTTTGGGTAAAGCGGCCTTTTTGGATCGGCAGTACACGGCGTTTGGTAGGACCGTTGACGAGGCCAGCCTCGCCGTGGTGAAGGCCATCGGAGAAGTTGATACAGATGATCGCGATCGCCCCGTTGAGGACGTCACAATCAAGAAAGCGACAGTGACGGTTGAACCGAAAGTCTGAACAAAAATCACTTGAAGAAGGGGCTTCCAGAGGCCTTTTTTTCATGATTTTGGCCTCTATTTTCTTTTCGTTCATGGGAGCGATGGTCAATCAGGCGCAGATTCTTGAGCCAGAGGGATCGCCATTGGCGGCCAGTTTTGTCCGCCTTTTGGTCAATCTTCTGATTGTTGGAGGGGCAGCCTGGTTTACCGGTAACCTTTTAGGGCTTCCCGGTGATCGCAGGCCGTCTCTTTGGTTGCGCGGATTTTTTGGCGCCCTTTCCCTTATCTTTGTCATGTACGGAATCCACGCCATTGGGGTGGGAGAGACATCTTTTTTACATGCTAGCAACAGTATCGTCATTGCGGCCTTGGGGCCGCTGGTGCTGCGGCAACGAAACTCGGCCCGGACTTGGTTTGCCATCGCTGGGGCTACGGTGGGCTTGTATTTTCTTGCGCAGCCAAGATTTGATGACCATAGCTCTGTGGGCCGCGTTGCAGCCCTGCTGTCGGGGGTTTGGGCAGCCTTTGCGTACCTAATGATTGCACGAGCCGGTCGAAGTAATTCTTCAAATACCGTTATTTTTTACCTTTGCGCCATTGGGCTGGGGATGCATGCCGTGCTCTTTGTGGGGTCATTTTTCATCGATAATTTTAACATCCATTGGCCCCAGAACCCCGTCACCTATGGGTTTCTGGTCGGTGCGGGTATCATGGCCAGTGCGGCTCAGTATTTCCTGACGATGGCCTATCAGAGTGCGCCGGCCGCGTTAAATGCCGCGGTTAGTTATGCGACCCCGGTCCTCAATCTTGGATGGTCAATCTTTGTTTTTGGTCATTTTCCTGATCTGCTGGCTCTGGCTGGTGCGGGGATGGTGCTCGTTTGCGGGGTGGCCTTGCCTGTCCTTGGTGTTTCAGCTAGAAAGAAAGCAATACAAGCGGTAAACGTAGATGGTGTCTTGCCTTAAATTTCCATGGGAGTGAGCCGTGCAGCCAGTTGAAATTATGCCGATTCAAGATTCGTTGGTTTTGCGTGCTCGTGGTTCTGAACTACTTATCCTTGCGCAACACGTTACTGAGCTGAAGCAACGTAAATCACCGCGTGATTTTTCGATGTACTTTACGGTTGAGGCCTTAGTGAACCGGCCAGCGCGCAAGCTTTTTGAAGCATGGCTTCGCAAGGATGACACATTGTGGCAACGTCTGTTCAAGATGATCCACGAAATGGAACAGGGCGTCGGCGCCGAAGATCAGGCGAAGGCTGAAGTTCCTGAAGTAAAAGCCAAACAGGTTGCTCTTAAAGCCAAAGGGCAGGTGATCGATCCTGTGGTTTCGACGAAGGCCAAGTCTGCAAAAACTGAAGTTAAAGCTGAAGTTAAAGCTGAAGTGAAGAAGGAAGCCGCCAAAAAAGAGGCTCCCAAAAAAGTAGCCGCACCTTCTAAGTCGGCTCCAAAAAAACCTGAAAAATCCGCAGCCAAGCCAGCAGCTAAAGCTGTTGCAAAACCGGCAGCTAAAGCGGCACCAGCCAAAAAAACCGTTGCCGCGAAGCCGGCAAAGTCAGCTAAACCTGCACCAACAACCAAAGCACCGGCAAAAAGTGCAGCAAAAACCGGTGCCAAGGCAGGCAAGGCGAAGCCAGCCAAGAAGCGCTGATGATCCGCAAGTATCTTGTTATCGGCAAACGAGTTTCGCTGGCATCAAGCCGGCGGGACTCGATTAAGAGCGTCGTTCCCCCCCTCGAAATTTTGATGCCGGTTGATGTGTTTTGGCAAATTGAGGAACACCTCAAACGATATGACCTCATGGCTTCGTCGGGTGAAGAAAGCGCGGTACTCTCAGAGATTACCAAAACGATTCTGAAACTCGTAACGCCTTATGCCGTCACTGAAAAGGAACGGCTGTGGCTTTACGCGAATTCGGAATCTGCGGAATGAACCGCGCGGTCTTCCTGGACCGGGACGGTATTCTCAATGTCGATCGTGGATATACGTTCCGCAAGGCTGATCTACTGGTCCCTGAAGGTGTGCCCGAGGCGCTACAGCGCCTAAAAGTAAATGGTTTTCACCTTGTCGTTATCACCAATCAAAGTGGAATTGCCCGGGGAAAGTTTGGTCTGGCTGATGTCGACACCTTTCACGAGGCGCTGCAGGCCGAGATTCAACGGCGCGGTGGCCCAAGACTTGATTTATTCAGGATCTGTCCGCACCATCCTGACGGCACGGTTGTGCCGTTCAATATTGAGTGCGAATGCAGAAAACCAGGCACCCTGCTCATTTCGACTGCCTGTGATGCGCTAAATATCGACCCCTCGAAAAGTTTTTTAATCGGCGATAAATGGAGTGATGTTCTGTGCGGTTTACGCGTCGGCGCGAGACCGTTTCTCGTACAGAATCCTCAGGGCCTTGCTTACGATTTGCCTGACGATGTCAGCCTGCTTCGGGCTGATGATCCTGCGGGCAGGACAATCAGGATTGCCACGTCAGTAATAACTGGCGATGTCGAAGTCTATTCTTCGCTGTCGGATGTGGTTTCGCGGATTTTAGGATTATCAGACTGAAGTTCATGCTTTTTGCGCAGCAGCATTTTGATCCGCGGACCACAACGTTGCCCTTTGCAGCCGCCAGTTCCAGTGCCGGCCATCCGGTTCACATCCGCGATATTATCGCAGGCCTTGATCGCAGGCAGAACCTTGCCAAGTGGAATCCCCTTACAGATGCAAACGACCCTGGCGAGGCGCTTGATGCGTTCGGTTTTTTCATCTGCCGTGATTGGATCGTCATTCACGTTTAGACCGCCAGATTCCAGGTTATAGTTTCGAAGATTTCGACGCTTACGGGCCCCATTGGTATAACATTCCCAACCAATTGAGCCAGCGGGGATCGATTGCGTTGAATGCGGCTGGGGTTGCGTTACATGCAGCATGGAAGGCAACGGCCACCCAAAGGCTTCCGCTGCGAAGATAAAGCCCATCGGCGATCAGGGCAAGCAGCAGAGGCCCCGGTGGGACGCCGCCCGCATGCCCTGCGAGCAATCCGGCTATGGTTGGCTTGGCGTGAACCCAAGCAAATAAGACGGCCGCAAAGTAGCTTCCTGCTAGGTTTCCGCAGTCTCGACGAAAAATCGGCGAGATCAAGCCTCGGTAAACAAGTTCCTCGAGGATTGGTGCGACTAAAACAGTGGATATCCACCAGGTAGCGTCAGAGCTGACCGATGTGAGTATGTTTGTACCCGGAAAAAAACTAGAGGTCAGCCAGGCTCCACATGAAGCCAGGGCGAGCCAGCCGGGACCTGAGAGTGCCAGCCAAAGTCCGCGTTTTTCCAGCGGCAGGTTCAGTTTTGGCTGGTGCAGGAATATGAGGCAGGTGAGCAGGATGACGAAATGGGTGAATGCTGGTCCCACAAAAAAAGCGTAGGGGCCTGATTCAAGTCCAGTTTTAGTTAACAAGCGATCGGCTCCGGCGAAAGATTCGCCAAGCAAAACGGCCACCGCGAAAACTTTCGCAGTGGCCGTCAGATACTTTAACCAGTCATTAGGCATCGGTGCTGTTGTTGATCTGTTTTAAAAGGCGTTCCAGCCCCTTTCGGCCTGGATCGTTCAGCTTGTCAAAGATGATGCCAATGCGCTTTCCGTCGTTTGTGCGCCAGATCACCTGGCTTTTTAATTGTGCCGTTTCGGCTCCTTTTTTCTCTGTTTTTGGAATTGGCAATTCGATCGAAACCTCGTCGCCAATTTTCAGCTTTGCAGCGGCTGACAATTGAATGCAGGCGCCGCCGACACTGATGTTGAGAATCTGCCCTGGAAACTTTGGGGTTCTTTTGCCGCGGCCAGCACTTTTGCCCAGTAGGCGTGTTTTTGGCGTAAAATCGAAGCGCCGCTGGACGCGAAACTTACCGACCAGAAAACGGTCAATCTTTTCATTCAGATCTTCAGCTCGGACGGGTTTTGGCACCCACATGCCGGCGTCGTCATAAGCAAAAAGCTCCTCTGCAACGGCCTTTCTGACCACGTCGTCAGGAAACGCTGTTAGCAATATTGGTCCGCGAAAATTTTTGCGAAGCATTTGAATGAGGGTAATGCCGTCGGTATCTGGAAGGTCAAAATCGACGACACACAAATCGGGAACTGGTGCCCCGTTTGGTTGCTCGAGGAGATCCAGGGCCTGCCTTCCGCTGTTGGCCACAAGCACCGTGATGCCTGGAATCTTGTCTTTGAATACCTCAGAACTCATCACCAAACTTGGCTTGCTGGGATCAATGATTAGCACCGTACTCATGCAGGCAACCTCCGTTCACGGTTTTGGTGCATCCGCCAAGACATTTAACTATGGATCATCATTCCAGTGTCTTGCTCGGCCTGGGGAGGCAAAATTTCAAGCATATTTGCCTAAGAATCCCCGTCATTGATCATTATCCCAGCTTTCGCCCGTCAAGAGAATCTTCTCTGAGCCGATTCATAAGGTGAACCACTGATCATGGCTGGTGGATGGCGACTCAACCCTTTGGTTTTTTGGGCAATGCGACAAAATTGTGCAAATACTGTGAGGCAATATTTTTTCCGCTTGATTGGGGCGGTGTCGCCGGTCGTTGTGCTTATCGCCAGTTTGGGTTTGGGATCGTCTTCAGCCTTTGCGAAGTCATTTACGATCCAGCTTGATGGGATCAGTCCGGCACTTAAAGTTCCGGTGCAGGTTCGGGCGGAGGTGATTGCCCCGGAGTTTTCCTTGATTGAACGACGCGTCCAAGCGGCAGAGTTTGATCAGCGGGTTGAACCGCTCTACCTTGCCGTTCCGAAGGATGATGATGAACGAGCCGCATTTGCGCTAAAGCTGGCGCGTCCAAAAAATTATCGGAAATTGATGGCACAGCTAGATAGTGAAATGACTATGCCATTGGAGCGAAATGATTCGCAGCTGTCGCCTCTGGCTGGTTCCGGCCAGCAGTCATTAATTTCTGTTAATCAGAATAATGCAACAAATCCGGTGGCGGGCGACGATCGCGCAACGACCGTTAGGATTCGTGTCCGGCCGGCGCTGCTCCGTTTAATGGCTCCGGAGGCGGTCACCTCAAAACTGCAGCGGACCCATCAGCACGTCGTGATCGATTCAACAAAGCTCCTCGATAAGCCAGACTTGCGGGCTGAATTGCTACTTCAGCTCGCGCCCTTCGCTGATGTAGAAGCATTGCGCAAAGTTGGCGAAAAGTTGCGTCTCGCCCTGCCTCTTGATCTGGATCGGGATGTTTTACCTGCTGGAGCCCAACGGGCTGTCAAAACCTTCGAACTTTACCGCGGTCCAAATTGTTTCATGACCGCGCTGGCTTTCCAGTATCCAAAAATGGTCCGCAGCCAGCTCGTAAACATTCGGACCGAACAAGCCCATCATGAAGTGATGATCAATAACGATGAGCTATGGCGGGTCTTGCAGAGTTCGTTTTATGAGATTGATCCGGCCAAGTCGCCCTTGAAATTCGGCGATATGATCGTGTTTTTCCAGTTGCCCCAGTCAAGTGGGCGGGTCTCTGAGCATGATGTTTCCTATCGATGGATCAAGCATGCGACGACATTTCTTTTTAATGATTTTGTCTATTCAAAGGGCTCGAAAAGTCCAAATTCCCCCTATCTTGTTGGGACGTTGCATTCAGAGTGGAAGGCGTGGGAAAAGCACGTTGCTGCGGGTGGGGGGACGCTAGGGGTAAAAGCCTTCCGTAAACCCCTCAAGAGTGCTACAAGCCGACCTCCGAAGTCTTTGGACGATTGGATGTACTGAGCCATATTCACTGAATCTTTTTGGCCAAGTGACCATTATGCCCCCAATTAATACACGAGAAAAAAAACGCCCTCGCCCGATGCCCGAGATGGATGGCGGTTGCCGCGTCAGAGGCGGCGGTTGCGGCTCATGTGTTCTCGTAAATACGTCTTATGAGCCATCCTTGCAGGCGAAGTTCCACAAGGGTTTGAAGTTCCTTGAGGCGGCCAAACTTTTGGATACGGCCCAGGTGTTGGGCGTCAATGAGGCGCCGCGTCGTCTTGGCTACCGGACCCTTGTCAAACTGGCGGTACGCCCCAAGGTGTCCAAGTATGGTGATTCGGCGATGGACCGGTTCGCGATCGGCTTATTTGAGCCAGGAACCCACGCCGTCATGGATGAAGTTGAGCACTGTCCGATTCATGCCCCGGCCTTGCGTGCCTTGCTCCGAGATTTGCGACTTGCCTTAAATGAATCCCCTCTTCAACCGTGGAATGAGGCCACTGGGGCCGGTGATGTCCGTTATCTGGTGGCTAGGTCATCCCATGTGACCAATGAGCTGATGCTGACTTTTGTGGTCCGTGACCCCTCTGCCAAGGTCCATTTGCAACGGGTCATCTCCCGCTTGAAGCGCGAAGAGCACAAGTTGGCTTCGACTCAGATGAATATCAATAGCGAGTCGGGTAATGCGATTTTTGGTGCCGTAACCGTTCGTCTCACTGGAAACGACCGATTGCGCGAACGCATTTGTGACCTCAATTTTGAGATTGGTCCGACGGCTTTTTTCCAAATCAACCCATGGCAAGCATCGGTCATGTATCGGCGGGTTGAACAACTTGCGGGAGGCGCCGCACCGGGTGGAGTTGCTTGGGACCTCTACTGCGGCATAGGCCAGATGTCTCTGATCATGGCTCGCCAGGGCTACCGTGTTTTTGGAATTGAAGAAAATGCTGCTGCTGTAGCGGACGCTGCGCTCAATGCGAAGCGCAATGAATTGGAAGCCAAGACCGAATTCTTGGCTGCCCGAGTGGAAGATTCTGAGACGGCCATGCCGTCATGGGCCCAGAAGCCTGAAGTGATTGTGGTCAATCCATCCCGTCGCGGCCTGCATGAGACGGCGCGAACCCATCTGGCCCACGTTTTACGTCAGAATCCAGATACCCGGTTTCTGTATGTTTCATGCGAAGTTGAAACCCTTGCCCGTGATCTTGCCGTTTTGCGCCAGGCAGGTTTTCGTTTGAGACAAGTTGAAGCCTTTGACATGTTCGCGCATACTGACAATCTTGAGTGGTTGGCAGTGATGACCTCTTAATTGGGGGTGGTGCGTGACAGACAATCGTGACAAGCAAGGCAAGCCCGGAAATATTCCTGGGACATTAATTGAGCCAACGGGGACGTCGTTGACTTACGACCGATATCTTCGTGTTGATGATCTTCTCGCGCTTCAATGCCCTCAGTCTAATCCGCCGGAACACGACGAAACCCTTTTTATTATCATCCATCAAGTTTACGAACTTTGGTTCAAGCAGATTCTGCATGAACTCGACAAGGCCGAGCGTGCATTGAAGGCCGACTCATTGACTGAGCTTCTCAGGACTCTTAAGCGTATCCATGCCATTCAGAGGATTTTGGTCGAGCAGATTGCGGTTCTTGAAACGATGACTCCGACAGAATTTAACCGCTTTCGCAATCGAATTAACCCAGCTAGCGGCTTTCAGTCGCACCAGTTCCGCATTGTCGAGTTTCGGATTGGGCTCAAAGACGCCGGTTATCTGAAGTTTTTCCGTTCGACGCCAGAACACATGCGGCAATTAAAAGATGCGATGGAGCGCCCATCGCTTTACGAAATTTTTCTGCAATTTCTTGCGCGAAAAGGCTTCGCGGTGCCCAAAGCCATCCTGGAGCGCGATCCGGCAAAGCCTTGGGAACCGGATGAAGGCGTGAAGAATTTGCTTCTCACCGTTTATCGTGATCCGGATGCACACATTGATCTTTATCATGCGCTCGAGGCACTGATGGATCTCGATGAGTCATTCATGCTTTGGCGTTATCGCCACGTGGCGATGGTGGAGCGCATGATTGGCTTTAAGCGTGGAACTGGTGGATCTAGTGGCGTTGAGTATCTAACTAAAACACTTTCCAAAAGATTCTTTCCAGAATTATGGCAACTGAGAAGCGATCTTGGCACGTCTGATTGGGGCTGATCCATGACCCTCGTACCCAGTAATTCCTTGGTCAATGCCGTGACGGCAGGCCTTAAGCCCTATCCGATGGAAGAATTGAGTAAAATCAAGGCTGGCCTCGTCAAAGCCGGCAAACCGGTGTTCGATTTCGGAACTGGTGATCCACGCATTGCGACCTGGCCGCCCGTTCGCGAAGCTTTGATCAAGGCCCTTCCTGAGATCAGTCAATACCCAAGCGTTAAGGGTGTTGATCGGTTGGCGACCGAGCAGGCTGGCTACCTGAATCGCCGCTTTGGACTGCAGGTGGGGGGCGACCTAGCGGTGATTCCAAGTCAGGGCAGCAAGGAAGCGATTTTCAACATTGCGCTTTGTCTGGTTGGGCGTGCGGGCGGAAAAAAACACATTATTTATCCCGATCCTGGCTATCCCGTTTACCGCAGTTCGACACTTTATGCCGGTGGAATTCCTTATCCGGTAAGGGTTACAAACGAGAATGCGTACCTCCTAGAACCTTGGGATCTTCCTGCGGACGTGCAAAAAAACGCAGCTGCGATCTGGATCAATCATCCCCATAATCCAACCGGTGCCACAGCGCCGCTGGACTATTGGCGGCGCATGATCGACTGGTGCCACAAGACCGATACAATCCTTCTCTCAGACGATTGTTACGTTGATATTTACGATTCAGCGATCGACGCGGTCGTCCCTGCCGGAACTTTGCCGGCTGTTGAAAGGGATCCGCGGCCCGTTACCCCTCTGCAACTTTCGACAGATCGTATCCTTTCATTCATGAGTTTATCGAAGCGTTCGGGCTTGACTGGATATCGGGCGGGGCTTGTTGCTGGCGACACGCGCATTGTGGCTCCTTTCTTGAATGCACGCGCAAATTTTGGCGTTGGCTCGCCGGATTTTATTCAGCACGCCGCGGCCGCAGCTTGGGGGGATGATGCGCACGTTGTCGAGCGACGTAGGATCTTTTCAAAGCGACTGGCGACCTTCGGTCCTTTGTTGCAAGATCTCGGCATGATCAATAAAATCCCGTCCAGCGCCTTTTATTTGTGGGCGAAGATTCCTGAAAAATTTGGTGACGATGATGTTGCCTTTGTATTGGACATGGCCCGCATCGGAGTCATTGCTTCGCCATCCCAATGGCTCAGCGAAGGCATCCGGGGCCATGTTCGTTTTGCTTTGGTGCCAGAAGAAGCGTCGATGCAACAGGCGATGAGCCTCCTGCGGGAATATCTAAAATGAATGAGATCTTGAATGAATCCTTTAATGAGCCGCTGAGTGAACCCTTGAGTGAACCGTTGCGCGAATTGCGCGATGCAATTGAGGAGGGGGCAAAGTCTCCGCCCGCTCCTGGCACGGATGCTGAAGTTAGATTACGCGCCACAGTGGAATCTGTGATTGGTCGGCTTGATCGCGGTGAAATTCGGGTGGCGTCACCAGCAAATATGGCTGCTGTTGCTGAAGGCGCAGTCCCACTTCAGGGATCGTGGACGACCCACACTTGGATTAAACAAGCGATTCTGCTTTATTTTAAATACGCGCCGATGTCTCAAATGGACGTCGGTCCGTTTGTTTATCATGACAAGATACCCCTCAAGAGAAATTATCGAGACCTCAAGGTCCGTGTCGTTCCACCGGCTGTTGCCCGTTACGGTTCATTCATGGAGCCTGGTGTTATTTTAATGCCGTCTTATGTGAATATTGGTGCCTGGATCGGCGCAGGAACGATGGTTGACACGTGGGCCACGGTGGGTTCGTGTGCTCAGATTGGCGCCAATGTTCATTTATCGGGCGGGGTTGGAATTGGTGGTGTTCTTGAGCCACCATCGGCCACGCCGGTGATTGTCGAAGACGGTGCCTTTCTTGGATCTCGCTGCATTGTCGTCGAAGGGGTCAGGATCGGGCGCGAAGCCGTGCTCGCCGCTAACACTACCCTGACGGCATCGACTCCAATCATCGACACGCGCAAGCCGGGCATGCCAGAGATCAAAGGGTATATTCCGGCCCGTTGCGTCGTTGTTCCTGGGACCAAGGAAAAGCAAATGCCGGGCGGAAAAATTTATACGTCTTGTGCGTACATCATTGGCGAGCGAAAACCTTCTACCGACCTTAAAACATCCCTTAACGATACCTTGCGTGAGTTCGCCCTTTCCGTATGAATCCACAGCCAAAAAAACCTGTGGTCATTTTCATGCCGTCGGGAACGCGAGTTGAAGTTGACCCTGGAAGCAAAATTCTCGTTGCAGCGCGTCAGGGCGGGGTTCCCATCCGATTCATGTGTGCTTCCTTGAGGTGTGGGACCTGTGCGGTAAAGGTGGATGCTGTGAATGGCCAGCTTAGTGTTTCCGGGCAAGACGAATTGGGCATGCTGCGTCGGCTGAAGTTGCCTGTTGATGGCACAATTCGGATGGCTTGCCGAACGAAGGTTGATGGCGGCGAAGTCACTGTAGATCTGGATTTCCAGGACTCCTACGATCCTTCCGATAATTTGGATTTTGAAAATGTCTGATTCGGTGGCAAAGGCTCTCTGGTGGCTGACGGGATCTGTTCTCGTGATTTCTGGTGCTGCAATCGGGATATCTCTTTGGCGCGAATCCCAGGTCCCATCCTCATTAATGCTCGATGTCTTTGATCTGCAGTTTGTCAGTCAGGAGCCAACTGCAGCGTTATTTGCTGCAGTTATCGCCGGTCTCGCGCTTTATTTTTCACGTGGGATTTCCATTGCTGATCAGAAGGGGGCGTTGGAGTCACTTTGGCATAAGCGTTGGATTTTTTGTGGTGCTGTTTTTTTAGTTTGTGTCGTTGGCAGCCTGAATGTCTATCGGATGGCTGCGGTTTCTGGCGATGAGTATGCAAACGTTCTTCAGGCCAAAGTATTTTCCCGCGGCTCATTGTTTGGTGGCTGGCCTCCGTCGTTAGCATCCCAAATGGCGCCGAGCGAACTTGGCAACCGGCTCCTGGTTGCCGACGACGGTAGCGGCCGAATCATCACCAGTTATCAACCGGCATTCGCAATATTATCCGCGCCATTTGAGCGGGTTGGACTTAGATTTTTAGTGAATCCCCTGATCGCTGCCGGAATTGTGCTTCTGGCTGGAATGGTGGCCCTGAAACTTTGGGGGCAGGCCTGGACGTCGGGCTTGGCGGTCCTTCTCATGAGCGCATGTGTGTCTGTCGCTGGATTCGGGATGGCATCGTTTGCCACCAACTTCCTGCTATTGCTCCATCTTTTATTTCTGTTCTTTTTTATAGGCGGAACGCCGCGGTCGATGTTTGCCGCAGGTATTTTTGGGGGAATCGCCCTGCATACCGGAAATCAGATGCCGCATTTGCTCGTGGCGATACCGGCTTTCGTTCTATTGATTCGCGCGAAAAAATTTCGCGAGGTGGTTTGTCTATGCATTCCGTACGTGCCATTTATTTTGATTTTCAGCTTTGGTTGGACGGAAGTTGTTCAGGGGATTTCTCATGGACATCGTCAAGAGGTCGCGTCCGGGCTCGGCGCAGCTGCAACGGAATTGACTTGGCTCGGGGAGCATCTTAGGTGGCCAACATTCCGGCAGTTTCTTCAGGACGTCATGAGCTTGCTGCGATTTTCCTTGTGGGCCGTGCCTGGTCTCATTGGTCTCATTGGCCTGATTGCCCTTAGGGCTTTTGGTTATCTGCCAAAGCTCCCCGGAGCGAGGTCCGGTCTAGATCAAGGGCACGCGATTGTTTCTGCGGAGGCCATGGGTTTGACCATGCAACTTTCGGCGATTTCATTGGTTGGCGCAGCGGGATTTTATTTTATTTTTCCCCTCAACCAGGGTCACGGATGGGGTTATCGGTACCTGCAACCGGCACTTGGTTTTGCGATAATTTTGGGCCTGTCTGCTGTGGCGCGTGAAGGTGCGTCGTCGAGGATCATCACCTGGCTTATGCTTTCAGCATCTTTTTCTTGCGCAATTTTATTGCCTCTTCGCATCAGTCAAATTTCCGGATTTGTTTCGGACCGCCTTGCGTTGCTGCCTTGTCTGCCGGAAGACCATGCGCAGATTTGCTTTGTCGATCCATCCCAAATTTATTGGGGGCCAGATTTGATTCAGAATGAGCCATTTCTGGATTTATCATTACCCTTGCAAGGGCGATTGATTTTGAAGTCATTGGGCGAACAATCCGATGCGCGGCTCATTCAGGATTTTTTTCCGACCGCTAAAAAATCGATGGACGTGACATCGCCTGGTTCAGGTAGCGTCTGGATTCCATAGATCGTTTTCTTAAGTTAAGAATTCCGCCAATTCTGAAAACTCCTCGAGGGTGAGGGTTTCTGGCCTGCGATTTAAATCGATAGGGCAGTCGGATTCGCTGCGCCCCGCGAGAAATGGTTTTACGGCATTACGCAGTTTTTTGCGGCGCTGGTGAAAGGCTTGACGCGCAATGGTTTCGATTTTTTTCATCACTTCTGGTGTCAGTGGCTCTTTGCGGGCTTCCATGACGACAATGGCGCTGTCAACTTTTGGCACCGGGGTAAAGAATTCACGACCAACTTCACAGTCCAGGCGGACGTCGGCACGCATTTGCGTGAAGACCGTTAGGCTACCGTAGTCCTTCGTGTGTGGCTTTGCTGCAAGGCGCTTGGCAAATTCTAGTTGAACTAAAAAAGTTGCGCCGACCAAACGGTGCAGATGGGGCAATACCCACATCACAATCGGAGACGAAATATTGTATGGAATATTGCCCAAGACGGCAGCCCGTCTGCCTGATTTTTCAACCCCATCGATCCATGCACCAAGGTCGAATTCCAGAATGTCTTGATTGACCACATGGACACCTGGGAGAGCTGCTTGCACCAAGCGTTCAGCAAAACGGTCGTCTTTTTCAATGGCCGTCGTTTCGATTCCTGCCTTGGACAAGGCGTTGGTCAAAATGGCGCCACCTGGACCAATTTCAATCACTTCAAGGGCTCGCCATTCTTGTGCGATCTCCACGACGCGCTTCACTGGCCATTCGTCATGTAGAAAAACTTGGCCCATGGATTTTTTTTGTCGTGGTTGTCCGCTGTTTCTCTGATGTTGATTTGGGTCACTTTTTTTATGGTTGTGCTTCAAGGCTGCGCCTCCGCGCTATTAAACTTGTAATTTTCAAACGGGTAACGCGGATACACATCCCAGTTGGCGTCCATAAATCGATCAGGCCCAAGTTCCTTGAGCATGTGCCAGCCAAGGGCTGCAATCATCGCTGCATTGTCTGAGCAGTAAGCCTGATTTGGAAAATGGCATGGAATTTTGAATGCGCCCGCCGACATGCTGCGGAAAGCCTGGTTGGCTGCGACGCCACCTGCCACAACAATGCTTTGTACGTGAGGGAATCTTCTCCGCGCGATTTCCAGTTTGCGGATGAGTTGTTGAAAGGCTTCGCGTTGGAATGCGGCGCACATGTCAGCTATTTGGCTTTCGGGAATTGGTTGCGGCAGTCGCATGATCATTTGGGCCATGTGGGTTTTCAGTCCCGAATAGCTGAATTCCATCTGTGATTTTTTTTCAACCATGCGGGGCATCGCAATTTTATCGGGATTTCCCTTGGAGGCCTGTTGTTCAATCCATGGCCCGCCTGGATAGGGCAGGCCGAGTAGTTTTCCGACCTTGTCCAGACATTCGCCGCAGGCATCGTCGGCGGTGTGAGCGATCAATTTGAAGTCCAGCGGAGTTTCAACCAAGTAAAGATTTGTATGTCCACCAGAGACAACCAGAGCCAGGCATGGCAGTGCCGCTCTGGCAACATCGTCGGATAGTCCAAGGAGAGCACCGTGGATGTGCGCATGAACGTGGTCGATTGGAATCAGCGGCTTGTTATTAGCCAGAGCGAGGCCCTTGGCAAAGGAGACTCCAACCAACAGGGCGCCGACCAGTCCCGGGCCTTGGGTGACGGCGACGGCATCAATATCTGACAACCTGATTCTTGATTCTCCTGCACCAGCTTCATGCATGACGGCATCAAAAAGTGGCTGGATGGAGTTCAAGTGTTCACGGGCTGCGATTTCCGGGACCACGCCACCGAAAGGTGCATGCCGCGCAATTTGGGATGAAATTTTGGATGCAAGAACCTGACGCCCGTTCCGTAGCAAGGCCACGGCGGTTTCATCACAACTGGATTCAATACCAAGGATCAACATCGCTACGGTTAATGGCCTGCCCGCGCGGTTTTGCCAAGCTCTTTCAGTCGGTCCTTGGCCTTAAGTGCCTCCGGGCTCTTTGGGTGCTTGGTGATCAGCTCCTGATAATAGATCTTTGCAGTTGCCGGGTCGCCCAGGTTGCGGAAGGCATCCCCCATGCGCAGGCGTGCTTGGGGCAAGTATTTTGCTGCGGGCTTGCTGTCGATGAATTCGTTAAACTGCAGGGCGGCCTCGCGCATCTGCCCTAATTTATAGAGGGCCTCTGCATGTAGAAACGAAATCTCCTCGCGCTCCTTTGGTTTGGTGGCGGATTTTACGGCGCCAGGTGCATCCTCTGCGACTCGCTTGAATTGACGTTTCCCGTAGGCGTCGCGGAACTGTTTAACAGTAGTCAGGGATTTATCTGCTTTGCGCGACTCTTCTTTGGGCGTGGCGTCGGTGTCGGCGGACGCGTCAGACTCAGCTTTTTCAGAAGTTTTATCTTGCAGGCGGTCGCTTGGCCGATCGGTTGTGCGTTCTGATGTCCGCCCAACGGTGGCCTTTGGCCTTTCCGAGGGTTTCAAGCTAACTCCCTGTTTTTCAAGGGAAGCCACCACGTCGCCTTGCGCTGACTCAAGAGTTGCCATCCTCTCGCTGAGGGATCGGATTTTGCCCCCAAGAGAATTGCTCTGATCGCCCTCAACGCCGGGCATGAATCCCGTTGAAACGCCGAGTTTCAATGAATCCAGGTCACCTTTGATGCGATTCATTTCGCCCGTTAGTTTCTCAATATCCGTGGCGGTTGACGCCAAGCGGCGTTTCGCGGCTTCACCGGCCGGTGTGTTTTCATCCATCAATGCGCTTTCGAGTTGCATGACCCTCGTTTGCAGACCAAAAATCTCGTCACGCAACTGACGCTCCTTGGCTGGTGTGAAGCAGCTCGTGAGCAGAAGCATGGGGACGATAGTTTTTGCAGCAAAGCTGAGGCACGAAGCGGCGGTCTTTGGTCCAGGCGTCATTGACGAACTCCAGTGGAAACATTCAGAGCAGAAAAATAGGTGGCAAAATCAATTTGGATTCGCCGCTTACCTATTTTAACCACAAGGATCAGGTAATCGGCAATGGACGCATGCGACGTTTAAGGCGGGCAACCACCGTAAAGCACCTTCGGGCGTCATGTTGCCACTTACCGCCATAGGATTGGGCGGCTGGACCCTTAGAGGCTGGAAAATCGAGGGTTAGTAGCGCAAGGCCTTCAACCATGGTCATCCTGGCATTCAGCAAGGCTAAATACTTCTTCTGGGCTTCCGTGACTGCCTCCGTGCCTTGCGCCGCAGGGGTTCCTTCTGTATGGTGTGGGGCATTCTGATTATCTGGCCCTGACTCGGTTTGAATGGGATCAGCGGCTAAGGGTGCAGGGGTTTCTGCTGACGGGGATTTGGCTTCGTCGGCCATGATAAAGGTGCCTCAGGCTTGTGATCAAAATTATGCCGCTACCAATTAACGATCGGCGCGCGGCTGTATAAGTTGAAGGCAGGGCCATCCAAGGCCCAAAAAGTAGACCGCGATTAGCGGTGTAAACATCTGAAAGTAAAGAGAAAAGTAAATTAAAATGACAGAAAACCTGCAAGACGAACAGAAGCCAGTTGAAGACCAGATTCCTGAAGAAAAACCGGAGATTGTCCGGCCCGGAGACGATTTCGAAGATGAGTCCCGGTTGGTCGCGGCCGACGAGGGCGCCTCTGAAAACCTGACGTCCTTCGCAGACGCCCCTCTTTCAGAGGCATTGCGCCAAGCGATTGCTGATTTAGGCTGGAATCAGCCCACGCCCGTTCAAGGGATGTGCTTGCCCCTGA
Organism: Pseudobacteriovorax antillogorgiicola; assembly: GCA_945898195.1. Classification (GTDB taxonomy): domain Bacteria; phylum Bdellovibrionota_B; class Oligoflexia; order Oligoflexales; family RGVZ01; genus RGVZ01. The sequence continues at coordinate 21,762 of CAMDHM010000024.1, read as the reverse complement.
CCTTGGTGGGTCGCGATGTTGCTGGGTTTGCCCAGACTGGCACTGGCAAGACTGGTGTTTTCTTGATCACGGCAGCGCAGAGAATTTTAGAGCATCGGGCATCGACTCCGGCCTCGGCTGACGCCAATGGCACTGCGGCCCACCCTTTAGCCTTGGTTCTAGCTCCCACCCGCGAACTTGCTATGCAAATTGAGCAGGATGCCCAGACGGTATTTGGTCGTCTAGGAATCAGTTCCATCGCGGTATTTGGTGGAATTGACTACGACAAACAAGCCAAGCGACTTCGTGAGGGCGTTGATGTCATCATCGCGACCCCTGGTCGGCTCAAGGACTACTTTGAGAAAAAACTGATTCGCTTGGAGCAGTGCAAGATCTTTGTCTGCGACGAAGCCGACCGCATGTTCGACATGGGTTTCATTGATGACGTAGAGTTTTTCTTGAGCAAGCTTCCTGTCGATGTGCAGAAGCTGCTATTTTCGGCGACGACCAATGCCGAAGTAAAGGAACTCGCCTTTGAGTACCTCGACAAGCCGGCTTATATTTCAGTTAATCCGGAAACCCTGACGCCGGAAAATATTGAGCAGCATGCCGTCATTGTTGATGCTCCCAATAAGCTGAAAGTCATGCTCGGTATGTTGCGTGAGCACAACCCTGAATGCTGCATTGTTTTTACCAACACGAAACTGACTGCGGAATGGCTGCATTTCAAGCTGTCCCGTAACGGGATCGACGTGGACTTGATCACGGGCGATCTTCCCCAGGCAAAGCGTATCCAGTTGATCCACAAAATCAAAGATGGCAAGGTCAAGGCTCTGATTGCCACAGACGTTGCTAGCCGTGGATTACACATTTCCCGGATCACCCACGTCTACAATTTCGACTTGCCGCAGGAGCCCGCTAACTACGTTCACCGAATTGGTCGGACCGCTCGTGCAGGGGCCAAGGGCAGTTCATTCTCTTTGGTCTGCGATGATTACGGCGAGAACCTGGCCGGAATTAAAGAACTCCTTGGCGAGCAATTCCCGGTTAAGGCGAAATGGTACGACTTGGCTTATGACAGCATTGTGGATGCTTCTGGCAATCCGTTCGAAGAGCGGATCAAGGCATGGAAGGAAGCGAAGGGCTCCCGTTTTTCGAGCGCTCGCTCCAGTGCGCCACGTTCTGGCGATCGTGGGTCCCGTCCTGGTGGATCTCGTTTCGATGGTCCCCGTTCTAGCGGCCCACGTTCGGACGGCCCACGCTCCAGTGGTCCACGTTCGGATGGCCCACGCTCTAGCGGTCCACGCAATTATGATCGCCCAGCTCAAAATAATCAGCCGCAGCGCCACGCGCAGTCCGACCGCGGGCCTCGTCAGCAGGGTGGTCATCAGGGGAACCATGGTCGCGGACAAGATCGTCAGCATCAACGCCAGGATCGCGGCAGCTCAAGCGCGAACATGGGTACTCGGGCGGCGCCTGTTATTGCCAAGCCGCAGCAGCGCGAGGCATCCGTTGTCGGTCTGGTGAAAAAGATGTTTAAGGCACTGTTTGGCAGCAAGGAAGGGTAATTCCTCCTAGTGCCATTTCGCTTTTTAGTTGTTGGTGCCAAGCGTGTTTTTAACGCCGCACCAGGTGCCGTCGATAAAGGTCTGCATGCTGCACTGCGTGTAGGCCTTTCCCATTTTGATGGCTGCGGCTACTTTTTCATTGCTCATGGTCGACAAGATCGTTCTTTCCGCCGTCTTGTCATACACAACAGCGCCGTCGCGTGTAACAAGGCCAAAGCCATAATTTAACTCATATTGAGCAAACCGATTCTGCTTTTCTGCAAAAAGATCGGTCGACCATTGGAACTCATTAATCGGTTGATTGAGTTGTCCAAGTACGGTGGCCGCGACGTCAATTTGAGATCCAATTGTATCTTGTTGTGATCCCTTGAATTGTTTTTTGATGACTGGACCAGCAAATAAAAGAGGAATTCTTCGGAATTCAGGATGCCAATTGGGAAGGTCTCGCCAAGTGCCATGCCCGTGATCCGCCACTAATACAAATAAAGTGTTTTTAAACCATGGTCGGGTCCGTGCTCGCTTAAAAAACTTCCCTAACGCGGCATCTGTATAGCGAATTGAGCTTGGGTACTGGGATTCAAGATCTCCGGTGGAGATCTTGCTTGGCACACTTTTTTCGCCTCTCGGGAAATCATATGGCGTATGTGAACTTAGGGTGAATTGAGTTAGGAAAAATGGTTCCTGAAGGCGGTCGCCTTCTGCAATCACCTCATCGATAATTTCGCCGTCTTGAACGCCCATTAGACCGCGTTTCAAGTTAGCCGGAAAACTTTTCTCGCCAGAGCGTATTTTATCAAAGCCGGCACTAGTGACGACGGCTGTGATATTTCCGAAAGACAATTCCCCGCCATAAATAAAGGACGACGAATAGCCGATCTTATTAAGGCGGTGGCCGAGGCCCGGCAGTCGAGAGATAAAGCTAAGATCGTCGGAGGCAGCGACCAACCCCAGGGCCGGAAAACCATTCATTAGAGAAGTTAGGCCCTGTTGGGATCGATTGCCGTTAGCACGAAATGAGGTAAAAAGAATCCCTTCTTGTTCCAAGGCATGGAATTCTGGGGTGAACTCTTCCGGTCCACTTTGGATGCTGGAAATCATATCTCCAGACCAGCTTTCGAGAATCAGAAACACGATGTTTGGTCGTTCTGTGGTCAGAATCATTTTTTTTGTGGTTGGGTTTTTTTCGTTGGAAGCGTGCATTTCTGTGACAATTTGGCGGGCTTCCGTGATCGGCATAAATTCAAATGGGTTTCCTTTGCTGAATACAGCCCAGGAATTTGAAATTTGAAAAAACATATTCCAAGCAGGGTTTACCGCGAGGTCGTTGCAAGCCTGATCGTTTGTGTAATAGACCTTCGCCATGCTGATAGGAAAGTTTCCGATGCCGCCTCGGATGAGAACCCCAAGCGGAAGAAACATACTGAAAACAATTAGGCTGTTCAGCGAGAGGTTACGTAATTTTTGCGGCGATTTTTTAGGTATCGTCGGTTCAACAAACTTCACCCATAGGGCGAAGCCAAAGGCGGCCGGTATCAGCCAGATGGCAACCATCTCGATAATTTGAGACAGCTTTGCAATGGCCATAAGTTCCGTCGGATGGAGAAAGACCGACAAGACCTTATAATTGAGCTTTGATTTCCATTCAGAGTAAACTGCCGCCTCGCCGATCGCTATCAAGCCATACAGCAAGGTTAGGCCGAGGCCTAGAAGCCGGTGGAGGGTGATTATGCTGAACGGCAGTAGGCTGCCAGCCGTCAGCAGGACCCATGAAAACAGGCAAAACCATCCGGCCATGGATGCGTCTAACGACAGCCCTTCGAAGGGCCCTCTGGCAGCTAATGCCCAATCAGGAAAGGCACGGAAATTAATCAGTATGAAGATAAGACGAAAAGACGCGAATAAAGCGATCCAATAGGCAAATGCGCGGACTAAAAAGTGGGCGCTGCCGAGTGATGTTGCGAAGCTGTGACGGGTCTGGTTCATAAGCTACAGAAAAACATTTTCAATGATCGTTAATATGATGCCGATGATCGAACCGCCGGCAATAATTCCCGCGCAGACAGTCTCTTGATTATCGACAAAAATCTTGCGCATGGTTTTGGCCGAGCCACTGTCCGTGCGTTTCACGGTTTCAAATTTCTTGTGCAGGCCCCAGAACAGGAAGGCGCCGAGAGCCATTGCCCAACAGTCGCTGAAGCGAAGCACGCATGCCAGGCCCAGTCCCATGGCAGAGATCGGGAATTTTCCCTTCATTTTTATGTTCATGAATTCAATTAGAATTCCAATAGCGCCACCAATCAGTGCCGCAATTTGCGCTGTTGGATGCAGGGACGACAATCCCCTGGTCAAAACTTCGGCCACGGCTTTCCAAATTTGTGCGCCTGGCATGGGCATCGCTTCGGATGTGATCTTCGTCAGGTCGTTTTGCAAAATCATATAAAAAACCGGTACGGATGCTAGCGCCCCAGCAAAAATCCCCAGAACGTGTCCTATGGCCTGATGCCGCGGTTTTCCGCCCAGCATGTAGCCCGGCTTGATGTCCATAAGGAGATTGCTGGCATTGCCGGCGACTTCTCCGGTGATGCCGGCAGTCATGATGTTGGTTTGCATGTTGCCTGGCGCCAACAAGCTGAAGCTGAGTTGGGTCAGCTTCCCAAGTGCGCCCGTTGGCGTGATGCTGGTCAAACCCGTGGAGTTGACGGCGATCAGTGTGAAGATGAAAACCATGGGGATGGCAATTGCGCCGAGCCAGTATTTGATCCCAAACAAGTTATGGCCAACGATAACGGTCAGTAGGCCAAGGATCGGAATGCCAACGGCGAATACCCACATCGGGAGTTCGATATCTTTTAAAATATCTTCGTCTTTTTTCTTCTTCTTAGTTTTGCTGGGAATTAGTCCCTCGAAGGCACTCAACAGCATTTTGGGCTTTGAGAAAAAGGCAAAGAGAGAGGATGTCGTCATCATGGCCACGCCCGGCCACAAAGCCCACATGGTGATGTCCTTAAACTTTGGTGTCAGGATGACCCCGTGGTCCAAGAGGTATGGCACAAGAATGAAGTAGTTGAGAAAGCCGCCGATCAGCATTGATGCGCCGGTCTTGACACCCATTAGGCCACCGGTTGCCAGCATGACGATGGATGTCTCCCAGCGGATCGTTAGGTCCTTGATGGGGGTTCCCATGATTTTGAGTTGGATTTGGCTGCTCATGTTGTAAATCAGGTCGTCCCAGTGCTCAGGAATGGCAAGGAATTCTGCGTGAAGCCACTTCATGATGGTGTGGTTACGCAAAGTCTCCATCGCCGCAGAGAGCAGAGCGCCAATGCCCAGAATTTTTGCCTTAAATATTCCGTCTTTGCCGTCGCCTGTGTGCAGGTTGGCCATAACGACGCCTGCCGCACGTCCCTCTGGGAATGGCAGTTGTTCGTCATTGATGAAGCGCTTTTTAAGTGGAAACGCAAACAACACTCCAAGGAGCGACAGTAATGTGATCCACAGCATCGTATCCCACATGGGGATCATCTTATTCGTGACCAGCATGTAAGCGCTGATTGAAGACACTAGCGGTAACGTCATGTAACCGGCCGAGGTGGCAATAGATTGCATCGCATTGTTTTCGAGGATGGTTAGTTCCTTGCCCATCTTGAAGCTCGACATCAACTTGAAAAACGAGAAGGCCAGGATCACGGACGTGATACCGATGCCCAAGGTCCAGCCGGTCTTGATGCCGACGTAGAGATTCGTGAGGCTCAGAACCGATCCCAGGATCATGCCTGTAAACGCGGAACGCCAGGTCAGTTGCGGCATGTCGCCTTGGTAGATGTTTTTGAGCCACCATTCATCTTTTTGGCGAAGGGTCATCGAATGGATTTGTTCGGGGGTCAATTGCTGGATTTTCATCGCGGCCCTTCTCCAGGAATCTTTTTTGACTTCTCGAATAAGATGTATGAGGACAGATTTAGTCGGTTCCAGCCTATCTGGCAAGTTGCTTCGGCCTTCTATTCTAGATCCATCCGCGCATCCAGTAGCCCAGGATTCCAAACCATTCGTTAAGGGTCGCGCTGGTTTTTCGTGCGGTTGGGAAGTTCAGCCATCCGGCCTCGGTGATCAGCCCAAAAACGGGAGGTGTTTCGGGGGCAATCACAGAACAGATTTCAAACTTGGATTTCGTAAATGTGGCTGCCGACCGGGCCATGTGGACCTGGGAGGTTACGAGGACGATTTTCAGCGGCTGAACCTTATCGAGGACAGGCTGCCTCGCGTTCAGGATCTCGTGGCTATAATCGGCATTGTCATGAGTGTTTAAGCTGCGGTTTTCAATCAGATATTCGATTTTTTTGTGAGATCCACCGAGGAGTAATTTTAAAAAGCGGGCCATGACGGTTGCTTCGCTTGGGCCTTCGGGGTGATCTAGATTGGCCGGTCCGCCGGTGAGCAGGACTGTCAGAGGGGCGACCGACGTTGGCGGGTGATTTTTGGCAATCCAGAGGCTCGCCGCGTTGATGCGTTCCAAGCTTTCGATGCCAGGAAGTCCGTCGGGGGTCGCCCCCCCGCCCAAGATCACCAGCGGCCCAGGGTGTCCAAGGCATCCGCCACCAGCTTCTTGCAACCGCGCGCCCATGTTTGAGAGCGGTGCCCGCAATAAATTCGAGGTTAGGGGGGAGGCAAACACAATCAGTCCAATAAATCCCGCCCATCCTGCCCCTCGAGCGAGGCGCCGCAGTAAACCGGCTCGTCGCCAATGCGATGGAATTTTGCCAGCCAATAGTCCGGCCGCCAGTAGAGTGCAGACAAGTCCAGCGTCCATGGTTAAATCTTTCACCACGCGGACCAGTGGACGGGACCAGGTGCTGGCTGTAATTTGCGTTTGGCTGGAGTTCATATGCGTTATGACACCAAAATTGAAAATGTTGTGATTGGCCAGGGCCCCAGTGCGCTGGAATTTCAGATTGAGGTCATTGCTGATTTCAATCGAGCCATTGACGACATGTTTGCAGAGTTGCAGGCTCGCGGCGAGCAGGATTTGCTTACAGATCTTTGTCCCTATTTTGGGACGGTTTGGGATTCCGCTCGGGCACTTGCCGCCTTGCTTATGGCGGAGCCTCAGTCTTCTATTGCCGGTAAGGCATTTCTAGAAATCGGGTGCGGCCTTGCGATTCCTTCGATGACTTTATTGAAACTGGGTGCGTCTAAAGTCATCGCAACGGACCTACATCCAGATGTTCCGGCGTTCTTGGAAAGAAATTTTGCGGCAAATGGCTTGTCAGAGCATCCGGCATTTTCCTACCGGTCGTTAGATTGGCGGACCCGAACGGCGGAAGTATTGGCAGAGCGTCCCGAATGGATTCTGGCCAGCGATATCCTTTACGATCAGGGTCAGGCGGAAGCCGTGGCTCAATTTCTCGCAAAGGCTTTTGGGTCTGGAGCGACGCAGGCCGTGCTCACCGATCCGGGGCGTCCGTATTTACAGAGTTTTGTAACGGCGTGCGATCGCCTGGGGATTAAATCAACGGTGGAAATATTTCAGACCGATCCTAACGATAGCCGGCGGGATGCCTTCGTTCTGCGTTTAACCTAGGCGATCTATAGTTAGCAGGGTGAGTTGCAGTCAGGCGCAAAACAAGCCAAGCGTCGCGACATGCTAAAACCCCTCAAAATCGCCGCGTTTAGCGATTTCACGACCCTCTGCGTTCTGATCTGGATTCGCGCGCTTCAGGGCATTGTGCCGCATGGAGTCGCTTTCGGCTGAGCGACCGAAACTATTTTTTTTGGACTCTAAATGCGTTTTAGTCGACTGTGCTCCACCTTGTATGCTCGGAGCCTGGTTTATGACGCGACAAAACTCATGACTACCCGCGTGGCAATCTGGGCACGTCGCAGTTAGGTCCCAACTATCGAGCTCAGCAATTTTTAAAATGGCGGTGTCGGTATGGCCGCAATTTGAGCACTTAACGTCATAGGTGGGCATGTGTGAACCTTTCGGCGAGATTGCTAAAGGCTGACCCTAACACTATTTTGCTCCAAAGCTTTGAATAAGGGCATAAATTTTGTTGATCCGTGAGGCGCTACTCGCTGGGAATTTCGCCCTAAAGATAGTCCTGCCCCTTTCATTGAATTTCGGACTATAATTTCCCGCATGAAGCAGACCCTTGAGAACTTAAGATTGGCACTGGCCAGCCACCCGCTTGTCCAGATAGCAACCGTCTTTGGTTCATTTGGAAGTCCCCGAGAAAACTCACAAAGCGACGTCGACATCGCAATTGCGAGCACCCAGACGCTGACACTGGACCAAAGGCTTGAATTGCTAAATCTGATTGAACGGACCACTGGACGACGCGTCGACCTGATAGATTTGCTCACGGCCACAGGCACCGTGTTCAAAGAGGCCATGACCACGGGTCGCATTCTAGTCAACCACAACCGCGACCTGATGGGCCGTATCCTGATCCGAATGCTGTCCGAAGAAGAGGATTTTCAGAAGCGCAAACGCGCATTGGCCGCCGAAGCCCGAGAAAGGATTTTTCGTGTCCAAGGAAGTTCGCAGCCAAAAACTTGATTCCATTGCCCGTTGCCTGCAACGAATCGAAACTCACGTGCCGGCGTCGGCCCAAAATCTCGCCCAAGACGTCGACTGTCAGGATATCTTAATCAGGAACCTTGAACGCCTCATCCAAACTTCGGTGGACTGCGCGTCTGTTCTGATCGCCGATCGCAATTGGATTCCCATGCCAGATTCCATGGCCTTAGCCTTCGCTGTGCTGGCCACTAAGAAGGTCATTTCTAACGCCCTTGCAGACCGCCTCGCCAAAGCCGTCGGTTTTCGCAACCTCTGCGTTCACGAATATGACAAGATCAATTGGGACATCGTCTACGCCATCGTGACCCGGCATTTAGATGAATTCCGTCAATTCGCCGGGATTATTGACCGGGAGGCTTAGCTGCCTGCGATTCGCAAACAAAAAATAACGACCTCGCAAGCCCTGATGCCGAGAGATTCGGATGAAGCTCATGCGCGGCATTGACAATAGTTTTAGATGCATCTAAAATATATTTGAGGCTGAGCTCAGATGAATGAAATAGTACGAGATTTTAAAGGGTTACTTGAGGTTCGCCTGTTTGATTTGGAGCGATTACCTCCTTCTGCGAACCTCCTACAGGTTTTGCTAGGTCCTCGACAGGTTGGTAAAACAACAGCGGTCCAACAAATCGGCAAGACTTGGCCGGGACCCGTAGTGTTTGCATCCGCCGATCTTCCTTTTGCTCCTGAGCAGGAATGGGTCACAACGCAGTGGCAAAAAGCCCGCTCTTACCAGAATAGTAAGACACTCCTCATCTTGGATGAGATTCAAAAGGTTCATAATTGGAGTTCTGTTGTTAAAGTTTTGATTGATGAAGAGCGCAAGCGACAATCAGGAATGCGCATTGTTTTGCTAGGTTCTGCTAGCTGGACGATAGAAGCGGGTCTCGGTGATACCCTCGCCGGACGATTCGAAATAACGCGAGCATATCATTGGACCTATCAAGAGTGCGTTAGCGCGTTTGGTTGGGATTTGCATAAATTTCTTAAGTTTGGCGGATATCCTGTTCCAGCGCAGTTTATCGATGATCCAGAGCGTTGGCAGCGATTTATTTTGGACTCTATCGTTGAGCCAATGTTATCCAAGGACATACTTCCCCTCAAGCAAATCGCAAAGCCAGCACTATTTCGCCAAACTTTTGCTTTGGCCATGTCCTATCCGGCAAAAGAGATCGCTATTCACAAAATGTTGGGACAGCTCCAAGATCGTGGGAATAGTACCACGATAAAAAACTACCTGGACATGATGGCGTCTGGTTACGCCATTCGCCTCCTGGAAAAATATTCGACTCGCCCCCTCTCAAAGAAAAGCTCCTCCCCAAAACTTATTCCTTTGTGTTCTGCCTTAATTCACGCGTTTGTGCGGCTTAATTTAATGGATGAAGACAAGGATTGGTTTGGGAGAATCTTTGAAAATGCGATTGGAGCACATTTGTGCAAAAGGTTTTCAGAGGTCACCTATTGGCGCGAGGGAAATGATGAGGTCGATTTCGTCGTAGTGGTTGATCGCTACGTTATCGCGATCGAAGTAAAGTCAGGCCGAAGGAAGTCGACCGCTGGGTTGGCGAAATTTCAAAGTAAATTTCCTGGATCGAAGGCGATTTTAATGGACCTAGAGCTCGGCGAAAAATTCTTGTTAACAGAAGACCCGCAGAAGTTTCTGTTGAGTGTCATCTAACGACTGGCGACGCCTTGAAAGGTCACCGGTTTTGATTTTAAGATCCTGATGTATTTGGGAAGATGGTGGAGCATAACGGGGTCGAACCGTTGACCTCTGCCATGCCATGGCAGCGCTCTACCAACTGAGCTAATGCCCCACATCTGTTGGTCGACGGGGAATCTGCTGGAATGGCAATGGCTTGTCAATCGCTAAATCTTTGGCTAAGGTCAGTGCCTGGTAACCTTGTTTCATCAATACTTTCGGGGATATAACGAGGTCAAAAAGCATGACAACGCACCCTTCATCGGGAAATGAATCTAGTCACAACACGGGCCACTCTGGTTTGCCGATGCCAGAAGCCAATGGTTTGTCCTTTTCCTTGGCTCTTTTCGCTGATGCCGCCTTAGCCCTTCTGGGGTTATCGCTTTCCGTCTACGCGCTACGGCATCACCTTTCTTTCAAGGCAGGTGAATCAGCGAACGCATTTTGCAACGTAAATGACACGATCAGCTGCGATGCCGTTGTCGCAAGTCCCTATAGTGAGATTTTTGGCGTTCCACTTGGAATTTATGGCATTGCATTCTTTGTTTCGCTGCTCGTCTTCAATGTGATGCGAGCTGCGTCTGCACGAAGTGGATTTGCCGGGCGCATGGCTTCGCAAACACACGCCGTCCTGGCGATCATAGGTCTCGCTGTTTCTCTAATACTTGGTGCGCTGGCCCTAATCGTGGTCAAGGCTCTTTGCTTGGTATGCCTTGGGATTTATCTGGTTTGTATTTTGCTGGCGGTATCAACCCATTATGGTCGTGCGCAGCTAGCCCGACCGTTTCGTAGAAGCTCTATTGCCATTGGCGGACTTCTTGCGCTCATGATTACTGCGGTTTCAGCTTACAGCTTTACCCAGTTTGCGGGCGCGATTTCTCCGCGTCCGCCAGGATTGGATCCCCAGGCGGCCAAATCAATCATTCAGCCTGGATCGCAATCTCCCGTTCAGTCCAATCAGCCGGCACAGGCTATTCCTTTGGCGCGTTCTCCCTACTCCGGAGCCGGGGAAGATTACCGATATGGCAACGAACAGGCAAAAGTGATTGTTCAAGAATTTGTGGATTTTCAGTGCCCTGGTTGCGCGGTTTTGGCACTTACGGTTAAAGAATTAAAGGCAAAGTACGGTTCCAAGGTCTTGTTTGTTTTTCGCAATTACCCCTTGGACCAGTCATGCAATCAGAATATTCACGGACGAATGCACGAATTTTCATGTGGGATAGCAGGCATGGCGCGTTGCGCAGGACAATACGGAAAATTCTGGGAATATGCTGACATTGCTTTTGCAAAACAGTCTGAAGCTTCTGCTGAAAGCGCCGTTAAATGGGCAAAGGCAGTGGGTCTGGCGTCTGACGCAATCGAGGTTTGCCGCAAATCACCGGACATCGTTGCCAAATTGAAGGACGATGTCGCCGTGGCAGACAAACTTTCTGTGACAGGGACGCCAACCATTTTTATCAACGGCGTGCGTTATGATGGGGATCGAAGTATGGCGGCGCTGACTCAAGTTTTGGATTCAACCTTAATCGAAGTGCAGTGATGAAGCCAAATTTTGACAATAATTTTCAACGCAAGGTGATGGTTATCACGTTTGCTGAGCCGACGGTCATTGCCTCTGAAAAAGACGTGATGGAACTGCGTAGCCAGTGGATGACTGCTCTAAAATCATGGCACTCACCCTACAAGGCTTTGGTCGATCTCGCCAACCTGACGGTCAAAGCCGATGACGAGACCAAGGTGCGAGAAGCCCTTAACAGAATGGTCAAATTTTTTGAAGGCTTGTTCCTCCGCAAAGTGGTGGCCTTCGGCTTTGATTTCAGTCGTGGACACGAGTTGCTGCCATTTGATCTAGCCGAAACGGAAGAAGAGGCACGCGATAAAGTAGGCCTCCGTGAAGGTATTGTTCGCGGTGCACCTGGTGATTTTAGATCTTCAATCCAATTACAGAATCATTTTCGTCAGCACACGGTCGAGCTGAGCTTTGCTGGTCCAGTGCTGTTGGAATCAGTCGAACAGGTTGCCGTTTTGAAATCAAAACTCATGAATAATCTGATGCAATGGCACTCCAAATGGAATCTGCTTATCGACTGCGCTAATTTTGAGGTTTCTGAAGCGGCGCGGGAGGCTCTTGCTAATTTGGAAAAGCCAATGCGCGGATTTTTCATGAAGGAATGGATCGGATATGCGCCCAAGGGTGATGTCGGGCAATATCCGTTCAAGACATTCCGAGCCCGCCACAATGCCGTGGCGCGACTCGAAGCCGAAGGACTTTTCTCGGGCGATTCTGCGCAGTGCAAGTCTGGCGCGCCAGCTCCGAAATAAATAAACGCATCAATGGAGTGATCCTTATGCAATCTCTTCGTCGCGATCCTCATAGTTGGATGTATCCGCCTGTAGAGGCCCACCAAAGCGGTCACCTCAAGGTCGGTTCTGGACATGAGGTTTATTACGACGTTTCCGGCAATCCGAATGGTAAGCCTGTGGTTTTTGTTCACGGTGGTCCGGGGGGTGGCACTGAGCCAAAACACCGCCAGTTTTTTAATCCGGAGAAATACCGGATTGTTCTTTTCGATCAGCGCGGCTGCGGTAAAAGTCGGCCATGGGCCTCAATAGACGACAATACCACGTGGGATCTCGTTGAAGACATGGAGAGAATCCGCAAGCACCTGGGAATCGACCGATGGCAGGTTTTTGGTGGTTCCTGGGGTAGTACATTGAGTCTCGCATACGCTCAGGCTCATCCGGATCGCGTCACCGAACTTGTACTGCGCGGAATTTTTCTAGTGAGAAAAAAAGAGATTGACTGGTTCTATCAAAATGGCGCTAGCGCTATTTTCCCGGATGCATGGGACCTGTATAAGGCAGCGATTCCGGAGTCCGAACACGGAGACTTTCTAACCGCATACCACACTCGATTGACCAGTCCAGACCGTGAGGTCCAACTCGCTGCGGCTCGCGCCTGGAGCACATGGGAGGGTGCGACAAGTAAGCTGTTTCCCGATGAGGCTGTAACCCAAAGATTTGGTGCGGATGATTTCGCGCTGGCATTTGCACGGATTGAGTCCCATTATTTTTTCAATAAGGGATTTTTTGATTCGGACGGGCAGCTATTGAAAAACATTGATCGAATTCGTCATATCCCATGTGTCATTGTTCAGGGGCGCTATGATGTTTGCTGCCCGATGCAATCGGCTTGGGATTTGTACAAGGCATGGCCCGAGGCGGAGTTTTTTGTGGTACCTGACGCAGGGCATGCGGCGAGCGAACCCGGAATCACCCGAGCGCTTTCTGCGGCAACGGACCGGTTTTCTCAGCATTTTTGATTTTTTTCTTAATCGGCATTTTGCGCAGTGCTTTGCGCAAAATGCGCTGCTCGGCCCGTGACAAAGTTTTCGACGTGTACAAGTCGCGTTCCAACGCAAAGTGTGCGGCATAGACTAAATCGGGATTGATTCCCGCCTCGAGTATTCGTTTGTGAAACTCCAGATACGTTTCAGACTTGTTTTTCTCGTGACCCGAGGCGATCAGTCGGGCCGCAACCGACCGATAGTACGCGGGTGCGTCAGGAAGTCGGTCATCTCGGGTCAAAACCTTAAATAATAGCCATAAAGTGAGCGCTACCATGATCCCGAAAACGATTAACTCGCCGGTATCTCGATCGAACGATATATTTTGAAAATCCAGAAGCCTTGACATGTCGATGCGACTGACTGTTGTGACCAGTTCCTTTTGGCCTCTCGCATCATAGTCGATTACGTATCTTGTAAACCAAAACCGAAGCGCGTTGACAATAATCGCAGCACCCGAGTCAAAGCTCGAATTCGACTCCGTCTGAACTATTAGCGGGGTTGGGTCGTACGGCAGCCATCCAATGCCTGGGCTAAAAATTTCTAGCCATACATGAGCATTTTTTTCGGGAATCTCAAGCATGTGCGATACAAAATTGAAATGCCCGCCAAAATACCCTGTAACCAGCCGTGTTGGGATGCCAAGGTCCCTCAAATAAAGGGCAGCCGCGCTCGCAAAAAGCTCGCAGTGCCCTTGATTTTGGGTGGTGAGGAAGTCACGAAGGTTATTTTCACCATTTTGATTTGCGCGCAGGTTTGCCTTGTAGTTTTGGCGAAAAAATCTCTGTGTATTATGAAGGATCGCAGCGACTGGAACAGAATTGATAGGACCATCAAGCGACGATGATATTTTTTCATTGAAATTTCTGAACCAGACTTCTCCGGAGATCTTGTTAGGTATGTGCCGCATCAAAATTGCATCGGCGGCAGAGAGCTCAAAAAATCTGTTCGCATTCGGGCGAAGGATTTTGATCGAATCCAGATACTTTCCCAATGAAGAATCCATGCCTTCGATGGCCGAGGGAAGTCTTGGACTGAAGATGATGTCGTATTGATAACGCGGAGAGCCATCGCGGGTAAAAATGATATTTCCATTGGAGTCGACAAAGATTTCTTGGGAAACCCTTCCTGGTACGTCTAAATTCCAAAGGCCATAAGGATGGATAACGTCACGGGACGAAGATGGCTCTCTAAAGAATGTCAGTTCGCGGCGTTCGCGTAGATGCGCCTTGTTAACTCGAAAATCTGGAGTTTGGCTCGCCAGCTGACTCAATGTTCCGCTGTTGCGCCAAGTGAGTCCGTCGAAGGAATCAAGCGTTGTTCCGCGTAGATAGATGAGTCCGGATTGATTCGTGAGCCAATCTGTATCTTTTGAGGTAATCCATAAATTAATTCGATCTGATTCCTCAATGCTGCCCTTAGTGTTCAGTGATATCTCGCTGTTATATCCCGTTCTGGATTTCATTCCGGATATATTAAAGTCAACGCTCATCTCGCTGACTCGCGGAAACCAATAAAAGATAATGGCCCCGAAGGCAAGCCCAAGGGGCACTGTTCGCAGCAAGTGGTAAAAAAACGTCAGGGTTAATCGATCGCCTGAGTCAGCAGCGTTTGCCGAAATAAAATACATTCGTGTCGCGTTGAGGACAGTGCCCATGGTTACGATGAAGATTAGAAATATTCCGTAGGCATTGAGATTGTCCGCTAATAAAATCGCCCCGATTGCCAATAGGTTTGTCACGGCGATGGCCGCAAATATTCGGCGCTGGTTTTTCATGTCTTGAAGAAGTGCGGGCAAGATCGCAAGCATGATCTCCATGACCACGTTCGCTATGTCTTTGCTCTGGCGATTTCCAAATATCGCCCAACCTGCGATTAGCAGCGAAAAAATATAACCCACTATCCTCAGTATTTTTAAGACCCGAGGGGTCAGGCGGCGAGAGACTGTTGCCGAAACAATGCAGAGGACTAAGGACGCGACCATTGGGGGGATGGTTGTCGCATGACTGATGCCAATCATCCCGAATGTGGAGGCAATTAAAAGTAACCAGGAAAAATAATAATAGTTTGTCACACTGACGATAGAATAACGCCAGAGCCTGTGTTGCGTCATTTTCAAAGTGAGTTTTTTAATCATAATACCCGGCCAGCCTTAAGTCGGGTGTCGTGACTTGTATAGGTGCCCCATTCGTACCCATTAACGCTCATCTGAAGTTCAAGGAACACTCCTTTTATTTCAGATTTGGATTCTTCTTTTTCCCAAGCCAAATCTCGTGAGGTGAAACTTGGAATTCCCGCAAGGTGTTGGCAAACAGGATGATAGCCGACCGTGTAAGTGCCATCATCGTGGAGCAAAACCAATTCACGGGATGCATTTTTAATAACTTCTGCTGCCGTCCGAAGTGTGCTGATCATTAGTTCGTAGGTCTCAGCTCCACTGGACCTGCGCATGGCATTCCAATTGGTGGACAATAGGATACCGAATTCTGCGACTTCTGAACGATATTCCTTCTGAACCCACAGGCGCGCGGGTTTTCCCGCGCTTTTTTTCCAGTCAATTTGTCTCAGTGAGTCGGTTGTGGAGTGTGGTCTGTGGGAGAAAAATTCCCTTTCAGTATCCTGAGTCGCAACCCGTTTTCGGTAATCTTTTTTAAGTTGCTCGTATAGGTCCGGGATGATTTTTGGCAAGACTGTTAAATAGCCTTTTACTTCCGTCATCTTGAATTTATCGATCAGTCCAAATGGGAAATTTGTGCGCAGGAGAAACGTGATTGAACGGTAGAGTCCGCGGTCCATTGCATCCATCTGTATGCTGATCGTCTTAGAAGCCATTCCCGGCAATGAGAGGACGTTCCCGCTGCCAAATGAGCCCTTTGGTTTGTTGGGAAGAATAATGGTTAGAGGGCTTGGAGGCTCATGGACGGCATAGTTTTCAATCCCGTAAATTGGAGCATATCGATGCTTGTTTTTGGTGATGATCAGTAGTTCAAATGGTTTTCCTGTTTCTGTGCTTCGTTGAAGAAACCCAGTTATTTCGTAGTGCTTTATCGCTGACTCGGAGAGAATTCCTGAGACTAGAATTAGACTCAGTCCGGAGGCGAGGAATAGAAAAAGGGCGTTTACACCAGTGTTGATTGCGATCAGGCCAGAAACAAAAACTAGCACGAGAGCATAGACCCCCGGTGTCGTTAGAGACAGACCCCTATTTACGGATTTGTAATACATGCATCCTCGCTCCAGTTCAGCGGGGCCGTCATTAGTCGACGTCAACTTGTGAAAGAATATTTTTAATAGCCTCGGAGCTATCAAGTCCGGCGCGCGGAATAATCCTGTGGGCAAGGCATGAATTAGCTAGATTCATTAGGTCATCCGGAATGACGTAATCGCGTCCTTCAATGAGAGACCTGGCTTTGGCCATCCGAATCCATGAAACTCCACCACGGGTTGAAATCCCAAGTTTGATGCTTTCCGCGTGGCGTGATGCGTCAATCACGCGTTTTGCGATGGATAGAACCCGATCAGCAACAAACACGCCATCGAGTGCCGCTTGTGTTTTGACGAGATCGTCGATTTCCAATAGCCTTTCGGGCACCGACGCTAATGGATCAAGTGTTGCGACGCGCAGAATTTCGATTTCTTTGGCCTTGGCTGGATAGTCCAACTTGATTTTCGCAGCAAAGCGGTCCAACTGGCTCTCTGGCAATGGGTACGTTCCAATGCTTTCATTCGGGTTCTGAGTCGCGAAGACAACAAATGGTCGCGGCAGCATCTGGGATTTTCCCTCGACCGTGACAGAACCTTCTCCCATCGCTTCGAGTAGGGCTGACTGGGTTCGGGGCGATGCGCGGTTCAATTCATCGGCAAGTACGATCTGTGTGAAAATCGGGCCCTTGTGAAATTCGAACTTATTCTTTTCCTGATTGAAAACCTCAACACCGATTACGTCGCTCGGGAGGACGTCGTTGGTGAATTGAATTCGTTTAAAATCCAGGCCGAGCATTTTAGCGATCGATTTAATGAAGGTAGTCTTTCCGATGCCAGGCACGTCTTCGAGAAGGACGTGGCCCTGTGCCAAGATAGCGCAAAGGGACACGCAGGATACAAGCGGCTTCTCTGGGACAAGGAGCTCCATTTGTTTACGAAGTAGTTTCAGGCTGTCAAAAACGTGACTTGAAATCAGGTTTTCCTGCGTGGGTCGCTCTTTTTGGATCATTTGGGCCTGCACGACCATGTGGTCTCCCATTGGGATTAGACTTTACAGAAGTGCCATCGGCACGTGCAGCGTGCGGATTAGATCGTCGTTCTTGGTCAATTATTCAAGGAATGCGATTTTTATCAGCAAATACGGTGTTTTTTCCTAATAAAAAAAGGACCCGAAGTGGGTCCTTTGAGGTTCAAACATTCGCATCCTGATCAATCGATAGATTCAATGTTCCAGTTTTCATTGCCGCGATCGCCTACTCCGCTCCATGTTTGGGGCTGAGTGTTCGGCTGAATGTTCGGCTGAGTGTTCGGCTGAGTGTTCGGCTGAGTGTTCCCTTCGAGGGTGACGTCGATGGAGAGGCTCGTGTCCTGTGGTGTTGGCGTATTACCAATATTATTAGTGCCAGGGCCAGTTCCGGGATTAGTGCCAGGACCAGTGCCGGGGTTAGTCGTGTTCACAAGACGAAGCGTCAATGAAAGTTCATTCTGGCCAGGCTTCAGGGCTACGTTTGTCTGTTCGCCCTTCAATTTCAGAGTGGTGGCCTCATAGATTTCTAGGGTGACGGTTCCGGCCTGGCCTGGTTTTAGTTTGGACAAGCTGAGCCTCGACGTGCCGCCGCTAAAACGGATGGCGCCGGAATCTGACTTTCCAAGGTAACTAAATTTATAGTTCAGGTTTGCCGTATTCACATTGAATTGGGCTTTTAGGATTCGTTCGTCAAGGACGGCCGTCAGAGAACCCGTGTCTAATGATTGGTCGAAGCCGGACCCGCCATTGCCGCCGGGGTTGAAACCTGAGGCGTTAGGGTTCCGTTGCGATCCTGGCGCCACGTCGACGCTCGGTGCTTTGGAAACACATCCAAAAGTAACGGCGAGCATTGTACATGCAGCTAACGCCGAAATGGGAAGCCTCAGATTCAATGAAGAGATGGTGGTTAAGCGTTCGCGTTTCATGGTTTCCTCCGAGTTTGTAGCTGATACTGCAAATCCAAGGCCAGATGTGATCGATCAGTGCAAGTCGCTGATTTTCCTGTGTCACGGTATCTCTCTGATGGCGCTGTGATTCGTAAGTGTCAATGTTTTCGACAAATGCCTGAAATATGGCGTTGAATGAGTCGACAGGTCTCACAATTACGGGGGGTTAAGATTGGACTTTCAATTGCTCCCTAGCAGTGTTGGAGGCATCTTGTTGATCATTATGCGTAGACTTAATGCCATCATTGCGATTTTAATTTCCACTCAGGCATTTACTGCCTGCGAATGGATCCTGCCCGCTAATTTTGGTAAGCCGGAAGAATCGGGTCAGGGCCAAGCCGGCAACGCAGGCGAAATCAGAAATCTTTATGAAATTGGTTCATCAGGTTCGAACACCAATATTTCTGGGGAGCCATCTAGCCTTCCCTTGGAAAATGATTCTCTTCGTGTTTCGTTCAGTGGAATTGATCGTTTTAAAGGTACTGCTGTTCGTGAACGTTTTCAGGCGATGGATTATGACGAGCTGCTATGGGCTGTTGCCGACTGTCAGTGTGCGCCACGTTGGTCCCACAAAGTCCTGGTCAAGACTTTGGAGGCTAACGGTGCATTGCCGCAGGTTCTCGTCCCCCAAGTCCGCGAAGCGATTTTAAAGGATAAGCGCATTCAGGCCGTGCTTCATTTGCCGGGTGGAGCTGATGGGGTAGTTTCCAGGCTTTTTGCCAGCGACTCACAGCTGGAAAGCACCGTTCGTTCTAATCTCTTGGCATCGATTCAGTCTGCGTGGCAAAATCCGCTTAAAATTGGCGCCTCTCAAAATATTTATTTCGACGGTTTTACGCCCCTTCCTTGGCGCCGGCCTGGGGTTGTTGGTGGAAGCACGGTTCGCCCAGATGGTTTTGACGTGGCGAGTTTGGCCTCGCGTTGGCTGTTGGTCGGCAGTGTGCCCCCGCCATGGACCACGGGCCCTGGACGCGGTCATCTTGATTTGCCTCTTGAGCAGGACTTTCAGTTGGTTAGTTGGGCCCGAATGATGGCTGAAATCAATTATATTCTTGGGGTGAAGCATGGCTTTGACGGCCGGATTTACGGTAGTCTGATGCTGAATCCTCGGGATCCCTCCGGCCACCTTCTTGGCTTCGACATGTTGCCGGAAACTGGTGCCCCATTGCTCGCGCTCTCGGGTCAACTTAAAATTGCATATCAACCGATGTCGTCTCTCAAATTGATTGTGAATGGCAAGGAGCAGTGGCAGAGGCAGCCTGGGTCCATCGAGCTTTTTGAGCAGGTGCGGGTATGGCGTGCCGGGGCGGCGATTTTTAAGGGCTTGAGGTTGGAGTCCCGAAAATATCCCGGAGCAATATTTGGATCTGGCGATGCTAATCTATTTCCAGCTGATTCACAGCGCCTGGGATTAGCTTTTTTGCAGGGCATGCAGGTCATCCTTGGCGAAGAGTTTGTGGCACTGGACACGATGACCATTGGAGATTCCTATTCGATACCCGAGCAACGCGTTCAGCGCAGTGAAACGGACATCACGAGTATGATGCGCATTGCAAATGCCCTTTCGGCTTGGTTGGCCGAGATTCAGTCAATAGATTCATCCGGCCTCTCTGATTCGGACAAGGCTACTTTGCAAAGTGGCCTTCCGAAGCTTCAAGATGCGCTGCGTTTGAGTGTCCTGCGGTCTTTGCGACGTAGCTCGGATTGGTCGGCATTTGAGGCAGGAAACTCGGTGCTGTCCTTGGCAAAACAGGCCGAATTGATCGCAACTCTTGGCCGCGTTGAACAGGAAACCATGCGCAGCGGATTTGTTCGGCGTCGACTCGCGGTTCTGGGTCAAAAGCTGATTGAGAATCTCGGCGAACGATTAAACGGTAGCTCTGTTCTTGATCTCACGCCGGAAGAAGCTATTTGGTGTCGAGGGGCTCTTTTCCGACTGAAGAATTATAGCTCAAACGAGGCGGAAATCGCCGCTCTCATACAAACCATTGATGCAGGAATTAAATCGTGGGACTCGTCCGCCTCAATTTAAGTAAGGTTGCTTGCTTTTGGGTGGCGATTCTACTGGCGATTTTGCCCAGTGTGGCCTGGTCCCAGGGGCTTCTGCCAGAAGGCATCATTGCCTGGCAAGGGGGCTACCGTTCCTATAAAAGTCAGGAAAATGCCTTTGACTCAAACTTCCAATTGCGCCCCATCGGGGCCGACTACACGATGCAGTTCGACAACGACATGCTTCTCAATGGAAAGGGTGGCAAGGACTTGCAGCGCTTGGCAACGGTCCTTCAATCCGTCGGGGACCCATCTGAAACTCGCCTCGATTTAGGCGTCTTAAAGCAGCATGTTTCTGCCGATATTTCTGCAACGGTATTTGGGCTCGCGTATGGGGCCAGTAAAGACCTTACTCTTTTTATTGGCGCACCATGGACCACTGCCGTCGTGCGAAATAAGATTGAATTCACTGGGAATAATAATGCCCAGGCCATCCTTGATAGTTTGGGGAATATTGCTTTTGACGAGTTGCGGAAAGGCTTAGAGCAGGCTAGCCGGCTAGATGTCGCTACGATCCGAAATTCAATTGAGTCAGAGGGCTATGGGCCAATTGATCATTGGCAGTACTCTGGGCTAGGTGATCTTCAGTTGGGTGTGAAGACTGCTTTCAACATCGAACTTATTGAAAACATGCCAGTTGTATTTGAATATAGCCCATCAATGAGTTTGCCAACCGGTCATGCCGACAACCCGGATTTGATCAATGATATCGGCCTTGGAAAGGGCTATATTTCTGTCGCACAATCGTTGGTGGAGAGGATGCAAATCACGACGTATTTCGCGATCGGAATGGATCAAATGTATGCCTACAATTTGGATGCGCGGGTCAAGCGTCGAGTTCCTGAATCGAATGAATCCGTTGTCGCTGCTGATCGGAAGACAAGTGTTCTTTACAATCCTGGTGACGATTATGAGCTCGGGACGTCTTTAGAACTTGGCACGGGAATGTTTAAGGGCACACTTCGGTTTTCAGACCATCGCCATTTTGCAGATCAATACACGGGGAGTATCGAGGGTAATTATGACAAATTATCATTTAATTCGAATACCGAACTGATCACTCACGAGATTGGCTTTTCAATGAACACCGTGGATGCATTTCAGCGAAAGGAATTTGCGATTCCATTTATTGCGCGCTTGACGGCAAGTTTGCCCGCGGCTGGACTCAATAGCCCTAGCTTTGAATATTACGAATTTAGCTTCACAAGCTTTTTACGTTAAGCGCAATGGATAAGTGTTACCCGGCTGTCGAAGTTTACGACACTTTGTCATGAAATCTCCCATGATACGGCTCTGTCCAGTCGTCAGCAATGACACGGCGGAGCCTTCTCAAGGATTCGGTCAGCATCCGGCGCAGTTCAA
>CAMDHM010000023.1 GCA_945898195.1 Pseudobacteriovorax antillogorgiicola | reverse complement strand
ATAAACGCAAATATAAAAAAGGGATCAAAGTGGCGAAGGATGTCATCGATAACTTGAATATTGAAAAGGAAAAATTCCACGGCGAATGGAACTACTCAATAGCTCCAAGATAACAAGTTGTTCAAGTTATTTTGGGACAGGCCCTAACTTCTGAAGGATGCTTCGGCAGAGTTCGCCTGAGAATTAGCTCGACTTCAACTTAAAGGAGTTGGCGCAACCGCAAGAACCAATTGAGGAGCCGCACAAAAACGAATTGTATCCCCAAGGTTTAAAGGCACTTCGCCATGCTGACCATCCAAGGCAAGGAAGGCGCGCTCACTGCGATTTTCAATCTCAAAAATGTCTTTTTCAGCGTCAAAAAAGCCGGCCGTAACCGCCGGTTTGACCCTTCCACCAGAAAAGACCTCACGCACCCGAAACTGAGCCCGCCGGTCAGTCCACGGCACCGTTTGCCCACCAGCTCCGGCAATTGCTGCTGAGCTACCCACCGGCGTCGCGATCCAGATTCCGGAGGACTTTTGCTCTTCCATATGCCCGTTAATTCGCAGGCAGTAACGCGTGGTCGCCGCGGGACTGACGTTGCTGTAGAGAAAATCATTTAGCACGGGTTCAGTTCGAAAGACTTCCGTTTCACCAGCGCGACGCACCTGCGCCAGAATGCGCGACACGCCCATGGTTCGACAATTGTGGCCATGCAGGTCGGCGACCAGTCGATCGAGGGTCGCGCCATCATAAGCGCAAAGGTACCCAACACTGGAACGCGACGAACGAACCCCAACAGTCATCGTGTCATCCAGAACTTTGTGGCTGGCAGACAATAAGGTGCCATCACCACCAACGGTGAGCACCGCATCAAATTTTTCGAGCAGAGGCCAGTCGGTCTCGCGTGTGATTTCAACAAAAGCAATTCGCTGCTTCACGAGTCTTGTCCGCAGACCATCCAACGTTTGATAGTGCTCATCGTGGGCACGCTGCAGCCTACCTAAATCCTCGAGCGGCATGCGACCGGCGGAGACTTCCCGCCGGATCACGCTACCATGCCACTCAAGGTTGGTAGTCTTACGGACTAAAAGCAATTTCAGAGAATGCGTCGTCACCAGGAATTAGCCGCCAACATCAACGGGCACTGAATCACCAGCATCGGCAACTTCTTTACGGCTATCAATCTGCATGTAGTCGGGATTTTCCCAAATCTTACCGCGCTTCTGCAGTTCGTCGCGCAGATTTTTCTCCATCCCATTCATGTAGGCATAACCAAAGGCACCGGCTTCACTACGCCGTAGCTCGCTTTTCTTATCATCTGTCAGCTTGGCCATGTCCGGAGAGGATTTCTTTTTCAAGCGCAAAACATAATGCGCGCCGCGACTTTCGACCAACTGTTGTGCCGTTTGTCCCGGGCTCTTAAGGGCAGAGATTACCGTTAATACACCATTTTCACTGCCAATTTCAGGAACAACCCGAGCCGTCAAGGCAAACTCACCCGTCGACTTCCAGGTCAACCCTAATTCCTTGCGAGCTTTTTCCAGATCTTCACCGCCCTTGGCAACGGCTGCCGTCAACTTGTCGACTTGTCCCTTGATCAAAGCTGGGCGCCCCTCTTCCACGAGCAACTTGCGAGCAATAACATTCGTCGCCTGCTCTAGAGTGTCATTCCGGGCAGGCTTCAATTCCTCAACTTTGATCACATGAAGACCAAAAGGTGACTCGACAACCTCACTGATTTGACCGGGCTTCATGGCAAACGCTGCGTCTGAAAATTCCTTCACCATCATTTCACGCGAGAAAAAGCCGAGATCGCCGCCCTTGCCTTTACCGGCCGCCTCATCCGTGAACTCCTTCGCCACCTTAGCGAAATCAGCCCCAGCGGAACGGACTTTGGCCAAAACCTCTGCCGCTCTCTTGCGCGCCAATTCCTTGCCGCGCTTTGCCGCGTCGGCCGAGGCGTTACGGGAGCCCTCGAATCCGATTAAAACGTGGCGGGCACGGACTTGAGCCTCCGCCTTGAATTCTGACGTATGCCCGTCAAAGTATTCTTTGATTTTCTTCTTACCATCTACCGTGGAAGATAATTTGGCCACGTCGGCATCGCTCACATTGAGCTTGATGTCGGCTGCAGAAAATTTCAGGTAATCGATATCGATTTTGGTTTCGGATAGTAAATATTGCTGTGCCACACCGGCGTCACTCATGAAGTGAGACTGGCCAATTAGCTCCTTGAACCGTTGGACGGTTAAAGAACGCCGGATTTCCTCCTCAAACGAGGCTTCCGTGTAACGGTTGGCACGCAAGTAGTTTTTAAAGGCCTCGGAAGAAAAGGCCCCTTTTTCGTCCTTGAAGGCCTGAGCATCGGCTAAAAGGCGGGCAATCTCGTCGTCGCTGACCCTCATCCCGGCTTTTACAGCCTCACCATACATAATGCGCTCGTCAATCAACTGCCTTAGAACGCCTTGGGCAAGGCGGAAGGTCGCCGGATCAAATCCGTCCTTAAATTGGGCTTGAAGGCGTTGATAGGATGCCTGGTAAGCCCGCCGGAACTCACTGCCCGCAATGGCGTCACTGCCTACCTTTGCGGCCGACCCAGACGGTGCCCGCATGCCGCCATTGCGGTCACAGACTCCGAAAAAGCTCATCGCGATCACTGCCACCAAAAGGGTGGTATAGGCACCGGAATTCCTCAAAAGTTTTTTTCCGCTCAGGTCCTTGAGCTTCGAGAGCCCCGTATTCTTCCAGCGCAGCATTGAGAGAGTCCTTTCTTGTCATTTCTGCTCAGATGGGAAATAAGTAATCATAATTTGTAGCACAAAATCAACGGGCGTGTTAACGACGATTAACCTCATTACTTAGTCCGTGATAGTCTGTTCGACGTAATCTGAGCTGTTTCTGGAGGAAACGATGATTTTTGATTGGCTTGCCGGCATGTTTTCCAATGATTTGGCCATCGACCTTGGCACAGCCAACACTTTGGTCTACGTCAAAGGCGTGGGCATCGTAACCAACGAACCCTCTGTAGTGGCCGTCCAGCGGGACGCTCGCGGGGGCAAGAAAATCCTCGCCGTCGGCAAGGAAGCAAAAGATATGCTCGGCCGCACCCCGGGGTCGATCATGGCGATCCGCCCCATGAAAGACGGCGTCATCGCCGACTTCGAAATCACGGAGGCCATGCTCCGCTACTTCATCGAACGCGCACACAACCGCCGCACCATGGTGAAGCCCCGCATCATCATCTGCGTTCCCTACGGAATTACCGAAGTTGAGAAGCGCGCTGTCAAGGAATCGGCTGAGTCCGCCGGTGCCCGCGAAGTCCATTTGATCGAAGAACCGATGGCTGCTGCAATTGGCGCAGGGCTACCAATTACCGAGCCAAGCGGCAGCATGATCGTTGATATTGGAGGCGGCACCACTGAAGTCGCCGTGATCTCACTGGCCGGAATCGTTTATTCCAAGTCGGTCCGCGTCGGCGGGGACAAAATGGACGAAGCCATCGTTAACTATCTCAAACGCAAATACAATCTGCTCATCGGCGAACGGACGGCCGAACAAATCAAAATCACCATCGGCACCGCCTATCCGGATGAAAACATCCAAACGATGCACGTCAAGGGACGTGACCTGGTGGCTGGCATTCCAAAAACCATCGAAGTTTCCTCGGAAGAAATCCGCGAAGCCATCATGGAACCGGTCAATACGATCGTCGAGGCCGTTCGTGTGGCCCTTGAGAAAACGCCACCAGAGCTGGCTGCCGACATCGTCGACAAAGGCATCGTCCTTGCTGGTGGCGGCGCTTTGATTCGCAATTTGGACATCCTACTCCGCGAGGAAACCGGACTGCCGATCATGATCGCTGAAGACCCGTTATGCGCCGTGGTTTTGGGCAGCGGAAAAGCCCTCGATCAAATTGATATTTTGAGTAGCGTGACCCTGCAGTAGACAGCAAAATCCTGAAGAATTAAACCGGGGGCAATCCGGCCATGACGACGCGTCAAAGCCACCTTCAAAAAGTTGCCTTGATCGCGAGCGCGGTGCTCGCACCGTTTTTCTTCATGTCCTCGACAATGAAGCCTTGGCGCGGTGATCGGATCAACTCTGTGGTGGGTCAAGAGCTGATCCACCCCGCGATTTCATCCTGGCACGGGATCGTCAGCTACCTTTCTGGGGTTTGGCAATCCTACGTCGCCCTTTCCGGAGCGGCCGAGGAAAATAAGCACCTCAAAGACAAAGTTGCGATCTTACAAACTAAACTGATGGACTACGAAGAACAGGTCCGGCAAACCTCAAGATTGCGACAGCTCTTAGGCCTATCTGAACTTCAGCCTGAAAAAATGCTGGTGGCCGAGGTCATTGGCACACGAGTCAACAATCTATTCAAAGCCCTGCGAATCAGCCGCGGCAGCCTTGATGGTGTTAAGGCCGGAATGCCCGTCATCGCTCCCGATGGCATCATCGGACGGGTCATCCGGACCGGCATGAAAGAATCAGACGTTCAACTTCTCGTCGACTTTGATTTTAACCTTGATGTTCTCCTGCAAAGGACAAGGGTCCGCGGCGTGTTGAACGGCTTCTCCAATGACCTCTGCCGCCTGAACTTGCAAAAAGGGGCAGAGATCCGGATTGGCGACACGATCATCACATCTGGTATTGTGGGGGGATTCCCGAAAGGCCTGCCCGTCGGCCGCGTGATGCGTATCACCTACGAATCAGACAACGTTTCTCAGATTATCACGGTGGAGCCTTGGGTCGATTACCGTCGCCTTGAGGAAGTTATGGTACTCCATCAATTAGACCCTGAACTTCAAAAAATCGTCGAAACCGCAGGGCGCGAATGGCTTGAGCGTACACTTAAAAGCGGAAACGGCTAAGGGGGGCTACCATGGAAAGAATTCTGGAAACCTCCGGACCAAATCGTTTGCAAAAGTTGCTCGGCGCCATTTGGCCGCATCCTGATTCCGGCAGTTTTCTTTTAGATATTTTTCACGTGTTCATGATTGCAGCCCTTGAACAGTCGATGATTCCCCAGCAATCCATGGGTGTTTTTAGAATCGATATTCTCACCCCGTGGCTTTTCGTGTTTTTTGTGTTTGCCCCACTACGCAAGTCCTTGCCTCTGGCCATCATTGCTGGGCTCATCCAAGAGACCCGGTCCACGGCACCGGCCGGCATGTATATGTCAGCCTATTGGAGTGTCGCCATTACCCTGCATTTTATTCGCCATACACTTTCTTGGCGCCACATTGGCCCTTGGACCGTGATGCTAGCCTCATGCATGGCTTGGGTCATTGCTTTCGAGACCCTTGTTATCGCCATCACCCAGGATCCAGGTCGTCTGGCTTGGAGGTATGGATTCGGACAAATCTTTCGAACCAGCATCGCGATTGGAATCGGCGTTTTCTTTGCTCGCACAGCAAAGAAAAGCCTCCCGCCTGAGGAGCAGGTGGGATGAAAAAAATCTTCCGTCGGGAATCGGTCGTCGTCGAGAACCGCTTCTTCTGGGCATCCGTCGTCCTAGTTGGGATGACGTCAGTTCTGATCTTGCGTTTATGGTTTGTTCAAGTCTATCGCGGTGAATACTACCGCAGGATTTCAGAGAACAACCGAATACGGAAAATTGAAATCCCGTCGCCTCGCGGTATTATCCTTGATCGAAATGGCCAAGTTTTGCTGGGAAACCGGCCATTTTTTGATCTCGCCTTCATCCCTCAGTACGTAAAAGATAAAGAAACCACATTTAAACTCCTGTCGCGCCTGCTGCATGTGCCAGTAGCCACGTTTGAAAAGCGACTTCAACTTTCCGCTGGCCAACCTAAATTTCTTCCCATCAATTTAAAACGAAACCTGTCCATCCACGAAGTCTCTACCATCCAATCCAACAGGGTTTTTTTGCCGGGAATTGACATCAGCGTGGCGCCCCGTCGCGACTATCAACCAGATACTCCGGCCCATTTGCTCGGGTATCTCGGCGAAATCAATAAAGCAAAACTCGAAGAGTTGAATCATCACAACTCGGATAATCCCTACATGATGGGCGACCTCGTTGGAAAACAAGGAATTGAAGCAAGATGGGAACAGCATCTACGCGGCAAACGCGGCTATCGAATGATTCAAGTGGATGCCTTCGGGCGTCAGTCACACCTGTTTGATCGAGACAAATGGAACCTACCAGAAGTACCGGCCGTCCCGGGTGATGACATCATCTTGACTATCGATGCTGAACTTCAAAAAGTTACGGCCGATGCTTTCCGCGGAAAATATGGCGCCGTCGTGGTCATGAATCCTAAAAACGGACAGCTCTTGGCCATGGTCAGCGAGCCCGGATTTGATCCAGCGATTTACCAAATGGGCCTAAGCGGCGAAGAATGGCGCGCACTTCTCAGCGACCCATTCCACCCATTCCTCGACAAGACGACGGGAGGAGAGTTTCCGCCGGGCTCGATCTATAAGGCCGTCGTCGCCATGGCCGGCCTCGAGGAAAAAGTGATCGATACACAGTCCAGATTTTTCTGCCCAGGTCATTTTACCAGTGGAAACCAGGTGTTCCACTGCCATATTCGCGAAGGGCATGGCCATGTAAACCTGCGTGAGGCCCTCATGCGGTCTTGCGATGTTTTCTTCTACCATGTCGGCGTTGAACTTGGAGTCGACAGAATTGCCAAGTACGCACGGGCTTTGGGACTTGGTCAACGGCTCGGTTTAGCACTTAACATGGAAAGGCCGGGCTTGGTTCCGACGACCGCTTGGAAAAAACTCACACATCGCCTGCCTTGGGCTCCCGGCGAAACCCCGCCCATCGCAATCGGGCAGGGATACAATCTGCTCACGCCAGTGCAGATGGCATCTTTGTATGCAACCATCGCCAACGGCGGAAACATTTGGAAACCACAAATTGTCGATCGCGTGGTCAGTCACGTCGGCAAAAAAATCCTTGAGGAATCACCCCAGCTGATTCGTACCGTTCCCTACATTTCACCAGAAACTTATGCCGCAGTTCGGGAAGGGCTCGAGGCTGTTGTTATGGATGACCACGGTACGGGCAAGCGGGCCCGAGTCCAAGGCGTACGTGTTGCCGGAAAAACAGGCTCTGTTCAAGTTGTTAGTCTGAAAAAAAATCACAACCAGCGTGATGTCAGCATGAAATGGAAAGAACACGCCATGTTTGCTGCCTTCGCCCCGGCAGAAAATCCAGAAATTGTGGTTGCCGTTGTCAGCGAAAATGACAGCGTGGGTGGTGGAGGAGCCTCCGCTGCTCCTGTCGCTGGAAAAATCCTCAATGCCTATTGGAAATTAAAAAAGCAACGCGAGACCCTTGCGGCATCTGCCAGCAAGGCCAAGCACGATGCAGAGGACAGCAAAAATGCTGAAGACCCGGAAGACAAACAGCGACTTTGACGGCACAGCCCTTAGTCTGGGCACTGATATCCGGGAGTCAAACCAGCACTACTCTCGAATTCTTTGCACCATATTTGCCCTTCTCGTAATGCTTGGCCTCTTCAATTTATATAGCGCCACGGATGGCAAGGCGTTTTTTTACTCTCAGCTTCGCAATGCAGCCTTGGGAATAACCCTCTTTTTCACGCTCGGTTGGTTCATCGCACCGCGCACGCTGAACACTTATGCCTATTGGATTTTTGGATTTGTCTGCGCGATGCTTGCAGTTGTATTAATTGTCGGTGATGTGGCCGGTGGATCTCAGCGCTGGATCGAAATTGCGGGATTTCGTGGACAACCATCGGAACTTGCGAAGGTCACTGTCGCCCTAGTGACCGCGCGTTTTTTCTATACCAATAAACTTCGTTCTGCTTACAAGTTGAGTGACATGTGGCTCTTGGGCGGAATGATTGGCCTCATCTTCGCTTTGATCTTTCCCCAGCCGGACCTGGGTACGGCGGGAATTTGTGTTCTCATTGCCGCCTGCCAGATCGCATTTGTGCAGGTTGACCGTAAAAGTCTTATCGTGGTGGCTAGCACGGGTTTTATCCTAATCATCGTCGCATGGTTCGGACTCCTTCATGATTATCAAAAACTCCGCATCATGAACCTGTTCAATCCAGAGATGGATCCAGGCGGCAGTGGCTACCATTCCTTACAGTCCCTAGTGGCAGTTGGCAGTGGCCAAATCATGGGCAAAGGCTTCATGCAGGGAACCCAAACACAACTTCAATTCCTTCCAGAACGCCATACAGACTTTATATTTTCCGTATTTGCCGAAGAACATGGTTTCATTGGTGCTTTTATAACCTTCGTCCTTTTTGGTGCCATGAACTACGTGGCCCTTGAAATCGCTCGTCAGGCAAAAGATTCCTTCACCAGTTTGCTCGCCGTTGGACTTACCGCCTTTCTCTTTCTTGAATTTGTAATCAACGCATCAATGGTACTGGGAATGTTCCCTGTCGTGGGCATTCCATTGCCATTATTCAGTTATGGGGGATCAGCCTACTTAAGTGTGTGCATCGCCCTCGGAGCATTAATCTCGATTGACCGAGAAAACCTGGGACTTTTCCGAAGGGTGAGACCCTTTGGATCCGCCGCCGTAAAGTCGTCTGCTAATACCTTGCGGAGGAATTAATTTTGTCGCCTCTTCGGTATATCAGCATTGCCCTTGCCTTGGGATTGAGCGGCTGTGGCCCCCTCGATCGGGGAACGAGCCAAAGCCCAGGGGTGCACAATCGGACGCTCCACGAGGAGTATTCCATGCCGCCTCCAGCCAATAGCCCCTCATGGCATCGGCCCAGTACCGCCACGTCCTGCATCAATTTTTTACCCGAAGGAATTAACCACGTTCGCTGGGGCAGCCACCTAACGGCCGGGCCAGGGGCGGTGTCCTGGACCATAAAAAAACTGGGTCAGCCAATTCCGCTATGCAACGAATCCAACCGCAAGGCTGATTCTACTGAAAATTTAAACGGATCCATCCAAGCGGCAATCACCAGCATAGGCGCCCGCCACGCCACATTTGCCACCGCATTCAGATCCCTCACCGGGAAGTCGTTTCCGCCAATCAACCTCAACCTGTTCCCTGTCTATGAAGATTCACGAAAAGGCCCGACAAATTTTGTCACCGACAACGCCTCCTACGATCCACAAACCAGCCGAATTTCTTTATTTCCCTCATCGAACAATCACCAAGGGAAGGTTCATTTGTGGATGACCCCATTTGTTCATGCGCATGAGATGGCCCATCACGTCATCGACACGTTACGCATTATGAGAAAACTCCCAGACAGCCAAAGCGACGAAAACGACGAATCAATCGCCGATGTGCTGGCATTTCTTGCCCTCGACAGCAAACCGGAACTCGTCCGGGAGCTCCCAGGCTTTGGAGTTGATCGCGATCCATCATGGCCATTTTTTTTCGACGGCACGCCTAAGGCGAATTCTACTGCCGCCGACCAAAAGCAGCGCAAAGCCGCAGTGCTCGCGCATTTAATGTTGATGCAACTTCCGTCACGAGACGTCTCGCACGCCATAAAAGTCCTCCTGCTTAAATAACTTTCCAACGAAATTTGACTCACCGGCCAACCTTGGCTACTCTTGAAAAAACGTCAGAAACATTTCGTAAAATTAGGGGTTTCCAATGCCGGCAAGGATGCTGTTTGCGGAGCGTACAAATCGTGCCATTGGCTTTGTCAGTACAATCCTGCTCACAAGTTCTTGGCTCGCTTCCGCGCCTAAAGCTGTGGGCGGCACGCCTCGTGCTGAAGTTATTATCTACGGTGAAGACAACCGACTCGACCTCTTTGACGCAAAGGTCCCAGACGCCTGGCGCAAACTCGCGGGTTCAACCGCGGTATTAATGAAATCTTCTGATTTGACCCCAGACAACTCCCGCGCCAATCACCTCAAGGTGCAATCTGAACGCTTTGGCGACGCGTTTGAGCTTTGTCCGAACGAGCCCTTCCTTGAACAGCCATCGGCCGGATTCTGCTCTGGCTTTTTAGTGGGTGCGGACATCCTTGTGACAGCAGGCCACTGCATCGACTCCCAAACCCGCTGTGACACAACGTCCTTCGTGTTTGATTATGGCTATCTTGACGCTCAGACAGACTTGTCGTCGGTACCTGCCAGCAACGTGTTTCAGTGCAAATCGATCATCGCCCAAGAGCATGACGATGTCAGTCAGTCCGATTTTGCAATTGTGAAACTGGACCGTCCAGCCATCGAGCGCACTCCACTAAAATACAAAAAAGACGGAATCGTCAGCACCGGAACCAATCTGCTCGTGATTGGCCACCCAAGTGGCCTGCCAACAAAAGTCGCGGCTGGGGCGACCGTACGGAAATCGAATGCTGCTGAACCGTTCTTCGTCGCAAATCTAGATACATTTGGCGGCAACTCAGGCTCTGCTGTATTCAACGCGGATACGGAAGAGGTTGAGGGTATTCTTGTGCGCGGCGAATCGGATTTTCAGTTCGTCGGCGGCTGCACAAAGAGCAATATCTGCACTCAAGACGCGTGCCGCGGCGAGGATGTTACCCGCGCACCAATCTTTGCCGATTATCTTGAAGTCGATGACCGTCCCACGAAAGTCGCTATTCTGAACGTTGATGGATTGAATGCAGCGATTCCCGACAATGACTCCAGCGGAATAGCACAAACTCTGAATTTCCAGCATGACGGCGAAATTGCCGCCATCGGAATTAAGATCAAAGTCGAGCACAGCTATCCCGGCGATATCAGTGTGAGCTTGCGTCATCCGGACGGAACTGAGATCGAATTAGGAACCCTCGCTAAAAGCTCAATGGCTGCTAAAAAAGACGAAGATCCGCGCACGCGTCCGCCAGTTGTGATGGAACACACATTTGGTTTAGACGGAACCCCAGTGAAGGGACTTCGTCAGTTGCGTAAGCGTCAGGCAAAGGGTTCCTGGGAAGTCATTGTTACCGACATCGCATCTTCAGATACCGGCACCCTTCAATCCATTGAACTCAAGGTAAAAACCTATCTCCCGTGAATGCCTATCTAATTGCCATTGGTTCTAATATGGGCGACCGGCTGGACTTAATCCAGAAGGCCGCCCATCTTGTTGAGGCAAGATGTGGCAAAATCGCAGCACGGTCGCCCTTATACGCAACCCTTCCAGTGGGTGCGGCCGACCAACCGTTTCTCAATGCCGCATTCCTCCTTGAATCCAATTTAAATCCTGAATCCTTGCTGAAACATTTATTGGATATTGAAGTTGGCCTGGGACGAACCCGTGAGGTCCACTGGGGCAACCGAACTATTGACCTCGATATTATTCTGGTGCGCGACGCCGCAGGAATTTCGATCCAAGTGCATTCGAAAGATTTATCCATCCCACATCCAAGAATGCTGGACCGAAACTTTGTCCTGGTCCCAGCAACTGACATCGCTCCGGATTGGATGCATCCAGTCAGCCAAAAAACCCTCTCAAATGAGCTCAGAAGTCGGTTCCCGGATAGCCTGCAACCGCTCACGAATCTCAAGTTCTGAACCCGAAGGTAGATCAGCGACAATCCGCCCAGCATCCATGACTAAGATCCGGTCACATGCGGCTAAAGTCTGATATTTGTGGGCAATAATAAAACTCGTGCAATCCACAAGTAAGCGCCAAATAGATGCCATAGCCTGATCTTCAAGTTTGCGATCAACACTTGCTGTTGCTTCATCGAGAATTAAAATTCGCGGGCGTGTCACA
Organism: Pseudobacteriovorax antillogorgiicola; assembly: GCA_945898195.1. GTDB lineage: Bacteria > Bdellovibrionota_B > Oligoflexia > Oligoflexales > RGVZ01 > RGVZ01. Next base: position 33,813 of record CAMDHM010000023.1, on the reverse strand, counting down.
AGTGCGCGAGTTAGGGCGACGATCTGTTTTTCACCAGCGCTGAAGTTCTCGCCGTCGGCCAACACCCTTGAATCAAGCCCCAAACGGAATCGCCCCGATCGATCTTCGCGCATCAAGCGTCCAAGGCCACTTTCCTGACAGGCACATTCGACACTTTTCCAGTCTTCAAAATCACTACCAGGAAAGCCCAGCAAATTCTCGCGCAATGTTCCACTGAATAGGATGGCGTCCTGGGTTGAAAAACTAATCTGCCTTCGCAAATATTCTTTGTCCCACTGCCCGAGGGGGACACCATCGATTACGATCTGGCCGAATTCCGGTTCGTAAAGACCAGGAATTAAACTAACGAGGGATGTTTTACCACTTCCTGTGCGCCCAACAATCCCGACCCTCTCACCAGGTCTAACATCGAATGAAATATCTTTAAGCACCGGCTTACCGCTGCCGTAGCTCAAGTGAACCGCCTTAAAAGACACCGCCCCAGAGACGCCCGCACGTAATTTCCCACTCTGACCTTCCTTGGGATAATCGTCATGGTCGCGTTCCACGGTCGCCGCAGCCGCACCCACCGCCAACATTTCATGGACACGCTCACCGGAGGACAACGCCTCCTGAATCACCTGAATTTCCTGTGTAATCGTCCGGACTGGGGTGCCATAGCGCTCCGCCAACCGCAAAAAAATTGATAACGTCCCGATCGTCATTGTTCCGCCGGCAACTTCAGCACCGCCGCCGAAAATGACCCAGCCCATTGGCAGTGCGCTCAAGAAAACAGCGGCCGGTCGCACAAGGCTATTCCAATGCAACACCCTCATGCCGGCAGTGAATTGTTCACGCACGGCAGACGAGAGCCTTCCGTGTGCCCAGTTCTGTAAACCATAGGTGCGCAAGACTGCAATTCCACTCACTAATTCAGCGAAGAGGCTATTCACATGCGCCGAATGACGCTTGAATACGCGCAACCAATGCCGAACAGGACCATTAAGTGCAAAAACCAGAACCAATGCCGGCAACGCGACCACAATCGTGATCGCACCAAACCGTAAATCCACGAGCAACAGACCAACAAAAACGGTGATCATCTGAATCACCGCGATCATCATCCGAGCAAGGGTTCCACCAAAAAAACCCTCGATGCCTTCGACATCATTGGTCAAGCGCGTCAGAATTCGCCCAATCGGCTGTTGATCGAAATACGACATCGGCAACGAGGCTTGCTTTGCGATCAATGCCAACCTGGCATCCAGAGCAACCTCCGTGGTAACCACAGCCAAACGACGCCGCCCTAAGTATTGAAGGGCGACAGCAAGGGCTTCGAAGGCAAGGAAAATAATGCAATTAAGCAGTGCGATCTCCCATCGCTTCGAAACCATCGCATCAATCCCTGTCCCCATCACCCACGAAGCCCCTGTCCCAAAGATGGCAGCCAAAAATAAAATACTGGCCGCCTGGAGCATCCCCGGCTTTGATTTGCCGGCAAGTTGCCACAACGCACGAATTCCTGGTGGACCATGCACCTGAGGAGTGCCAAAGGCCTTTCGGGCCTCAAGAATGCATGGTTTTTCTGTTCGCTTCATTTTCAATTCCCATTTCAAAAATACGATCGCATGCCGCCAAGACCCCTGCCCGGTGAGAGACAAGAATGACTGCACAGCCCTTCAAACGCTGCCGCAAATTGCCGAGAATTTTTTGCTCGGTACGAGCATCCAGGGCCGAAAGGGGGGCGTCCATAAGCATTAAGGGAGACTGACGGAGCAGAGCGCGGGCGATGGTCAATCTTTGTCGCTGACCACCAGAGAGGTTAATTCCCCCCTCCTGCAGGTGGGCATCCAAACCGCCACTCATTGCGCGAATTTCGACATCCAACTCAACCACCTGAAGGGCCAAGAAAAGGTCCGCATCAGTGACTGGCGTCCCAAGTTCCAGATTTTCGCGAATGGTCCCAGAAAAAACAAAGGGACGTTGTGGCTGGAAAGTAGCAGCCAGGGATTCAATGGTACCCGAAGCATCTGGATGGATTCCTGCGAGGGTCGAAAGTAACAGCGATTTCCCACAGCCAATGCGCCCAGAAAGACCAAGCCACTCCCCTGTAGAAACGTCGAAATCAAGTGGACCAGCCGTAAAAAATTGCCCCACCGCTCCCCCCGCCGAATCACGCCACAGCCCTTCGCCAGAACGGCCAGAATAGATGGTCAAATCAATGACGCGAAGGGCTGTGGCGTGATCCGGTGCGGGGGCCACTCTTTTTACACCAGAAACGATCGTTTCTGGTGTTGGTACCGTGATCTGCAAAACGCGCTCAAGGCTAGCGCGACCGCGTTGGAGTTCCGAAACTAAATCCGCAAGTTCAAAAAGAGGTGCCTGCATCATAGTCGCATAGGCAAACAACGCGAACATTCCCCCTGCTCCCATCCGACCAGCATGAAGGTCAGACCAACCCGCGATCATGACTGCTGCCACGCAAACAAGACTTGCCCCAGAGGTCACAGGAAAAATCCGGAGTCCTGTTTTGAGGACCCGCAATCTGTCCCGGGCATAAAGTCGGGCTCCAGTTTCTAGAATCTCACTCCAGAAACGCTCGGTGCCACCAGCACGTTGAATCCTAATGGCTGAAAGATTTTGAGCCATCCGTCCCGAAAATGCTGCAAGGGTCGTCTGGGCCTTTTCATGCTGAACGTATTCCAGAAACGCCAGACTGCGTATCAAGGTCGGAACCGCACCGATAACCAGCAGGCAGGCGAGGCCGGCACGCCAACTAATCCAAAACATGGAGCCAAACGCAAAAACCGTAAAAAAGACGCAGTCCAGCCACAAAACAAGAGTAAAACCAAAAAGCATTCGAGCTTGATTGATGTCTGCACTGAAGCGACTCATGATTTCGCCAAGGCTGCCCTCGCGAAAGAATCGCAAAGGCAGGGCCGTGATCTGATCCCAGAATCGCATTCGCAGCATCCGCCCGGATTCGTGTGTCGAGCGGGCGAGGGTTTGCCGCCAGCCGATTCGCCCGAGAAATCCTGCAAAGCCTACAAAAAAAAACCCAAAAGCCAACCAAGTCAGCTTGTTATGCACCATTTCTGAATTCAATTGCGCTGAATTATTGGCGGCAAGACCGTCAATCGTCCATTGCGCAAACTTCGGCGTCAAAACTTCGGTCACACTCGTTAGCAAAAGGCTAACAAGGCCTCCAGCGTACAGCAACTTGCACCGTGCGATATGGCGCCATAGAAATTGGTTTGCCGAGAGGCTCATTCGTCGGTGCTCATCATTTCTCGCTCACATCTGTCCCACGCTTCAGGGCTGACCAAAGTTCCTTGTCGCGCTCGGTCCGCGCCAATGCTTTTGCATCGATCAGACGCGCCTTTTCAGCAGCCTTGTCGGCCTTTCGTGATGCTTTGGCCCGTTCGTATTCACGCTTGCGGGCAGCCTTCATCAGTTCTTTGGTTGGAACACCCTCGGTGCTTTCCAGATAGGTCGTTTCATTGGTTTCATTGGTTTCATTGCTTGAAGGCTTCATTTTTGTCATTTTTTCCTCACAAAAATCTTTGTCCGAACGCCAGCTACAGCATCGATCGACGCCGGATTTGCAATCGATGATATATTTTCCAAAACCTCACCACGCAAGGTCTGGCCTACTGCCAACTCCATTTTTTTTCCACTTCGCGTGTAAGGTATATCGACGACAGGCACAATCGCTGCCGGCACATGCCGGGGACTTAATTCTTTACGTATCACTTGACGCAAGCGTTCTTCAAAAGACTTATCCCAAACTATCTCTGGAACAATTTTAACGAGCAGAACGACCTCCTCGCCCTCGCCCCGGTCGATACCAACCGCAACAGAATCCAATACGCCTTCCTGACGTTCAACAACCCGATAAATTTCGGCCGTACCAATGCGCACGCCAGCTGGATTCAAGGTTGCATCGGACCGGCCATGGACAATAATTCCACCGTTTCCGGTGAACTCCACATAGTCTCCGTGCCGCCAAATTTCTCTGCCGCCACCGACTCCGCGTTGAAAATGTTCGAAATAGGCCTTGCCATATTTTTGACCGGACGGATCATTCCAAAATCCCACCGGCATTGCGACAAATGGCTTGGTACAGACGAGTTCGCCGCGCCCTTCACGAACTGGTCTGCCATTGGCATCCCAACACTCAATTGCCATGCCGAGACCTGGCCCTTGGATTTCCCCAACATGCACTGGGGCCATTGGGTTACCGAGCATAAAACACGAAATGATGTCCGTTCCGCCAGAGATCGACGCGATATGTAAATTTTTGCCTACTTCGGCATAAAGCCATTCGAAATAGTCAGGCAAAAGCGGTGCGCCAGTCGACAAAATCCACTTCAAACGCGATAAGCCAAATTCTTTTTTGGGGTGCAAGCCAGCCGACTTGCACGTGGCCACATATTTTGGACTAAGGCCAAACGCCGTAACCCTTTCGGACTCAACAATACGCCACAGGGCTTTTGCCTCAGAGGCCATTGGAGAGCCTTCATACAGCACTATCGTCGTGCCACAGGCCAGCGCCGAAGCCATCCAATTCCACATCATCCAGCCACACGTCGTAAAGAACAGGAGGCGTGACTCAGAATCAAATTCGGCGATCCCGGGTTGCCCCAAATTGCTATGCAACAAGATTTCCTTCTTATGCTGCAAAAGCGTTCCACCAACACTGTGCACGATGCATTTTGGAACTCCAGTGGTTCCAGATGAAAATAAAATATAAAGAGGGTCTTCAAACGCGCATGACTCATAGGTCAGAGGGTCTGGCTGACCAGACGCATTTGACGGGTTGATCCAATCGCTCCACCACGCTTCACTCCCAACCTCGAGCGGTTGCCTAGCAACTCCAGAAATATGGTCCACCCACACAACCTTGCGAAGTGGATTGACGGAAGCCAAACGATCAGCACAAATCCTGATTTTCTCCGTGCAATCAAAATACTTGCCGCCATACATATAATTTTTAGTGGCAAACATTACCTTGGGCGCAATTTGGCTAAAGCGATCAATGATTGCTTGCTCCCCGAAATCGGGCGAACACGAAGCCCAAACGGCGCCGAGGGACGCCGTGGCCAGCATTGCAACAACGGCTTCCGGCGTATTGGCCAAAACGCCACAAACGCGATCGCCCTTTATGACTCCCGCGCTTCGCAATGACGCCTGGCATGCGGCGACCTGTTCTCGCAACTCAGAGGCACATAGAAAACGCCTCCGAGACCCCTCTGCATGAGAAATAATCACTTCCTGCAGCCCCGGACGCGGCATCAGATTCTGCGCAAAATTGAGGCGAGCGCCAGGAAACCATCTAGCGCCACGCATCATTCCCGACGGTGGCTCCAGGTAAACATCCGACGTTGGCGACCTCTGCCAAGCAATTTTGGTAAAATCTGCAACTGCCCCCCAAAAAAGATTCGGGGTCTGAATCGACCATTTGTAGAGGGCTGACCAAGAGGACAGATCAAGTCCATGGCGCTCGCTGGCAAAAGCCGCAAAGGCATGCATGTTCGACGGAAGTAATGGCACGAATGATTTGCTCTTTCTTATTTGCGCGATGGCGTCCCGGCGGAACCTTCCAAGCGGGACGCGATCTCGCGAAGTCGAGCCATCCCCCCCTTGCCACCGGCATGTGGAGGCGTCTTGCCCGCAGCAACATCCTGCTTCACCAGGCCAAGACGGGCAAGCCGACACGCAATAAGATCCGGGCTGCACCCAAAAAAAGTCGATAATTCAGCGGTTCCTGCCCCTTTGGCGACGGCCGCCTCCATCAAACTTTTTGGTAAAAGGACGGCCGCCGCAAATTCATCAGCAAGATCTTCAGCGGCGGCCTCCTCACGTGACGTCGCCTTAATCCCGGCTGCTGAAGTTCCAGATAAGTAACGGGCGTATGGACACACCAACTCGCGAAAGCCATGGCCTTTATAAGTCCCACCGGCAATTCCGCTTTGCACATGCAATAAAAAATGCCCAAGTAAATGAGCCAAACGAAACTGTCCCACATCCCGCGTCAGTCCGTCGGGCACCAGTGCGATGACCGAAAATTGGCCTTTTTCGTCACGCACCAACAAGTTTCCAGCGCAGTCGAGCTGGAGGGCCTCAGTCTCGACGCCAATGCACCTTAATAACTCCCGTGAATCAATTCGGGGATTCGTGAATCCAAATTGAGTGCGGACCAAGACCGCAAGTTTCTCGATGTCCTTAACGGCAGCGCACGCGGCAAGTTGTGGAAAGATAGCGATCATTTCATTCCTCCGCCGGCCCCTCATTAGGTAACCGGGTCAAGCGTTCTATGATTCGTTATTTTATATTCTACCCGATTCCGAGCCGATCGTGCCTGTTGCAGGCACGTCGCAGATCACGGAAATTTCAACGTAACGTTTTCAAGACTCTCTTTTAAAGGTGTTTTCTCATTTAATTACAGGAAGTTAAACGTTATGTCTCATGAGACCGCACTACATGACCGATGACATTTATGTGAAAAATCTGTTGCTGCAGGATGGGGCGTTTCCAACAGGGTGTGCAGGAGAAAAGCATGACAAAGTTAAAACTGGCCTTCAAAGAACGCCGGTCAAATGAGCGGGTCATCCTCACGGGGCTAATGCCTGGTCGGATGTTTTTGATCGCCTCCGACAAGACAATTTCGGCACGCCCCCTCGATGTGAGTCCTAATGGCCTTGGAATTCTTCTGAGTGAAAAGATTGCAGATGGCACGGAAATAGGCCTTTCTGTTGAAAAACGTCAAATTGTTAAACTGCGTGTCATATGGAGCAAAGAGGATTTTGGAAAACGCGACCTGTATCGTTACGGATTGGAATGTATCGATACAAAACTAAATCTCGAGGAGATTTTTTTGGCGACTGGATGCCTCAAGTAAATTCTTTAACGAATAAAAGATTCACATTCTTCTCTCAAACAATTGATCATCCTTAAAAAATTCTGTAATAATATTCCTATGAGTTACCTTTAGATTGGTTGCACGCGATGGGAATGCATCCGTATTTCATTGACGGTCAACCGCATTTAAACGAAGGAGAAAACGATGGCTGCTAAGAAAAAGACCGCGAAAAAGAAGGCTGCAAAGACCAAAAAGAAGGCCGCTAAAAAGGCCACCAAGAAGGCTAAGAAGCCGGCGAAGAAAAAAGTCGCCAAGAAGAAGTAATCAGGACCTAGGTCCGGTTACTGCCCTGCCTGGCGACGGGTGGGGCTTTTTTTTACCAAAATTCCGAGGAAATCTCGGCAAAACAGTCGTGGGCGTGAATTGATTCTTGATTCAGAACGTGAACATGGAAGGCTTCAGCCCCAGCGAAATCTAGCAGCGAACCGGCAATGCCGCGGACGAGATCTTCGACAAATCCAGGATGATCATAGGCATGCTCGGTGACAAATTTTTCATCTGCCCTTTTCAAAATCGGATAAACGGGGGAGCTCGCATGGGACTCCACCATCTCCACCAATTTTTCGACTGAAGGCATCCTATTTGCAGACGCTGCACTTGAACGGACCGAAACCGTGACCAACGAACGCTGATTATGGGCTCCGCGATCCGAGATGGCTTTAGAACATGGGCAAAGGGATTTGATTGGCATCTGCAAAGTCATGACAACTTTGCCTTTCTCCCCATTCAGGCTTCCATCACAGACGACATTCCAAGAAATCCGATGTGGATTAAGAGCAGACTTGCGAGAGACCGGTGCATAAACCCGCCGAAACCAGGTAAATTCAACTTCACACCGAGCTTGGTGGGCCTCTAATTTTTGGCGGACGAGATGAACAAACTCAACCATTCCAACAATCGAAAGCGAACGGTCACCAAGGGAATCGACCATTTCCACAAATCGCGACATATGGGCGCCGCGCTGATCAGCAGAAAGGCTGACCCCAAGCTTCCACTTTCCGCCCGTTCGAAAGACATCCCCATCCAAATCAGCAGTGAATGGATAATCCAGTCCCGACACGCCAACATTTTGAATGGCGTGAGAATGCGTTATCGTTGATCCTTGCACGTCGATCATTTTTTAAACCCGGCTATAAGACGACCACCTTCATGGCACGACTACCCTCAAAAAGCAATCATGACAGGCGGCTCCGAATCCATGACCTGCCGTGGACAGAGATTATCAAATCCTGGCTGCGTCGCACGAGGCAAGGCCTCCTGGAGGGCGCCATCGCCCTGGTGGCGATAGGGGTTTTTGGGAGCCTGTTTATCCACGTCTTCAGGGACGTTTTTTCTCCAGATATTGCCCGTCTAGCCCCAACAGTGGTTCGTGGCTGCATCGGGGTAGCCTCCTTATTAATCACCACAACAGCCTGCCTGATGGTACGTCGGGTCTGCCAGCGAGATGTGACCTTAGGTTGGTTTGATTTCTCTATCCTTTCAGGAATTTCCCCTAAACAAGCCGGAATCAGTGATTTTTTGGTCCGAACAACCCTAGCCATGGGGATTGGCCTGATCACCGGAGGCCTGCTGCTCCTGATCGACCGGGGTGCCCTGAATATCTCTCATACTTGGACGGTCCTTGCGACGACAGGGCTTTGCCTGACCGCTGGAATTACTGCTCCACTCGATTTTGCCGTCGGGCGAAACGTCGGACGGAAGCATCCCGGAAAGTTGGGCACATCGGGAGCCTTTAACCTCGTATCTCACACCTGGCGATCACCAAATGCCATTATGATTCGGTGGCGCACCGGACTTTTGTTACGTCAACCTGCGACATGGGGCTTTTGGGCAGGTGCGTTGGTCGCTGCGGCAGCCACAGTTGTTGCCTCAGGCACCGCAATTCCGACCGCCTTTGTCGCAATTTTTGCATGGCTCGCCGGTTGGTTAATCGCCGTTCCAATGGCTTTGCAGGCTGCATCAGAGACGACATCCATTCATTTTGAATATTCACTTGGGGTCACGCCGCATCAAGTTGCCCGCAGTTATGCTGGCACCAGCCTCATGCTTGCTTTGATTTCAGCAGCCCTTACGGTCCTCATTTGCACTGCCACCAATCGTGGGGATGCCGTTTCTGCCGCCACGGCCTCAGCCGCAATGGCCCCATCGCTGATGCCGTTTCTTTTGTGGCAGGTCGATGTCCGCCGACCACTTATCCAAATGCTAACGTGCCTTATGGCCAGTCTATTTGTTGCAACGGCAATCATTGCAACAAAGGTTGCTTTTTTGCTCTGGCCAGCAGTGCTAGTCTTTTTAGCACAAGAACAAAGCAAGCGCCTTCAAGCGCAAGTCAGCGGAGAGCGAGAGGGGCATTACACGTGAGTCAATTGACGAGTGCAACCAAATCGAATTTGCCTAACGCCCAGGGGGCATTTCGCCTAATTGCAGCGGAAGTTGAGAAGGTCTTTCCGAGCACTCAGTCAGGTTTTAAATTGGGTCCGATCAATCTCGACCTCCCCAGCAGCACCAGCCTCGCAGTCGTAGGACCAAACGGAAGCGGAAAAAGCACCCTATTTCAGATCCTGACCGGCAACGCACCAGCGACCTCAGGCCAAATTACGCTTTCCGGCCGACCAATTTACGAATTGAAAAAATCATGCGGATACCTGCCACAACACAACCTCTTACCGCTCTGGGCGACACCGGATGAGCTATGCCGATATAGTGCCGGTATGCTTTCTAGCACTCCCAGCGCAGCAAAGAATGCACTAGCCTATTGGGACTGCCTTAGTTTTTCCGATCGCCCCGTAGGCATGCTTTCAACGGGAATGCGAAAGCGCGTCGGATTGGCCGTCGCGACACTGCACAATCCTCAGGTGCTCGTCCTTGATGAACCGTTCGAGGCCTTGGACCTTGGGCATATTGCAGCCCTCCGACAGGAAATCCAGCGCCGAACGTCCGCCGGTGCAATCACCATTTTCGCAACCCACATTGCGTCCTTCGCCGCAGAACTCGCAACCGCAGCCTTTTTTGTTCACCATGGCACCGGTAGCATGATCCCTTGGCCAGAATCGAAATCGGCCCGCGAAGAAATTCTGGAAAATAAATTCGCCGAAGTTGCACCTCCACCTTTGGCATTCTTACATAGCGGAATGACCCAATGAACCATGCTTTAATTGGGTTTGCCCGACGTTATGCACTTCCCCTTTGGCCATGGTATGCATGCGGCTTTGTTGCTCTTGCCGTAACAAATCTGATTACCCTCGAAATCCCCCAACTAGCAAAGGCTGTGGTCAACGCCATCACCTTTGTTGCGCCAGTTGGCACGACAAGCCATCCGATGGGCGACCACCTTGGGGATCCTGAACTAGCAAGGATCGCACTTTTAATCATCGGTCTTGGCCTGCTTCAGATCCTGATCCGGTCGCTCTCCCGAATCCTCGTGTTTTGGCCAGGCCGATCGATTGAAGCAAATGTGCGAACAGACTCGTTCAACCATTTACTGAGAATGCCACAAAAGGCTCTGCTGCACTTCGGCATGGGTGATCTGATTTCCCGGCTAGCAAACGACATCGGGCAGCTTCGCGTTTTTTTCGCATTCGGCCTATTACAGATTCTGAACCTTTGCTTTCTATCTGCCTTTATCATCAGCCACATGATGACCATTCACGTGGGTCTAACCTTCGCTTGCATTGCACCATTATCATTAATGTTAGTCATCACACGCTATGCCATGCCGAAGATGCAGGAATTCTCACGCCAAAACCAAGAGGCGACCGGACGTCTAACCAATAGGGTCACCGAGGCTTTTATTAACGTCCATGTTGTTCAGCAGAGTGGCGCCGAGGAGTCATTTCTCGCTCGAACACGCCCCGAAAATCAGGCCGTCTACGAGTCAAACATGCGTTTAGTATTCATCCGCAATGCCGTCTTCCCTCTGATGAGCTGCCTTGCTTCCATCGGACAAATGACGGTGATCTTTTATGGCGGATACGAGGCCATCCACCAACGCCTCTCTGTTGGCGATATCCTGGCTTTCAATGTCTATATCGGCTTTCTCAGCTTTCCACTGACTGCCGTCGGCATGATTATTTCAATGTACGAGCGGGCGAAGACGGCTGTTTTTAGGCTTGGTGAAATTGAAAATCAGGCCACAGAATCCGTTGTTCCATCTGATACGGCCGTAAAACATCAGCCATCATCCTCATCAAATGACGTGATCCTTTCCGTAAAAAACCTAAACTTCACCTACCTTGATGATCCCGGAAGATTTGCCCTGCGAGGCATCTCCTTTGATTTACCGCGCCATGGCCGATTGGGGGTCGCCGGATCCGTGGGCAGCGGCAAAACCACTTTGTTGCAACTTCTAGTTCGCCTCTACGATCCTCCGATGGGCAGCATTTTCTTACACGGCCAAGACATTCTGACCCTCGAACCTTTCGAACTCCGCAGGTGGTGCGGCATGGCATCCCAAACGGTGCACCTTTTTTCATCCTCCGTGGAGGACAACCTCAGATTTGGACTAGACCGGCAGATTTCTGAAGACGAAGTCAAACAAGCTGCTGCGGAGGCCATGATCCTCCCTGAGGTCCAAGCCCTTCCACAGGGATTTCAAACTGAAATTGGGGAAAAAGGAATCCGCCTTTCCGGAGGCCAAAAGCAACGCTTGGCCCTCGCCCGATTATTTCTGCGCAAATATGAAATCATGATCCTGGATGATGTCCTTTCGGCAGTTGACCAACTGACCGAAGTTCGACTGGTTGAGACCCTTGAAAGCAAGGGCTGCGCCATGATTGTCGCCAGCCACCGTCCGTCTATCCTTAAAGGCTGCGACCAAATCATCATTCTCGACGGCGGCCGAATGAAAGCCGTGGGGACATGGGCCGAAGTTGGGCACCTCACAGGCGCCATCGATATGAGCCCACCGGCAGAATCTGAGGAAAATGCTACATGATCCGAACTCCCGCCAGGCTCCTGACCCAGGTCATGCTCCTCAGAAAAATCAGACCCTCAAAGCGCACCGTTGCCGGCGATCTTGGTTTTGGATTATCAGCGTTAGTAACTATTTCTTTTCTGACCCTGGGAACGGTCAATTTCATTTACTCATACAACCGCGATCTTCAAAACCTCGACAGCAAAGCTAGCGAATTAATTCAAAGTGCGACGGAAGTCTTGACCAGTCCAATTTGGAACATCGACGACCGAGAAATCCAGCGCATCGTCGGAATCTTCCTCCAATCCGACATCATCACTGCTGCAAAGCTGGTGGATGAGCGTGACCAGGTTATGCTGGAACGTTGGAAAACTCGCGAGAATCCCCGAATTACACTGACAAGGCCGGTGGAACGCAACGGGGCAGTCATCGGAAAGCTGACCCTCAGGTTCACTGATTCCGCAATCCGAGATAAGCAAACCGGCACCCTCGTCTTTCTGGGGATCGCCCTTGCTCTTGCCATCACAGCGGTGAATATCGGAACCCGCAAGCTGATGCGGCAATACCTGCGTGACCCATTGGACCGATTAATTCGTGGACTCGATGTCATCGCCGCTGGTGACTACCGATTTCAGCTACCGGATTCCTCACAAGACGAGGTTCACCGGATTAATACCAGTGTCAATTCAATGGCGCGGGAATTGTCCATCCGCGAAACGGCCCTCGACGAAAACCGCCAACGCTTGGAGGTCCTAAATACAGCAATCATGGACATATTTTCCGGCCACGATACCAAAAGCTTGATCGACCAGGCCTTACGCAGCACCGCACGACTAACAAAGGCCACTATGGCTGCCTTCGTTCCCAATAAAGACACTTATGCCGCCGACGATCAAATCGATGCCAAGGAAGTGCCAAATCCGCGCCTTCTTATGAATGGTCACATACTTGAAATGCAACCCGCGCTTGTCTCTAAGGAAATTGAACGGAATTTTTCTAACTTTTCTAAGAGTTGTCAGCATTGTTTCGCGTTCAAATCCAGACACCAGCATGTCGGCGATTTCATTTTTGGTTTTGATAAAACCTTGGAGCCGCAAGTTCACGCCCTACTTAAGTCTTTGACGTCTCTGGCAACCGTTGCCATGATTCGCCAGTCGTTTATTCGCGAATCGGCATTCATAACCGCAGAATTGAAGGTTGCCGAAAGCGTCCAACGATCTACCTTGCCTGAGCTAATTTCTTCGAACATCAAGGCAGACATTGGCTTCCACTATGAGCCTGTCTTGCGAGTTGGTGGGGACTGGACTCATGTCATCGAAGACATCAACCAACGGTGCATCTATATCCTGATGGGTGACGTCACCGGGCATGGAATCGCCCAGAGCATGATTACCGCGGCCGTCAGCGGGGCCATTGAGAGTTTGCAAAGCCTGATGGCACTTGGTGAGGCTGTTTCTGACCAACAGCCCTCTGATATATTGCAGCTCATCTCACGAATCATCGATAAAATCGGTGGTAACAGCAATCTTCAAATGACCTGCGCGGTTGTGAAACTAGATTTTAGGAATGAAAAAATCACGATCGCAAATGCGGGACATCAGTTCCCGGTTCTGATTGAAGACAAAAAAAATGGGCTAACGAAAGCCAGAGCGCTGACTGGTGGACTAATTCCGATTCTCGGCATGAACCCGAGCCCCTCTCCCCGCAAATCTAATCGTGTCATAGATGCCACATTCCGTTTTCCTGCTGGGTCACGCCTTGTGATGTTCACCGATGGTCTAGTAGACGGACGCTCTTTCGAAGGTAAGACCTTTCATCGTCAATTTATTCGGGGACTCTTAAAATTAAGACCAGGGATGCCCAGCGCCACAATCATCGATGAAATCATTTTCGCATTCCGAAAACATACGACAGGCGGCAGTGTCAAAGATGATATCTGCCTGCTGGTCATTGGTTCGGCGGAGACAACATGATCCGAGACCTCGCTAAATTATGGCCGTGGCTACGCAAGTACCGGCGCCTCGTTATCATTGCTGTATGCCTAGTACCATTTATCTCGGCCATGCAAGCCGCTCTGCCATTGATCCTCCGGGCAACGATTGACCACGGAATCATCCCAGGAAATACCCATTACCTGGCCTGGATGGGAATTGCCTATGTCGCCGTTGTATTCTTTGAATATGCAGCACGTACAGGACAAACCCTGACTGCGGCATGGGCGGTCCACCGCATGATTCGAGCGATGCGGGAATCAGTGATTCGTCATGTGCTTGGACTATCTGCCAGCTTCCACGACCGATCGATGTCGGGAGCTCTCGTGACGCGGGCAACAAGCGAATTTGAAAACCTCAGCGAATCGCTAAATCAAGGTGTCCTGACGTCAATCGTTGACCTTGCCGTCTTGACCGGTTGCATGACCGGAATGCTGCTCCTAGACTGGCGCCTCGCCTTAACCGCCTTTGTGATGCTTCCCGTTTTGGTTTTAGTGGTGCGGGGATTCTCCCGGGGCCTGCGCGACGCCATGCTATCGGCCCGCAAGCATCTAGCCACACTGAATGCCTACACTCAGGAATGCCTGTATGGCGCAGCCACGGTGAAATTGCTCAATGCAGCCCCGGATGCAGCAAAACGCTATGAAACACTTAGCGAAACCTACCGCAACGCCCAAATGCGCAGTGTGGTTCTTGACGCCGTGATGTTTGCCGTCTTGGACGGATTCTCTGCCATGACCACTGGCTTGGTGTTGTGGCTCGCCATCCGTCATCTAGCCCCAAATACAGCCGATGCTGCCGGAATTTCGGCCGGGGTCCTGGTAGCCTTTGTCCAATACGTCCAACAAATGTTTGAACCGCTCAAACAATTAGGAAACAAGATGGCAATGCTGCAAGGCGCATTCACTTCCATCGACCGCATTTTTGGCCTGCTTGAAACCAAAGAAATCATTAGCGGTGATTCAAATTTTGAATTGAAAAAGGGCGCCGTATCATTCAAACAGGTGACGTTTGCCTACGGGAAAAAGAACGTCCTGCACGACATTACTTTTGACCTTCCTGCCGGAAAAAGTTTGGCACTCGTGGGCCACACTGGCTCTGGTAAGTCGACCATCATCAAACTTCTGGCACGACTCTACGAGGGCTACCACGGCAGCATCACTGTCGATGGAGTTGAAATATCAGGAGTCAGTCCAGCTGCACTTCGCCGAAACGTTGCCATCGTCCCGCAGGATATTGCACTTTTCGACGGAACTCTACGCTTCAATATTTCACTCGGCCGTGACGGCATCACTGAATCTGCCATCACGCGAGCTCTAGATGCAGTCTGCGCCTCAGACTTCATCACGAAGCTACCCGGTGGACTCGACTTTAAAATTCGTGAGCAGGGTGCAAACCTTTCTCACGGTCAAAGGCAGTTGATTGTTTTTGCACGAGCCCTTGCCACAGACCCAGCTCTGATCATTCTCGACGAGGCCACATCCAGTGTCGACCCTGAGTCAGAGCGTCGCGTTCAAGCCGCAATTGATGCTGTGATGCATGATCGAACCGTGATTGTGATCGCGCACCGACTTTCGACGGTGGCGCGATGCAATCAAATATTGGTCATCAATGATGGCAAGGTTGCAGAGCGGGGCAATCATGCTCAGTTGATGTCGGCGCAGGGTTTATACCGCACGCTGCACGACCAACCAGGATCTTTTGCCTCACCGTGATTAGAGATCGCGGTAGGTGATCGCGCCCAGATAATCCATCTTACCAATTTCCACACCGCTGTGACGCAGGATCGAGTAGGCCGTGGTCAGGTGAAAGTAGAAATTGGGGATCGCATGCTGATGAAGGAACTCGTCGCCTGGCAGGTACTTGCCTTCTTTTCTTGGATTAAGCGTCTTCTTTGTTTCCCAGCCTTTAAATGCTTCCGGCTTGATGGTTGACAGGAATTCAAGCGTATTGCGAATTCGCTGCTGCAATTCCGCCAAGGTTGTTTCGTTGTCTTCAAACTTCGGAGCATCAATTCCCGTAAGGCGGGCGGCGCCATTTTTTGCAGTGTCACAGGCAACCTGCACCTGTCGAATGAAGTTAAATTGATCCGGGGCGAGCCTGGTATTCATCAAATTAACGGAATCAAACTTCTTTTGTTCGGAAAATTTTTGAGCCTTATCTAGGATGGCGGCTAGATTTGTGAGCATTTTAGAAAACTGGGTAAATGTTTCAACAATCATGAAATCTCCCTATCTGCGAAACAGCGTCTGCCATTCTGCGATTGATTTTGCATTTAAATATGGGTTTGTTTTTAAAAGTTCACCGACAGGCGCGGAGTCCTTGGGATCGTAACGATGCCCTGGATAAACTATAGTTTCGGGGGGAAGCTTGGCGAGTTTAGTCGACAGGCTCTCAAATAATTGTTCCGAACTTCCGCCAGGTAAATCGACCCGCCCGCATCCCGAAAGAAACAATGTATCGCCGGATACAAGGGCCCCGTCACAAAGAAAACACTGACTACCTGGCGTATGTCCAGGCGTGTGGATCATGGTGATCTTGCGATCTCCAATTTGAATCACGTCACCACTACGGCAGGGCTTAAAATCGGAGCGGCTTAGTCCAGTAATTTTCTGTACGCCATCGAGTTCATCAGCTTGAACATAGACGGGAACAGGTTTACGACCAACGAGTTCAGCGACACCTTCGATGTCGTGCCCCCAAAGGTGCCCACCGCAATGATCTGGATGATAGTGGGTGATGAGGCAGCCAGAGATGTTCATCCCGTCTGCCAAGGCTGCATCTTCAATCGCCTGGATATCCCAAGCAGGGTCGACAACAAAACATTCCCGGGAGGCTTTGCTACCAATAAGGTAGACAAAGTTCTCCATCGGCCCAAGCAAAAGCTGCTTAAGGTACAAGTCAGAATGTTGAGGAGCCAAAGTCAATTACTTGATTTTGGCTTCTTTGAAGACCACATGCTTGCGCACGACTGGATCAAACTTTTTAAGTTCAAGCTTGTCCTTACCCTTCTTTTTGGTGGTCGTGTAGTAGTAGCCGGTTTCAGCGGTGGAAACGAGCTTGATGATGTCGCGTGCTCTAGAGCGGGCCATGGTAATCCCCTTACAATATACAAAAACAGGGGTCAGGTATTATCACCCCATCCCCATCAAAAGCAAGGGCAGGATTCACCTAAGCTAACGCCTGAATAACTCCCTTGATGTACCCTTGGGCGTAAGCAAAGGCCTGCAAACCTTTAAAATCGTCGTCGTGGTGAGGCACGTGATCGGGCATCAGCATCCCACGATACCCTCGTGCCTTCAGGACACGGGCCACAGCCACCATGTCCACATCACCTTCATCCGGATAAACCTCCATAAAATCGCCCCGGTGGCCCCGAATATTCCGGTAGTGGACGTTAAAAATTCGTCCTCGGCTGGCAAACCAGTCGACCACATCCAGAATTTCGTGCCCTGGCTCTTTAAGCATTTCTGACACGGTTCCCACGCAGAAGTTCAGCCCATGATACGAGCTCGTACTGATGCCTACGAACCGCTTCAGGCCGTCCACCGTGCCAAGGACATTGTCGATTCCGTAAAGGCCCCCAGGTGGCGTCCCTGGGTCTTGGGGATGGCAGGCAGCCCGAACCTTAGCCGACTCACAGGTTGGCATGATGGACTTTACGAAGGATTCTATCCTTTCCCAAAATTCGGCCTCGGTCACCCGCCCAGCTAATGTGAGAGTGTCCCTCTTAGCCAAAGGCACATCCGACTCGCGCCAAGTGCTGTAAGCGCTGCCGCCCCGCCCCGGGCTCTCGCCAGTCCGCATCACCCCGAGCAAACTCATGTTGTATTTGACAGCAGCAATACCGACCTTGCCGCAGGCCTCGATCGTTTTGCAGGCATCTTCAATGTCTCTTTCCCGATCCGGACTCTTTGCCAGAAGGATCCCCGGCCTTTTTTCCTGATCGACATGGCTTGAACTTAAAAACGGCAAAGGGATCATCGCTAGATTGATTCCATGAAGGCGACAGAGATCCCGGCATTTAGCGAGGTCGCCCTCAGAATAAAATCCCTTGTTTCCTGTGTCTTCCGGCGAACCACAAATATCGGTCACGCCATGGCGTTTAAAAAAATCCAGCATTGCTGGGGTTGTCGGGCCTTGCTGTGTTCCGCAGCGCAGGTCGGCCTTGGTTGGGGCAATGCCCGCAGGATTTATTGCCACCTTGGCTTTGCGGTTCTTGTCCCGAGGGGACGCCTTCGCCGCAACGGCAGGCCCAAACAAGGTTAATCCCACAACGGCTTTGATTGTGCCAAAAAGCATTTCTCGCCGGCTTGTGCCAGCGTGCGTCTCATTCGTTTCTTCCACGAAAATCTCCGCTACTAGGGCGCCGCATCGGGCCATGTACACTTGTTCGTATCACCAGTGTAACTTGAGTTTGCGGAATAAATACAGTAGCTGAAAAGCATCTTCCCAATCGACCTTTTACAGTCATTTTCAATCAGGGGCTGGGTATCCATTTGAATAAAAAACACGCCCATATCACTCCACTCACCACATCCGATGATGATTCCACCAGCATCTAATTTCTGCTGAATCAGCTCATCCGGTTCTGCGTAGCCCTTCGATTGCGCCAGCGATGTGGCCGACGCCAAGGAATCACAGCCTGCTTTGATCATTTCAAGCGACGAGCATTTTTTATTTGAAGTATTAATCAAGTGACCGCCACTCCAACATGTGGCGAGGTCGGGCGGTAAAATAACCTTGGTTTCTACCGCGCCTCCCGGACATTTTGGCGGCGGCAAGCTAGCCTGCTTGCCTTCACCGTTAAACTTCACACCGGTACAGCCAAACGTAATCTCAAAGATCACGGCCAATGTCGCTTTTCTTGTCCAGGTCCGAAGTTGCACGCAAGCCTCCCGAAGGAATCAACTTTTGCTTAAGTAACGGTAATTTTTGATAAATTCTTGAGGGTAAATCAAAAACCAGGGTTAACACCCTGGTTTCATTGAAGAAAAAACACTCGCCATGGGCCTAACCGCGTGGAAGTTCAATCTTCGGCTGCTTTGCACGCTTAAAAAGAATCACGGTATGCCCGATGGCGTTGACCGTTTCTGCGCCACATGCTGATTCAATTTCGGAAAGGGTCGCCTTGAAGATCTCCTGATCGTCACAGGAGATTCGAATCTTGATGAGTTCGTGATCTGCCAAACAGCGGCTGATTTCTTTGATCGCCGCCTCGTTGACTCCATGCTGACCGACCTTAACAACCGGATTTAATTCATGGGCCAGTCCACGCAGAAACTTATTTTGCTTGTTCGTCAATTCAGCCACTGCCTGGCTCCTAAAATTTAGTGATTTTAATTTGAATGCCAGCGCCGTTTACCACAGCCGGATCGACTTGCGCATGCTTGTAGCGCGGAGTCGACCACCAGGGACCCTCTAACTGGATACCATAACGGATTCCAAGCTTGTGCAACTGCGTCATCATACGCCACATCCGCGCAACAGCGAATTGGAGCATTTCAGAGCTTTGACTCCAGCCGGCATCATCACTCGGGGCCATGACACCTTCACCCGTTGCCGCCGAAACAACAGCGGCCGCCATCTGCTGACGAAGTTGCTCGTCGGCCTCAAGAAAACCGGATGTGCCATTGCGGAAAAGATTGATTGGCAAGACCGGCTGATGCTGAAGGCCACCCGAGCGGATAACTTCATCCCGCGCCGCCCAATTCATCATACTGCCATAAACAGTATCGAGGCCGACCAAAAACCGCACCGAGGCATCCACAAGTCCACCCTTGTACAAAAGTGTCTCACCAAAAGCGCGCAAGAAATCATCTCCCGCATCTTCCGCGAGTCCCGGCGCTGGAGTGTCCATATTGGCTCCAACAAGACACGCAAACAGCACCGCACGGGCACCGGGAGCCATACTTTTTTCGGCCACGCCCTGAATTTTGTCGCGATTCTTACGCAGCCAACCCGCATCAATCCAACCATCCAGCTGAGCGGTGTCTTCACCCTCGCCAGCTGATAATTGAACATCAGCCGTGTATAGTTTACCGGGCAATCCGTGAGTCATGATGCGCATATATTTTACAGGGCCATGCAGACGGGCATGTTCAGTCAATTTGGCCAAAAATTCTTCGCGCGAATGATAGTCGTAGATGAAGTATCGCTTTCCGTATTTTTCCATTTCCAGACGATGTGCGTCGATCGCATGAGCCCCGACATAGAGCATGTCTGGTTCGTCGAAACCGATAAATGATACTGCCGTTTCACCAGGAGCCAACTCAGGATATTCCTGTTGCTTGCGATTGTGGGCGAAGTATCCAAAATCTGAACCCGCGTAAAAATACATCATGGCTTCACTGGCAATGATGTAGTCATAAGCAACGTATCCAGCTGCAGGCAAAACAGCAGCGACACCAGCCAAGGGCCCACCAATGATTGGTGCGAGGCTATTGTATGCATCAATCGCGGCCTTATGCGGAAAGACCATGTTACGCAGACGTTTACTGAAAATCGTGATCGGATTAGTCGACGCGATCACCTGGGTGTGATGGTCGCCGCCAAGCGCCTGCCCGCGCTGGTATTCGCCCCATTCAACGATGCCTAAAAGAAATGCTTGTGCAAAATGCCCCAATGCCTGACGCCGAACTTCGGCGGCCGAGGCCTGAAAGCCCTGCAAACGAAGGGTCGAAGCAATGTGATCCGCAAAAGCCAATTGATAAGCACCGAATGCCGCATGCCCGACGACGGCGAAACGCCCCGCCTCGTACATCCAACCAGCAGTGCGATTGCGGCCAGACTGAAGAATTCTGCCAAACCACGACTGGGCATCGACCGGGCCCGGGATCGGACGGGGCAGCAGCATGACAACCGTCAGGGCATCTAAAGCAGAGGCCGGATTGACCAATCCGGTGACCCCAGCCTGAACATAACGGTCCGCAATATTTAACGAAGACGACACGATCAGCGTTGCCCTGCCAGCAATTTGCAAACCAACAACGATCGAATGAAGCGTCGCTGGCATAGCTGCGCCAGAAACACCGCCCGAAAACGGCACGGCAATCGCTTCACCCAGAAGCAAAGCCGACTGTGCATAAACCACACCCATTTGCCGATTTACAAAAGCGCGCACCCAATTTTCTGAATTTTGATCTTCAATAATTCCGTGGATTTGATGCAGATCTTCCATTCGCAGAAACATGACACCAGGCTGCCATAAGCGCGAAACAGCTCCCGAGAATGCCGTCACCAGACGCCCGGCAGTCCTCGACTTGGCGACACTCGCCTCGAGGGTCCATGTTGCAAGAAGTTTAATCTGGTCCTTCGCCCGCCATACCCGCAAAAGCTCATCGGGATCCGTGCCGCGACGAATGCGAAGGGCCGCACTTTCCAAAATCAAGTCCGTATGGGTCAGGGCTGCCAAAGCTTCTTCAGTAAATCCAAACATCGATCGATCGATGACAGTGCTGGATTGTTGAACGTTCTTGCGGATTTCGGGGATTGCCCGCCGAATGGCTTCCGCTGTTTCATAAATTTCGGAACGCATTTGATCTGGTGCCAGCTCGATCAAAACTTCGGGAGCGCGAGCAGCCTCAGAGCCCGCAATTGCATCAGGGCGGGACTTGCGCAATGCGGAATGCCAAATCTCAACAGCCTCCACAGGTGTCTGAGCCTGGGGGGACACTGTTTTTAGAGTTAACATGAGGCGTGCATCAAACGACGTTGCCCAATCCGTGGCGGCATCGCGCGCCACTTGACCGCGAACGCCCGAGGCTTCAATGCGGTTTGCTTCCTGATTCGCTTCATCAAAAAGTTTTTGAAGGTCCACCGTCGCGCCTTGAAAGGCGCCACCGTTGCGGCGTGAAAAAGTCCGCAAACGTAAAGTCAAACTGGCCGCCATGTCGCGCCGTGAGGTTACCGCAGCTAATTTGGCGACTTCATCCACCAGTGCAGCAACTTCGGCCGTGTTGTCACGAATGGTTTGTGCTTGCTCCATCAAGCCATCCGCAGAATCGCGAGCTGAGCCAGCAGCACGAGCAAATTGAGCCACTGCGAAGCGGGCATCAGCCGTCCGAGACCGCCCCAATCGACTATCAAGAAGGCGTGAAGCCTCCGCGATTTGAATCATCGAATTCGAGGCGAAAATTGCTGCAGCTGCTTGGGCCGGCTGATTGCGGGTATTTCTTATCAGCTGCAAAATGGGTGCGACGTCGCTATCAGAGGCCAATCCACGTTGAGGAAGGGCTTGCAGAGCGACCCGCAATTCACCTTTAGTTCCCTCGTCATTAATCGCGCCGCGCACAAGGCATTCGGAAATCGCGGCCATTGCGCCCGGCGCAAATTGTTCCTGATCACCCTGATTATTTATGGCAGATTTTCCCTGGCCTTCGACCAAATCAAAAACCCGGTCCAATGCAGGACATTCAGATCCCAGAGCTGTGAGGTCGACATTCCTACGTGAAGCAACTGCCGGCACAGCGGAGGCAATCGCAAAGGTGACGGCCAAAAGACCAGTGTTGAGGGTCTTAAGTCGAAAACGAACCATAGCGACTCTCCTAACCAGGGAAATGATTCTGACCGTTTAGCCCACAGGGGTGGCCTTGGCAATTCGATTCAAAGCAAAAAGCAGCGCAATGACCGACACCCAAAGGGCATTGGAACCAGCTAGATGCAGAAGCTGTAACCAATGGGGCGCCAATAGCAGCCAGTTGACAATTCCGAGCACCACCTGGGCAATCAGAAAAAACCGGACGTAGAACGCCGAATCTGACACCAATCCACCGTTTTTATTAACCTTTTCAATGGAAATTAAGACTGACCATAAGGCCAGAGCTGTGCCCACCGCCAAAAACGGGTGAACCACACGCAGTCGAACCAGAAAATGGGCCGACGCCGAAAAGTCTTGGGCCATCCCGGAAAAAAGGTCTTTGGACGGAAAAAGAGTATCCCCGAGGGCGACAATGGCCCCCGAGGCTCCCACCGCTAAAAACAGGGATGCCACCCGACGCAGGCGGTAAAAGAGGGCCACGGCCAAGGGACGGCCGTCCTGTCCCGGCTGGCCAAGAGATTGATCCGGCCCAGGGGCTCCCGCGACACTCAATGCCATCGCTGTCCAAACCAACGCCGCGACCAAAAACAAAGTATTAGCCAGGTGAAGAGCGATGACCATAGCCCTCGCCAAAGAAGAGTCTCCGGCAACGAGATGCTGCAAAACGAGCACGGCTCCCACCGCAGCCTCGCCAAGGATGAAAACCAGGGCCCATCCCGCGGCACGTCCCTGCGCCGTTTTTTGGCGCCAAGACCCTCGCCGACCAACCCCACCGCGAACCCAAAAAAACAGAGAGCCCACCATCATAAGGGAAAACCCGCTTGTTATACGGTGCGAAAATTCAATCCAGATCGCTGTGCCACTAACTTTCGGCAAAATCTGACCATTGCAAAGAGGCCAGTGGCTGCCGCAACCGGCGCCCGAGCCTGAGGCCCGGACGAATGCGCCCCACACGATGACAAAAACAACGTAAACTAGGCATATCCAGGAAAATCGGATCAGATTTTTTGAAATCGGCTGAAGTGGCAAGTGGTCCGTATGCATTTCGTATCCTGTCCAATGGCGAGTGGCGAAAAGCCGCCAAACATCAGATAATAGACACATGCACCCAAGGGCAACGGATAAACTTATGAATCACATCTTCATCCTTGGATTCTTTTTCGCCATGCTTCACGCCTGTGCCATAGAACCGGCACATCCAAAGGAGGTCATTACCGCCCGCCCTAAATCCTTTGATCCAAAACCACGACTGGGCAGCACAGCGTTGATCATTTCAAATAACTTTGAAAATGGAATTGGAAACCCGCACCACGCCGATACCTGGGTTACCTTAGATGTCGCCGGGATGCGCAGAGCCCTTGAGTCCAATTCTGAAAAATTCAAAGTTTCGGTAATCGAACCGGAAAATATTGCCTTTGTGACAACCGCCATCCGCGAATCGGCCATGGCAACAGGATCGGGCGGCACACTTCTGCTCTTGTTTGCGGGGTATGCAAACGAGCGCGGTGAATTAATCCTCAGAGACGGAAGCTTCATCACTTACGGAAATATTCTCTCGGCAACCGGCAATCCTGTACCACGTTTCGCGCGCCTTGTGACGGTTGTATCCGCAAGCCTCGCCCCCTCATGGGTTCTTGAGACTAATGCCATGGACGCAGCGCAAAACTTCACAGAGTCCGTGATTGTCACCAGCGTCCCGCGACTTTCAGCGGAAGGGGGCAACCATGACGAGACGACTCTTTCTTTGCTGCACCCGGCAGCAAGCCGCCTAAATGCGACATTTCGTGATGCCCTGAAATTTAAAAAGGGAGACACAGAACAACCATCCAGCATGGGCGATACCATCAAACGCATGCAAGATCGGCATGAGCTCTTATACGGACCGGGCCCAGTGGTCAGGATTTCAAGATCTCCACCCTAAGTCCGAAGCAAGCTTCCAAGCGCCAGATCCACACAATAAAAACAATGATCCACCGCCCAATGCACGGAAAAAATTTCTGATAAATGCCTGCATTGGTGGCAATTCTGCCCGAAAAAGATAAAATAATTCCAACATGACTCCCACGAAGGATTTCAAGCCATGACCCTTAAAAATCTGCGCAACGCGCGACAAATAATAATTACGTTGATCGCGGTCACGGCAGGGGGCCTGCATGGCTGTAAATCCACGGGAAACCGAAATCGCTCCGGAATAATGGAGGCCAAAACCTATCCAGCCTCGCAAATGCAATTTCCCACCCTCACCGAATTATCGGCGGCACGAAGCCGAGCCCTTGAAGCAGTATCCCATGCAGGCGGCAAAGATCCCGCATTGGTTTACATCAATATGTATCCAGCCGAAAACGAGCCCTGCAAAAAAAACACAACGATTGAATTTGGAATATCTTACGACACCGGCAATAAGGACGACCAAACCCGAGCTGCGGGATTTTATCTGAAGCCAAACCCAAAAAATCAATGCACCACGACGGATGAGTTGGTCATGGATGTATCGCGCGCGCTCAACGCATTTCTCGGGATGCGTCCACTTGATGAATCAGGCCCTCTCAAATCTTCGGTCCAGATTGAGCCAAGTGCATTTATGAAAAAGTCTGCCACGACACTCAAACTAGAAGACTCAAAGGCCTGGAATCTTTTTATCAAAACCATGCTCGGACCAATTACCCTGGACAGCGTTCAATACCAAATGGACATGCTCTGCACTGACGATAGCGTCGCGAGCGCTTTGTTCATGGCAGCCGACGGATCACGCATCAAAATCGGCGATGAAGAAGAAACCGGCCCCCTATGCCCAGCGAAGGCCTCGGGTGGAAAATAAAATTAATCCTCCGATAACTCGTCCATTCATGGCCATTGCGGCCATTGCGGCCGGGCTATACATGGTTGGTGCCCTGAGTTGGAGTATGCCCGAAGGCACTCCTCTTAAATTGTCCCTCGACAATCAATACCGGACTTTTTTTCAATGGTCGGGATTATGGCAGGGCTGGGATATGTTTGCCCCCCAGCCGCGCGACGAAGACATCTTTATAAACAGCGAAATTTATTTCAAAGATGGGACTCGCAAAACCTGGACCTTCACCCGAATGACTGATTTCCCAGCTTTGAAGCGCTATCAAAAGGAAAGATGGCGAAAGTTCTTCAATGACAACCTGCGCCTCGACAGCAATAAAGCGATGTGGAACGCCGCGGCGGCATGGGTTTTTCGAGAGACCTCAACAGCATCAGGACCTGGCGTAGAACGGATTGAGTTGGTGCGAAACTGGCGTAAAAGCTTGCCTCCCGATGCACCAGGTGATGTCCTTAATGATCTCCGTCCTTACAACCGCTTTGTTTTCCATTCCTGGAAAGCTCCATAATGAATTTTACGCAACTCATCTCTGCATTTTGGCGTTGGCTAACTGAACCAGTCGCTCCGCAGCCTCTCGCGCTATTCCGGATTCTTTTTGGCCTGCTACTTATTTTGAATGGTGCGCTTCTTTATCAAGACCTAGGCATGTGGTTTGATTCCAATGCAATATTTCCGCTTGATCTAGCCCGCAGCATGATCGGCACAAGCCGGCTCAATTTGTTTTTTCTCCTTGGAGATAGCCCTCAGGTCGTAACCATTCTGTTTTGGGTATACATGCTTGCAAGTGCACTGATTATGGTTGGACTTTTTCCGCGCCGGATGTCTTTGCTCGTTTATATTTGCCTCGCTAGTTTCCATCATCGCAACATTTATATCCTTCACAGCGGTGATACGTTTCTCCGTTTGACAAGTTTCTTGATGATTTTTGCGCCTTCCGGAGCTGCCATTTCTTTGGAGAGTTTGATTCGGGGGCACCCCCTTAAGCGGATAAATCCCGCAGCATTCCGCGCACTGCAGTTTCAAGTCTGTCTGATATATGCGGCTGCTTTTTGCTTCAAAGCCAAGGGAGCAGCTTGGCTTGATGGAAGCAGCGTCTACATTGTTCAGCAATTAACTGAATTTCAACGATTTCCTCTCCCCGACTTCATGCGCACGGTTTTCATGGCTAAAATCCTGACCTGGACGACGATGGTGATCGAAGGGGCGTTTCCACTTCTAGTTTGGTTCCGCGACACACGCCTCATTGCCATTATCGCCCTGTGCTTTCTCCATCTAGGGATCGAATATAGTATGAACATTCAGCTCTTTGAATGGACACTTATTGCGGCAATGACTCTATTTCTAAAAGAAAATGAAGTCCGAGGAATCTTATGGAAAAACCAAGCTGCGCAGTGATTACCGGCCTTGGTAGCGCTGGTTGGTTTGTCAAATCCGACTGGCCACGAATGACTGACACGATCGACGTCAACATCAGTGCTCAAACACATTTTTCAAGCCTAGCGTTGCCGACCATGATGACAATGGCGGCATACATGAACGGTGCAGCAGGAAAGTGAGCACGCCTATGCCTCGACGCAGCGCCTTCGGAGCCCTCATTGCCATCGGCATTCTTGCAGGATCTTGTAGGTCCAGAACCGTCACACCACCAAGTGCCCTGGCGGCAACCACTCAAGATACCGCTGCCCCATACGAGACCGTCAATGGGGCTCCACAACTATCCGTCGACGGAAATCAATTCTCATTCTATTGGGGAATATGGCGCGGCTTGTCCGCCGCAGAGCTGCTGCAAATGGCCTCCTTACCAGAGCAGCAAGCATCCGTGATATCGCGACGCGCCGTCCTTTGGGACTTACATGATTGTGAAACCAGCTCCCTTTTACACAGGAACCATGAGGAATTTTATTACCTCGATGAACTTCAGCTGGACGGAGGTATATTGCGCCCCCTACGGGAGGCGGTCCGCCCGGGTTGGCGCTACTTCAGCATGGGATCTTTCAATTCCCGACTAGCCCGAGAAGATTGGGGTGTTCCCACCATAATTCAACAGCAGGGGGAAACAAACCGCGACTTTCGCGAACGTCAGCAACTTGCAACTCAGAGCTGGCTGGATGCACAGACACGCCGCGGGCAGCGGGGCCAAATTCTCATTCAATCAGAGCACAGGTTTTTCTCGGTGGCGCCATCGATAATTAGATCGTCTTTTGTTTCATTTTTCGACTATCGCGCCGACGACGTAAGCCTTTTAGATGGCGCTTTTTCACCCTTCAATCCCGCCCGATGGCCAATATACTACGACGAACGAGCGCATAAACCTCACAGCATTGACGCGCCTGCAATCTGGAGATCCAAACAAACGACCAACGCCGTCCGTGAATTCAACATTCGGCTCACTTGGAACTGGTGCTCTGATGGAGAAAAACCAATAGCTCAATTTGAGTCCGGCCCAGACGATTTGCCGTCCCCAGGACCAAATCGTCCCGGCAGGTCTGATTCAGGAAACACTGAATTGCAGATCATACGGAAAGAAAAATGATTATAGAAACAGCTGATACCAGTAATTATTTCCATAGGCATCCACAGCCCCACCAACACCGATGTAGCGCGGCTCACGGGCCATCATTTTATCTTTTGCCTCGAGGCTATATTGCCAGATTCCAAATGCGGCTTGCGCCGAAAATACGCCAGGCGGGGAGCAGCAAGCATTTTCGGAGACACCGTAGTTGCTGTGTTCATTTGCCGCCATTCGAGACGCGACACTTTGAGCCCATGACCGCGCAAATTGCATCAGCTGACTCGATACCAATAAGGGCTCCAAACCCACCGTTGCGCGAGTTTCATTGGTCCGGCGAATCAGCTCCGTTTCCATGTCTGAAAGGCTAAGTCCCTCGGGATTTGGCACCCAATCGGCGATCACCGCTGACGTAGCGGTTACGACTTTAGGGGTCCCTTCAGGTTGAGCACCTGCCTCTCCCTTCAAGAGCTGGCGTAAAAATCCGTTACCTAATGAATCAGGATCAGAACCGGCACAAAGGGTTGCTCCCTGCCCTAAAGCGGACACCACCACAGGGCCAAACTTTGATGTTTCCGAGACAAAATCGCCACAAACAAGGCCGCCGCCTCCCATCCGAGCAAAAACGCTGAATTTTTTGGTCGATTTTAAATCAAATTCCATGACGCTACTGAAAATCACATTCGCTGCAGATGCGATCACCAGCTGTCCAGGAAAAGCCCTAATGTCTCCCTTGCTACAGGTGGCGATATCGTTAGGACAAAACGCGACGACGACCGCGTTATCGCGCACGGCGGCGAAAAGCAAAGCTTTGCCACTGCCCGATATGGCAGACTCGCCTGCCACCAGTGAAATCCCATTACTGTTACTCTTGAACGTTGATGTCGCGGAGCTGCTTGAGCTACCGTGGGCACCAGGCTTCATTTTGCATGCACACAAAGACAAGGCGAGCACCACCATGAGTGTTGCTAGCTGGATATTTTTTACAGGTTTCGTCAGTAGTTTCATACACAGTAAGTATCGGCAAAAAAAACAAAAGCTCGAGCCGAAATCCAAATGATGAGCTCGTTTGGTCGGCAATCCTGCCTAAGAAATGCGAGAAGCACGGGTAAAATGACGGCTTCTTGTGGAATTTTCAACTTTGACGACCGAGTCTATGAATGAGACCCTAAAGTCCATTTGATTGGGGAGCTCAATGTCAGTCTACCTGGATTTTCTTGGCGCTACCGGCGAAGTCACGGGCAGTAGAAGCATTTTGCAGATTGATGGTGACCCGGGTCCAAAATCATTTCGGGTCATGATAGATTGCGGCCTATATCAAGGGTCAAGCGATTCCCGCGCCAAGAATTGGCTGCCGACTCAGCCAAAACCAGATGACGTTGATGCCATAATCCTAACACACGCACACCTCGATCATTCCGGCCGTTTGCCACGTTATTGCCGTGAAGGTTACCGAGGACCGATTTTTTGCACCAATGGAACCGCTGAATTGGCCAAGATCCTGCTGCTTGATGCCGCGTTTCTTGAAGAAGAGCAAGCTTCATACGCTCGCCGAACAGGATATTCCCACCATAAGTCACCCGAACCCCTCTTCACCGAGGCGGATGCAAACCTTGCCATCGATCATTTCAAAACGGTACCTCGGGATGCTTGGCAAACGTTGAGCCATAATGTCCAATTCAAGTTTGTTCGTGCTGGCCACATCACTGGCGCAAGCCTCGTTCAATTTTCTATTGATGACGGTGGCGTCTCAAAACTCATTACTTTTTCTGGGGATCTCGGAAACAATCGTTCGATTACAATGCGGCCTCCCGCCAATATTTCAGAGACCGATATACTCGTTCTCGAATCCACTTATGGCTCAAGAAATCACTCTCGACTTCCTGGTTCACAGCTCTTAGGCGACGTTATCCAGAGGACAATGGCCCACAATGGCGTCTTGGTAATCCCAGCGTTTGCCGTGGGTCGAACACAGGAACTATTGTTCATGATCCGTCAACTTGAAGATCAGAAGGCAATCCCATGCGTTCCAGTTATTCTTGATTCACCAATGGCTAGCGCGGCAACGAGGACATTTCTGCAACATCCGGAAGACCATTTACTGGCAACAGCAGCCAACGGTGAAGTTTCAGGGTTCCTCCCCCGGCTATTTGAAACAACCGATTCAACGGATGAGTCGATGGCAGCATGTATGAAGGACGGTCCATTCATCGTAATCTCGGCGTCAGGTATGCTTAGTGGAGGACGCATCCTCCACCATTTAAAAGCCAGACTATCCAATCCAAAGAACACGATTCTGTTCGTTGGATATCAAGCCGAAGGATCTAAAGGTCGCTACCTTTTGGACGAAGGGAAAACTGCGGGAAAAATCCGGATTTTCCATACTGAAATTCCAATTGAGGCTGACATTGAGTTCATCGACAACCTCTCTGCCCATGCCGATCAACAAGACCTTATCGAATGGGTTGCGAGAATCCAACGCCGCCCCAAGAAAATTTTTCTAAATCACGGGACCTTAGCCGCAAGCACAGCCCTGGCGGACAAACTTCGCCAACGACTTCCAAACACCGACATCTTGACTTTGGGTGCGCCAACCCGCCAAAAAATATAAAATTAACCCAATCTATTCGGATACTTAAAAAATATTTTTCTTTTCATTTGAGTTCCGACGCAACCTGCCGATTGTCTCTTTAAGAGGGAAAAGGGAGGTGTACTTTGAGTGACAAGAACAAATTGACTTTGGTAGGGCCGGACACACCGACTAGGCGGCCTCCGGGATCTGGACGGTCGGCAACGAAGCGGACCGTTGGCGGGATGATGTTTCAGCCGGTGATTCAACTCCGAATTGCGGCTTACAACGCATTGGCTGCGGCGCTGTTTTCGTTAGCTCTGTCGTTTTTATTCTATAAAAACCTTGAAATGTTCGCGAATACTTTCATCGAGAATACGCAAGCGGACGACGCCACCATCAGCCAAGTTTACCATCATATTGAAGGGGTGCGGGTCTGGGCACTACTTGTCTTGGTTGGTTATGTTGGTGTGTCGATCGCGGTGTCGCTGCGCGTCACCAGCCAAATGGTAGGATCGACAGCAGCATTCCGTAAACACGTCCGAGCTCTCGCGAACGGCGATCTCTCGAAACGGATCAGCGCTAAAAAAGGCGACGCATTTCAGGATATCGCAGAGGAACTTAACTTTTTGACTGACTCCCTTGCCAAAGCGCGCGAGCGTGAGGAAGGTGAGTCCTTGAGCGACAAGCGACGCGCTTCCGGAGACGATTTGGGTATTTGACCTATCTTTTGGGCCATCCGAAATACCCCGTCTTGTTTCATTGGAACACGTCACTCTGTTTGTCGCTGGAAAGCAAAGGGTCAGCCTGGTTGGGCTGACCCTTTGTTCATTTAAATCAAATCACACAGGTTCAAATTAAGTTTAATGCACCCGGGTCAAAAGGCCGCTGTCCCCGCGAATCGCAAAAATCTCGTTTACTTCCGTCGCCCTAAGGACCGTTGAAACCTTGATGTTGGCCATCAGGTTCATCCCGGCAACTGGGCTCTCACTGCTGCCAAGATTGGAGACAGATACGTTATTGACATCCATACCGAGGCTATAGCCCCAGATCACAGACACATTCTGCGGAACAATAGACGCGCTGGCAATGTACGCACCCTTACCAGCGAACGCGCCACCGTATTGAAAAACAACTGTGTATTGAACTTTGAAAACTTCCATGCCGTAAAGGTTCGTGCCGCTGTATTCAAACGACTTGAACTGAAGTTCAGAGAAGCCGTGCAGATCTGAGGCTACCGTAATCCCTTTGGGCATCGCACTGGCAAAATCAAACTTCACATTCATCACAGGCTTGCCGGCAGCGACAACCGCCCAGACTTTCTTCCCGATGTTGATGATCTGATCCACGATCACACCAACAGCACCAACATCGCCATTAAACTGATCCTTGAGGTCTGAAGTAATCATGGCATTACGCGCCGCAACCTGAGTTGCAACGGTTTCCTGAACATCAACTGGTGTCTCAATTTCTTTGATTGTAACGTTCAATTCATCGACAAGCTTGGTCTCAACCGACAGTACCTTTGCAGCTTTAAAAGAATTGTCACCGGCCGTGCCACATCCTGACAAAGCCAAAGCTAAAATCGCTGTCGTTGCAGTAATACGAAAGGACATCATGCGTTTCTCCCTTAAATAGGAATTGCGTGCTGACTAAAATATACTCTTTGGAAAAGCTTCGTTTGTTATCCTAGGCCAGCTCAACTTTAGTCAAGCTATTTTTTTTTCGTTATTTTGAGCATTGCTCTAAAAATGTTCCGCGCGATGCTCGAGGACTGGCCACAACTGCATTCCAAGTTTTGCTACAGTCCTGGACCGCAGCATTGCACGGATACGCTGATTCTCCATAAATACGCCCTGTTACTGGATCTGCCGCGATGCGCCGCAATCCAAGAAACGCTTCACCCAACGAATCGAAATGAAATGAATCAAGCGTTTCCACCGGCCCATTCTGGGAAACCCTTAACACTAGGCCCTTCTTCTCAGCTTCCATACCCACGATCAAACAATTCCCGGAAACAGCCAACGATTTTGGCGCGCCGCCGGTTGCAAATTCTGATTTCTCGCCAGTCCTAAGATTCACAAAATGCACGATGCCACGATTCGATTCAGCCACAGCCAAACGCTCACCATCTTGCAAAACAACTGGTTCTCCTGGCCCATCCAGATTGCGTTCAAAGAGTTCTTGCAGCAGGCCAGTTGCTGGATCCAAAATCACAATTTTTCCGCCGGAAGCCCTTACATCGTTCTTGCGTAGAATCACAAATTTGTTGCCGTGTTTGAACCCAGAAATAGGACCGCGCAAGCGAGTCTTCAAGTAC
Source organism: Pseudobacteriovorax antillogorgiicola (assembly GCA_945898195.1). Classification (GTDB taxonomy): domain Bacteria; phylum Bdellovibrionota_B; class Oligoflexia; order Oligoflexales; family RGVZ01; genus RGVZ01. The sequence continues at coordinate 1,224 of CAMDHM010000023.1, read as the reverse complement.
GATGGTTTACCAGAACTGGATGCCGTGAAAATCGTCTGAGCCGCAAGTTGCGGGTCATTTGACCCATCCGGATCGTCGTAATTCCCGCCAAGATCTAAAAAGAATTCCTTGCCGGTTATCGAGCCAAGCCATCCACTTGCCCATGCCTCTGCGGGAATCCAGTGGTGTTCGACCGTAAATCCAGAGGCACTCGCGCGCACAATCGACCAAGCGGTTAGATTAGGCTCTCCAGCGGTACCTGTGACAATCACAGCATCCGGACCGTAAGCCTGCATTGTGCTGGCTGAGTGCTTCAACATCACCTCATGTATCCGATGATCCTCGCGATTAAAAATCGTCACTCGGTAATTAGCCCTGTGATCCTTGCGCGATTGACCCACCCAAAGGTAGCCGCCATGAAATACCATCGCAGCGTATGGTTCCGCAGCATCCATGGCCGCCAGCAATACTGGATCAGAAGGAGCACCCTCCTCAGAAGCCAGCGCAACGCTCCAAACGCCCGCACCCCAAACAACCACACCTAAACCGGTCCAGAGACACAAATTCAATAGGCCTCGACGCATGGTAACTCCTTGCAATCTCAACGCAGTTTTGATTTTAATTCCCGTAGAGTTTGTATGACACTTGCCTATGTCCTGCAACATTAAGAATTGCCAACAACAATGACTCCCAGGAAAACGACAAAATGGTGAATGAGAATTCCGTCCCAATGGAAGAAGATCCAGATGTCCCGGCAGGGTACTCCACACTCCTAAAAAGAATCCTCCATCACGAGGATGTCTTTCATCGCATTGAGAGTGCCATGAATACTTTTGAAACGCGGCTAAAAGTCGCTGAGCGGAGTTTAAACCCCGATTCGAAAATTGCCCGTGAGCTGCTGACACGAGCCCATCGCCTCATTGCGTTGTGCCATGAATCTCCAGGGGCGCATTTTGTTCCATACGCTTTGGCCGCCATTGACTATCTGGTAACAGAGCAAGACCAAACACCTGACTTTGCCGCCGAAGGCAGTTTTAATGACGATGCACATGTCATGGAATCGGTGCTGGATTATTTTGATTTAAAAAAGAAAATGTAAACCAAGTTCGGGTGGTGGTTGCTTGACTGTCCCTTGCGAGGCAACCAAGTTTCCGCCACCCTCTTGACGATTCCGTACGTTGGGTTTTCCCCGGTACGGCTGCAGAGCTGGCTGTCACAGCAGGGCCTTCCTTCAATCAACACCGG
>CAMDHM010000022.1 GCA_945898195.1 Pseudobacteriovorax antillogorgiicola | reverse complement strand
CTGCCAGGCGTGGAACACAAGACCTCCAAGGGGCGCAGAGGGTGCGTTGTCGGCCAAGGGGAACTAAAAGCCGGCGGCCGGGACCCACTGTTTTCCCTGAACCACAGCTGCGCCATGGTGCGCGACAACGTGAAATGCCTGTCGCGGCGAACGTGGTGCACAACCAAGCGCGTGGACCGACTGCAGTGCCGCCTAGATCTCTACGTCGGCGCACATAATGTGATGATTGATCTGAAACGGGAAAGCGCGGCGCGGGCGCGATTCAAGGGACAAAGGCAAGGGGCCCAGAAAGTCTGGGCTCTCGGGGTGCTCGCCATTACGGCGCCAGGCGCAGCCATGTAGAGCAGTTTAAAAATGTTAATTGAGTTTATTGCGCGCCTATATATAACAGGAAAATCGTTCACCACTCCTCTGAAGGGCCCTATTTATGGCAATGCGTCGTCTTTCCGGACTGTCCATCAAACCCACTTTTTCTTTAGCCGCGATTCTGGTCGTGACGGCTGCTTGCGGTATCGTAACAGGTCACTCGCGCTCCCTGCGCGAACTGCCATCTGCAGCCCTTGCCAGCTTTTCGAGCGTGCTCGATTACCAAATTGGCCCGACCTGGGGAAAAGTGATCGTGACCAGAGATTCGCTTGCCAAGGAATCTCCGGCATTTCAACGGGCCGCTAAGGCTACGGCCCGTGTGAGGCTGGGATTTGGTGGGGCAACGGCCTTTGTTATTGGCGAAAAAGACGGCAAGACCATCCTCGCCACCAACCATCATGTCATTCAGGATCAGGCGGGCTGCAACAGCGCGAAAATTTCCTTTGAGATGCTGAATATTATTAACTTACGCTGTGACCGTCTGATCAAGACGAGCACCGATCTGGATTTGACCATTTTTTCGATCAGCGGTTTAAGCCAAGCACAGCAAGAAACCTTGCGCACGGTTTCCAAGTCCTTTGATCCAGGCGAGACCAGAAAAGGCACGAAGCTCTTGACCGTCGGATACGGCGTTGCTGGCAATGACGGCCAGAAAAATCTCATGAGCGGCCAGGATAGCGACTGCAAGACGTTTTCTCCGGATGGCGAAGTCCGTTATATGGCCGATCCAGATACCTTTAATCCCGGCCCGTACAAGACCTGGATGTTTGCAACAGGCTGCGACGTGTCGCATGGTGACTCGGGCTCGGCAATCGTGGACCGGGAGACTGGTGATGTTGTGGGCATCCTTTCCACTGGCAAGATCCCCAAGGATAAGGTTGTCCGTGAGGCGGGTTTCCTCAGCCGGATTTTTGACGATGTTTCTGAGGAAGTCTGGATGGAGCTGACATACGCGGTTCCGGCTTCGAAAATTGTGGAAATTTTCAGCCAGGATCTTGCTGATCTAAAATGAGATAGACGCTTTTTTTCAGCAGTTGTTAAATGAAGTTTAACGGATCCAGGAACCTGGGTCCGTTTTTTTGTTCTTTTTTTGGGCAGTCTCCTCCGCAAATTTCATTAATCTCATTATCAGCGTTCCGGATATCGTTCGAAATTTTTTCAGTCAGAATTTGGTCTGTAGGGCCCCTATTCAGATTGGCTTTGCCTTTCTGTGAATAAAATAATCAGATCGCTCCAAACAACCACATAGCAACCACACAACAACAACAGAAGTGATGCAACTATATGCTTTGTAAACAACAACAGCAGATTTGTGCGATTGTCTGAGTGTCAATCGATCGCTTAAAGCCGGTTTTTCGATGGTTTGGCGCCAAGTCGCATATAAACGACATGGGATGTTCAATATACAGGTGTATATTGAACGACTTCAGAAAACGTTGTTTTACCCTATAATATCATATACTTAAGGCGTATAACGGGGGTTAATTGAACGCTCGAAAAGGGGCGTTTTGGGCTTTTGAACACTAAAACGGTGCTTGTGACGGCTAGTGCTCATAAAGCGAACATAAAGACGAAGCAGAAGCCCCCGCTTAATGCGCCACGGATTTTGTTTTGACCGAGGTCGGATTTGATTTGGGGATGCTCTCTAGCCCATGCAGGAGACTTGCCACCTTCGTATGGTTTCGAACACCGTGGAGGACAATGAGGCTGTGACCTTCCGTTACGTCGCCGATGCCGGTGACGGTGGTCGGCCAAAGGCTCGAGGTGGCACGCGTGCTGACGCGCAATTTACTCAGGCCAGCGGCAATCAAGGCTACTTTGGCTTCGAAGGTTGCTTCAAGGTGGGTCCAGACTTTTTGCTGATCTCTTAAGATCGTCACAAATTGCGCCAGGTTTTCGTTGGCTATCGGGTAGACCATCATTTGGGAACGACTTTTGGGGATTTTTTCGAGAGCAGCCAAGAGTCCTGAGCTTTTGGTTGCGGCATAGAACACGATTTCCCCGTTACGCGGTGTCGTTTTAAGGATGACCTGACCGGATTTCACGCCGCCGTTTTTGAGCATCCCAATCGCCAAGGATATTTTTTCCCAGGTTCCAGGTTCTCCGGTAATGCGCTGTGGCAGGTCAATGGTCACAGTCAAGGAGCTGGGTTTGAGCCTTTTCACGATTTTCGACATCTCTAAAATGGTCCAGAGTTCATCGACTTGGTAAATAACCCCAGGCGGAATCCGTAGTCCGCTGATTCCAAAAGACGCGGCCTTGGGCTTACCGGCTTCTTTCGGGGGGGTGACGACGGAGATTTGCACTCTGCGTTGTTTCGCATCATCGGGATCCAAACGAACATCGGACTGTGTGCTGCCATAGCCGGCCACGTCGATGCGGTCGGCTGGAATTCCGGCGGCAATCAGTCTACTGGCCACCCGCGCTGCGCGAATGAGGGTTAGTTGAAGGGTTTTTCGCGTGGTTCCGCTCCTGGTTCCGTGTCCGGCAACCGAAATACGGGCACCACTGAGGTCCACGGTTTTCAAGTTTTGAATGATGGCGGTAAGTTGGATTTCTGAGCTTTCATCGAAATCGTTGCTGGCGTGTTTGAAGTAAAGTGGCGCAATGGACGTGTCGAACGGATGGGTTGAATCTTTATCCTGCCTGCCCGTTAACGGGGGATTTTTTGCCGACATTTCCAGGGTGGGGAACGCCAGTCGCCGGATAGGGATCGAGGCGGATAGTCCGGCAAGGATGGTGCTAACCTTGCGCTGATCGTTTGCGGTCGAGTGCAGGATCGACGTTTCTGCCATGACGTTGTAATTTTTAAATAGTGGGATCCTAGCGCGCAGCGAGGGGCCGAATTCCCGAAAAACCTTACTAGAACTTTCTGTGTCGACGGCATAGTCGGCAGAACGGCCCTTGTTTACGCGGCCTGTGATGCCCAATCCAAAAGCATTTCCAAGGTTCACATATAATGTGGATTGGAGGCTGGCTGAATTGACGGATAGGGATTGTTCGGGGTCGTCGGTTTTTACTTTGGATGTCTGGCGCGATGCTCCCAAGTTCAGGGAAAAGAACCGGGTTTGATATTCAAAAAAACCACGGACTTCAATTTGAGTTCCTGATTTTTCGAGCTCTGTGGTGGTGCCGACTGGGGCAATTACGACGTGCCCTGCATCAATGCCAGCTCCAAACCTCAGCGGGGAGAGGGTGTCATTTGGTGTGTCTACAGAGGCGAAGGCGCCCGTCGCAAGGAGCAGCGTGGTTAAGGTAGACATTTCTAACGGTGTCTTTTTCATGATGAGCTCGTCGGAAAAATTACCTCCATCATTAGTTTTACCGCGCCTTTAAACCCCGCTTCATTTTTGCTAAACTGCAATCATGGATAAAATTGCTATTTATTACCGCGTGTCTACCGACAAGCAAGATCTTGCCTCCCAAAGGCATACCGTTGAAAAATGGTTGGACGAGTTGCCTAAGAAGCCCTCCAAGGTTTTCGTTCTTCAAGATGAAGGCATCTCCGGAAAACACGAAAATCGTCCGGGCTACAAGCAGCTCATGTCCATGGCCCTTCAACGACAGATTGACACGATTGTGGTCTACCGCTTGGACCGCTTGAGCCGCAACGCAACCGTGGCAATCAGGACCCTTTTAGAGATGGACGAGTATGGCGTCGGTTTCATTTCGGTCACCCAGCCGGTGTTGAATCTTGGGCATTCAAACCCCTTTCGTCGCACGATGCTCGCAGCCTTTGCCGAGATCGCCGAGATTGAACGCGAGACGATCGTGCAGCGGGTGCGATCTGGACTAGATGCGGCCAAGAAGCGTGGAACAAAACTGGGAGCGCCGTCGAAAGTATCTCGCGACAAACAGGTCGAGGCTCGAGCTTTAAAAGCCGAAGGACTTTCCTTTAGAAGAATCGCGCAGCGTTTAGATTTAAGTTTGGGCAGCGTCCATGCCTTAGTGACGGGGGGTGATCTTGGTGGTCTCGACGAATAATGATCAAAGCAATACGCAGAGTTTTTATGATGAAATTACGCCTCTGCCGTCGTTTCATGAGGCGACTTTAGGGACGCAAACCCACGTCGTTCCTGGTGACTGGCACCTAGTTCTCTCGGATGTAGAGGGATCCACGGACGCGATTCGCGCTGGGCGATACAAACAAGTCAACATGCTCGGAGCTGCCGTCATTGCCTGTAGTCGCAATCTAGCAGCGCCTCATGGTGTGCCCTTTGTTTTTGGTGGAGACGGTGCCACTTTGGCCGTTCCCCCTCAGGCCGTCCAGCGCCTGCGTTCTGGCCTTGCCGCGATTCGCAGTATGGGGGTCACCGCCTATGGCTTAAAAATAAGGATCGCAACGGTCCCGGTAAGTTCATTGACCAATCAGGGTCTGGACCTGCGCTTATCCAAGTATTCTTTGAGCCCGTCCAATGAACTTGCTGCATGGTACGGCGACGGTTGGTTGAAGGCTGAAGATATGCTGAAGTCGGGCGATCTTCCTGAAGGCTCAGTGATTCGCGAAGATGACGCGGGAGATATTGCGGATATGGACCTGACGGGGCTGCAATGTCGGTGGGATTTTCTGGAGAGCAAGCGCGGTTTCAAATCGTGCTTTATTTTAGCGATTCGAACGACGAATCCCGTGGATAGAAAGAAGGCGTTGGACCGGATTGCGGGTTTGCTTCGTGAGGAGCATGCAATTGCGGGCGGCGGACCTTCGGGCGTCGCCATTGATGATTTGAAACTGACCCTCAAAGGCGAATTGTTGAAAATAGAATCTGGAGCAAGAGGGCATGGCAAGATAATGCTGCTGGCCGCCAACTTTGGCTCCCGTTTGCTTTTTTTAGCAGGCAAATTAGGCCCGCGAATGCCTGGGGCGAATTACCGCAAAGAACTAATTGAAAACACAGATTTTGTTAAATTTGACGGTTCTCTAAAATTTGTTGTCGATTGCAGCAAGCAATGGCTGCGCAAATTCATTGATGCCTGCGAAGCGCTGGAACTCGAGGGGATCATTTGGTACGCCCAACATTCCTCTAAACGCGCAATCCTGACCTGCCTCGTGCCATCGTTCGACAAACACATTCATTTTATTGATGGCAGCGAGGGCGGATATGCAGAGGCCGCCAAAATTCTTAAAGCTAAAATCCGCGGAGGGCGCTGATGATAGAGCCGGCCATGGGCCAATCCATTTGGACGATAGCCTTGTGGGCGACCGGACTTGGAGTCGGTGCGGCGGTGGCTCTGCCCATGGGAGCAGTGGCTTCGTTTTTTATGCATCCGAGTCGTACCTTTATTGGTGGGATGGCGGGTTTTGGGTCCGGAGCTTTGGTGTCAGCCCTCGCCCTTGAGCTGATTGCCCCTCATGTCGAAGCCCTCGAACGCATGAAGCACGCGGCTCACAGCATCGGGGCTCCGTCCGGACATGGGCATGGGGATCCCCTCATGAATTTTTATGCCCTACTTATTGGCGGTGTCATGGGGGCCGTGGTCTTTATTGTTGCCGATCAACTGCTCAACGCCAAAGGCGGATTTCTGCGTAAATATGCCACGAGCATGGCTTACCTGAGCCGACGAAAACAGCAACGCAATGCCGAAGTTCTCAAAACCCTGGCGACGGTCGATATTTTGCGTGCCGTGCCGACGGCCGCCGTCCAAGAATTAGTCGAAGCGGTTGAAGAAAAGACTTTCAAGCCAGAGGACGTCATTTTTGAGCAAGGCGACGACGGCGACTTCATGCTTTTCATCAAGTCGGGGGAAATTGAACTCAAGCACAACGGTGAGCTACTGAAGGTCCAGGGGCCGGGATCGGTGATTGGTGAAATTGCGTTGCTGACGGGCAGCTCTCGAACAGCCACGGCCACGGTCACAAAACACACCGAAGTGTTGCTTTTGCGAAAAGATGCTTTTGACCACCTGCGCGGAATGTCACCTGAATTGGATAAGGGCTGCCGGGAACTTGCTGCTGAGCGTCTGGGTGAGATCAAATCCAGGCACGTTGAGAGTGCGACAAAAATATCAGATTGGTCCGAACGCGCCATTGACGCGCTTTCCCGGGGCGCTTCGCCCCCAACTAAATTAGAGATTAAAAAGGCCCATGAAGAGTTCAAGGGGTCTCCCATGGCGGTGTGGCTGGGCAATATCATCGATGGCGTTCCAGAAACATTTGTCATTGGTACGGGCGTTCTGGCTCTAGTGCAGGCCCGTCAGGCGGAAGGTGTGTCCGTTACTTTCACAGACATCATTCCGCTAACCTTGGTGGGTGGGCTGTTCCTGTCGAACTTCCCTGAGGCCTTGTCCAGCGCACTGACGATGCGCGAACAGGGCTATTCCAAGATGAAAATATTTCTACTTTGGGCGGTTCTGTGCCTGATCACAGCCGTCGCGGCGGGGGCCGGCGTCTTTGTCGGCAATTCTCTCGATCCAACGACGGGGGTTTTCATTGAAGGCCTTGCTGGTGGCGCAATGCTGATGATGGTGTCTTCCACGATGCTGCCTGAGGCAGCCCACGAGGGTGGTCCGACGGTGACCGGGTTTGCCACGGTGTTGGGCTTTATGGCGGCCGTGGGTTTTAAGTTGTTTGAATGACTAGATCCTAAATTTTCCAGAACTTCTGCCGATGCATCTTTAGAGATTCATCGGGAGTTACTTTTGTCAGAAGTACCAAAATTTTTAATTCTGATGCGCCACGGACCTGCCGTTGAGGCTGCCGATTGGAAGGGCCCCGAAAAACTTAGGCCCTTGACCCCTGAGGGTATCAAGCTTACGGATGCGGTTTGCGCCCGGATGGCCGTTTTGTTTCGCCCCACCTTGATTTTGACTTCAGAATATATGCGTGCCCGCGAGACCGCAGACCGCGTGATGGCGGCCGCTCAGGTTGTCGGTGCGACCGACGGCGCAGGTAAACCTCCTCAGCTGCAGATTGTCTCTGAACTAAATCAAGATTGCCCTTGGGGCGATTGGCGGGACGCTTGGCATAACCTTCAGGGCATGATCGATCCTGGCGAGGTTGTCGTGGCGGTAGGCCATGGACCATCGATCAACGAAATTTTGGCGTGGCACTCAGGAATTAATTTTAACGTGGGATTAAAAAAGGCAGGGTTTGCCGTTTTGCGGGATGCCAGCAAACTGGTGGCCTACGTGCCGCCACAGGTGATTATTTAAGATGTGAAATGGACAGGGATCCAACTGATGAGTCAGGCACGATATTTTGATCGGGATTTGAGCTGGCTCGAATTCAACGAGCGCGTGTTGAGCGAGGCGGAAACCGCCGATACACCGCTTTTGGAAAAGCTGAAATTTTTGGCGATTTTCTCCGGTAATCTTGATGAGTTTTTTATGGTCCGCGTGGCGGGCCTCAAGAAAATGGTGGAAGAGGATTTTCAGACAGCAGAGCCATCCGATGAGTTAAGCGACGAAGAAACCCTAGTGGCAATTCGTGATCGCGTCATTGCTCTGGTGGCTCGAAAATATGATTGTTTGAAAGACGTTGTCCTGCCTGGGCTCCGTGAGCAAAACGTCGAAATCATCAGCATGAAATCTCTCGATGTAACGCAGCGCGATTTGATGGACGGCTATTTTTCCCGCGAGGTGTTCCCCGTTTTGACTCCAATGGCAGTTGATCCGGCGCACCCGTTTCCATTCCTGACCAACTTGGCTTTATACCTTTTAGTGCAGTTCAAACCGGTCAATCCCGACGCAGTCTTCGATATCCCCGCCATCGGTCTCGTTGAAATTCCCTCGGTATTGCCTCGTCTGATTCCGGTGCAATCGGGAATCTCGGGCAAGCGACTTTATGTGCTGCTGGAAGATCTTGTAGCAGAGAGTTTGAGTTCTTTATTCATGGGTTTTGAAATTTCAGCATCGTGTACGATGCGAGTGACGCGAAATCTCGACTACACCCTACTTGAGAACGAGGTGGTCGACCTTTTGAAATCAGTCCAGCGCGAGGTCACGAGCAGGGAGCATCAAGAGGCGGTTCGCCTCGATATTTCCGCGGAAGTTCCGGAGAATGTGATGCGACTGCTGATGCGAGAGTTAAGGCTTGGCGCGCCAGATGTCTATCAAAAGCCCGCCCCTCTTATGTTGCAAGGCTTGATGGGACTTTATCATCTGCCTCTGCCGCAATTGAAAGATCCCCCTTTCAACCCGCGCCTTCCACGGCAGATGGAATCGCGTGACGATATCTTTTCGTTGATTGCAGAAGAAGACTTGCTGCTGCACCATCCATTCGATTCTTTTTACCCGACGATTGAATTTTTACATCAGGCGGCTCATGACCCCAACGTCCTTGCAATCAAACAAACTTTATATCGGACGTCCGGTGATTCGCCGATCATTGATGCGTTGATCCGGGCCGCCGAAAACGGCAAACAAGTCACGGCAGTTGTAGAGCTTAAGGCTCGTTTTGATGAAAAAAACAATATTACGTGGGCCCGCCGCCTGGAGCGCGCCGGCGTCAACGTCGTTTTTGGATTTGTTGGATTAAAGACCCATTGTAAATTGATCTTGGTGGTCCGGCGCGAGAGTGACCGTCTGGTGCGATACGTCAACGTGGCTACAGGCAACTACAATTCCAACACGGCGAAACTATATACGGATATTTCTTACTTCACCGCCAATGAAGCCGTTGGTGAGGATGTTTCCACGGTATTCAATTTGCTGACCGGATTTAATATCCTGACGGGCGAGAGCAAGCTGCGCCGCAGGAAGACCATGCCTGTTTTTAAAAAAATCTCGTTGGCTCCCATTGCCTTGCGCACGAAGATCCTTGATTTGATCCAACGGGAAATTAACGAGGCGAAAAAAGGCGGAAAAGCCCAAATTATTGGGAAAATGAACGCCCTTGTGGACAAGGAAATTATCGACAAGCTTTACGACGCTTCCCGTGCCGGGGTGGATATCAAATTAATTGTGCGTGGCATCTGCTGCCTTCGCCCGGGGGTGTCGGAGCTAAGTGAGAATATTCACGTTGTGTCGATCGTGGATCGGTTTTTGGAGCATAGCCGCATTTTTTTCTTTCACGGTGGCGGTGCGCGCGAGGTTTATCTAGCCAGTGCCGACTGGATGCGTCGTAATATGGACCGACGCATAGAGGTGATGTTTCCCGTCGAGGATCCCGACTACCGTGAGGCGGTAATTAACAACCTGCTGGCCCTTTATCTGGCCGACAACGTTAAGGCTCATATTTTGCAGTCAGACGGCAGTTATCAGAAGTTGACTCCGCCGCCAGGTGAGGCAGCCGTTCGTTCTCAGACGGGATTTATTGAAATGGCGCGACTTCAGGGGATCAAGTCCATTCCCTACGATGAGGCCATTCGGCATGATTCCATTAAAGAGAAGGGCTACCGCCCGTTGGCAAAAGGGGGCGGTCGTCGCAAGACTTCTGGCCCGTAATCCTGGCCTTGCAAAATCCTTAGGGATGCGCCCTTAAGAGAACAAAAAAAAGGTCCTGAGGGCAACCCCCTCAGGACCTTGATTATATAAGATCAAAAAATCAGACTTTGTCGATTTTGCGAACGCTTCGCATATTGCTTGCGAGAACTTTTTTACGAAGGCGTACTGATTTAGGTGTGACTTCGATCCATTCGTCGTCATCAATCCACTCAATACACTTTTCGAGACTCATTTTCTTGATCCCGTAAAGTGTCGTGATTCCGTCAGAGCCAGTGGTTCTCATGTTGGTCAGTTTTTTTGGCAGAACCGGGTTTACGTTAAGGTCGTTGTCCTTGGCGCACTCGCCAATGATCATTCCCTCGTAAACATCAACGGCTTCACCAATAAACAAAACTCCGCGCTCTTGGACCTTTGCCAGTGCATATTCAGTTGTCCTGCCAGTGCGGTCGGCAATCAAACAACCGGTAAAGCGGTGAAAGATCGTTCCCGTATGGGGCTTGTAGCCCAGGGATTCCGAACTGATAAGGCCTGAACCACGGGTAGCCGTCTTATACATTGAGTTCGTGCCCAACATTCCACGCGTTGGGATCTCAAAGGTCAGGCGGACCCGCTGCTCGGCTGTACCGATGGCAGAGGCGGCTTCGTAAGCGAGCAACTCGCCCTTGCGTTGCTGGTACATTTTCGTCACTTCACCAGCGCAAACTTCCGGCAAGTCCAGTGTCATTTTTTCGATCGGCTCAAGCTTGCTGCCATGTTCGTCAGTCCGCATCAAAACATTGGGACGACCGACCATGAACTCATGGCCTTCACGGCGCATTTTCTCGATCAAAATACCGAACTGCAATTCTCCGCGACCAAGCACGTAGAACTGATCCGCGACTTCAGTATCTTCGAAACGAAGGGCTACGTTGCTTCGCACTTCATTGAGAAGGCGTTGACGTAGTTCGCGAGACTGAATGGCTTTGCCATCACGGCCGGAATTTGGGGTTGTATTGATGGAGAAAATCATGCGCATGGTTGGCTCTTCAACCGAGATTCTCGGAAGGGCTTTTCCATTCAACCCACTGAAGGTGTCTCCAATTTCCAAAATCTCGCTGCCCGCGATCAAACCAATGTCGCCAGCGACAAGTTGATCGACTTCGACCTGCTTCATCCCTTCGTAGGACAGAAGCCTGAAGATTGGAAATTTTTGTACGGAAGGCTTGCCGTTTTCATTCACCCCGTGGCGAAGGATTTCCTGTCCCTTCCGAACTGTGCCTGCTTTGATTCGACCAAGGGCCAAGTTTCCGAGGTATTCGGAGTAGGCGATGTTTGAAACGAGCATCTGCAATTCTACGTTTGGATCGTCGGTTGGGGCCGGAATCGCCAATATTTCGGCAAACAGCGGCTTCAAATTGCGTTCGCCGCCACCGGAAAGAAACGTTGGGATGGCGTCGACGTCAGAGGTACACCAGCCTTGGCGGGCACAGGCGTAAATAATAGGGAAATCACACTGCTCTTCCGAAGCGCCGAGCTCGATAAACAGATCAAATGCCTTATCAACGCATTCTGCGACCATGTTGGTGCCGACGGCTTCAGGGCGATCTACTTTGTTGATACAAAGGACAATTTTGAGTTTCTTCTCGATGGCCTTTTGAAGCACGAAGCGCGTTTGGGGTAGCGGGCCTTCAACGGCATCCACCAACAAGATGGCGCCATCGACCATGTCCATGATCCGCTCCACTTCACCACCAAAGTCGGCGTGGCCCGGAGTGTCAACAACGTTGACCTTTACGTTACCCAGCAAAAACGAGGCGTTTTTCGCCGAAATCGTGATGCCGCGCTCTCGTTCTTGGGAGTCGGAGTCCATCATCCGTTCGGACGTAACTTCATGGGACTGGAAGGTCCCGGCTTGTTTTAACAGGAAATCGACAAGGGTAGTTTTACCGTGGTCAACGTGTGCGATGATGCATATGTTGCGGATATTGCTGGACATAAGTTCCTTGAGGCCAAGGGAGTTGTTAAAATAGGAGCGCACCTTACCATATAAACTTTAAAAGTGCGTTAAAAAAAATAGCGGATTTTACTAAGGTTTTTTGATTAAAAAATAGGCGGCGCGTTGCGGGTTACGACGGTCCGGCGTTCGCAGAAGTCTTCCATCGCAAAACGGACCCCTTCCCTACCCAATCCAGATCCTTTGACCCCGCCGTAGGGCATGTTGTCGGCACGGAAAGTCGGGATGTCGTTGAGGATGATCCCGCCGACATCCAGATGCTGGGTGGCATACTGATGCAGGGTGGCACTGTCGGTAAAGACACCGGCCTGAAGGCCGTATTGGGAGTCGTTGCTCATGCGGATCGCCTCTGCAAAGTCAGGGTAGGAATCCACGATGACCACAGGTCCAAAGACCTCTTCACAGGAGAGCGGCAAATCCTTCGGAACCTTGGTCATGATGGTCGGGGCGATCAAATTGTTAGCGCCGCCATTTTTACTGCCGCCGCTGCCACCGGCCAGAACTTGGGCGCCGCGACTTTTTGCCTCATCGATCCACGCCATGACGCGCCGGGCGGCACCCTCATCAATGAGCGGGCCGCAGGTGACATCCGATGACTCCGGATCGCCAACACCGATTTTGGAAACCTCATCCACCAGCAGGCGAAGGAAATCTTTTTCAACCTTCGTATGAACAAAAATCCGTTGCACTGAAATACAGATTTGGCCGGCGTAGGCAAAGCCCCCAAAGGCACATCGCGCCGCGGCGCGAGGCAAGTCGGCATCCTCGTGAACAATGACGGCCGCATTTCCACCAAGTTCAAGCGCAACTTTTTTTCCGACGGCCATCCCCTGCACCATCCAACCAACCTTTTGACTGCCAGTGAAACTAACAATGCCCAGGCGCGGATCTTTGATGGCGATGCCCGTGATTTCGTTCGCCGCCTGAAACACCTGCAGTGCTGCACGGGGAATGACGCGGCCGAGATTAAGATTAGACGTCAGGATGTCATGGAAGATTTCTGCCAGCAGCATGGCGCAGCCCGGTGCTTGCGGCGGCGGTTTTACGACGACAGGGGCACCAACGGCCATGGCCGGGGCGACTTTGTGTGCGATCAAATTCAGTGGAAAGTTAAAAGGTGCGATGGCCAAAACCGGGCTTTTTGCAAACCAATACGAAATAGCCGGGCCGTATCCGGCATTTGCAACCTCGCCATCGAGGGGAATGACTTCCCCGCCAAGTCGTTTGGCCTCCTCCGCAGCAGCTGTGAAGGTCATGATGGCGCGGCTAACTTCAATATTTGCCAGGGTTTTTGGCTTGCCAGCCTCGCTGACCATGCGTTGCACGAATTCCGTGCGGCGGGATTCAATTCCGCGGGCCATCGCCACCAGCAGCTGCGAACGGTGGCCACGAAGGGCATTACGAAACGGCAGAAAGTCGCGGTCGGCGGCTTTAATGATCGCCTCCATATCGATGGCCGAGGCCAAGGCGCAGGCGGCGACAGCGTCGCCGGAGTAAGGCGACGACACGGACATCTGTGCAGTGGAATTGTGCCAGGAGCCGTCGATGTACAGGGGATAATGATTCATAAGACTGGATCTTTCGCCACGCTCAGGATGACGGTTATTCTTAGGGTCACGCTTACGCTTTAATGAAATGAAGGCCCCGTTCCAGGATCTCAAAGCCCTCGCTCAACTCAGCATCCGAGATGACAAGCGGCATCAGCAAACGAACAACATTGCCGTAAGTCCCGGCCGTCATGATGATCAGGCCGTGCTCGTAGCAAAATTTAGTCAGCTGCTTGGCCCCGTCTGCCCACGGCTCTTTCGTCGTGCGGTCCTTCACCAGTTCAAAACCCATCATCGTGCCCAAGCCACGGACGTTGCCGACCACGGCGTGCTTTTTTTCCAAATCCAGGAGCGTTTCGTGAATCTGCGAGCCCAGATGCCGCGCACGCTTCAGGATGTCGCCCTTTTCAAAAAGGTCGCAAACAGCCAGAGCCGCAGCGCACGACACGGGGCTTCCCCCAAACGTCCCGCCAATGCCACCCTCGCAGGCAGCGTCCATGATGTCGGCCTTGCCCGTCACGGCAGATATGGGCATCCCGCCGCCAAGGCCCTTGGCCGTGGTGATCATGTCCGGCACGAGTCCCAGTTGCTCGCACGCAAACAGGGACCCCGTCCGGCCAAAGCCCGATTGGATCTCGTCGGCGATGAGAACGATTTTGTGTTCGCTGCAAAACGCGCGCAACTTGGCGGCAAAGTATGGACTCATCGGAATGAAGCCCCCCTCACCCAACACCGGTTCAACGATCACCGCCGCACAGTCGTACGGTGTGATGCGGTTGATCACGAGATCCTTGAACTCGGCAAAGCACTGGTCGTCGACGGCCTGCGGGTCAATGGCAGGGCTAACCCCCAGGGCATTGCCAGCCCAACGGTATGGATACGGAAACGGCGTCCGGTAGACTTCCGGATTGAATGGTCCAAACCCCATCTTGTAGGGCTTGGCTTTGGAAGTCAGCGTCATCGCCATATACGTCCGGCCATGGAAGGCATGATCAAAACAAACGACGGCTTGTTTTTTCGTGTAGGCACGCGCCAATTTGATCGCATTTTCCACCGCCTCTGCACCAGAGTTCGCAAGAAAAGTCTTCTTGTGGAAGTCGCCCGGCGTCAGGGTATTCAAACGCTTGCAGAGCTCAATGTAATTTTCATAGGGCGTCACATTGAAGGCAACGTGCATGAAATTTTCCGCTTGATCCCTGACTGCCGCAGCCACGGAGCCGTCGCAGTGGCCAACATTGTTCACACCGATGCCCGACGCAAAGTCCAGCAGCAAGTTGCCGTCAACATCTTCGATCGTCGCGCCTTTTGCGGATTTCACAAAAATGGGCGTGACGTGAAACGGACCACGGGGAACGTGATGTTGACGCGCCGTCATGAGTTCGCGGCTGCGCGGTCCAGGGATTTCAGTGCGGAGCTTGATGCTCATCAGACGGTTCCTTAATATATGGCAATCAGTACCAGGCGATCGGGGCTTCATCGAGGTTGATGTTGACCTGCTTCACTTCCAGGTAGGCCTCGATTCCGTAAAGGCCAAGCTCGCGACCTGATCCGCTTTGCTTGTATCCACCCCACGGCATTTCATTGAACGTCGGATGATAGGTATTGATCCACGTGATGCCGCAGCGGAGTTCGCGGACGACCCTCAACGCGCGGTTGATGTTGGTCGACCACACACCCGCCGCTAAACCGTATTCGGTGTCGTTGGCAATCTGGATGGCTTCTTCTTCGGTATCGAATGGAATGACGGACAAGACCGGTCCAAAGATCTCTTCGCGGGCAATTTTCATTGCCGGGGTCACGTCGTCAAAGATCGTCGGTTCCAGAAAGTTGCCCTTTGCCAAAGCTTTATCCGACGGGCGTTTCCCGCCGCAGACGAGTTTTGCCCCTTCGCTGATTCCGGCAGCAACGTAGCCTTCCACTTTTTCAAGGTGCTGGCGGGAAACCAGAGGCCCCATCTTGACGCCTTCTTCAAGGCCATGGCCCAACTTGATGTTCGGGATTTTCTTCAGCATCGCCTCGACAAACTTTTTATGGATCTTGCGATCGACCAGCAGACGCGACCCTGCCGAACAGACTTCGCCTTGATTGGCGAAAGCACCAAACAGTGCGCCGTCCACGGCGGCTTCAAAATCGGCATCAGCAAAAACGATGTTTGGGTTTTTACCACCCAACTCAAGTGAGATTTTTTTCAAGTTGCCAGTCGCCGCAACCATCACCTGACGGCCCGTGTTGGTTCCGCCGGTGAACGCAATCTTGTCCACCTGAGGATGGGCTGAAAGGACGTCGCCGCAGCCTGGGCCAGGGCCCGTCACGATGTTCACCACGCCAGCAGGAATGCCAGCATCGACGATGATCTCCGCCAAATCCAGTGCGGTCAGCGGTGTGAGTTCCGAAGGTTTCAAGACGCAGGTATTACCAGCCGCCAAGGCGGGTGCGAGTTTCCATGCGGTCATCAGCAGTGGGAAGTTCCAGGGCACAATCTGGCCGCAGACCCCGATCGGCTCGCGAACCACAAAGCTCAGCGAGTTGGCTGGCACCTGCATGGTCTCACCGTGGATCTTGGTGGCCATGCCAGCGTAAAATTCAAAACAATTTGCCGCGTCGGCAATGTCGTATTCGGCCTCAGCCAAGGGCTTGCCGCAGCTCAACACTTCCAATTCGGCCAGCTTTGCCGCCCGGGCACGGATGCCATCAGCGATTTTGAACAGCAACTTGCCGCGGTCGAGGGCGCTGGTTTGGCGCCAGGGGCCGTGATCAAAGGCTGCGCGCGCCTGACTGACGGCAGCGTCAATGTCGGCCTTGGAACTCTCAGGAACAACGGCAACCACCTTGCCATTGCCAGGATCGCAAATCTCGCGGGTCTTGCCCGAGGCGGCATTCACAAATTCGCCGCCGATCAACATTTTATATTTTTTTGTTTCGTGGACCATGTTCGGTACTTCCTTTGATTGGTGTGGTTGTCGAGGTCGTTTTTGCTTTTAGAATTTGTTTCACGACGCGCGTGGCCGAATTTACAGCTCCGTCCGAGTGGGAGCTCTCCGTATGGTCGCCGGCAAGATAAACGTTGTTTTCTGGAGTCCTGATTTCATCCGACATCAGATCAAACCGGGATCTTCCCACCGACCAGGCGGCGATCGCACGCGGGTGATACCGGTAAAACTCCATATCTACAATGCTTCGGGACAGGCCCGGCCATAGTTTATCAAAGGCGGATGTGATTTCTTCGCGGACCTTATCCAAAGGCGTGAAGTTAAAGCGCTCGGCCCGCTCCCCGCCAATCAAAAGGGAAAGGATTCGTGGGGCGCCCCCGCTCACTTCAGCCTCATCATCAGGATTGCCGTCATAGATAACCCCAAGGTCGGAATCAGATAGGATCGGCAGCATGGATCGTCCACGTACCGTCCAGAATCGCTCTGCCGAGCGCGGCAGCATGACGTGAACCTTGAAGTAGGATCCCCAGCCGAGGGCTGCAATGGCGTCTCGTTTACGTTGTGACAAGGCTGGTTCGAACTGGATTTCCATCATGCGGTAGAGCGGCACCGTGACGATAACGTGTTTAGCTTCGATTTCGGAGTTTTGGTTGGTGTCGGTCGACAAATAGGTGACGCGGCTGGTTCCCGTGATCGGATCACGAGCGATGCGTAGGACCCGTTTATTGGTGGCGATGTTTTCACGGCCCACAGCGTCGGCCAGGGCATTGACAAATTTCACGTTGCCGCCAACAACCCGGTAACTTGTTTCACCGTAACTCGCTTTAACTTCACCGAGAAAGATGTGAAATTCCGCAAGGCCGTCAAGGGCTGAAATGCGATCCCATCCCGTGCCAATTTCGCATTCCAAGGTGATGCGGATCCAGTCTTCGAGTTTTTCAGACAGCTTGCGGCCCTTCACCCAATCGGCGAAAGAAACGTTCACAAGGGGCTGCAGCGCGGGGGGGATTCCGCTGCCGGTCTTAAGCCCTTGTGTCATGGAAGCGATGTCTGCTTTAAACCTTGTCAACGAGGTTAACTCGGATCCGTTAAACAAGCGGTGCATGTGATCAAGGGGATTTTTGCCACCAAGGGAGTACAGCTTGCCACCGATAACAATGCTCGATACTGCGTGATCGCTTCTAAGTGGTAGTTTGAGTTTCCGGATGAATGAAACAGCAGGATTGCTTTCCCAATACTCTTCCATCCCAGCGTCGGCCGATACCGAAGTCATGCTTTTGGTTTTCCCCGGGCGGGAATATTCGACCGTCTTCACACGCCCGCCGATGATGGGAGCCAATTCCAAGATTTGATAGGTCAGGCCGCTTTCTCGAAGTTCGTGGGCAGCCGTAAGGCCAGAAAGGCCCGCACCAACAATCACGACATCGGTCAAACGCGTGACTGCGGGCGCGGATGAGGGAGCCGTCGCTGCCAAAGCCGACGTCAAAGTCGCGCTGAAACACCACGCAAGGATCATCCTGGAAGATGTCGCTGCGCAATTTCTCAGGCTGAACCGGTGTGCCCTGTGCTGGCGTATGCTAGACAGGTACATCCCAGCCCCGCTTGCGCGTTATTTCAACTGTCATTTTGCGACGCGCCAACTCCCTCACAAAGGATTTAGCATGTATGCAATTTTCGGGGGCAATAACCCCAAGATCCGAAATTTCTCCGCGGCCAATCATCATGGCGGCAATGGCTGGTGGCGTTCCTGTGTTGATGTCGGTTCCAACGCCCCACTTCGGCATGCCCTCGGTGTGGCAGTCAAGGATGTAGGTGTATTTTGATTTTTTCGTCCCGGTTTTTTTTCCCTGGGCGGGATTGCTCCAGCCTTTAACTATGGCACGCACAATTTCATACTGCTTTGGCTTGCCCTTCATTTTTGCCGGACCCTGAGCCATGGCAACCTTGTTAACAACGGATATCGGAGAGACTTTTATGCCGCCAATGTCTACGGGCTCATGGGATGCCATGCCCATGTCGCGCAGAAAACGCACGCGATCTAAAAACTCATCGTCAAACGCAATCTTGAAGGTGACTTCCTTGACACCCTTGCTGGCAAAGGACAGCGGCAGCGTCGCCACTTCTGAATGGAGCGTGTGCATCGGACGCTGCACGCCCACAGGGCTTGGAAAACGGTGCGGTTTGTTCCCCGACATCGGTTCTACAAAAGTAAATTTGCCTTTGGTGAAAACCGCCGGCTGGTACGAGAATTCTTCAAGTATGGTCTGAAGGGAATAAGAAACCGGCAGGGCTGGTGTCCAGGAATAATTGCTGAGATCGCGTCCCGCCACCCTTGTGTGAATTTCCGTAACTTGATCGAGTTCGTCAGCACCCATGCGCGACAGGATGTTGGTGATGCCCGGCGCGGCTCCCATTCCGATGATGGCGAGTAAACCTTTCTCCTTGAACTCATCGTGGAGTTCCATCTGGCGTCGTGTCATATGGAATAGGCCACCCAAGTCGACGTAGTTGGCGCCAGCTCTGAGGGCGATCTGCATGACGTCCAGATTCATTTGGTACTGCACGCTGTTGATGATGACCTTACATCCGGCAAGGGCATTGGCGGCTTCGTCATGATTGCGGACATCAACGCGAACGGCGGATACCCTCTGGTCTTTCAAGCTGTCGGCAAAGTCTTGCGCTTTGGCAAAATCATAATCTGCGATGACGATCGAGTCAGCCTTGCCCGCAAATTCGACCAGATCACGAACCGTGATCCGACCCATTGCGCCTGCACCGCCGAGGACGGCAATTTTCGTTGGAAGCGTCATAAATCTTGCACCCCAGAAAGTTCTGGGCTGATTAAGGACGAACCGGAAGCCCTTGGCAAGCTAGGATTCCGGGGGTTTATCCCCTCCCCGACTTAGTATCTAATTTAAAATTTGACATTAAATATTGTCATGTTAAAAGTTTAGGGTCATTTCTAATGAAATTCAAAAATAACCAAGGGGTCCAGTGATGCAAAAGTTTCTAGGACGAATTCTGATGGCAGCCAGCCTCATGGCAGCTCCGGCGGCTTTTGGCGAAGAAATCTTCACCGGGGAAGACGCTGCCTTTGAATTGGAGGGGACTCAGCAGGAATTGCCTCAGGAACTCCAGCAGGTCGACCAGGGAAACGACGGTGTTCAAGGGAATTCCGTATTGGGCCTGCTCTACGGCTATCGCTGCGATGCTTGGCCAGTTTGGGGCCCCGGCTTCTACTACTGGATTCATATGAACGCCTACGTTGCCCGCAATAATGCCATTGCCGCCTGTAACAGGGGCACCGGGATGAACTGCAACTGGCGCTGCTATCCCATCTAAAGCGGTTTACTTAAAGTACGTGCACACCCGGATCAGGCCTTGGCACCATTGTATGTTTTTATCTCCAGTAAGATTCGAACAGTCTGGAATTAGACCAGCTTCTTGATACCCAGTAGGACATCCTGGCGGTGTGGTTAGGTGCAGCGAGGTCCCTAAGACACCAACATTTTTCAATACCGGGTCGCTCGGCAAAAGGGCGCCGATATCTTTCGTTTGCTTGCACCAGACCGCTTCCTTATAATTTGCAGGGTTTGTGTACGGGCCAGTTACGATCCCATAAACATGTCCACGAGTAAGTCCAACATTGGAAGATAGCGATTCCCAGCCCTCCGGACATGCGCCGCTATTAAATAAACGCAGCCCAACAACGGGACGAACATCTTTGCCGGCCTTGACGCAGAGTGGTCGATTGCCAAGGCATTGGGGCCCGTAGTTGGGGGTGATGTAACAGTCCCCAAAACTAGTGGTCTCAGAGTAACCTGATGGGCACGCGATCGGGGTCTGTCCATTACGGCAGGTGTTGGTATCGGTTGCAGGAAGGCCACACGCCCCCGGCCCGTCACCACCCAGGACCCAGTCGGCCATTGATGGTGACGACGTCGGTGTTGGTGTCGGCGTTGGTTTTGGAGTTGGAGTTGGCGTTGGTTTTGGAGTTGGCGTCGGGGTCACGGTTGGAGAAACCTCCAGCGTCCCTGTCGTGATAACCACCGGAGTGGCCGTTGGAACCGGTTCTGCATCGCCGCTGGACATCTGCTCTGGAAGGGACCGCTTTGCCGCGGTTCCGGACTTACCGTACATAGCCGTCTCATTCGAACATGAGGGGCAAAAGGGTAACGTCGTCGCCAAACCAAGGAGCAAAAATTTGATGGACCCAAATCTCATGGGGTGAATATCGGAAAAACATCGTAACGACTAAAATAGATTCGATAAAAATCAATAATAACATCATCTTAAAAATAAATTAAGCTGAGTAGCGCCCGAGTAGCGCCACAATAAGTGTTACCGAAGGGGGCGTATTTCAGGTGGAAGTTCCTGTTGGCCGTCAAGGTGGCGCAGGCCCGGTGATTCATCGCCACCACCGGGCCTGATTTGGCTCAGAAAGTATTATTCTTGTGCGTCGTCGTCGTGAGAAGGCTCTTCAACTGCGCTGGTGGAAGTACTTGCAGATGCCGTCGCAGTTGGTTTGTCGGGGATGGCAACCGCCACGGCAACGTCGTCGTAAGTAAGCCCGGTAGCTTTTTGGTAAGTACTTTCGGACGGCGTCCAATCTTCGGGAGAAGTGGCATCGTTGTTATTGTTAACCACTTGGGTTGTTTGCTGTGTCCCCTGTGATCCTGAATTTTCGCTAAAAAAGGCATCGGTAGCCACTTGGGTTGCGGTCGCTGGCTGTGGCTCCATGAATCCGGAATAGTCGCCATAAAAGGCTCGGGTATCGACTTGGGATCCGGGATAGGCGTTCGATATGTCTTGCAAAGTCTGTTTGGCTACAGGATTTGGAGGGGCCACTGGAACAGTGCTCGTAACCTTCTCGATTAATTGAGAACTTCCGTCGTATATCCACGCCGTGTTACTAGCACCACCTTTTCGATTGTGTGTTGTATCGTAAATGGTTGTCGACCCGTTGGGGTTCACCATGGCGGTGCTGTTGGTATCGTAACTACCGTATGTCCTAGCCATTTGCTTGGTAACGTCGACGCTAACTCCAACACCAGGTATCGCATTAGTCGCAGGTCCTGCATTCGTTTTTTTATCAGTACCGAAAGCGGTTCTTGTCCAATTACCGTAGGTGTCTTTTTCCCAAAAAATCGAACTTCCGTTACGATACCGATCAATATATTGGACCTTTCCAGTCATCACATTAGAGCGTTGTTCGGTGGTGTAACTGCTTCCATATCCATAATTTTGGCCCTTGTAATCGCGGGTAACATCCTGGGAAACATAGAGGGTGTCTGGCTTGTCAGCAAAACTAAACGAGCTGGTGGCCGTCGGACGGTATTGCGATGAAGCTGGGTTTAAAGTCTGGTTCCGATAAGGGGAGTAGTACCGCTGGCCATTCCGCAGGGCCGGTGCTGGGCGCTTGGCGTTGCTGAATTTAGAATATCCTGCGAAGGTTGTGGGATTTCTCCCTGTAAAGTGGCTACCACGAAAGCCACGACGGCGGACCGGGCTATAGGTCTTTTTCGTCACCAACCCGATCGACTTGCCGCCTTTGTCTGATTGGGCATTGGCGATGGCGGACTGCGGATTCTGAATCACAATGGCTTGCTCGATGCCGCTGGTGTCGTGCATATAGAATTCACCCGCAATAATCCGCCTAACAAGATCATCACCCGATTCGTTTAGCAGGTTGACCAACAAGGCCCCCATTTTGTCCGACCTTGGTTCGTAGTCGCCGTCAACGCAAGTAAAGAACTCTCGTTTATCGATGCCAAAAGCCTTGGCGATATCAACACTCTGACAGGGATTGAATAAACGGTCCCACTGTTCGACCTTTTGGTCGACCAAGGGTTGCGGCATGTTGGTAAAAATCCCTCCTTCGTTCATCCAGCGATCGAAGCCCGCCGCATAGCCGTAACCATCACCGGTCGTTCGGCCACGCATTGCAAGCCATACCCACTGCTGCTTGAGAAAGGCCTCCTTGGTCTGTGGCGGACTTTCAAACAAGGTGCCGAATGCCCATGGATGCACCGCAAAGCTCGTGAAGATGGTGCATGACTCGGCACCCCGGATCGGTAGCCCGTCTTCTCCCACAATTCTGGAACCAATATGCCGCAAAGACTCCACATTCTGCTGAACGAGTTCTTCAAGACGGCGAATTTGGTTCGGGTTGCATCCAATTGGAAGCATCATGAGTCGGATGGAGTTCTCATAGGCGACGCCGGAACCTTCAGGGGCGAAGAGGCGCCCAGGCAGAAGCGAGATCGATTTGTTTGCTAAGTGAATGGCTTTTATCGAAGCGCCTGTTTTCGGGTTGCAAGCCACGGAAACCGAAACCAGCAAAACAGGGATGAATGAAAACAAAATCTTAGAAAAATTTTTCAAAAGAGACCCCCTATTACAAAGAGGTAGTCGTTATCGGGAGACTTCTCTAAAATCTTGAAATTAAAAGGATTCCCTTGATAAGTGTCCAATAATACAAGTCGTATTTGACCAAGAAAATTTTGCATTATCGAGTGGTGCCACACTGAGAAGTTGAAGGCGGGAAGACTTAAACTGATCTAAGAGCAGTTTAAAGCTTTTTGACCAATTCTCCGAAACAAAAAAAGATTCGTACAGTGCTTGAATATAATCGTTTTCATCAGCAGCGAGGGTTTTGAGAGATGGGAATTTTCAAAGCCGCACTGGCAGTGACATTGGTCCTTTCCATTCCCCTGGCATGCAAATCCCGGCTCTCTAGCTCCGCGATGCTGCGAAGCGCGGCCGACGATGCAAAAGCACAATGCGAAGGACTGCTAAAGGAAAATCAGGGGAAAGCCCCTTATTCCGAAGAAGGCATCTACCGGGCTCTGTTTCGAACGTTGGAACAGCAGGCGGCACCATTGGATGCCGACGGCGAAGCCTACGCGGACGCGCTTACTGAGACATTCTTGCGGATGTCGGACGCCAGATATTCTAAGGGGCGTGCTGCGCGAGCTGGATTATTTCCGAATCGAAAAAAAGAGTTTGGAAACCTAATGCGGTCCTATGTGGCTTTGCACGGACCAGAAGTTTTTCAGGGTTATGCTCAGCGGACGGGAGAGCAGCAGTCCTATTTTGAGCGAACGCAAATTGGAAAGTGGACCAACATCCTGCGTGAGGGCTACACCGCCGCATATTATTCCCGGGTCTTGAATCTACTGGGTGGCATGCAAAACAACCGTGGTGCATCGATCATTGATTTGCTGGTGCTCTATGCCTTGGACAACTATCCAGATTCTTTTCTGATCGATCAAATGATGCGCTCTGCTGGAACATCGACCCTAAATAATCAGACTGCAGCGGTGCTCTTGCTTAACAAAACCACGCCGGCCTTGGCGTGCAACAATTATGCGGCCTCTGTCATCGCTGAAAAGATTCCGTGGGAAAAACTAGGAATGGAGGATTATCAGGGTTGGGGCTTTGTTCCGTGGTTTCACGAACCGATTGCCAAGTTTCGTTACGAGTATCCAAACTTGAGTAGCATTATTCCGATTCTTGGCGCGTCTTTTGACGCGGCCGATAGCTTGATCACAATTTCAGAGGGGCGTGATGGCCAAGGTCAGGAAACCAGCCGTATTGCGGCCAGTGCCCGATTCACTTTCTTTTTTACAATGGCTGTTTTTGATGCCTATCTCGTCAAGAGTGTCGCCCTTCAAGGTCAGGAATTTGTCACAAACGTCGTATCAAGAACGCGGGGGCTTGAGTCTACCGCGGACGGGCTGAAGTCCCTTCAGGCGGTGGTAAAAGATGAAGCCATGCGCGCTGATTCCATGGCGCGACCATTCATGGGACGCAATCTGGAGCCTTGTCAGATTTTCGGGGCTGTGGATTGGTTCTCGCTCATGGGAACCGCTTATGCAGCTGGGCTCCCCTGCTTCAAGGGCATCGAACAGGCAAATCGACTTCACACTAACATCAACAATGCGCAGCGGATTGATGTCATCAAAGATATCCGGCTCGCAGACGTGATGTCAGCACCTGGCCATCAGTATTTGCGCGACCCGGATAAAGTCTTGAGCCTGGCCAAGGAAATCACGGCGACCGGCGGCGCCGGGTTTGCCGAGGAACCAATCATGATCACTATTTTCACAAACTCCCTCAAGGATGGCTCGGTTGCGGTGCGGTCTATAGAAGTTACGGACGGAAACCACCGCCTTGCGGCCGGTCTGCTGAGTGGAAAATGGGAAGCAATTAGTGACATTCCTCCGGAGTTTTTAAAGATAAAAGTTAACGGTTGGTCTGCAGGTGCCTCTTCCAGCGAGGGCCGGTGGATTCCTCTGGAAGTTGCGCAGCAGTCATCGATTCCAAGGCAGAGTTGGTTTGAGGTTCCGAAGGATTGGCCAAAAGTGCGTGGGCCGACGGCTCAAATCCCGGGCGACATCGCCAGCATTGATGCAGTCATCCCGGCTCAGTTCAAGGGTGTCCCGATGCAGCAGGTTTTGAAAACAAGTTTAGAACGGATCAACGCGCCGATACCGGATTGGCTGAAATAGGCTGAGTTCGAAGGGCTGCCACGATTTCGCGGGTATAGGCTTCGACCTCTTTCATAAACGTGAGGGCGTCCGTGTCGCCCTTTTGGACTTTGGTAAGTTGAAACTCTAATTCGGCCGTTAGCGCAGGCGAGGTCAATCGCTGAGCATTCAATGCATCGAGGCATCGGATCAAGCCCTGACCTTTGGGGGTGGGCTCCAGGGCCGCAGTCACGTAACGCCGATGCTTTAGGTTTTCGATAATCTCAGCCCGCGTGGCCGGCGTTCCGAGGCCATCAGCAGCCGTCAAGGCAGCCGCCAACTCTGGGTCGTCGACTTGCCGTCCAGCGAACTGCATGAGGCGCAAAAGTGAAGCCTCATCGATAGCCGGAGGTGGTTTGGTGGAACCTGATTCTAATTTAACGGCAGTGGCGGCCAGGGTTTCATCGCCGCTGGCTGCGACTCGACTCGCCTCCGGGTCTGCTTGTTTGCCATAGGTTGCGAGCCAACCCGGCTGGGCCAGAATTTCCTTTAGGGTTGCGCGGATGTGGTGGCGCCCAATTTTGCCCTTGCGCTCGATCTTGATATGGCGCGCCGCCGGTTGAAAAGCAGCCAAAAAACGCCGGGCCACGACATCGAACAGGAGCGCGTCGTCGTCGCGTTTCAGATTTCCTCCGTGGGTCACCCCAGGCCGCAATTTTCCGGTTGGAATGATGGCAAAGTGATCAGAAACCTTGCTGTCGTCAAAACGCTCGGCTTTGTATTTGAGGCCATCTTTTTGAAGGCGGGTGGCATGGTCGCGAAACGCCTCTAGCGCCATAAAAGTATCAATAATTTCAATGACTTTTGTTTCGTAGTCGGACGGTAAACAAGGTGAGTCTGTCCGAGGATAGGTCAGAACCTTGTGCTCTTCATAGCAGCGCTGAGCAGACTCCAAGGTCCGTTTAGCGGTCCATCCGTGGCGTTGTGCCATGGTTTGTTGCAGGCCCGTCAAATGAAATAGTGCGGGGGGTGGTTGGTCCCGGTTGGAAACCTTGCGCTTCAATTCTGCTGGAGTGTTTGCCGCCAGCAAGGATTCAATTTCAGCAACAACCTTGGAAGCGGCCTTTGGATCAAAGAAGCGATCGTCTTTATGCTCTGGATGAAGGTCTGATTTTTTAAACTTCGGATCATAAACGTTGGATTTGGTGGGAGTGAGTCCTGGAGCCCCCAAGGTCACTTCCACCCGCTGAAAAGACATCGGTTTAAAATCTGTGATTTCCTGCCAGCGTCTGACAATCAATGCCAAGGTGGGAGTCTGAACCCGACCTGCCGGATAAACCTCGCGACCCTCATCGCTGCCTTTGGGTGCGTTACGGCGCATATGCAAGGTCAGGGCGCGCGTGGCGTTCAGGCCAATAAGCCAATCGGCCTTGGCTCGGCAAGAGGCCGCGTTGGCCAGTCCCTCAAAGGCACTGGCGGGTTTCACACGGACGAAACCGTCGCGAATCGATTCTGGCGTCAGTGATTGCAGCCAGACTCGTTCGACTGTTTTGGTCGTTCGGCAAAACGCCAGGATTTCACGAAAAATTAGCTCGCCTTCGCGGGCGGCGTCGCAAGCATTGATGATGCCAGTCACATCGGCGCGTTCCACTAAGCCCCGAATGCGTTCCAGCAGTGGAATCACGTCCGGCTTGGGTTTGATGCGGAAGCGTTCCGGTATGATGGGCAAAAGATAAAAAGCCCACTGCTTGAACCGTGGGTCAAAGTCCTGAGGCTCACAGAGTTCGAGCAAATGCCCACGAGCGGCCGTGCAGACGTAGCGGTCGCTTTCCCAAACATCCCGTGATGTTTGCCTAAAACCCCCCAGGGCGGCACAGATATCCCGTGCCACGCTGGGTTTTTCGGCAATGATCAGCTTCAGGCTTCGGTACCGGCTTCAGCTGGTTTTTTGGACGCGGCAGCCTTTACAAGGCCCTTGGCGACCAAGATTTTCAGTTTTTCAGCGCCATTGACGAACTTGCGGGTGGCACGGTCTAGGACCGACCAGCGTCCAGAGCGCTTTTCAATGATTTTGAAGGATTCACGGACGCCAGGGGTTTTCTTGGCGGCAGATTTTTTAGCGGTCGCTTTAGCAGGTGTTTTCGTAGTCACTTGTTGCTCCTTTTAGTGATGCGTAACACAATGGTTTACCGCAAGAACGCAAGGGAGTCCACGGGTGAGTCCACTTCTAAGTATGATCATCAATGTCCTGATCCCGTCCTTAATCCTAGCCAAGGGGGGAAAATACGTTTCTCTCGAGCCACGGAATTTATTGTTTTTGGCGTTGGCCCTTCCACTGGTCGCCGGGATTTACGAGTTTATCCGCTTCAAAAAAACAGACTTGATTTCAATTTTTGGTTTTGTAAGCATTTTGCTTACCGGTGGCTTATCACTGATGCAGTTAACGGGATTCTGGTTCGCCGTTAAGGAAGCTGCCATTCCGGGAGTTATCGGTGTTTTTGTGATCGCAACCGCCGGCGGCGCAAAACCAATTGTGCACAAGCTTATCTATAACGAAAAAATTATAGATCTCCCCCGAGTTGAGGAAGCATTGAGCAAAGGCAACAATGCTGTGGAATTTACGCGGCTGTTGAAAACGACGACGATGATCCTTGCCGGATCATTTTTTCTCAGCGCCGCACTCAATTTTGTTTTGGCTTCGATTGTGCTTAAAAGCCCGACTGGAACACCGGAATTTAACGAGGAACTGGGACGGTTAACCGCTCTCAGTTATCCGGTCATCGCCCTACCCTCCATGGCGGTGATGATTTTCGCGGTCCTGCGTTTGGTCCGTGAACTACGCAAACTAACCGGACTCTCGATTGAAGAAATTCTAAAAACCGATCAGAAAAAATAGCTGGCAACCCAACCTGGCCATATCGCAAGGATCCGGTCATGTTCCACAAGGCGCTTCAAGCGATCTAAACCAGTGGCTGCTTTTGCTGCAGGGGTCGCGAATAGGCTCGTGGAAAAAGTGCCTTTGCCAGACTTGGTTCCGCCAAACAGCAGGCATTCCATCATATTGAATGGACTGGTCAGGCAATCAGACAGGGACGGGTGGTCCGGTTCGTATCTGAGAACCGGATATAAAGCGTCAACGTCCAGTCCCGCGAGTTCTTTAGCCGTACGGAAGGCATCCGGAAGTCCGCCAAGTTCATCGACCAGACCTAGTGCTTCGCCTTGAATACCAGTGTAGACGCGGCCTTGGGCTAGGCGATCAACATCCTCGACTTTCATCTCGCGGCCTTCGGCGACTTTTCCGATAAACGTCTGGTAAACGTCGTCAATAGAACGCGCAAGCAGCGCCTTGTCTTCCGGAGTGGACGTAGTGCCTGGGTTTAGGAATTTCGCACGGTCACTGGATGTGACCGTATGGAAACTGATTCCATATTTTTTCTCAAATTGATCCAACTTGATCTGCATACCGATGACACCGATGGAGCCCGTGATCGTTGAAGGTTCCGCAACGATCCAACTTGCGGGCGCGGCGATGTAGTAGCCACCCGAAGCAGCGTAAGCCCCCATTGACACGATGACCGGTTTCTCTTCAGCCAAAGCCCGCACTTCGCGCCAAATTATGTCGGATGCAGTGGCCGAGCCGCCTGGGCTTGAAATGCGCAATACCACAGCTTTGGCTTTTTCTTCTGAGGCAGCCCATCGAAGTTCTTTAACGAGATCATCTGCAGCGATGGCATCTTGAGCTGAACTACCAGAGGCCGTCATGTGAATTTCACCGATCGCTTCAATCAGTGCCAAACCATCTTTTGAGGATTCTTTTGCTTCTGATTTTCTGGTTTTTTTAGAAGTGGTTGGCCCATCTGCTGTGGTCAGCATGTAATCAGAAAAATCCATTTCTTCGTCAGTTTCAACAGCCTCTTCGATGCGATCAATAGCATCTCCTGTGTAGCCTAAAGCGTCGACAATTCCAGCGGTCAGAGCCTCGCCTGGTGTGAAAATGCTTTTTTTGAACCATGCTGCAACCTGAGCTTTGGGCAGCTTTCGACCTTCGGCGATCGCCGTCGTCAAATGCCCCGAGAGGCTTAATTCCATACTCTGGTACATCTCGAGTGTTTCAGGGCTTGGGTGATTGCTGACAAACGGTTCAAAAGCAGATTTGTATTTTCCGTGGCGGCTAACTTCAACCGTAACTCCCAATTTGCGCAAGGCATCGCCAAAGTACGCAAGGGTGAAGACTGGACCTGTCAGAGAAATTTCACCGGCGGGAACCAGAGTGATCGAATCGGCCGCGGAGGTCAGGTACAGCAGCTTGTCATCCAACGACGCAACATGGACATGAAGCGGTTTATTGCTGCTTCGGAAATCAAGCAGTGCTCGACGAAGTTCTTCAAACTCTGCTTGAGATCCCTGTAGGTCATAGATATTCAGGACCAGGCTTTTGACGTTCTTGTCAGCAGCCGCTGCCTTAAGACCACGGCGTACCTCAGGCAGGTAAAATCCAGATTGGCGCCGAAAAAACTGTTCGAAAAACCGGCTTGAAAAATCAGGTGAACGTTCTAGAAGCTCACCATCAAGGGCCCACTCCAGCCTTGTGTCTTTCGAAGGACGCGGCGGAGACCCGGCATGCCCCGAGAGCATGGCCAAAGTGCCAGATCGGGCTGCAAGCCATGCAATAAGCAAAGGCGTCACCGTCACCAGAATACCGATGGTCATGAAATATCCGCGGAAAAATTTCAGCAGAATCCGAAAGGCATTTTTTAGTTTAGACAGCATAATTTAACCTATCTCGCCACTTTGGCGGCGTATAATGAAGCGAAGTCACGCAAAATGGTCACCGTATTGGAACTACCGATACGATTTGCTCCCCCTGCAATCATGGCAAGTGTTTGCTCCAAAGTTCTTATGCCGCCAGAAGCCTTGATGCGTGTCGCAACGGATTTTGGACCTTGGGAGTCATGGATCCCAAGAGAAATCGCGGCGAGGTCTTCAAGAGAGGCACCTCGAGCAGCAAAGCCAGTGGAGGTTTTAACAAAAGCAGCTCCAGCATCCGTACAAATTTTCGCGGCAAGGCGGATCAATTCAGGGGAAAGCAGCGCGGTTTCAATGATGACTTTCACAGGTATTTCGCCAGCAGCCTTAATCACGGTAGAACATTCTTCGAAGAGCCCTCGGCTGGCATCCGAGTCCGATAAGAAGTGTCCAATATTCATGACAATATCGATTTCGCGAGCGCCCATATCGATT
The DNA here is from genome assembly GCA_945898195.1 of Pseudobacteriovorax antillogorgiicola. Lineage (GTDB taxonomy): Bacteria > Bdellovibrionota_B > Oligoflexia > Oligoflexales > RGVZ01 > RGVZ01. The sequence continues at coordinate 15,737 of CAMDHM010000022.1, read as the reverse complement.
GCGCGTCGTGTTTCAACCGCTTTCCAAGAGGCTGGTACAGCACCGAGCGGGAATCCTACGACTGTGATGGGCATGACCCCAGTGCCTTCGAGGTCTCGCACCGCAATAGAAAGGTTCACCGGGTTGACGCAAACAGCAGCGCAGTTGAGTTGGATAGCCTCAGCACAGAGGGCGGAGATCATTTGTGGAGTGGCGTCTGCTTTAAGGACAGTGTGATCGAAGTGAGACGACAGCGTTGTTGGGGTAAGTTGGTCTTTGATTTCCATTTGTTGAAATGTGCGAGTTGAAGCCCGATTTAGCAAGAAAATAAAGATAGCAAAAGCAAATGGTTATGGTTAGTGACCCCGTTCCTTTTTATTTACAATCTCTTACTAAAGTACTTGTTGTGAACGTCCGAAACGCCCCCATGCGCATTTTTGCCAAAATCTCTGCCCTTTGCCTGATCGGGGGCTCACTTACGCTCGCTTGTGCCAAATCACACCAAGACTCCGTTTCTGCTGCCGCACCAACGCCCACAACCGTTTCTGAAAATGGTCGGGCATTTGTCGGTATGAGTGTCACCTCCCTTGACGCACTTCCTGCCTGTGACGAGGCAATGCTAGGACGGATTGTTTATGTTGTTTCTGAAAAGGGCTTCATGATCTGCGATGGAGTCGCGTCCCAAGATCGCCAATGGCGCGTTGCTGAGGTCGCCGTTGAGAAGACCTGGCAAAAAGCCTTCGCCATTTATTCGAAATACCATTCTTCCGTCGTGAGAATCATGGTCGAATGCCAGGATAGCAGCGGGAGCAGAAGCACGGTCCAAGGCAGTGGCTTTCATTGTGCCCAAGGGATCATCTGCACGAACAAGCACGTTCTTACCTGTCCGGACGGATCCAGCATCACGGCGATCAATCTCCATCGGATCACTGGAAATGGGGACAGCATCACCAACACAGACATGCCCCCACCATTTTATAGCGTCCTGACCAAAACGACAGCAGAAGCCCAGATAACCGGGCATCTGACTCGCGATTTGGCCAAGCTAAAACTCGTCTCAGATGATCCTAAGGTCGCTGCCATGCCCGTGATGCCTTTTGCTTCCAAGCCTTTTAGTGAAACGCTGAAAACCCTGACTTACATTTTAAGCATGAGTTACCCACTCGGATTTACGGACCTGTACACCCACCTGGGACAGGTCAATGCCAGCACCATAGGTTCATGCGATCCGGCCATCTCCGGCGGATGCCCCAGAGGCATCGTCGACTTTTCCACGACCAACGACACCGATTTCGGAAGTAGCGGGTCCCCCCTCTTGGACCTTGATGGTCAAGTTGTCGGCATAGTCACGTCGGGGACCGATGGAAAAAACGCGAATTACACTTGGGCTATTGACGCCTCCCTGCTTTCTGCGTTCTAAATTACGGCATGATCTCAGGAATCCACTTTATTAGAGCTGAAGACTGTCTGGTGACATGGTTGCGTGATCACTTGGATCCGTTAAATCATGCCGACCTTGAGGGCACTTGGGTCGTGATGCCGACGCGCCGCCTGTCCGGTAACCTGATGGCAAGTTTGGCGGCAATGCGCAGGCAGTCCGTCACGGCAAACCTGGGCGGGTCGCTCATTGCGCCACGATCTATGAATCTTGACGGTTTTCTAATCGCTGCTGCTGCAGCAGGCAATCCATCCGGCACCCATGATTCTATACAAACGAACCATACAATGCGGGCGTTGCCTCCGGAGCTCCCCGAACTTCTCCTTCACGCCCTCATTCAAGTGTCTGTCGAAAAAAATCAGCGCAAGCATGTCGATCCAAGCCACGCCCATGAATTGGCACACTTGATCAACAGCGCGGTGGATAACCGGCTCCCACTGAACACCATTGGTCCAGCCGCGACAAGAATTTTGCACGAAGAAATCTACCGATCTGAAGATCAAGTTTGTGCCATGGCCGAACGGATTCATTCCATCCAGGAAACCATCTCTGACTTTCAATCCCTCCTGAAAAAAAACTCCCTGGAAACCATGGAAATGCGGCGGGCTCGGTTGGCTGCCCAGATTGCAGCGATCCCCACAGACGCTCCAGCACCCTGGAAACATCTAATCTTCTCCGGCTTCACGAGCATGGTACCTGCACATCTTGAAATGTTGCTTCATTTAGGACGACGCTCTGACGTAACGATCGCCTTAACTGAACCTCCGATGCCCCTAGCTGCGATTCGAAAATCAAAAAACGAAACGCCCTTGGCCCGTCTGGCCAACCACCTCTGCCCAGTGGCCCAGCGCCCATCTGCTGGCCTCGTTGGGATTAACCCAGCAAAGGTCACAAGTTGGATTGCCGGAACACGAGAGGAAGAAATCAGCCTTGCCATTGATCTGGCCCAGGAACTCCTAAAAAGCGATCTCAGTCAGAACAAAATATCCAATGGCTTCAGTTTTCCAACCGCGTCTGTCGCCATTCTGATTCCCGATGAAACCACATACGAGCCAATTATCCGCAAGGCGTTGCAAAACTATAGCAACTTCAATCTTGCGGCTCCGATGCCGCTAATCCGCACGGTCACCGGTTCCTGGTTCTTACATATGGCGCAGTTTGCTCGCCTCCGCCACGATGACTGCAATGAAGATACGCGCCAGGCGGCCGCCGCATTCTTGACCCACCCTTTACAAACCCATTCCACAGCTGAATCTATTGTCGATCGATCCGGTCGCGCTTTTGACCGGGAATCAATCAACGCATGCATGGCCCAAGCCATCGCCGCAAGCCCCGACATCAAGTCGATCCGCAGTCAGCTGAATGGCTTGCGCAACACGGCTCACAACGACCTTGAAGCTGCTGGTTTCGTCATCGATCGTAGCCTAGAATTAGTTCGCTTATTACGCAGTAAATCGCTTTTGGAAGCCCTTGAGGACGAGCTTCAGAAGGTGACCAGGTCGGAAAATAATACCCTCGTAGAAACCAAAACCGACGCTGAGGCCAAATCTGCTCAAGAGGCCATCGCACGCATCCTTCACAATTTGAAATTTCTGACCAATCAAGTTCCCTGCAAGCCAGCCACGCTTTTGGATCTTTTTGTCCAACAGATGCAAGGTGCATCAGTCCGCGACCGGGGGGAGCCCCTAACTGGCTTGCAAATTTTGACTCTGGCCGAAGCACGTCACGTGCCATTTCATACGGCAATTATCGTTGGTTGCAATGAAGGGGTTTTTCCTCGCGCCCTACCCAAGGATCGCCTCCTTGACCAGTTTTTACTGCGCCGTCTGGGGTTGCCAACATGGGATGACCTCGAGGCCATTGAAGACACAACGTTTCATTTGCTACGGGCACGCCTCTCCAATGTGATCATGACGTGTGCGCTGCGCGACGCTTCGAAACATCTGGTTCCATCGCGTTACATTGAACTCATGAAGAATGTGCATGGAATCCAACCCATGAAAGCTCCGAATCCCGCACAAAACACTCCCATTTTTCCTTCAACTCGGCCTCTATTTGCGACACCCCCGGTCAACGGCCATATCATGACTTCCCTTGCCCATGCCGCCGATCAATCTGAGACCCTGTCGGCATCGGCCTTGGCATCATTAATCACGTGCCCATTCAAATACGCCTTGGACCGTCAGGCGGCCAAACAATCCCCCGACTACGAGTCCACCGTAAAAATACGTCAAGGCAACTGGCTGCATCGCGCGATTAGCGACGCCCTTAATGGATTTCAACCAACCAGCAACCTTACTGCAAACACGACCGCGCTTCTCGCGCGCCTGTCCTCTGCCAGCCGGAAAACCATACCGCCAGAGTTGCGCGACACCGACATGCAAGCCCATCTTGAGCATTGGTCGTGGCCGCGGCTTGCAGCTTTCACTGCTAAAAATTGGACGTTAGCTCCCAACTCAATTCCAGTGGCGGCCCACGGTGACCTTGCTTTCAATGTGGTTTATGCGGGCCGGGAATTTCATGGCGAAATCGACCGCTTCGAAAACCTCGGGGCTGCTTGGTTGCTGCTTGATTATAAGGCATCAAATGCTCCAAAACGCTCTGAAATCGACCATGGATTGCGGCCACAGCTGGCGATCTATGCCCATGCCATTGCCGAGACTCGCGGTCTACCTTTAGACACTTGCATCGCCGGGCATTTCGAAATCATCAAAGGAAATTGGGTTCTTGGTTTTGTGGGAAGCTCCGCTAAAGATCACGCCATTGCCCTTGGTTTGATGGGGTCCAAGCAAAAACCAGCGACACCAGACGTCGCGATCGAAAGTGCAGCAACCTTGCTGCACTGGCGCAAAAACGGACTAACCGAACGAGTCAACGATCCTCTGCCCCAGTATTTACCCGATCACAGCGATTGCAATTGGTGTCCACACAATAATATTTGCCGCCGCGATGATGCCGCAGCCACATCCTGGTTCAGCGACCCTATATCGTCAAAAATGTTGGCAGGTTTACGCGCGAGAAGAAAAAAATGAGCGGCAATTCAGATCCCCGGAACCCTTATCAAAGCCACGTGGTCAAGGCCTCAGCAGGTTGCGGGAAAACCTTTCAATTATCTCAACGTTTTCTTGCCTTGGTCGCTGCTGGGGCAGAACCAAGCACCATCCTGACGGTTACCTTCACTCGCAAGGCCGCGGCCGAAATGCGCGAAAGGATTCTTGGTGACGCAGGAAAACTGCTTTCAGATGGGTTAGAAAGCCACGTTTTTGATCGCGAAATGGCTGCATTTTATGACGCTTCAAAAAAGGAAATCTTGAGCGAACGCGGAATTCGGCTTCCGCCCCCGCGCAGCGCAAAAGATGCGGGAAGCCTCATCATCAATCAAAGCCAGTCGTTGCGCATCACCACCATTGACAGCGTTTTTCATGATTGGATCGCAAAGTTTCCTGCCGAAACGGGACTGGCAACACCGGCGGGTAGCCCACTCTCGCTGGCAGGCGACCTCGACCTGTTAACCATGGAACAATCGGCTTGGGAGAGCGCTAATCGCGAATTGCTAACAAAATTTGCAGGCGAAACTGCGGATTCTGATGAAGTCGGCGAGGCCGGAGGAGCTGACCCATCGAACGTACCCGGAGATGCGGGCGAGGAAACAAACCCGAAATCAACCGTTGAGTTGGCAAAGGAACTGTCCCGTCACAGCAGTTTTCTTTGGCATTTAGAGCAATCTGGGCAAACCTCGTGGTTGATGAATCCCCAGGGAGAAAATCCCGAAGTGCTCAAAAAGCGCGTCTTACTTGACTTGAAAAGTTCTTGGGATGCCTTGGCCGGTGTGATTAAAAAAGAACGGGGCGACGAGCTAAGAAGGCTAACTTCAGCCACGGGTCCTGATGATGCTATCGCAGCTTTGATTGCGGCAAAGTTTATCACGGGTAAAATGACGATCAACGGTGCCACGTTTCGAGAAAGCACCACGGCTTCTGTAGCCAGCGATCGGCAGTTGATTTCCGAGGGCCTTCAGGAGTGGGATACAGCGCTAAAAATACGCGCCCTACGTCAAAAAGCTGAACGGGCCAGCACGCTGTTTACCCTTTATTATAGCGCCCTGCGGTCGGCAAAACAGAAGGCTGGCGTTGTTTCATTCGATGATTTGCTTTCGGGCAGTTCCAAAATTTTTAGTGACCCATATGCGGCTGGGGCGCGTTACCTGCTGCAAAAAAATATCCGCCATCTGATGCTTGATGAATTTCAAGATACCAGTTGGCCACAGTGGAATATTTTTAATGAGATCACGAATGAAGTGCTTTCTGGGGCTGATGAAATTATTCCTGGCACTGTGTTTCTCGTGGGTGATGAAAAGCAAAGCATCTATAGCTTTCGCAACAGTGACCCAGAGATCATGGGAATGGCCGGTTCTGAACTTGCCCATCAGGGCGTGTTGGAATCCCCGCTGAATCACAGCTTCCGGACCTGTAAGACAATTTTGGATTTCCTAAATCGGGCTTGCGGGAAAATGCCTGACTTTCCGGATCATGCCCCTGCATGCATTGACGGCAAGTTAGTTAACCCAGACATCGGCAGCGTTGCAATTCTGCCAGTTGCTGAAAATGAAACAGCAGTCGATGGGGCCGAGGCGAACCCACTAAACACGAAAGACCTGGAAACTATTGAGGCCAGCGGACTTGCCTGTTGGCTAAAATGCGCTTTGGATGGCAGTCCCGCGCATCCGGTTTTTGACAAAGTGGCCGGAGCCTGGCGTCCTATCGAGCCAAAGGATTGTGCAATTTTATTTCGTTCCAAAGAGCGAATGTGGACCGTGGAACGTGCCCTTCAAAAAGAAGGTATTCCAGCAATTCGGGAGGAATCAGGGAATATTTTTGGCCACCAGGAAATCAAAGACTGCATGGAGCTCATGCGTTTTCTTGCCCGTCCTGGTGACCTCAATGCTTTGCTCGGCGTGTTGAAAAGTCCATTTATTGGTGCCTCTGATGAGATTCTTGCGCAAGCACTGACAGCCACGAATGAGAATCAAAGGCATTCTCCCCTTCGTGCCCTAAATGTTCTGCATGAACTGGAGGGTGGCGCACCATCGGCTTCGTCAATTTTACCCCTGGCATGGTTATCGGAACACCTGAAGATGGCCGGGAAAAGTAGACCCTCGGTGTTAATGGAATCTTGTTTGAAAGCAAGTGAGTATTGCATCAGGTCGCGCTCGGGCCGTTCGGCGGTAGAATCTGAAGTCCTGGATAGCCACCTTTCTGACTTTTTAAATCTCGTCCGCACCCTGGAATCCAATTGCGATAACAACCTGCACGCCGTAGGCGCTACTTTACGCCGCATGGCGCGCATCGAGAATTTACCGACTCCTGGCGGAGAAAGTCCGCAAGGGGTTAATGCCGTAAGACTCATGACGGTCCACAAGGCCAAAGGGCTTGAGTTTCCATTGGTGGCGATTGTCGATACAGCAGCTCCATGGGTGACAGAGCCACGCGGTTGGCTAAAAATCACTGATCCAGAGGCCCCAGGCATGATCTACCTTGGCGCTAAGTCACGCCGCCCGGTCAATGATTTGGCCACAGATCGATTTCTGGAGCTGGCCTTGGCCAGCGAAGTCGCCGAAGCCAATCGCGTCTGGTATGTGGCGTTGACCAGGGCACGACAGTATCTTGTTCTGAGTGGAACGCGCCGCCGGGACAAGGTTTCTCTCATTGATGCACTGCAGCGCCTTTCTGGCGCCCCCCTTACCTCTCATGAATTGTGTGCTCTGGCCGTACAAGACTTTGACGACTCAACTTCAGCTCCCTATACCATTCGGGTTCTAATTCCCCTGCAAAGCGGCATGGTTGATGGCAGCGCGACACCTGTTTTGAAAGGCCATGCGCTGGTTTTGGAGAGTTCTGGTTTGAAGGATATGAGAAAAGGCTTTCGCCATATTGTGCCAACTTGTGAGCCCGCGCCAAACCCTACTGCACAAAGGGAAGAGCCTGTCCTTTCTGTTAAACCCCTACCCCTTCCTTTTGGCGTAAAGATCCTCGTGGCCAGCAGGTTTTCTGAAAAAAAGCCGCTCCCTCAGATTCAGGCAATGTCAGAAACGGAAATCATGCCAGAGAAACCTGGGAAATCTGGCGCGCTTCAAGGTCGCCTTGCGGCCGCCGTCGGCAGTATGGTCCACGCAGGCCTTGAACACGCTGTTCGACAGATATCGTTCAGCCCGAATACAATTTGGCAGGAAATCTGCGACAAAAACTTGCTCGACGATTTATCCCCCGACGTCCAACTTGGCAGGCAACAAAGCTTACAGCAGCTCGCTGCCGTCCTGGGATCTTCCATTTGGACAGAACTTTTAGCCAGGTACCCGCGGCACCGCGCAGAGGTTCCGGTTGTATTGCTGGACGAAAAGCGAAACTTAAATTCTGGTACCATCGACCTTTTGCTCGATGATGGCACCGATACAGTGGATCCAGGAAGCATCATGGTCGTCGACTTCAAGACATCTCTGGTTGAAGGAGACCCAGCTCAACACGCCCGCGAAAGCGGCTACTTTGATCAAGTCCGCTCTTACACAGGAACGCTTAAGCAGGCTTTTCCAGGCGCAAAAATAGCCGGGTGCATTTTATACACCCGGCTTCTACATATAATTCAAGTTCCGCACTGAGCTCTAAAACTAGAGCAGTGTGTAGCTCAAGCGCGCGACATTTTCCCAGCGCTTGCCGTCGACGCGTTTCTCGTAAACACCGTCGAGGTATTGTAACGTATCATTGATAAGCAACACGCGATCATTGACCGCCCAAGTCAGACGCACTCGGTTGAAGGTCGCATTGGTGACACTGTAGCCAGCCTTGCGTACTTCGACTCCGGAGGCATCTGCTTCAGAGGCCACGGCTTCGTATTTTGGAAGCCATTCCGTGTCGACAAATCCACTAAGGGATGCCGTCACACCAGTCAAACCAGCAGGTTTAAAGGTGATTGCCGCGACGGCTTCATTGCTGATGTTCGGATCACGCTTTACGGTCTGATCAACCTTAGTTTCCTCGTTATAAACCAAACCAAATTCAGAGCCGGGCCGACCAACCTGATTGTCCACAGGCGCAAATCCAGGGCGGCTTGCCGTTTCAAGGCCAGGCTCGACACTGGCGCTCAAATTAACTGAACCAGCGCGGCCGGAGAATTCACGGGTCTTCACCGTGGCGGTCACAGCCATTTTGCCGGTCGTACCCTTGCCAGCAAAGGGCGTAAATATGTCAAAGAAAGGAAGCACAGAAACATTGTCACTGCTGAAAGCATTGAGCTCAGCAATGATTTCCGGATTACGCTGTTTGAATTCAGCGCTCTTCGAATCCTTGATCGCGCCAAAAGTCACGTTCAAGTCCAAGCGACCATCGGCAAGCCTCGTTCCGATTATGGGACGAACTTCCATCCGCGGGCTCACGCCGCCAACAGAGTCACGATTCATATTGAGATTTAAACCATGACGCACTTCCACTTTTGTGTAGGCATTCGTCAGAACGTCCTGTGCGGACGCCCGCTTTTCGGCTGTGACATCTGGGGCTGTTTGGGCTGACGCCATCGACGCCATCGACAAAAACAAAGCATTCGCGGAAACGGCAAGCGATTTTAAAACTAAACGCATAAGCTAACCCCCCGAAACTGTTATGATAAATTCATGATGGCTCGCGCCAACGACGGGTAAAATACAACAGGGGCTTAATTATCATGTCCGCCATACAAAAGGAACGATATTTCTATACGTTTTACATAATATTCTGGCACTGCCATTACACAAGTAATCATGGCGTGTTAGGATCGTTCTTAACTGAAGAGCACGCTATTTGGGATCCAGTGATTTTTTTGGAAGGAAATACTTCGTGAATCAACGGATCGCAGGTCTGATTATTTTATGGATGGCTTGGCAAATACCGGGCACTTCGGAAGCGGCCCCCCAAGCACCCTCACATGTTTTTGCTTTGTATTCCTACGGCCGCTCGATTGCCCCCGATCGAACCCACACCTTCGGCTACTTTGCTAAATTAGTGGACGGCGACCCTTCACGCATCGAAGAACATGTGCCTTTTAGCTGGCTGGCCCTGGTCACCAAACCGCGACAGGATCCCGACGGACAGCCGGCCCTCGACAACTTTGATACCTTCCAGATTGCACCGGTAGCCTCAGGCACCGTACCAACGGTTCGCTTGGGTTGGAATTTCAGTATGGCCGAAACAATCGCGTATCGCCGCAAGATGGGCGGATTAAGAAGCTTTAAAGCCCATGGCGTGTTTGCGATTACAGCAGAGCAATATGCGGCGGCGAAAAATTTTCGAGAGGACCTGCTGCAAAACGTTCGGCTAGTCATGAACGATCAGCCACGCCAACCAGACCGCTTCTATTACAAACCAATCAATCAATCCCTCTTCGTATGCCCAGAGGGGCGCATCAGCGGTCACCTCAATTGCTTTCAGGCCGTGCTTGCGGCCTTCGGCATCTGCGAAACATCGGGGCCACTCAGTGGTGTAACCGTAACCGATTATCTCCTGACCCGCCTGCGGGCACGAGGTGTAATCTCCTCGGCATATTTGACCGGTGAAGATGACCTTCGCAACCTTCTTGATCAAGTGCTGTTGGCCGAGAGCTCCGGTGGATTCGACCGGCCCTAGGGGAAATGCTCGGGGTAAATTCTCCGCGAGTGGGCTATTGAACCGGCGCCATGGCGTCGTCGCCCACTCCGCGATCCAACTGACGATCCATGTCGTATTTTGGATCCCAAATGAATCGTTGGCCGCCAGATAAGGCGCCCTCCTCGTCGCCGCCGCCCACCACGGGAAAGCGGTGTGTGATTCCGGAAGCAACCAGTTCCGCGTGAAACTCCTGAACCATACTCAAGCAATCGTGGATCAATTCCGCTGTATTGATTCGTTCACGCAATTTTTTGGCGCCGGGCCAGCCCTTGGCGTACCACAGGAGGTGTTTGCGCATGCACAGCGCCCCTGCTCCACCGGCACCGTAGGCTTCTTTTTGCCAAGTCAAATGATCGGTCACAACCTGAAGCCATTCGTCGGCCCCGATTTCATGATCTCCCGAAAGAATTTCCCGAAAAATCCACGGATTTCCCAATGCGCCACGGCTTACCATGACGCCGTCCACGCCCGTGCGCTCGCGCATCTGGAGCGCATCAGCGCGGCAAAAAATGTTGCCATTGCCAAAGACAGGTATTGTCAGGCGCCGCTTTACGGCTGCCATTGTCGCCAAATCCACGGGATAGCTATAATCTTCGCTGCGCAGCCGACCATGGACCGTAATCCAATCCGCCCCGCCTTTTTCTGCTGCTTCGGCGACTTCAAAAATAGTGACTCGCGACCGGTCCCAGCCCAAACGAACTTTAACCGAAAGTGGCTTATCGGTTGCCTGGCGCGCCAGTCGAACAGTTTCATAAACTCGATCGGGATCCTTAAGGATCGCACTGCCGCTGCCTGATTTAACCACTTTTGTCACCGGGCAGCCCATGTTGATATCAATCGTATCAAAGGGCTGTTTGTCCAGAATCTCAATGGCTCGCGCCACGTCGTCCGCCGTGCCGCCAGTGAGTTGGACTCCAAGAACGGCCTCTTCAGCATGCCGGGCCATCATCTCGAAAGTTCGCTTGCTCGTGTAAAGAATGGCCTTCGCTGATAACATCTCGACGTAGGTCAACGATGCCCCTTCGCGCGCGCAAGCCCTACGGAATGGATGGTCTGAAACCCCGGCAAGGGGCGCCAAGACCACCGGAAATTCCGGGAAACCGAGTTTGTCGAAGGCAGCAATACGAGGCATCTAAAATCTTCTAATGAAATTTTCGGTCAAAATACCAGAGACAGCGGCGGCAAGTTAAGCACTGGCGTTTTAAATACAGTGCGCCCTATTCGTTGGCTTGCGCCTTGATCGATTTCCTTTTGAGAGTAGCTAGCCAAAAAAGCAAAAATATCCCACCAAGTGTGGATGAAAACGGCTTCTCCCAAAGACCAACCATTTTGTTGCGTCACATAGCCCAAGTGATATCCCAAAAGCAACTGGGGAATCGGGACCGCCACGGTGCTCCGGTGGGCAAGAGCAAACAGCAATGATTGTGAGACGTTAGACATAGTGTCGCCGACGACGTATTCACGCATCAATGGCATCATCCAGCCGCGGAACAGCGCCTCCTCATGAGTTCCCGCCAAATAAGAGAACGCCCCTCCGAAGGCCACGTCCGAATTCCGCAGTGCCACCCTCTCGTAGCCCTCTGTGTGGGACTGGGAGGTATAGACAGCCAGCGCCCCGATCAAGCCCAATGGGATATAAGTGTTTGGACTCTTCAGATAACTAAAATGAAAGGGTGCCATGACGGTATCTTGGACAGTAACTTTTTCTCCGAGAAACGAATATTGGCCAAACTCACGCCTCGAATCCACGGCATTTCGGAAAGCATGCAAGGTACTGTAGCTGCCCGCCGCAAAGGCCATCTGGCTGCCCAGCATCGCCCGCCGGACATCGCCATCACGAGAGCTCAAACGATCGCTTCCAGAAAGATCCTGGCGCCCTTGGAGGGCCTTCAGCCCAGAAACCGCAAGGGCGTTCCCACCCAACCACATTCCCGAATATGCCGCTGCGGCACCGTAGTCTTGCTCCCACCACTGATCAAACCCTGGCAAAAGCAAGCTCAGAGCCGGTGCCCAAATATCGCTTTTGGGTTGTGCCCGGACGGGGGCCGATGAAATCCCTGAGGCTAGGCAAAGCGCCAGTAGGGTTGCCAGTAAAAATCGCCAAATTAAATTGCAACGGGGAAATGTCACTGAAGGTCTCCAGTTTGCGGCGGAACAATTTGCCGATATAGTACCTGCTCCAACGAACTGGCACAGCTTCAATTTCAAATCGGTGGCCATCATGCTTGACATCAAATTCATCCGTGAAAATCCAGAACTCGTCACCAAGGGCGCCAAAGACAAACACCTAAAGATCGACATTGCGAAGCTCCTTGAATTGGACGGGATCGTCCGCAGCCTACAGGCCGAGACAGAAACCCTACAATCCGAGCGCAACCGACTGTCAAAAACCATTGCTCAGGCGGCTATTTCTGAACGCGATTCGTTGAAGTCTCAAGTCCAAAGCCTCAAAGCCCGCATGGAAGAAATCGCCCCAAATCTGGAAGCTTGTCGCAGCGAATTTAATGCGATGATGCTCCTCGTCCCAGCGCCTGCGCGCGCAGATGTGCCCATCGGACGCGATGACACAGAAAACGTTGAAGTGAAACGCTGGGGCGCAATACCTAAATTTGATTTCGAACCACTCGACCATGCCATCGTCGGCGAAAAACTTGGGATCGTTGATTTTGCGCGGGGCGTAAAACTTGCCGGCAGCCGATCTTATATTCTGAAGGGCGACGGGGCGCGACTGGAGCAAGCAGTCTTGCGCTACACGTTCGATAAATTGTGTGAACGTGGTTACACACCATTGACGGTGCCTGTGCTGGTCAAAGAAGAAGCGATGATTGGCACCGGATACTTCCCAACCGGACGTGACCAAGCCTACTACGTTGAAAAAGACGAACGTGCCTTAGTTGGTACCGCCGAAGTCAGTCTGACCAGTTACTATAGCGGCGAAATCCTGCAAGAATCCGAACTACCCTGCCGCATCATGGCATGGAGTTCGTGTTTCCGCCGCGAGGCAGGGACCTACGGAAAGGACACCAAGGGTCTTTACCGCGTTCATCAGTTCCAAAAAATCGAACAGGTAATCATTGCACCTGCTGACGTTGAAGGATCCGAAAAACTACACGAAGAACTATTAAAAAATGCCGAAGATGTCTTGCAGGCTTTAGGCCTCGCCTACCGCGTGGTCTACGTCTGCACAGGAGATTTGGGTCAGGGCCAAGTCCGCAAGCACGACATCGAAACGTGGATGCCTTCGCGCAAGGCCTATAGCGAGACTCACAGCTGCTCAACCTTTCACGACTTTCAGGCGCGTCGCCTGCAAATGCGCTACCGGACTAAGTCTGGCGAGGTCAAAACCTGTTACACTTTGAACAACACGGCGATTGCAACCCCACGCGTTCTGATTCCACTGCTCGAGTGCTATCAGCAAGCCGATGGCAGCGTTAAAATACCCGACGTTCTCGTACCGTACATGCAAGGGCAGAAAATCATCGCTGCACAACCATGAATTAATGGGTCGCAACCGTTTATAGTCACACCGTAATTTCGTGTTTTATTGAATTAGCCCTAAAGGTGCCTGCCCCCCGTCCGAATACCCTCTTGCCCTTACGAACCATGTGGTCCGGGGGCATTTAGAGGAGAACGCATCATGAAAATTATCGTGAAAGCTGCATTGGCAGCCATGGTGATGGCGTCGGCAACCGGCTGCGCATCAACATCGAACAAAGAGGCCCTCGTCGCGCCAGATGGTGCCGAATATGTCGTGACCGGGGAGAGCAATCATCCACACGGCATGCGCATGGTCGCCAAGATGGACGACGTGGATGATTACACCCTTGACGGAGCAACGACGGTCAAGAAAGCCGCCAAAAGGTCCCATCCGCGGACGAAGTTCTCATCTTCGTTTGGCTATTGAGCCGATAACTTGCATCGCCAACCGAGGGGGCACCGCGGCCCCTCGGGCGCAACCAAAGTAAACTCCGAAAATACCGCCGTTTTTTAATACCGGGTGTATTGGCAGGGAATAAATCCGACGACGCCGCGGCGACTCCAGTCAGCTTTGTCCCGGACGGAGATTTCGACGCCATCACCGCGAAACTGATCGTGGATGACACGAACGTCGAACATTTCAGGCTCATTAAGATCCGGTGTCTTTTCGGTGCACATGGTCGGACCATCAGCTGCCACAGCGCAACGCATCTCGTAGCTGTAACGGGCAATCATCCAAACATTACTGGGAGGCAATTCCCAACGCTGGTAATAAAGACGCGTATCCCCAACGGAATAGGCAGAGTCGTAGAACTTGATGTCGATCTGATAGGCACCAGCCATGCCTGGGCGATCCACACTTGGAGCGACATTGCCCTCACATGTGTAACCAGCCCGAGGTTGCCCTTGAGCAAATGCCTTCGACTGGCAGACTGTGATTGCTAGTAGGCCAATAATCCATTTGACTGTCGTTTTCATAAATGGTCTCCGAAATTATTTAAAAAGTTATTAGTTATTAACCTTTTGCACGGAGTATTAATATATATAAATAATAACCAGAGCCACACTTCGTTAATTTTAAATTAACCTATTTAAACTGCTCCACTTGCCTGCACCTGACATGATTGTAGGAAATTCAAGCACACTTCACGATTTATCCCGCAGCCGTTCCCGCCTTAGACAGCGGACCGCGAGCCATTTCCAGTATGTCGCTATAATAACGACATACTGGAGACTAAATGAGCCTGCGACCGCGTGAGCAAGTGACAAAGCTTATTCGTACGAATAAAACTGTTCGGGTCAAAAAGGGTATTTACATACTTGGCCCCGAATATAAGAAGCCTTATTCAGATGCGATACTTGCGAATATTATTTATGGCCCATCTTATGTCAGTGGTCTATCAGCGCTCGCGTTTTATAATTTAATTCCCGAACGTACAGAAGTTATGTATTCGCGCACGCCAAATCGAAATAAGGTAATTGACACACCTATTGGTCGATTCGTCTATGACGTTATGCCCATGAAGCAGTATCGCGTTTCGATCGAAAAAGTGCGTCTTGATCAACATCGTTCCTTTTTGATTGCTAGCCGCGAGAAGGCTCTTTTCGAACTTTTGCAGAAAGTCGAGGGCATTGAATCTTCTGTGGACGTCGAGGAGTGGCTGGCTTCCATGCGCATAGACACCGATTGTCTGCCAAAGCTTCGGCTGACAGAGCTAAGGGCGATTCGCAAAGTGTTTCCACAGCGACTAGTGGACTTTCTCGTCACCGTCGCTCGAAAGGCACAACATGAATAAAATCGTCAAAAATATGCTTGAAAAATATGATTGCAATTCGCTTGCGGACGACGAAAACGCATTGAAGGAAATCATCCAAGAGATTGCGTTGCTTGGACTTTGGCGCGCTAAATTTTTCGAGATAGGTGCTTTCTATGGCGGGACTACACTGCGAATTTTATATGGACTTGACCGATTTTCGGAGGATATGGACTTTTCTTTGCTTTTGCCTAACAAAAGCTTTGATATTTCGTAAGCGCTCCATGATCGACATCTTCCGCGCCGCTTGATTTCCGTCCAAGATCTCCCCTTCATAAATCATGAAGGGGATTTTTATGAACTCGACATCACACCAGGCATCGACTCGTTGGCGGGAACACATCGAGGAACATGCTAGGA
>CAMDHM010000021.1 GCA_945898195.1 Pseudobacteriovorax antillogorgiicola | reverse complement strand
CACACCTCAAAAAAGTCTGTTCGAACCCAATTCTGATGCCCGCAAGCGAGCCTTCAGGCGAGCGAGTAAGTGTGGGTTATTCTTATTTAAAACCAGTTGCTGATGTTGTCGCCTTGAAGGCGGTGGAAGGTGATTCTGAAGAATGGTCGGGGTGACAGGATTCGAACCTGCGACCTCGTCGTCCCGAACGACGCGCGCTACCAACTGCGCTACACCCCGATTTGGATAGGAACCCCAAACGGATTACCTGAAAGAGAGCCGATTATGTACTGCGCTTTTTAAGGGTTGTCGATAGGACAATCATTGCACCATCGGTGAGTTCGACTGGCATAACACCCCCTTGAACCCTGTATTCACGCCCAGTTAAAACATCTTCGTAACGCCCATCGGGCATCGTCAAGTCCTTAATTTCAAAGCGGTCTGGTCCTACCCTTGGATTTTTTGACGTCGCGAAGAAGACCTTATGCTCGCCGTCCACTCGTTCGAAGGCCACGATGTGCTTGGACAGGTGAACCAGGTGGGTCGCCCCGTAACGTAGCGCCGGATTGGCTTTGCGAAGTCCGGCAAGGCGCTGGATCAAACGATAGAAGTCATGCCCCTGATCAAACGACCGCATCATTGGACGATTGTAAGGGTCGCCGTCGTCGCCAGGAATATAAAGATCTTGTTCAAGGCCGTAGTAAATACAAGGCACGCCACGCATTGCAAACATCAAACCGATCGTCTGACGCATGCGACGGGCTTCTAAGCCCACACCACGAAGGCGCGGCATGTCGTGATTATCAATGAAGGTGACCAAACCGCGCGCATCGCCAAGTTCAGGATCAGCGGCCCAAAGGCGCGGCAAAAGATCAAAACTGGCGTCCTCCATAAAAGCTTTTTTCGCTGCGTAGCGGAGTTCGAAATCAAAGAGGGTCATCTTGTTTCGGCGGTAAAAATCTCGGAAGGTCGGCATACCGGTCCACTCACCGTAGAACTCACCGATGTTTTCCATCCGACCATAACGTTTCTCCAGATAGCCCTCTAAGTCTTGCCAAAATGGGGTCGGGACGTGGCGCACGGCATCAAACCGAAAGCCAACCAGATTTGGCACCTTCTCCATCCAAAAATCGTGGGAATCGTAGAGGTATTTTTTGACGGCTGGAACGGATTGATCAAGATCAGCGAGAGACGCGAGCTGATGGTTCTCAAGTTCAAACGTATCGGTGAAATCTTGGATTGGGCCAAAGGGATGAAACCATCCGTCGCCCGAATCAAGGCTCGCCATGAACTCAGCGTTGCGGAAAATGCTGCCTCGACGCGCCGCCGCCGGTAGACCAGGGATTGGGTCGATTCGGTTTAGGTATTCCAAACTCTCCCGGGAAGCATTTGCCGGATTGGTGTGGTTATTTACCGTATCCAAATAAAGGCCAAGTTCAGGTCCGGACTTGCGGCCCAATTCTTCCATAATAGCAAAATCCTGTGAGCCCTTATCAGTAAAAAATGGGTTCAGGCGGAAAGCGTCTGACATCCAGTAGCCGTGGTAGGAAGTCACTTCGACGCGTTTACCATTGCGAGTAAAGGGTACGACGACGTGCTGATTTTCAAAAACCGGAGATAACCAAAGGCGCGTCGCGCCAAGTCCTTTGATGTAGGGCAGGTGATCGATAACACCACGCAAATCGCCGCCAAAATATTTCATAAAATTCTGATGATTCGGATCGCAAAAACGGCCCTCGTGAAGGCAATCGTTAGATTTGGTACCGTTCGCAAAACGGTCAAGAAAAACCTGATAAATGACTTCATTACCAATCGCTTTTGAGGGTGTCGTCGATGCCGGGTCGTGATGGCGAAACCAATCGTTACGCGAAGCACTTTCGGCATCTGGACCGCGACCGACGCTGTGACCGACGCTGTGACGGGGCCCATGATCCGACAGCGGCTTTGCTTGAGCAAAAGTTGCGGTCAGACCACACACCAATAAACCAACCAAACACTTCAGGGTCTTGGGTATCAAGGTCATCGCTTGTTCTCGCCAAATACTTGAGATGTTGTCAGGATATCGGCCGTCGCTAATCGTATCGACTCGACCGAAACTTCATTGAAACACTTGGGTTCGTTGGTACAGGCCTTTTTCCAACACGGCGAACAGCCAACTGAGGCTTGTATTTTGGCGCCGCGATCGTAGAGGTCGACCTCCTGAGAACAACTGACCCCAAACCAGGCTATGACCGGCTTCTTCAAGGCAATCGCAATGTGCATGCCAAGAGAACAACCCGACAAAACTAAATCGGTGGCACCCATCCACAACATACCCGAACGAAGTCCACCGGAGGTTGGCGTATTGATCACGCCCTCGTCGGTGGCAAAGGCTTCTTTCATTGCACCTTGGCGGTCGGTGTCCTCACGCCCACCAAGCAACGCAACCGCACAGTCGGGAAAGGCTTTCCGCCACATCCGGATGACTTCGATTGAACGCTCCACCGTGAACTTCTTATAAGGATACAGGAGAGAACATCCGGTGTTGTAGCCAATGATTGCGCGCCACGGTGTGCCAGCCGCACTTCCATCGAACCCTTTGCGCTGCAACAACTCCGTACGGCGCGCGGACACCTCCGCCATCTCGTGGTCGCGCAAGTCAAGAAGGTAAGGATCACGCTGCCACTTTAGGGCCATTGATTCGGTGATTTGCTGGGTCTCGGCCTTTTGATTGATAAAAAACTTGAGCTCATCGCTCAGACCGACGTCATACTGGTAGTTAGCCTCTGGATTCAGGGGCCGGATCACGCCATTGGCATCTAAACCAAAACCGCGTTTTTCAGTGGCTTGGATGCGTTCGGCCAATGCTCCGGCCTCGATCGATTTATCGACGGCGAGCAGCACGTCAAACTTCAAATGCTCCAATACGGCTTGGGTCGTTACATCAACCACGAGCAAGCGATCAATCATCTGATTGTTATCGAGAAGGGCCTTGGCGTTGGGGTAGGTGATCCACGTAATGTGGCATCCGGGCCATTCCCGTTTGATGGCCGGCAGAAGGCAGGTCGACCGAAGGACCGCACCAAGGGCCTCAAGGCTCACAACTGCAATCCGTTTTGTGACGGGCTCGTAGTGTGAACAGCCGTCACAGGGCCGTTTCCAGCCGCATGGCTTGTAGCCTGTGAAGTATTTGCAATCGAAGCGATATGCCATTGCGATACCGATTCCATTCGTCAGGGGTTATAATCTTGTCACCATGACAAAAAAACACATCGCGACCATCACGACAAGCCCAACAACCGCAATTCGGATCATCCGAACATCCAGCCGCGAGCAGCAGGATTTACTTCCGGCAAAGCTCAAAGAGTTTGAACGCCAAGGGATACGGGTGATCTTTAACGATCTTCCCCCCGATCCCGAGTGGGCTTACGTTGCGGCTCCGGCTGAACTTAGAGCCAAGTTGCTTACCACAGCCCTGCTCGAAAATGAATCAACTGTTGTTCTATGTGCCCGGGGTGGCTACGGGGCGTCAGATCTTTTACCGCTGATGCCCTGGGATCTCTTGATTAAAAATGCCGCTCATCCAAAAATTTTAGTTGGATTTTCAGATAGTTCCGCCCTGCACAGCGCGCTTTGGCAGCAGCTCAGCTGGAGCGGCATTCACGGCCCAATGCCGGCAACTTCCCTTTGGCCCGAGGGTGCGATCGACAACCCTTCCAATGCCCCCGACATCACACGATTGTTGGACCTGATTCGTGGGACCATTCGGGGCAGTTCGATCAATTTAGAATACACAAGCAACGGCGCGAGTCCGGGACCCGTTGAAGTTGACGGATGGCTCTTTGGTGGATGCTTTTCCGTACTAACCAATTTGATCGGAACACCGTATTTGCCGTCAAGTTTCCATGGGGCCATCTTGTTTTTTGAAGACATCGGTGAACATCCTGCCCGCCTCGCCAGGTTCCTTAACCAATGGCAGCAGGCGGGACTCCTCGACGGCGTCCGAGCTATCGTCTGGGGAACCCTGACCCAACTTGGGCAAAACATCCCAGACTGTGCCGATTTCGTTTATTCTGAATTGGCTAAACGCGTGGGAACGACGCCAAGTTACCGCAGTCGGGATTTTGGTCATGTAGCTCCGAACTGGCCTCTTGGCATTGGCGCAAGGGCGCACATTTCGCATTCCAGAAAAGGTGCCGTAAAACTTGAGTGGAATTTTGGGCAAACGTCAAAAGGAGCCGAGTCGTGAAAAAGATTTATTTCGTTGGAATTGGGGGCACTGGCATGGCCTCGGTGGCGGGTTTGCTTCAAGAGGCCGGATACGAAATTTGTGGCAGCGACGTCGGAATTTATCCTCCGATGTCCACCATGCTTGACGAGCTGAATATTCCAATTTTTACTCCCTACAACGAAGAAAACCTAAAGAGGGCTAAGCCGGATCTGGCCGTCATTGCAAATGCCTTGAGCCGCGGGAATCCTGAACTCGAATACGTGTTGGCCTCCGGCATTCCTTACACAAGTTTTCCAGCGATCTGTGGTGACACCTTTATTAAGTCCCGAATCGGTGTGGTGGTCACCGGAACCCACGGCAAAACCACGACCACGTCCATTCTGGCGCACATGTTGACCGAACTTGGTGAAGATCCAAGCTTTGTCGTTGGTGGCATCCCGCTGAATTTCCCGCGAAGTTTTCACCTTGGAACAGGCAAAACGTTTGTCATTGAAGGCGACGAATATGACACGGCCTTCTTCGACAAAGGGCCGAAATTTCTGCATTATCACCCGCACCACTTAATCTTAAACAATCTTGAGTTTGACCACGCCGATATCTATCCAAACGTCGAGGCCATTGAAGCCCAGTTCATTAAGCTTTGCGCTCTTGTTCCTGCCGATGGCGTGATTTTTGCCAATGTCGACGACCCGGGGATCGCGCGCCTCTTAGGTCAAATATCGCCACGGGCAAAGGTCGTCCGTGTGGCGACGATGGGCATGACCAAAAGATCCGATGTATCGGTCAGTCGAGTCACCGCCTCTGCAGATCGGCCGGACGAACAAACCTGGCGTGCAATCGTCACGACCAGAACCCTTGGGGACATCGCGATCGAGACCCATTTATCGGGCAAACACAACATCGCCAACATCGCCCAGGTCATCGCCTGCGTGGAATCCCTCGCCGAGCGAGGGCTGCTTAAAAACACGGTGGACGGTAGGCGGATTCAAGCCGCGTTGGCTTCCTTCAAAAACGTCAGGCGCCGCCTCGACCATCTCGCGGGCAGCGGAGGGGTCGACGTCTACGAGGACTTTGCCCATCATCCCACCGCCGTCGGCTTGGTCATTGACGGATTTCGAACGGCCTTCCCAAAACGCCGCCTCTTTGTTGCCTTCGATCCCCGAAATGCCACCAGCCGGCGCAATGTATTTCAAAATGCGTTTGCCCAAAAACTAGGCATGGCGGACCGGATTTTTATCGGACCATGCCCAGAAGACAAAAAAATTCCAGAAGGGGAACGAATGAATACCGGCGCCATGGCCGACGCCATTGGCACGAAAGCCAAGGCGTACAGCACTCACGAGGATTTGCTGGCTGAATTGAGCGAGGCCCTTCGGCCCGGAGATGCCGTGATTTTCATGTCCAGCGGAAGCTTCAATGGGATCCAACACCGGCTGGCTGAAAAGCTTAAATTGAGCCCGGCATAAATCAGTGATGTTAATAGCTTGCAATTTTAATCCGGACTCGGCACGCTACTGATAGCGATTAATCGAAGGAGACCTCGCATGTTTTTTAAGAAGGCTTTTTCTGTTGCAGCAGTTGTTGTTGCTGTTGGTTTTTCGGCCGCTGGCTGTACGGATGATAAAAAGAAAACAGCTGAGGCCGTTGGGGCAGGCGGCTCTGGCGAACCAGCTTCTCCAACTGAAATGAAAACGGTTGGTGGCGTAACGGTCGGTCCAGTTTATTTCAACTTTGATGATTATACGGTCAGTGCTTCCTCCCAAGCACAATTGACCAAAATGGCTGAGCAGATGAAGGCTCACTCGGGCACGGTCCTTCAAGTTGAAGGCCACTGTGACGAGCGCGGCTCCATCGAGTACAATTTGGCCCTCGGTGAACGTCGTGCCCAAGCGGTCAAAACCTTCCTGACCAATCTTGGCGTGGAAGCTGCCCGCTTATCGACCATTAGCTACGGTGAAGAGCGCCCGGCTAACGACGGTCATACGGAAGAATCCTGGCAGAAAAACCGCCGCGCTGAGTTTAACGTCACCAAACAGTAGTTTGGTGGGTTGAACTAGGCTCAGGACAAGTGTTTGAAGCAGCAAACCCGGAGGCGAAAGCCCCCGGGTTTTTTGTTTTAAGGAATTGAAAAACCCCAGTCGAACAGATAGCTTGGGACTTCCTAGAAACGCATCCAGCCCGAGGGCTGTTGGAGGATATCGTCGTGGATTCAATCGTCATTGCCGCAATTGTCGTGGCCGGTCTTGCCATTGGCATACTCATCTTTGGAGTTTTCTTTCATCGTCGTCAGCTTGCCCTCGCTTTCGAAAACGCACAGTCTGATTCCAAACGAATCCTTGAAGAGGCGCGCCGCGAAGCCGACCAACTGATCAAAGGCGCCGTTCGCGACACCAAGGAAGAAAGCCGGCGCAACCGCCAAACCTTTGAAGACGAAGCCCGTCAACGCAAGGGTGAGGTTCAAAAACTAGAACAAAAACTCAAGCAACGAGAAGAGGCCCTCGACAGTAAAATGTCGACCGTCGAACGCCGGGAAAAAGACATGATCTCGCAAGAAAGCAAAATGCTCGCAGAAGAGCAACGCTTTCAGCGCCTTAATGTAGAACACGAAAAATCAATCGAGCGAACTTCAAAGCTTCTCGAACAAATCGCGAACATGTCGCCTGAAGATGCCAAACGCGAACTCATGCGCAACATGGAAGCCGAAGCCCGCAGAGAATCCCTGGAAACCATCCGGCGGATTGAAGAAGAAACCAAGGCCGAGTCTGAAAATCGCGCCCGCTCCGCCTTGAGTCTTGCCGTGCAACGAATCTCAGGCGAATTCGTTAGTGACTCGACCGTCTCTGTTGTTTCCTTGCCATCGGAGGACACCAAAGGCCGCATCATCGGCCGCGAGGGACGCAACATCCGGGCCCTTGAGCAAGCCACCGGAGTGGACCTGATCATTGATGACACTCCGGAAGCCGTCATTATTTCGTGTTTTAATCCGCTGCGCCGCGAAATTGCCAAAGTCACCCTCGAGCGCCTCATTGGTGACGGCCGCATTCACCCGGCACGCATTGAAGAAACCGCGAAACGTGTCGAGGCTGAGTTTGACCAGATCCTTCAAGAGACTGGGGACCAGGCCTGTTTCGAAACTGGAATTACCGACCTGCATCCGGAACTCGCAAAACTTTTAGGAAAACTAAAATACCGGACCAGCGGACAGAAAAGCGTTCTGGCCCACGCCATCGAAACGGCGCACCTTTGCGGAATGCTCGCCAGTGAAATGGGACTTAACGTAAAAAAGGCAAAGCGCGCCGGTTTGTTGCACGACCTTGGAAAGGCCGTTGGTCAAGAAGTCGAGGGACATCATGCCCAGATTAGCGCCGACTACTGCGCTCGCTACAACGAACCAGCTGATATCGTCGAAGCGATCCGGATGCACCACTCTGAAGATCTTACCTTTGCCTCTCCGCTTGCCGTGATCCTGCACACCGCTAACATCTTGTCGGGAACCCGAACAGGGGCCCGCAAAGAGCAACTTGAATCTTACGTCAAACGCCTTGAAGACATGGAAAACGTGGTCCGCGGCATGCGTGGTGTCGAAGAAACTTATGTGATCCAGGCCGGCCGTGAAATCAGAGTGATCGTCAATCCGAGCACCCTTGGTGATCAAGAAGCCGTTGACCTTTCGAATGAAATTGCATCGCGTCTGCGTCAAGAAATAAACTTTCCGGGTCAGGTGAAAATCACCGTACTGCGCGAGAGCAAAGGCGTGGATTTCGCCAAGTGATGCGTATCCTTGCCATTGGTGACATCATGGGAAAGGCTGGCCGGCAGGCCTTGGGCCACTTTCTCCCGTCGCTGCGCCTGGAGTTCAATCCGGATGCGGTACTTGTTAACGGCGAAAATGCAGCCGGCGGATTCGGCCTCACTGAAAAAATCTACGAACAATTTATTTCACTGCATGGCATCGATTGCATCACCATGGGCAACCATTGGCACGACAAACGTGAGTTTGTTCGATTTGCCGAACAGGCCGAACGAATTGTTCTTCCGGCAAATATGATGAATGTAAACGACCCTGCAAAAGCAGTTCGAGTTCTGCGAACAAAAAGTGGAAAACAATTTGCCGTCATGAATGTGATTGGCAAAACCTTCATGCATGCTGACAACCTTTCGCCTTTCCTACACCTGGAGCGGATGTTGAACCTGATCCCCCAGGCGGTAAAAGTCCGCATTCTGGACATTCATGCCGAGGCCACAAGTGAAAAACAGGGCGTCGCCCAGCACTTGGCAGGACGTGTTTCCCTCGTCTACGGCACCCATTCCCATGTTCCGACGGCGGACGAACGAATTCTTGGTGGAAAAACCGGTTTCATAACGGATGTTGGTATGACGGGGCCGTATGATTCTGTGATCGGAATCCGTAAAGAAGCCGCAATTAAAAGATTGATGACCGGCGAAAAGAAAAATTTTCAGCCCGCCAGCGGCGATCTCTGGTTGTGTTGTGTGATTGCAGACATCGATGAAGACACCGGCAGCTGCATTAAAATTCAGCGCCTTAGGCTTGAAGTTCCAGACCGTCCGGACAGTGGACCGGAAGAAAAGGATGATTGAAAATGGCTAAAAAGATTAACCGCATTGCATTCGCAATGGCCCTCTCAGGAGTCACTGCGTCTGGCAGTGCTCAGGCATTCTTCCTGGATGGCAATGGGCATTATTCCCTTCGCGGCGCGACTGAAAAAAATCCAGGCTTTGCCGCAGACCGCGGCACCTATCAAGCCATCGAGCAAAGCTTTCGTCTGGAAGCCGAAGCGCGAATGAACGAACGATCAAGTTTTTTCACGGAAATGCGCCTGACAAATAGCCCACGAACATTCTTTTTGGGCGACACCGCCAACCCAAATGACTGTGCAACGCGCCGCGTGCCTGCAGGTAACGGCACGTACACCACGTCGACCGATTGTACTGGACGCAATCAGGACACGGGCCACCCAGCCTATAAGCCTTACACACCCATTGTGACGCGCGCCTATGCCCGTCAAGCGTTTGACCTCTGCCTTGTGGAAGCCGGCCGACGCCCGCGGGATTGGGGCCTAGGTGTCATGATGGACAGCGGTTCCAAGCCGTTTGATGTGGACTCGAGCATCTATGACGGTGTCGACTGCCATGTGAATATTCAAAAATCGCAAAGCATCGGCTTCAAGGTTGGCTACGATAAGATCTCCGAAACTGGCGATTGGATTGATAATCCGTATGACCGTCCCCTTGCAGATAGCACCAGTGAAACCGAATTCAACACACGCCACGGCGCCTTCGGTGCCAACAGACCATCTGATGACATCGACCAGTTTTTCTTCACCATTGAATTCGACGACCGCAAGGCAAATGCTGGCTCTTCGTTCACCAAACAAATTGGCATTTACTTTGCCAACGTAATTGGCAAGGAGACCAAGACGGACCTCAAAATGGTGGACATCTACACCGGATTATTCTTGTCGAACTTAACTCTGAAAAATGAGCTGCTCTTCCGCCTTGGACGATCGGCCGACCCAAACTGGATCGGCCTCGGCGGCGCGCGTTTTGACAACGGCGACATCGCAAGCAACGACCTCCAATCTGTTGGCTTTGCCGGTGCCCTTGAGTGGACCTTAGCCCGCGAAGGCAGTGCCCTTGGCCCCATGGACTACCGTCAAGGAAACGCATCACGGCAGGTGCTATTTTTGGACTACGCCTACGCACCGGGTGATCAAAACGGCTACTTTCACGATGAATCTGGCGTTTCTGATGTCGACTTGAAAACCATGGGCGAATCGCAGAGGGCTTCGAAAACAAGCACCATGGGATTCCACCGCAATTATCGCCCGGCATTAATCTTGTTCAATGGAAAATCTGGAACAGAAGACACTGCCCTACCGGGAATCTACAATCCGCAGCGCGTCATGAACGCGACGCTATTTGGCCTTGGCTACCGCCTCGACAGCCTAGAATACGGCTTATTTGAAATAAAACTTCTTACCGCACACCTAAACGCTTCGTTGCCTGACGGCGTTCGTTCCTACTACGCCTCCGCAGCAGGGGATAAGCCAGTTGGTTATCATGGCCGTAATATGGGCCTAGAATTAGACGTAAAATACGGTGTCACGGCGTCACGTGAATTTGAGTACGGGGTGGAGGTTGGATATGCAAAGGCTGGAGATGCCCTAAAAGTTTCCGACAATGCCCCAGCGGCCTCTGTACTGCTACAATCTTACGCAGCGTTCAAATTTTGAACCTGAGGTAAAGAGCCCTCTGCCATGCGGGCTCCAGGAAGGATTCCATGCTCGAACGGCTGTCACTCGATCCTGCTGCCTGGGCCCGCATTGAAATGGCCCAAACCAGCGAATTCCTGATGGCCGTGGCTGGCGCTCTGAGCGATTCCGGACTGGTTGCCAGCCGGCATATCGACTCTCTGCGCACTGATCTTGCTGCGATGCAATCGTCCAACTCAATCTCCCGTCAAGATCCACCCTTGCTTTGGCTGTCGCGATCGGGCTGTGAATTCCTTCGCCTCCTTGAGTCCCGATATGGCCGTGACCGTTTGATCCTCAACCTCTTCCGTCACGGCATAAAGGCATGGTCAAAGGATCTCGTTGGAATTTTGAACCGCTGGGGTCAAACCACCTTAAAGAATTCCGAAATGGTCTTAAATCGCAGCATTGTCATCTACCGAGACAATCAAGAGCCTGGCGATGAAATCCTTTTTTCTAGTTTAATTGTAGATATGGCTGAACGGATCGACCGTTGCGTTGAGGCCTTAGAGGCTATCTCTGAACGCTTGAACACCTGGCATGCCGATCCTCATCCCCCCTCAGACAATGACAGTGCCGAATTGACGGTCGCCGAAAGAACGGGGATGCGCGGCCTCGCCCATGAGACGGCCCTTGGCCAAGACGAAGAATACTTCATAAGGCGCGTCGCCTTGGAGGTGGCCAGCCTGGCTCAATTTACGACCCACTTCTCCACCCAAACTTCCAGCAACTTGGATCTCCCGGTCAGCGTCTTACTTGAATTGCGCAGCACCTGGCTGCAAACCGAAGCCACAAGACTATTCAGTTTCACTTGGCCCCGGGGACCTGGATTTGTCGCCATGGAAGTTGCTCGCCACCATGTGATGATGGTTCTGGCAAGCATGACAAGCGCAATCCTTGACCTTGAAGCGGAAAGCATCCCTCTGATGCCAGGACGGCTAGGCGCTGACCTCAGCACCCTGCAGCGCCAACGGGTTGAGTCTTTGCGCGGCAACTTGATTGCAGATGCCATGCTGGCTGGCCTCTCAGGAAAGGACGCCGAGGAGTCCGTCATCGGGCTGATCTCTTATACGGAAAAACATGGCCTCTCCTCTCGCGAGGTCATCATTAGCGAGCTGGGTAAAATTCATCCTGCATTGATGCCGAGAACCTTAGAACGATTTCAAAGTTTGACCGCCCATGATCCATTGGCGCAGGGCAAATCCGCAGAAAAATCCCGTGGAGCATGGAAATCCATGCAGCTTCTTAGCAAGTTCACCGAGCGGGCACAGCGTTTCCCTTTAGTGACCTTGTTAATTGCAATGCTGTTTTCAGGGGCTGTGAATGGCGGATGCGGCCTTAAAACTGCGCCGAAAAGTGATATTGATGACCTGCGCCCCGAGATTTCATTCAGGAGCAAGCGATGACCAAATCAACAGCGAGCCACAACAAAACAAAACTCGACACGGAATTTAAAGGCGTTTGGACCGCCATCGTCACCCCGTTCAAGGAAGACCATTCACTTGATTGGCATGCATGGGAAAAACTTCTGGAGCTGCAAGCACAGGGTGGTGTTTCAGGGGTCGTCGTATCAGGTACCACCGGCGAAAGTCCGACCCTCACCATCCAAGAAAAGATCTCTCTCGTTCGTAAAGCTCGAGCCGTATTACCCGCTTCAATTCGATTAATGGCCGGCAGCGGCGGGAACAACACTGAGCAGAGCGTGGAACTTTCACGCCTTTGCGTCGATGCCGGAGCCGATTCACTTTTAATCGTAACACCGCCATACAACAAACCCTCCCCGGCAGGTCTGAAAATACATTTCACAGCGATCACCGAAAGCGTGTCGGTTCCCGTGTGCCTCTACCACGTCCCCGGGAGAACGGGACAAATGTTAAGCCCAGAAGTCCTAGCTGACCTATGCCAGATCAAAGGCATTGCCTGCGTCAAAGAAGCCACCGGCGATTTGGCATTTCTTACGCGAGCAATCAATAAAACAAAAAAGTTTGGCACGGCCTTTCTTTCAGGCGATGACATCACGTTTCTTCCAAGCCTTGTCCTCGGCGGCACCGGTGTCATCAGCGTGCTATCAAACGTATTGCCTGGGGCGTTAGTGAAGTTATTCCAGGCCTGGGAATCGCATGATGTTGCCGAAGCACTGCGCCTGCACAACATCCTGCAACCCCTCATGGACGTCATGTTTTGTGAGTCAAATCCGGGTCCAGTGAAAGAGGCTTTAGCCCAAGCGGGCCTCATTTCCCGCAGTCTGCGTGCGCCGATGGCGCCGGTCACTGGAGCCAGCTCTGCCTTGATCGAGGCTTCTCTGGCAGCCACAAGGAGCGCCCTCACATGAGCCAAAACAAATGCACGCGCGTATGGCTGCACGGTGCCTCTGGCCGAATGGGACTTGAAATTCAGACGGCCATCGAAGGCCGTCGTGATGCAATCAATCTTATGGGTGGCTCGGGCCGCACATTTATCGGTGACACGCTGCTCACCGGTAGGCCCGTCAGTGCAGAGAAACTTGCCCATGCAATCTCTCACGGTGTTGATGTCGTAATCGACTTTTCACTGGCAGAGGGAAATGCTTTGCTCCTTCAAGCGATGCGGGAAATCGCGCCAGAAAAACGGCCGCAGATTTTGATTGGAACAACGGGCCTCAGCGAGGCAGCGTGCAAAAATTGGGCTCACCTTGCCGAATCAATGCCGAAAGGCTGCATTTTCATTGCGCCAAATACTAGCCGGGGAGTTTTTGCGACAATCGAGGCAGCTCTGCGGGTTCAAAGCATCTTGAAAGATTCAAAGCCCGACATTGCCATTGTAGAATCCCACCACCGCATGAAAAAAGACGCCCCAAGCGGGACGGCAAAAATGTTGTCGGATCGGCTCATGGAAAATCAACCGGCCTCGGCTAGCCCAGTCACGATAACTTCCATCCGGGGGGGCGGCGTATTTGGCGAGCACGAGATCCGTTTCATGGGAAGCCACGATGAGATCATCCTAACCCACCGGGCTTACTCGCGAAGCCTCTTTGCCGAAGGCGCACTAGATCTGGCCATCTGGTTGCACTCGTCCGGATCACGCTTCAAATCAAAACTTATTTCATTGTCTGATTTTGCTGGCGCATTACACGCCTAATGATGGGCATCTGCCGTGATTCGAGCAGCTAAATAGCTGCCTGATTGCACGACCGATAATGCCTCGCCATAAACGCTGACCGTCTCAGCGCCAATCCAACCACCGTTATTGCCTTCGATAATCAGGCTATAAATTCCGGGTGGAACATTAAAAAACATTCCCTTACTGAGTGGCAGGTCGCTGAAAATCCAAGGTTCGACAACGGAATGTCCATATTCGTTGACTAACCTGAACTGAATTTTATCGGGGCTCTGATTTTGGCGCGGAGAATATTCCACAAGAACGGCCCCCGCCGTAAATTCTTGCGCCTCCTGCGCAAATACCGCCATGTCCTGCAGAAACCCACGCGGCACGGCGGGTAATACTGAGATTTGACGGAAACCCTTCTGGTCGCCCCCAATCCGGTAAATGGCCGGTTCAAAATCTGGAGAATCAAGATAAACAACCTCAGAGCCACCTGACGTCGCCGTATGGAAACCTACCCCTTGGATGTTGTCTCCGGTCTTGAAAAGTTTTTGCGTCGAGGCCACCAATACTGCCTGCTGCTCATCTTCAACGATGTAGCGTTGAAGGGCAGAATCACCACTCAATTGCTCATGCGCCGCAGGCTCTCTTGCAAACTGGACGTGCATCCCCTGGGGATCAGAAAGAACCCTTACCCGTTCGTGGGTATGTCTCCCCGAAAGAACCGCAAACTCATTTGCCATCACCTGACGGCCAGCCTGCCAGGCAGCGACATTAACCGGACCAAGATCGACATTAAACCAACAAGCACGACCACCCGCGAATGTTGCCGCGGCCGTATGATCGATCACACCATCTGCATTAAAATAAAATGGCCCTTGGCCCTTAACGTCCAATTGCGCACGAATCCCAGAGACGGCAGCGCCATTAAATTCCAAGCAAATTGATCCAAAGGAGGGATCTTGAACCACGCCGGCCATCCTGGTCCAAGCCTCAAAGGCGAGGGCACGAGGAATAATCAAGTCGCGGAGCACCAGCCCATCGCCTCTTGAACCAATCGGGACATTAATTAATGCTGCGGTCCGAACATAGGTACCGCTTGGATCATTTGACGCCACGACCAAGGACGATCCTCCGGGCAAATCAGACAAAGAGACGACTCCGTGTGCATCACTCGTCGAAGAAAACTCTGCCCCCGCAACATAAACTTGAGAACCCGCCACAGGATAGGCGTGGTCGCTGGCGGACGATGTTCTATCATCGGTAAGTTTAAGTCGCAGGCTGCGCCGACTGTCTGCCACCGCAACCCGACGAAGTTTGACCTCTTGCTCGGCTGCGTCTTGGACCTCGCGAGCCGCCTCTTCCTTCGTCGCGTGAATACCAAGGCCAATTTTAGGAGGAGCCGAGGCAGGAGAGTCCTCTTCCTGAGCAGCAAACATTGCATGCTTTGAACCTCCGGAAAGTTCTGCTTCCGGCAAATGCACGAGCTCAGGGGGAAGCGCTAAACCATGATGCGCCGTCGCCACTTTATCCGTCACAGCCGCGGGCGATCCGGTTACGACCGGCACGACCACCAATTGACCAGAGCGCGCCACGTAAACTTCTGTTCGAATATGATTCGCCGTAGCCGTTAATATTCTCGTGCTTGCATCCCAATGAAGAAGGGCCGGGTCACGGGGATAAATTTGAATATTTTTGCCGTTAACGCCAGCCAAATCATCAATTGAAAATTCGACGGACGAGCCATTTCCTGACAAGGCAATCGTTGGCGGTTGCACGGAAAGTCCCACGCTCGTGGACAACACGTGCACCACCGGATGCTCCTCGCCCAAGCTAACGGAAATTCCTTGGCGTTTTACTGTTGCCTCTTCCATCGGATCTAAATCGTCGACGGATACGATGGCTTCTATGCGCTGCATTTTTCCTGAGCCGTTCTTCTTTTCAACAGCAATTCTAATTCCATCTTCTGATTCGGTCTGAATTTTTCCTGCGGCCACAGCACTCGAAAGCTGCGAAGCGCTGACGGGCTGAAAATCCAGAACCGTATCTAGTGAAATAATACGAGAAGGCTGCGCTGCATGTTTGAGCTTCGCAATTTTTTTGTAGACGGTTACCGAACCATCCAAAGCCGGAGCCATATCGTTTTCTGAAATAACGATCGCGGCAAATGCACCGTCGATATTTCTATTTTGCGCGTGACACGGCGATGAAATAAAATTTGAAAAAAGAAATGCCGCAGCCATCACCAGAAGAATTGGTGAGTTAATTTTTGCCACTGTTCGAATGATTTGTTTCATCATCATCCGGTTATTCGGTGCAAATGCGCACTTCTTTACAACTATCTTCGTGCTTTGATTATAGCCGATTGAACATACAAAAGCCCCCAACGGCCTTCGCCGTGGGGGCTTGAGTGATTTTGGCTTTTTGGCTATTTGGCCTCGAGTCGCTTTTTAATCAATTCACTCACTAGCTTACCATCGGCTCCACTGCCCAGCTGGGCCAGCACCTGCTTCATCAGTAGGCCAAAAGTACGGTCGGTCGTTGCCGAAAAAACAGCTTCAACGGCCCGCGCGGTATCCTCGGGACCAATTTTCTTTGGTAGGTAGCGTTCCACTATCTCAATTTCTTTATGAATTTCGGCTTTTTTTTCTGCATCTGGAAATTCGTCAACCGCCTTCGCAAGCTTCTTCTGATAGGAGGCCACCACCTTCATCACGCCGGCCTCATCAAGCTCCTCGTGAATGTTGATCGCTGACTGCGTGTATTTGATTTCACTGAGAATCATCCGAAGAACGCTCATCGTTTTCTGATCGCGCGCCTTCATTGCCGTCTTTAGATCTTCACTTAGCTTTTCTTTGGTTCCCATTATTATCTCCGTGCATTCATAAATTTACGAACATCGTCGGGGAGTTGACTCCCAAACAGCAACTCGAACAGCGAGTGATGGCAGCGCTCGGCGTGCTGAAATCCAAATGACGCTTCAAAGCGAGAAATGGTGGCCAAGGATTCTTCACGAGAAACCTTTTTGATGGCCTCGAACTCCACGCAATGAATAGCCTTTTCTACGCCAGAAGCCTCAATCGATCGCGCGCTATAGTGAACGACCTCGCAATTGGAAAAATAAAAAACAAATATATTTTTCTCAATGGTTCCCGACCAAAGAACCCTCAATGGCTCAAGAAAAGCCTTCACAGCATCTGCTTGATTTCC
This sequence comes from Pseudobacteriovorax antillogorgiicola, assembly GCA_945898195.1. Classification (GTDB taxonomy): domain Bacteria; phylum Bdellovibrionota_B; class Oligoflexia; order Oligoflexales; family RGVZ01; genus RGVZ01. The sequence continues at coordinate 32,136 of CAMDHM010000021.1, read as the reverse complement.
GGTCCGAAGGCTAAGGTCCAGATTAACTTCCGTCCGACATTCATTATCCGAGCCAGTTGACTTGATGGTGAGCTGCTGTAGCTCTTGATCGACGCGGTGGCGGATCACATGGTTTGGCATGGCCTCCACCACATAGTAAGTGTCGATGACCTTGAGGCGACTTGATTTCTCTGGATTTAAACGCCTTGCGGACGCCTCAAAAGCCACCAAGTCGAACTCGGCGTCGACCAGATATTTATGCTCAATTTCCTGATACTTAAGCATCACGCCAACTGCTGAACCGTGAACAGGTTAGAGGCCTCGCGACCAAGCGATGAGATCGTCACCGATATGAAAATAATACGGTCACCAGCCTTCAGCCAACTGTCGCGCAACAGGCGATCATTGACCACGGGCAACACGTCGTCGATTTTTGGATCAACGCCAAGCACGAGCCCGTCGACACCTCGGACCACGGAAAGTTTGCGTAAAACGTCTGGTGAAAAAGTGACGGCGATGATCGGAACAGGAGCGCGGAAAGAGGCGAGTTTTAAGGCTGTATTGCCTGCTTTTGTGATGCAAACAATAGCCTTAGCTTGAACCCGCCGGGCCGTTCGGTAGGCCGTAAAAGAAACGGCGTCCATCTCCGTGGCGACCGTTGGTGCAAGCTTCATCCAATTTGGCTCTTCGCCCGTCTTGCTTTCAATGTCTGCAATGGTGCGCCGCATGACTTGCAGCGCTTGGGCGGCATATTTCCCGTGCGCCACCTCTTCCGAAAGGATCACGGCGTCAGTGCCGTCGATCACGGCATTGGCAATGTCGGACACTTCAGCCCGGGTGGGAGTTACATTGCGGCGCATGCTGCCCAGCATTTCGCTGGCCGTTAAAACAATTTTTGCGTGGTCATTACAACGCTGGATGATCTCTTTGGTAACCATTGGAATTTGCGCGGGATTCATTGAGAGTGCGAGGTCTTTTCGGGAAATCAGGACGCCGTCAACAACCTCGAGAAGTTCATCGAGCTTTTCGTAAATGGCGGCTGAATCCACTCGCAAAATCATCCACGGGGCGGATTCAATCCCGAATGACTTGGATTTAGCGACCGTAAATTTCCGGAAGTCCCGGATATCCTCCTTCGATTCCACCCCCGGCAGCACCAGAAAATCAAATCCCTTGGCCAGCAGAACGTCCAGCTCAGCTGACTTATAATCACTTAGCCGAGGGGTCTTGCGCGTGGAGGGAATATGCATGTCCGTGTCTGGATAAACCGTGCCACCTTGGACGGTCTCGGCCTCAATTTTGCGGCCTGCTAAGGAGAGCACACGAAGGACAACATTACCGTAACCGATATAAATTAAAGAATTTTCTCTAAATAATCCGTCCCATTGACGGCTTTGAATCTCAAAGGTTGCACCGGAGCCGACTTCACCAATCAACACCTTTTGCCCAAAAGAAATTTCTTTTGGCTCGGTTAAACCAACAATCGAAGCGCGAGCCCCTTCTTGCAGGTCAATCATGATCGGCGGCACGGTTTTAATCTTTTCGCCGATGCCGGGAGTGGTTTTTGATTTCTCAAAACTACTGCGCAGATGATCAATAAATCTGGGCATTTGCTCGGCTGTTGCACGATTCAAAACGAGTCGCAGTGCGTCCACATCTTCATTAAGGACTTGTTCGGCTCGCGCCTCATCAAGAACCCTTGATTCAAACGACCATACGATCTTAGTGCGGCGACCATCTTTTAACAGGGTCATATCAAACTCCTTCCATGAGCGACTGGCCCATAAGTATAGGCCGGTTGCCGGCGGCTTGGACAGGTTTAAGGAATTTAGTCGCGGCCTCGTTCAAAACAATAACCACGGTAGAGCCAAGTAGAAATGCGCCGAGTTCATCGCCTGCGCCAACGCTCACCATTCCAGCCGACGCACCATGACCCAATTCTGAAGCCCCGTTCAAATGCCAGGTTCTTTGCAGTTGAGGCAAACCGAGCAACGAGTTTGTGGAAAAATCGGGAAGAAGGTGCGTGGTCATTCGTCCGACATTAAAGGCTCCCACCATGACGACATGCGCCATCATGACCCCTGAATTTGATTTGTTTCCTTCAAGGTCAGCCGTCAAAACGATGTCAAAAACGAGGCGCTCGTTGCGCAGAAAGAGATCCGGAAAAAATTGGACAAATGGCGCGTTGACCGGCCAAAGGTCGCCCGGAATATAACGCACCGCCCGAATCAAGCCACTTACCGGCGCATGCACGCGGTGATAATTGTGGGGGGCTAAATAAACTGTCGTAAACCACCTGAATTCAGCAGCTTCTTCCCCGTGCAAAGCCGCGTCGCCGCCCCAAACTAGCTCTGCCGGATCGTAGTCGATCCCCTTTGCCTGAATTGCAGCTCCGTGCCGCAGGGAACTCGACCAGGCAAGGTAGCCATCGGCTGGTGAAGCGTAACGCGAATGAACGGGCCGCACCCCGGGGCGAAGATGTCGAATGAATAGATCTTCGATGGAAGCATAGGCGGCCGGGGAAGCCATTTGTGCCTCACCCATATTCAGTCGAAAAATCCGCACAAACAGCGTGTTGGCCCATTTTTGAAGGGGCCCTGGAAGCTTGAGCCGTGCGCCCCAGCCGGTGACGAGGCTCACGGCATTCCTTGGAAGGATTCCCAAAAAAAAGCGCAGGGTTATGAATCGAATTCGTAGAGTGTTCATAGACCAAAATTGGTAGCACGCCAGGCGAAGAAATCCTATCAGCTTCAGGGCACTTGACGGTGGTAGGGCAACCTTCCTCGTGCTACGAACAGCGGCTCATGAAACATCTTTATCCATAAATTTAATCAAAAGTCTCCTTGGAAGGTAGGGTGTATGCCTAGCCAGACTAAAGTCCAAATTGATCTCCGCAAACCTGACAGCACCGTGTCGGTGCACGTTGTCGGTGGGGGCCTTGCTGGCACGGAGGCGGCATGGCAAATTGCTCGGGTAGGCATTCCCGTCACCCTTCATGAGATGCGTCCCGTTAAAATGACGCCGGCCCATCAGACCGGAAACTTAGCCGAGCTTGTCTGCTCTAACTCAATGAAATCATTGGATATATCTTCGGCACCCGGCCTCCTAAAATCCGAAATGACGGCCCTTGATTCCCTGATCATTCGCTCTGCGACAAAGGCTCGAGTGCCGGCGGGACAAGCCCTGGCTGTCGACCGGATTATTTTTGCCGAGGCGGTTAAAGCTGGCCTTCTGGAGTCCGCCCTAGTCACCCTCGATGGCCATGAGGTCACCAGCCTGCCGACCGCCGAAGAAGCCGCCTCCAGAAACGAATATTGGATTGTGGCCAGTGGTCCTTTGACCTCGCAGCCATTGGCCGAGTCCATTCAAAAAATCACGGGCTCCGAGCGAAGCCTCTACTTTTACGACGCCATCGCCCCGGTTTTAGCCGCAGAGTCGATCGACATGGATCACGCGTTCCGCGCAGACCGTTACGGCGAAACCGACACCGGGGATTACCTCAATCTTCCACTGAATCGCGAGGAATATGAGGCATTTATCGATGCCGTGATTGCCGCCGAGAAAATGCCCCTCCATGATTTTGAGGAGCCCAAATACTTTGAATCCTGCCTGCCAATTGAGGTCATGATTGAACGTGGCCGCGACACCCTGCGCTTTGGGCCAATGAAACCGGTCGGCCTAACAGATCCGCGCACGGGACACCGTCCTTGGGGCGCAATTCAACTTCGCCAAGAGAATCAGGAGGCCACCATGTTCAGCATGGTTGGTTTCCAAACCAAAATGAAATGGCCTGAACAAAAACGGGTTTTTTCAATGATCCCAGCCCTGCGCCAAGTCGAGATCCTGCGCCATGGTTCCATCCACCGGAATACCTACCTGAAGAGCCCAGAATTCCTGGCCCATGACTTCTCTTTCAAGAATTCGCCAAGAATATTTTTAGCGGGTCAGATCAGTGGGGTCGAAGGCTACACAGAATCAGCTGCGATCGGACTGCTCGCCGGACGTGCCTGCGTGGCAAAAATCAGGGGCGAAGGATTTATCATGCCGCCGCGCGACACGATGATCGGAGCCCTTGGGCGGTATGTGACGGAAGGTTGCCTTGGACCGTATCAGCCGATGAATGCGAACTTCGGTTTATTGCCGCCTCCTGCCCCCCCGGAATCTAGTCAAGGCGAAGACGGCACGCCGCGCAAAAAACCAAAAAAATTGAATAAGGCTGATCGCAAGTTGGTTATGGCAGACCGAGCCCGTCTGTCATTTACCGCTTGGCAGCATTGCACATCGTCGCAAAATCAGCCGGTTTAAGCGATGCCCCGCCAACCAACCCGCCGTCGATGTCGGGTTGGGCCAAAAGGCCCGCAATATTAGCCAGATTGGCACTGCCACCGTAAAGAATTCGCAGTCGAAACGAAAATTCTGCGCCAAAAATGTCACCGCAAACTTTACGAATGAACCCGTGAACTTCCTGCGCCTGTTCTAACGTTGCAGAAAGGCCTGTGCCAATAGCCCAAACCGGTTCGTAGGCAATCACAATGGAATCGGTCAGGTCGCCCGGATAAAATGCCTCACGGTTTGCTAGAGGGCCGTGATTTTTTACAGCCTTGAAAACCGTTTCCAACTGACGGCTGACCACCTGAAATGTGGCCCCAGATTTTCTTTCTTCCAAGGTTTCGCCAACGCAGACTACCGGCGTGATGGCATTGGCTAAAGCCGTCACCGTTTTTTTTGCGACGGCTTCATCGCTTTCAGCAAAATACTGACGGCGCTCGCTGTGCCCAACAAGCGTGGTGCGAACGCCGATGTCGGTCAACATTGCAGCGGAAACTTCGCCGGTGAAAGCACCGCTGGCTTCAAAATGCATATTTTGTGCGCCGACAGCAAAGCCTCGCGCGCGAGAGGCTGCCAACGTCGCGTTGAGCTGGGTAAAGGGCGCCGCAAATAAAATATCGACGTGATCGCTTTGTCCGGCCTTCAGAACATCTGAAAAAGCAGTAAAAAAAGGCTCCACCTCGGCCAGCCGGATGTTCATCTTCCAATTACCAGCGAGCAGTTTTTTTCTTTTCGATGCGCTCATCAAGAAACTCCCATGAAGAAACGAAACCCTCGCTTTGCGGCAAAAAGGCGGACCAGAACTACTTCAAAAGAACTTTGATTCCTGGTAGCGGACGGCCTTCCAAGAATTCCAAGGCGGCGCCGCCCCCGGTAGAAATATGCGTCATCTTGGCAGCAACCCCTGCCATATTAACGGCAGCCACCGAGTCGCCGCCGCCGACCATAGTTTTACCGGGGCATACGGCCATGGCATGGGCCACAGCCATCGTCCCTTTGGCGAATGGCGGCCATTCAAACACACCCATCGGGCCGTTCCACAGGATCGTGCGAGAACGACGGATGACTCCCTCAAAAGCGGCGATCGTCTTGGGACCAATATCGAGGCCCATGAGCCCCGCAGGAATATCTGGACCGCCGACTTCCACGGCGGCAGAAGTTGCAGAAAACTCTGCGGCACAAATATGGTCCAGCGGCAGGTGGACCATGACACGGCGCCGATCGGCAGTTCGCATAATGGTTTCCACGAGATTCATCTTGTCTTCTTCAACCCGCGATCTGCCGACGTCAACGCCCTTGTACTTGAGAAACGTGTAAGCCATCGCACCGCCAATGACGAGATTGTGGCAATGATTGAGGAGATTCATGATGACCCCAATCTTGTCTGACACCTTGGCTCCGCCAACGATCACCGTGAAGGGGGGCTCTGCGGACCTCAACAACGATTCCAAGGCGTTGATCTCGCGTTGGATCAAAATCCCTGCGCCGCGCTTTTCTGGGGGAAAAATTTCTGCTGCGGCATCGACCGAGGCGTGCTCACGGTGAACGGTTCCAAAGGCATCGTTGACGTAGAAGTCAAATCCCTCGGTCAAAACGCGGGCGAAGTCCTTGTCATTTTTCTCTTCGCCGTCTTGATAACGCAGATTTTCAAGCAGCATGATCTGGCCCGGGTCAAGGCGACTCAAGACCTGAATGGCTGGCTCCGTTCCATAATCGTCACAGAAGACGATGTCGCGCTCCAAGAGCTCTGCTAGGTGAACGCCAACCGTTTCAAGGGAATCATCTGCCGTATGGGCACCTTTTTTAGGGCGCCCCAAATGGCTACACATGGCCAATTTGGAAGTATGCTCAAGGATGTACTGGATCGTTGGCAAGGCTTCACGAATGCGCGTGTCGTCTGTGATGATCCCGTCCTTCATGGGTACGTTTAGATCAAGGCGCAAAAATACTTTTTTTCCGCGAATATCTAGATCTTCGAGCCTGCGAAGTTGCATGGAGGTCTCCTGTTCGTTACAACCGGCCTCAATGTACCGGAACCTGTTCAAGGCGCAACACCAAGGAAGGGGAATTCTATGATGCAGAGCCACCTGTTCATTATAGACCCGTTGGAAGAACTGAATTTACCGCTAGACTCCTCGCTGCGAATGGCCAGAGCCCTTGCTGCACGCGGCCACCGGATCTTTTTCACCACGATTCGAGACCTTAGTTGGAGGTCGGGCAGAAGCGCCGCTTCGGCACGCAGCGTCGAAGCGACTTTCTCCGGAGATGACGTCCGCCCGGCACTTTCCGCAAAAAAGGCCCACCCTCTGACCGACTTCCAGGCAATCCATATGCGCAAGGACCCCCCTTTTGACTTAAGCTACATCGAAGCCACGTGGCTCTTGGATTCCGTAGCCGCAAAGGTCCACGTTTATAACCATCCGGCGGCCCTGCGAAATTTCAACGAAAAGGTGTCGATCTTGCTCTTCCCGGACGACATTCGCCCGGCCCTCGTAAGTTCGGATACCACTGAAATCATTGAATTTATTGAAAAAACATGTGCTGGAGACGCCGTCATTAAACCCCTCGCCCTGTTTGGCGGCCGTGGGGTTGAACGCATCCGGATTGGGGGCAAGGGGCTCGACACGGGGGAGGCCGCAAAACTGATCACGACCATGACGCGAGACGGCGCCGATAAACGCATGGTTCAGCCGTTCGATGAACGCGTGTTTGACGGCGAAGTCCGAGCTTTTTGTCTTGGAGGCGAGCCGATCGCCTGGTGCCTCAAAAAACCGGCCCACGGGGAATTCCTAGCAAACACCAGGGCTGGAGCGACTCTGGAAGCCTACAAGCCAAGCCCAGAAGAACTTGCTCGCGTTAAGAACGTCGCCTCCCGCTTGGCCCTGTTTGGAATTCATGTGGTTGGATTTGATTTGATCGCGGGCTTCATTTCGGAAATCAACCTGACGAGTCCCCGCCTATTGCTGCCGGCTGGCGATTTGCCCACAGAGCGGGCCGTCTATGAACGACTCGCCCTGTGGCTGGAGCGGGATACGGAAACGGCAGTAAAACCCTAAATGCACTGTTGGACTTCACGCCCTGCAAGGCGGTTAAGGATCACCACGTCCAACACGGCTTTCCTAGCGATGACCCGTTGCTTGAAAACCTGTACCTGGGCTTCCTCGACTTTCATGGCAACGTAGTCACGCTTGTACTCATCCAAGCTGATGGCTTGCTGCTCGAGCAGCCTCCGTGACGTCTGAAAACAGTGAGCAGCAAGATTATATTTTGCCTCTTGTGCCACCACTTCGCTGTTTGCCTCGTCCAGTTTCGATTGAAACAACACAACAAATGGGTCCCTACTGATATCGACGGAATCATCTGCCTGAAGAGGCGAATTTAGCCCCAGTAGAAGAAGCACTGCCACAAATAGGTTACCCAGCCATTTTTCTGATCTACGCATCCGAAGTTGCCTCCACCGCATCAGTCAAAAGATCAAATTACTGCGCACTCTGACGCAGCGTCTGGGCAAAAACCTTATCAAGCCCATAACGAAGCCAGCGCCCCTGAACCACACGCCCCTGAGTCGCCGCATCAGCCTGAGCGTTCGTATATTCAACAACTCCAAAATTCTTACCTGTTGCCATGGACAAAACAAGGTGATCGCCACTTCGAATGCCAATGCCCTTGAACTTGAAGTCTTGAACAACAAAGGCCATCTCGTAGGTATCGCCCTTGGCAACAACTTCGACCGTTCCCTGAATCTGACCGAGTGCTTGGCTCTCTGCAGAGAAATCAAATTGCCCGTTTAAAGATTCCAAAGACATACCTTGAATGGCGACCGTGCCAAGATCCTGACTTGATGCGCCGTTGATCATGGTCCCAACCATGCCGCCGTTTTGTGACATGTGTAGTGCTGCGATGCCGATATCCTGATCTTTCTCGTTCCACCCGGCGATCAATCTTCCGCCAATCAACATCGCTGGACCCGCCAAACGAAGTTGACCCAAGTTCGCAGCAACCTGAAAATTATGCCCCACCTCAGAAACAGTGACCTTACCCGTCTGCGATTCAAAACCCTCAAACGTTGAAGACCAAACACCCTTGAACCTGTTTGGAGCTAGCCACTCCATCCAAAGCGGGGTCAACAGATTGCTAACTTCGACATTTTTCCCCTGAGAAAAAAAGAAATGCATTTGCTCGCGTCCGTCCTGAGTTTTGACCAGAGCTGCTGCAACACTTTGCTGATTTTCGGCCGAAACATCTTTGAAATACAAAATCGGCTTGGCGATATTTTGGTCAACCACTTGTGCCGGATAGCGCCAAGAGTTGGCCAATTGCAACCTTCCAGCTTGAGCAAGCTGAGAAATTTCTGGCAGCGTCGCACTGACTTCTTGGCTGGCGACGAGTTCGACAGCTTCACCGTTTGCCTGGCCAACAAGTTCGACTCCCATTTCGGTCGATGGGGAAGAATAAAGCGCAAGCCGCTTCACCTGATTCTTGGCCTCGTATTTCTGCAATTCAGACCACTGCTCGTTGCTTAGGCCGGACACCCATTGTCCCTGATTATTTTCAAACAGAAGCTTGTCATTGGTCAGCAGGATTGCCGAATAACGCGGCACACCGCTGCTAGATTCCAGGCTTAACTGCTGATTCGCCTGTATCTCACCAGCTTGCGTCGCAATATAACGGTCGTAGGCAACTCCCTGTTTATCAAGGGCCTCCGTCGCCAAAACAATCCCTTGATCCGTCGCCTGATTGTCCGTCGCAGAAACAATCAAAACCCGATGCTGCGACATTGCCTGGCGAGATGCGTTGGTCATGCGCGGCACTTCGTCGCGCCCCATGGCCGGAAGGCCTGCGCCGAGACCGGTGGCAAACAGAACAGATGTAGACAGTAATTTCGAAACTCTCATTATTCTTCTCCTGTGATCATGAACGAAACATCAGGCGGGGTCTAATGCAGGAGTTATGCCGCTTTTAGGGTGACAGCTTGGTTTAGAATAATGGCCCGTTGAGAAGGATCGCTCCAGATCGCGCATCCAGTACTATTTCATTCGCAACGGAGCCATCATTAAAAGCTGGATCAAACACCCCTTTTATTTTTTTCATCGGCCGCGAAAATTTCACCCTCACGGAACTTTTTCCTGGGTTGACAAAGGCGGCACCATGTTCAAAAGGCCGCCACCAAATTTTCTCGTCGACCCTCATCTCGCCTTCATCATCTCCCGCGTCGACCAAAGCTTCGGCAAGCCTCGATCGAGGATCGAAGTGATCCCGCGCCTCGGACAAAGGACGACCAAGGTAGCCCTTCATTGGAAGGCTCTGTACGGCATGCCCATTCGCTAGATTTACGGCATATTCATCAAACCACCAGGCACTGGCATAGGGTCGAAAGCCATTCTCTTGCGATTGAGTGTTTGTAAAGCAAAAATAACCGTCAAACATCAATGTGGATGCCAAAGCAAAACGCATCTCCTTGAACTCGATTTGAGAATCTGAGCTGGCCATCACGATGGACACTCTTGGCTCCAACGCCCCCTGTGCAAAAGCCCCGTAAGACTTCATGACCGCGCTCCAACCAAACCTCTCGGCATCAACCTTCTCGCCTCTCAAAAATTGCTCCATCATGATTCCATTTAGATCATGTAGGTAGGGCAGGCCTGAATTCCAACCCCCGTTACCGACGATCAAAGTTCCTGGCGGGAAAATATCTCGCGAGATGCTCAGCATTCGGCGATAGCCCTTTGTCCACTCTCGATCCGTTTCAACGTCGGAGAGGAGATGGCCATCACCATCGATCGAAATTGGATGATTTGAATACTGGTGCTTTAGCCATGCCACGGAGGATGTCGCCCAGTCGTAAAATATTCCGTCAACTTCGGCGCGGGAAAGGATCTTTTTATTAACAAACTCTGGCAAAAACTCCTGGATTTTCGTCTTGGGATTTTGGGCATGATGCCAGACGCCCGGCCGTGGCTCAAAAATCCTGATCGGCCGTCCTTCCCCATCACGCAATAACCACTCTGGGCGCAGCTGTTGAACATATTCTTGAAAAATGGTTACCGAAGAATTTTTAGTCCAATCGGTTGGCACATCCCCCGCAGAAAAATAAACTAAAGTAACAAGATCCTCATTTCTTTGACGCAATTTGCCATTCAACCCAAGGTAGTTGGAAAATCTTCGGACCGCCTCTGAATCAATTAAAGCTATGTCCCACAGATGAAGCTTATTGAAAAGGGAGACAGCCTCGCCGTTTGGCAGCCCATGGGGATCCGAGATTTGATAGATATTTGCAAGGCGAGGAAAACCGTGTCGCGCGACACGATCGACGACGGAAAAAGATTTTGTAGCAGAGGGCATAACTTGCTCCTTTCCGATGGTGGCGTCTCCTTTGCATGGAACTTGCAGACTGCCCGAGCCAACAAAAAAAATGAGGGCGCCCAGGAGCCAAGTGCGAATGTCCCAAAATATGTTCGATAAATTTACGATGGTGCACCCTTCATCAACCGCTTCACATCTCGCCAAAGTCGATGTGGTTATTTTTGCGGAGGGAACCTACCCTTTTCTGATCGGCGGTGTTTCCTCTGTTATTCATGAAACGATCGAGGGTCTGCCTGAATTAAGTTTCGGCATTATCCACCTGACCTGGGAAAGTAAACTTCCAAAAAACAGTCACTATCCGATATCCCATGGACTCAAATGGATCCGAGTTATTACCCTTGAAGGTCTGGCGACGGCCATGGAGTCGTTACGCCGAGAAATTTTCCCTGAAGCCGCCGTCTACCATTCCCACACAACTGGCTATGCAGGTTTGGCTGCCGTTTTTGCCAAGCAGCAACATCCAGGAAGCCGCTTGCTTCTCAGCGAACATAGCCTCTATGTCCGCGACGTCCTCGACGCATTAAACGGGCCCGCATCGACTGCCGCCGATGGCGCCATTAGACCTAATAGCAAAGTCTGCGCCAATGAAGTTCCCCCCATCGCCGCCGGGATCGATGACCTTGCTGCACTGCGAGAGAGGACCCTGCAAATTGCTGAACTCGTGTATGAAGAGTCAGACGGGGCGGTGTATCTATATGGCGACATGATGCGCCTTGCCGCCTCCTATGGCCTTAATCCAGCTCGTGCCACAGTCATTCCAAATGGGGTCAACCCAACAAAATTTAACCTTACGAGGGAATTCAATGCCGAGCGTGACCGTAAGGATGCCCGTTGGTGCCTCGCTGTTCTTGGGCGCGTGGTTCCCATTAAGGGAATTCTTGAGGCCATTAAATGTGCCCACGAGCTACATGCCAAAGGATTCCCCTTTGAATTACGGATCATTGGCCCCACGGGGGAAGACCCTCATTACGCTGAAGAGTGCCACCGCGCCGTTTGCCAAATGAGGCTCACCGACCACGTGCACTTTCTGGGGCCTTTACCAGCGGAGGAAGCTCTACACGGTGTCGATCTTTTGTTAGTCACGAGCCGATCTGAGGCCATGCCACTGGTCGTCTTGGAGGCTATGGCTTCGTCGGTGCCCGTCGTCTCACTGGACGTCGGAAATATTTCAGACGTCCTTCGCCCAGCAATATTAGCTGGCGTTATCGGAATGTCGGCGGGGGAGGTGGTGCCACTCGGCGACATGGCCAACTCCATCGTGTCTCTTTTGCAAGACACCCTCCGATACAACGCGGCCTGCGCCGCAGGTCCACAGATTGTCGAAACATCTTTTCATATAGGAAAATTTCAGAATTCATATCGAGAGCTCTACAGGTCGGCCTCATCGGTGGACTTGACCAGGGCAAAATTAATCGGCTCTGCCCGACCGCCAATGACATATTGACCCACGATCTTACCGCGTTCTAGCTGCGCACGAATTTGAAAAAAAGCCGTTCGCTGGCGGCTTGTCAGGTAGATGCCTCCCGTCCTTTGGTCAAGATGAACTAAATCAAACTTGATCAAGTTCTGATGCTCTTTTGGACTAATCATCAAACTCGCTACGTTGGCTGACCCATTGGGAGAAATCCGTAGCACCGCATCGTACCCCAAAAACTTACCCTCATACCCACCGTGAAAATGGCTTATCTCAGGAACAGCCATCGGCTCTGGATTTAAATAGTCGGTCAATAATTTAGTTCTGGTGCCCGTAAAGGCCTGTTCACGGTGCCCAATAAGTAGTTTCCCAGTGACACTCATTCCCCCGACCTCGCCCACCGATGGCTCAAGTCGAAACCGTATGTATTGGGTCGGTATCTCTGAAGCACCGGGTGACAAATCCGTTGGAGCGAACTCGTCACGGACGCTGCTCGCATGAAACAGCCCATTGCTCTCATCAAAATGGGCATAGGCCATTGAGGCCGTCACCGGGCCATAGCTAATGGCTGAAATTAGTTCGGTGTTGTCTCCTCGGGCGAGGGTGAACCACCCTGGACGACCGCCTATCGCAATCTCATACATACCCTCCACATTCTTTTCATTTAACTTGATTGCAAGACCAACCCGGTTCGCCAAGTCAGCTGAAATTTTCTGTTGCCTAGTCATTCCGAACGACCGGTAGTGGTTCGCCAAAGACAGACAAATGGCCCTAACAAAACGAAACCTTTCCGGATCGTTGTGGAAGAGGTCAACCCCAGCCATGGCCGTACCCAGTGTATCGAGCTGAATTGGATCCATGATTGCCATCGCCCGTTCCGTCAATGCACCGTCAAGAGTTCCGCCAGCATCGATTATTTTTATGATGGCGGACCCAATGATTGCCCCGGGACGAACCTTGACATCATCCGAAACGAACACCTTTAGTTCACCCAAGCGTTCGCGCGTCATGACCAGCATGCTGACGATTTTTGTGAGTTGGACCGGATCAGACAAGACAAAAACGGATCGGTGAAATGAATCAAACGAGCCATGCACCACGAGTGGACTTTCCACGTGGGACAGAAAAGCCGCGTACTCACCGAGTTGCAAATCGGACATATGATCATCAATTAGTTTTTGATTAAGCCTTGCCTGAAGATTTGCATAGGTGTCGGTCGAGGGCAGTAGTCCATTAGATAGGGGAGCAGGGACCCGCAGAATCTTGATGATGGCGGAAAGTTGATCCATCATTTTGAATAATTTACCCTTATCATCAGTTCGACTGATGATGGCTTCCTGATTTGAGCAAAAAGAGCCTCTGGTCCATTCTGGGGCCCACCGTGAAAACTCGGTCAAAAGCAATTCCGAATCCTCACCAAGATCAAGCTTTGATTCCATCACGGCCGTCAGTTTATCGGAGACATCAAGGATCAACGTCGCATCCATCGAGCTGAATTCCAATTCTAGCTGAATAATTCTTAGCTCTTCGAGAATCATCAGATACGGCTCTAGCTTTTCTTTTGTCTCCAAATCGGGAACGGCTGACCTTAATTCATACATAATGTCGCTAAATTCGCTCCGACTAACCCGGGCACGCCTCAGAATTTCAGCCGGTGGCGGGACAAGATCTTCAGCAAATGCATTCAACGAAAATAAACTTAGAAATAGAATCGCCCCAAGAATTAACTTCTCACGGCATGTTTTTCCCCGCGGGGTCAATGTCTTCACGTCACGTCCTTCGAATCATAGTGGAAGAGTCTGTTCACAGCACCCTGCCCGCGAACCAGCGCTTCCCCTAAGCAATTTTTAATCCGCTTTGAAAATGGAACGCATCTTGCTCAATGCGTGAGAAGACTTGTCAGCAATAACTGAGGATCTCTGTGACTAAACTTTCAAGACAATGCAATGAAGGCGGGTTGGTAAAATTGCCCACCGCAATCCTGACGGTCGCGATTCTATTGATTGGTTCAGGCCCCGGAGGTATCGACGCCGGCGATTTTTGCGGCCGCGATTACAATCCTCCTGCACCTTTGACGCAATCAGCCAACGAAGCCTCACATGGTGGCGCGCTGCCCTTGGGCAACCCAGATTTACCGTCAACCCACAGACTTGGTCCCATTAGTTTTGCGAATCCCGCGGAGCCTTCCTCAGCTGCGGCTGCGGACGCTGATCTTGACCTTAAATTGCTGCTCCTCTCGGCCACCGGAAACAATAATAGCGAGCCCGCAATACGACTCGTCAAAGAGGCCCTGGATGGTCCAGGAATTCCCTTTGATCACCTTCACCTGACGAGCGATGGGCGTCGCCTGTCCGAACAACTCCTTGACCTTGAACATTCCCCCTTAAACGGAAAGCGCCGGGGAAAGTATTACGGCATCATTTTGATCAGTGATCTATTGGCATTCCAAGATCCCAGCGGGACCTGGCTCAGTTCACTAACTCAGCCCCAGTGGGCGCAACTTGCAGAATACGAACGCTACTTCAAGGTGCGCCGCGTATCGGTAGCGGCATACCCTCGGCCCACCTACGGGGTTGAGCCTGCGGGAGAGCCCCTCACCGCAAGTAACGATATCTTGATGCAGAAGTCGGCAGAGTCGTTCTCCTCGGGCCTGGTCCCAGGGGCGACACTGGCCCTGATCGGATCCTTTCAAAATCCTTGCCGGATTATTGATCCAAGCCTGGCGACGCCGATTGCCTATTTTGCGAAGCCAAGTTCCGACGGTCAGCCTAGTCCCGTTGCCTCGGCCATCACAAATTTTCCCGATGGCCGCCAACAGCTAAACTTCTATTTTGCGCAGAGCCCATTTCTGATGGCGAGTTACTATCTCGCCCCTCTTTGGGTGAACTGGATTACTCGCGGCATATACATAGGAAAACGTAGAATATATTTGAACATGCAGGTCGATGACTTGTTTCTTTCAAATGGTATGTGGAACATCGCCAGCCGTAGTCCAAGCGACAATGGGTTTCGCGTCTACCGAGCGACTCCAGATGACCTAACCGCCCTAGTTGATTGGCAGCAGGACCAAAAAAAGCGACTCCCGAATGGAAGCACCTTCCGCGTTGAGATGATTCCCAATGGAAAAGGCGTATGGTCAGCCTCTGGATATTCCACCGACGATTTATTTAAGACTGCGAAAAAATATATCCCCGAATTTCATTGGGTAAGCCACACCTTCACCCACCCTGACCTAGACCGCATCTCCTTCAAAAGAATGACCGACGAGATCCGCGCGAATCAGGCCTTTCTTCAGGATTTCATTGGGCTTGATCACAAAAACTTCTCGCCCCACTCGGTTGTGACGCCGCATATAAGTGGACTCTTTAATAAAGAGGCCTTGCGCGCACTCATGGAAAACGGGATCTACAACGTTGTAGGTGATAATTCCAGGCGTGAACTCTGGCCCTTAAATCCATTCCAAGGATTTTTTACGTCCTCCGACGCCAATGGTTTTGAGGGAATATTTGTTATCCCCCGGCAAGCCACAGTTGCGCCGGTCAGTGCGGGTCCGATTTCTTTTCTAACCTCATTTTACAATAATCTTTATCATAATTTTTGGGGACGAGACCTAAGCGCCAGTGAGATCTTACAGCTTGAGGCCGATCGAGTGGCAAAGCTACTTCTGGCATACCGTCACGACCCCTATATGTTTCATCAGGGCAATCTGTGGAATTTCAACTGGCCTGATGACCCCGGTTTAAATCAGAGAACCAGGCACAGCATTCTGAGCCTCTGGGCCGAATTCGTCCTACGGAGCGTCAGAAAATTCAGCACCTTGCCCGTGCTCAGCGCAAAAATGGATGACATGAGTGGCCTTCTTCAATCACGAATGAAGATTGGCCGATGCGGCGTCGAAGCAAGTTTGTCAACCAAAAATGGCCGCATTGTCGGGGTTCACGTTGAGACGCAATTTACCTGCAGCATTCCCATCACTGGGATCAGCGTTCCAAATTCGGAGGCCGTGAAGCGTGAGGTCTATGGACCGGATCAAACAACTATAATTGACGCAAAAGACGGTTCTAGATTTGATCTGGAACTGGACCAACCAATCACGCTTTAACCAATTAAATGGCAGGAAATCAACACATGGCCAAGCCTTGGAACAGAGCTCTCGGAGCTCTTGCACTAACTTTATGGTCGTCCGTCGCCGGGGCCGAAGCACCAAATTCCGGCGACATATTTCTCGGCTACTGCCTGGATAAAAATGCGAGCGAAGAGATAAAGAGAACCGTCGCCGTGGTCTCTCAGGCCGTTGCCGGCCATGATTGCCATAGCGTTCAAACGAAGCTACGGGAGGTCCGTCAACTCATCCTGCCCTCTAAGGGCATTGTCAACATTGAACCACTGGCCGGGCTGTCTCAGCTAGAATTACTATGTCTGGATGAAAATCAAATCACGGACATCATGCCCCTTGCTGGCCTGACGGGGCTAAAAGGCCTTTCTCTTGTTGGCAACCGGATTACAAATATCTCTGCCCTATCTAATCTAAGCCGGGTCGAATGGATATTTCTGCAGGGCAATGGCGCCGCTCACTTAGACCTCACTCCGCTAAGGGGACTGGCTGCGCTTCGCCTGCTCGACCTCTCCGAAAATATTGTGAACAGTCTTGAACCATTGGCTGGTTTAACCGAACTTCGTCAGCTCATTGCGGGAAATTCCAAAATCTCGGATGTAACTCCGCTGGCAGGCTTGCAAAACTTAACCACCGTCTCTCTAACCGCAAATACGATCGAGAATCTGCAGCCGCTGGCTAGCCTCCGTCGGCTCGAGCGCCTCCATTTACATCACAACCAAATTCGCCATCTTGGACCCCTATCTGCGCTTCTCCAGATGCGAGATCTTGACGTTGGCGGGAATCATGTGACAGATGTGACGGCCTTGGGTCCCCTGAAATTTCTTTCAATCCTTGACGTGTCGGAAAATGGCATCGACTCCATCGATATCGTCGCCGGACTTCAAGCCCTCCAGTGGCTCAAGGTCGGGGGAAATAATCTATCTGAAATTAATGCCGTGAAAAATTTAAGCGGCTCTCTCACCGTATTGGATATTTCCAAAAATAAAATTGTGGACCTAGGTCCGCTCACAGGGATGAGGGACCTCGAATGGCTGGATGTCTCTGGAAACCTCATCGAAGACATAACCCCAATTGGAACAATCCCCTACCTTAAGCGCATCAATATTAGCAACAATGTTATTCGCGATATCGCAGCCCTTGCAAAACACCCCACGATTATCATCCTAGACATCTCTAAAAATAATATTGTGGATCTCACCCCGATTGCCAACAAATCTATCCTGAAATCACTGTTCCTCGCTCAAAACGAAGTGACCGACTTATCTGCAATTGCGACCCTTCGCGTGGTCAAAGACTTGGATTTTCGAATGAACCAAGTGACTGACCTCTCTCCCCTTCTTGCCTTTACAAATTCAGGGATGAGAATCTTTGAGGCCAGCGGAAATCCGATCACAAAAGATGAGGCGCACTGCCCGGTCTTCGGTGGTTCTTACATGATTCGACTCTTCTGCCGTGCATACCTAAATATTTAACGTTTGCGTTTTACTGGGAGCCAAATTGATGCACATAGAAAACGTTGGGCTAGGGGATCTTTTAAACCGACCCTTAAAATCCGGTGATCATGAGATGATTCGCAATCATTTCACGGGAAAAACTATCCTCGTATCCGGGGCAGGAGGCAGCATTGGCAGTGAAATTTGCCGCCAAGCGGCCAAGTTCGGGGTTAAAAAATTGATCATGGTAGATGCCTCTGAGTTCAACCTCTATCAGGTTGACTTAATGATCCGTGAGTTTGAGTCCAGGG
The DNA here is from genome assembly GCA_945898195.1 of Pseudobacteriovorax antillogorgiicola. Taxonomy (GTDB): domain Bacteria; phylum Bdellovibrionota_B; class Oligoflexia; order Oligoflexales; family RGVZ01; genus RGVZ01. The sequence continues at coordinate 14,190 of CAMDHM010000021.1, read as the reverse complement.
GATTAGAGGTGCATAGCATCCTGCAATCAGCTGCAGACGGTGTGGCCATGCGCCGACTGTTTAAATCGCATCGACCGGATACGGTGATTCACGCCGCGGCGTTTAAGCACGTGCCGCTGGTCGAGAGTAATCCAATTGCGGGGATCACGAACAACATAACAAGTACGATTACGCTAGCCCAGGCTGCCCTTGATTTTAATGTGGGGGCATTTCTATTGATCAGTTCCGATAAAGCCGTAAATCCAACAAACGTCATGGGATTAACGAAAAGATGCTGTGAGCTGATCATTCAGGCGCTAGACCGCTCCCATCCCGGACGGGTGCGTTTTATGGCCGTACGCTTTGGCAACGTTCTGGCAAGTTCCGGCAGTGTCATCCCAAGGTTCCGTCAACAGATCGAAGCGGGTGGCCCGGTCACCGTTACGCATCGGGATGTGACACGATATTTCATGATGATTGAGGAAGCTGTGGGCCTTGTCCTTCAATCGCTATCCATGGCCGACGGAGGCGAGGTCTTCGTCCTTAATATGGGGGACCCTGTTCGAATCTACGAATTGGCCGAGAAGATGATTTTGGCGAGCGGCAGCCAGCCTCACGTTGATATTAAAATTGAGATTACCGGACTTAGGCCCGGAGAAAAAATGTATGAGGAACTCATCCTAGCTGGCGATGAGTTCGCCACGGAAAACGGAAATATTTTTGTTGCGATTCCGGAGCCGATCGATCCAGGAAATATCATGGCATCCATTCGAAATCTTCTGGACATCGCCAGTATGGGCGACGCCGAGGCCTGCACTAAATCCTTGCGGGAAATCGTTTATCATCGAAATGCAGCTTCAACGGTAATCCCATTTCGCGTCCCGCGCCCCGCGCCAAAGATGGACCCACTCATGCCGAACGTTCATACTGCACATCAAACGATGGCTGGAACATCTGAGTCAGATATGCAGGCAAGTTGACGAAATCGCCGTGGAATATCGAGCGAAGGCGTGTGACGTCTGCGCAGCTATAATTCGGCCCGCCCCGACGGGGGCCGTTGCACGTGATCCTTAGGCTTGGATACAGGTCCAGAGCAATGGCCATGATGCTGCGAATTTGAGTAGCCATTCCAGTCCCAACGTCGATATGGCCGCCGTCACAATTCATAGCCATCGCCGCGGTAATCGCGCGCGCCACATCGTCAACATGAATGAAATCACGAAATTCTTCGCCCCCATTATTTAACCGGAACTCGCGTCCCCCTCGCGCCGCTTCCTGCAAATGATGAATGATCGAAAATCGGTCGCGGCCCCCATAGAGGTTGAAGACCCGAAACACGATGGACGTCATCCCGTTAGCCTTGGCAAAGGACTCCACCATCATCTCATTCAGGTGTTTAATCGTCCCGTATGGGGTCGTTGGTGTGCATGTAGCCTCGTGGGATGATCCGTTGCCATAGACAGCACAACTGCTGACGTATCCGAACCGAGTGATGCCGTGACGCTTTGCGGCCGCAAGAAGTCGCGCCGTCGTCATCAGGTTTGAGTCGATCATTTCGACTGGCGAAACTGCGAGCTGTGTATGCAGATCGTACCCGGCATGTAGAATTGCAACAACCGGCGTTATTTGGCATGCCTGTTCTCGGCCCTCACATATCGCGTCCAATTGTCCCCAGTTATCACGATTTAACTCCACAATTTTGAGGCCGGACCCGTTTTGATTAACATGGCTGGCATGCGCCACAATCGCCTGGCCTAAATTGCCTCTTGATCCCGTCAGCAGAATTTTCACGGTCACCCCCCTTGCGAATTCACTCCCCCACTGTCAAACCTGCCTCTCTAGCAAGATTGGTTCCGCTCCGGACGCTGGGTACGCTTCATGCAGTCTTATGTTTCCTCGAAGGGAGGCTATCCAATGAAGAAGCTTTATCGACAGGTTGATGTCGTCATGGTCACCGAAGCGGGATTCCCCTTTGTCAAAGGGGGCGTGGGAGGCGTCGTTGATCAAACGATTAAGGGTATGCCCGACACTTCCTTTGGCGTCATCCACATCAGTTGGGACCGCCAAACAGCAGCGTCACTTAAATACCTGCTGCCGAACAACTTGTTGTGGGTTTTTCCCGTGTATCTGTCTCCATCAGAATTGGATGGAAAAAACATGCTGCGCCCACTTGGGAAGTGGTGGAGATCAAGCACGGAAGATCGGGCGGTCACCAAACTATTTTTTGATGGCCTTGACTCGGCAAACGGCGGAAACTTCTTGGCACTCACAGAGTTTTTTTTTGATTTTGTTAATCCAGAGACGCGGCGGCAGAATTTTTGGTCGGTGTGCACTACGCGAGAATTCTTAATTGAGTTTGAGGCCCGGTTTTTTTGCTTCGACATGCCGCTGACGGAGACCTTCTGGCTTACACGAAACTTCTTTTCATTAGCATATGCCATGAGCCGTCACCGCTATCCTTCTGGCAAGATCTACCACTCACAGACCCAGCTTTACGCTGGAGCAATTGCGGCCATCGCATCCCTGCAAAACGACAGGCCGATGGTCCTCACCGAGCATTCATTAAATGTGCGAGACAGCATCAACTATATTTTCGCATCGAACCATTCGGCGGGTGTGAAATCAGCCTGGCAGCATTGGTTTCGGGTGCTTGGACTTTTTGTTTACCAGCACGCTTCCGGTGTTTCCTACCAGTATCAGCGCAACGTAAATGACGCGACGCTGTACGGACTTCGGCCAGAGAAGGTAAAAATGATCTCCAACGGAATCAGGCCAAGTGATTTTGATGTGGCAAAAGAAAAGCAAAAGCTGCGCAACAGTTTGGACACCGAGAACGTTGGCCTTAGAATCTGGACGATTTCCTATGTTGGCCGAATTATTGAAGCCAAGGGAATCCTCGATCTGATTCAGGCGGCCGTGATTCTGCAAGACACGGCTAACTTTTCATTTGTCTTGCACCTAATCGGCCCGGCCGATGGCAGCGAGGATTTTAAGGCGACATGCGAGCAAGTGATTTCTCAAGCTAATCTTCAGACTACCGTGAGATTTCGTGGGGCGATGGATCTTACCGTCGCCCTCGGTGAAGTGGATATTGTGATCTTGCCGAGCCATGCCGAAGCCCTTCCCATTGTCCTGCTCGAGGCAATGGCGGCCTCCGTTCCGATCATTGCAACTGATGTTGGCGCCATTTCTCAGGTCATTTCCGACGCCATTGACGCGGCGGGCGTGCAGATTGGCGCGGCCGGAATTATTGTACCCCCAAAATCACCGGAGGATTTAGCCAGGGCGATCGTAAGACTCGTCAAGAACCAGACCCTTCGTGCGGAATTTCGCGCGAATGGCCCTAAACGCATCGACCACAGCCACCGGGCCAAAAATGTGATGCAGGCCTATGCGGAGTTCTACCAAGCTGCGACCTTTCTCCAAAAAGAGAAATATTCTGGAAAAGATGCAATTCGAAAGCCGACCCACGCCAACCAAACCGATCCCGTAGCGGACATTAAAAGGACGACGAGATTGAACGTTTCAAATGAAATGGACTGCTGATCAAAGATCAAGAAACAAGCAAAAGCGACGATTTGCAGCACACCAAAAGCTCTGGCAGACCTATCCGCATCAAAGAGAACAAGACCGTATGCAGCAACAAAGGCTAGGCTGGTTGTTGCCGACGAAAACATCATGGCGCGGTAGGCGGCGATTTCTCCAGGAAACATCATCAAGAAAATGATGTTCGTAACAATGCAACCACCTTGTAAAACAAGAAGTAGCTCGCCTAGTATTCGCTTAAGGTACAACGGCAGAATTTTCTTTGAGGCGTTAAATACAGGTATGCTGCTGCGGAACATGCAGTCATTTGTGATAGTCCACGCTCTAGATAAAGCGGGACTACTTTTTAGGAAAAAATAATTACATAGAAAAAGTCCTGGCAAGGTCGCCATGAAATATTGTGCGGCATTCTCACCGCCTATGGCCATCTCAGGAAATCTCGCCAAGATTACAATCTTGTCTCCCCACAAGAGAGTGCCCAAGATCAAACCCCTGAACAGTCCTCCTGAGAATCCGTCTGAGAATCCACGTCGACGTCCCCATTGCAATGCCCTCCACGTCGAATTCGCTACGGCGTGGGAAAGCAGTTTTCGGCTTTCAAGAAAATTTTTAGTCATTGCGATCAGAAGAATTAAAATCGCCGCCATGGGCGGAGCTGGCCAATCCCGTGGAAATATAATCATGGCGGCGGCGTAGGAGGCCCAGATAATCAGGTAAAGACCGCTCCGCTGCAGGGTGAAGACGAAGATCATTAGAAGAGCGAGCAAAAGGTGCAGACCCACTCCGACGATGAAGGACGCAATGAACTCGTTACTCCAATGAAGGCTCCCGCCGACAACCCAGCCAAGAACTCCGGTTGCAAGGAGACCCAAGACCAATGAAATTGGTATCTGCTTAAGGAGGCTCTTTGTTGTCACGGAAAAGCCATGTCGAAAAATGTCGTGGCCGAGGGCGATGGCTACAGGAGTGCAGGCAAGGTATGACAACCACGGTAAAGTGGCGCCAATTGCAAACCATAGATTCATGTCGCTCTGGCCACCAACGATCGGGCACTGCCCGCCGCGGCATCCCACACCATGATACGCAAAGGCTACGGACACGAAGGCGATTCCGCCGAGTTGAAGAACCAGTCCCTTTATCCAAGGTGGCATTGTTATTTTGCTGCATTTTATTTGTGGCATGCCAGAAAGCTCGATTTTGAAAGCCTTGGTGTGAAAAGAAAGATTTAGGGATGTTGCGAATTGAAATGCCGCTTCGCGGTTCATCGACTCTGGCAAGCACACGCTAAAGATCGGAATTCCATCCCCGCCAAGCAAGCTCAACCAATGCCCGGACAGGACCTGATGACTCAATGGTAGCGACTGCTTCAGCGGAATAAGCCGATATTCTTTCCACTGTAATACCTCGACTTTATTCGAATGGGTGATTGCGACCACTGAACCGTGGTTTTCTGGAAAAATAGTTTCGGCAACAAAGCTGAAAATAGACTTCGAATCCGGGTGTTGCCGGATTTTTGCAAAAGACATTCGTTGGGTTTGTCCGGCAGAGAAGCAGTTGAGCCCGCTACTCTTGATGACCTCGCCTAAAGCATGCCTGACTTCGGCTTCGACGGAGCCCTCAACGTCCCCGCCAAACACCCGAAGTCGTTCGCAGTTTCGCCACCGCAGAAAGATCCACGATAAAGCGAACACTACAATTTGAAGCATGATTTCTAGCGTAAATCACTCCGTCACCGATTCCAGGGCCGGTAGTTAATACAGATCTCAGGAGGACATCAACGGCAAACAAATTGCAGCTGAGTTTTAGCTAAAGTTTGCCCGCGGAGATTTCGAAAGACGAATGCGGCACTTTTGGTTTTAGTCGGCCGCTTTTTGGTAAATCTTTTTAGAGGAGACGGAAAAGTGGCTATGTCAGTTACGGGAGCAAAAAAAACGGGAAGATCGAGGTGGCGTTGGCTGATCTCCTCTGGACTGGGCTGGTCCATAATCGGCGCGGGCTGCGGAAACCATCAACCCGGCAAGAGGACTCTTGGCTTGACGCAGGTGAGTGACCTTGCAAGTGATGGAACAGGGGTCGATTTGGCCTTAGGAGGTGGAACTTTAATTTATCCATCTTCACTGCGAGTGGTTCGGGGTAGCGTAAGTGGGCAGCTTATTTCAGTCCTATCGTCAAAGGTTGAGACGAGAACAGCCGATGACTGGGGAACCTATCTGGAATTCACACCAGCAAGTACTGGTTTGGCGGTCATTTTAACTTTTACCCTTCCCCCCACAATTACTTCTGCGAATTTAACTTCGTTGGTGCTTTCGTCAAACTTCAAAGGTCAAGCTAAAGCCACTCAACAGTGGCTCTACAAGATTTATGATAATGCCGCCGCCTCGTGGGTCGTGATTGGCGATAACACCGCCGCTTCTAGTTGGAAATGGAACGCCTCTGAGTTCACAGCCAGTGGTGTGCTAAGTCGCTACGTTAATCCGTTGGGGAAGATCAGTATCCGCTATGAAACGCTGACGGCATTTGATGCCAGCGATTTGGACTATCTGGCCATCAGTGTTGGCGCTGGGCCATCGCCATCACCGTCTCCATCACCGTCTCCGTCTCCAGCTCCAGCAGTTAGTCCTGCACCCACGGCCTCTCCTGCACCGACGGCAAATCCAACGCCCACGCCTCCGGTCAGCAGCACCTGGTGGAAACCCTCTCCAGGCACGAGCTGGCAGATGCAATATAGCGGCACGATTGACACCAGCCTGAATGTTCAAGCCTACATGCTCGACATGTTTGGAACGTCGGCGACAACGATCAGTACCTTGCATGCGCGTGGCGTTAAAGTGGTCTGCTACATCGACGGCGGGAGTTGGGAAAGTTACACGCCCGACGCGGCAACATTTCCAGCTTCGATCATTGGAAAAGGGATCGGAGGATGGCCTGATGAGAAGTGGTTGGACATCCGTAGCAAAACACTTTTATGGCCGATCATGCGCGCTCGGCTTGATTTAGCGAAACAAAAAGGCTGCGACGGAATCTACCACGACTGGGCCGACAGTTACGCTGGCGACACCGGGTTTCCTCTGACGGCCCAAGATCAGTTGACCTACAACAAGGACTTTTGGGTTGCCGAGGCACACGCACGTGGACTGAGCATCGGGCTGATTAATGATCTCGTTCAAATCAATGACCTTGTCGCTCTCTACGATTTTGCCATGAATGAATCGTGTTCCGCCTACAACGAATGTGGTCTTGTGAAACCCTTTATTGACGCAAAGAAGGCCGTCTTTAGCCTTAATTACACCGGCAACACGGCGACCGTCTGTGCGGCCCTGAACGCGCTAAATTTTGACGCGATTTTCAAAGATGTGAATTTGGGATCTTACCGTTTGCCATGCAGATGATGAAGGTACCGTTGCGAATTATTTGGGCGATTATGTTCAGCTTATCCGTGGTTGGCTCCGTCGGGGTCAGCCACGGGGCTGCCATCGAAGTTAGCGGAATTTTGTTCCACCAGAGAACCGTTGAGGCATTTGGCGATGACTTTCAAGCCCTTCGCCTCGGCGGAAATTTTTCAGAAGGGGAATTTGGATTTTGGGGATTTATCGACGCGTTTAATAACGATCATGGTCAGCAGGCCACGTATGGTGAGTTTGCAGGGATTCGCAGCGTTGGCGACTGGTCGTTGAGCGGAGGTGGTGGCGCAGGCAATGACCCAAAACTTAGACCAACAGGATTGATACTGGGCGATGTCACCCGGCGAATTCCACGTTTCTTCACGAGTTTGTACACGGGGTTCACGGAAAGTTCTTATCGGGCAGGTTCCAACGATGAAGCGTCCTCGCTCTACCAATTTTATCGAATTGGCGCGTTGGTTTCTTATCCCTCTGATTGGCAATTGAATTTGTCTTATCAGCGGGTCCAACGCGAGATGGCTGGACACTCCGACAAGCGACTTGGATCTTCCGGGGGAATTTCTTTGACGCGCTCCTTGGGCGACAGCCGTATCGGGGCCACCGTCACCGCATCTTGCCTTGGGCTAACTATATTTTGTCGCGGTGGTTCGTTAGAGCGCTACGCAGAATTTTTCTTGGATGGGCGGCTGTCACTGAGCCCACAATACGGTTTGATTGGGCGGATGGGATTTATAAACCAGTCCAATGGGGCTATCGCGCAGCCTGCGCCGGGCTTTGCTGGATTCGCCGCCATTGCAGCCCCCGACATTCGCAGAACTCAGCTGTGGGTTGGCGGTTACCGAAAGCTCTGACTCGATATGAATAAACCACTGCGGGCCGTGGCACCGGCAAAGGTCATGGCCTCGGTGGTCCACGAAATATTCCAAGCACCGTCGGATGCTAAGGCGATCCATCCGTAACCGCGCTGACGGGATTTGGCCTCGTCGAAACATTTCCCGGTGGAACTCTCCAGCGTTGCCCCGTCACGAACCCGCGCCTCGATACGTATGGCAAGGCCATCATCAACAATTTCTTCGCCGATCCCCGTTGTAGAAACCGCTGCATATTTTGAAGCGTAAGTTCCCGCCACCGTTGCCGCATCGCTGACCCGACCGGGGCTTTCAAAACCACGACCGCCGGTGCTAGTCCCGCAAAAAAGGTCTCCGCTCGCCGTCATCACCACACAACCAACCGTGTCAAAATCATGAGGCTTCTGATCTTTTTTTGCCTGTTCCCACCGGACGAGACGCTCCGGCGTGATTGGCGACTGGTGCGGCAGTCCAGCAGTTTTGGCCAATTCAGCGGTACCCGGGGGACAGACCACACGCGTTGATTTGCCTTGAAGCATCAGGGCGAGAACACTCGGGTGAATGGCGCCTTCAAGACCCATCACGCCGGAAAAGATTTGCCCGGGACCGCTCATGACAGCCGCCGTCAAACGGGCCTGGCCATCGGACTGCAGGGCGGCACCGAGTCCCGCGTTGAAACACGGCGTGGACTCCAGTTCAAAAAGACACTGCTTTACCACATCAAGGCCAGAAGCCCCGCCGTCCAAGGCTTTGGCGCCACGCGCCGCAATCCCTTCGATCAACTTTGATGCCTCTGTATGGGCGCTTCCACGGGGGTCTTGACTGCCTGCTCCGCCGTGGACAAGGACAGACCCACCGGAAACACGAGGATCAAACAGACCGTTGCATTGAGCAATTTTATCCAGCATGATATTGAAATCCTTAAACAAAGGAGCAACAGGATGAAACTAACAAAACGCATCGGGGTCGTCGTATTTGCCGCTTCGGGTGTTTGGGCACTATCAAGCATAACCGCTTGCACCAAATGCTCAAAAACCGGCGACAACGCAAGCACTCAACAGGGTCAGTCTCCCGCCGATACGGTTGGGGGTGGACAGGCATCATCTGGTCAACCAGCAACGGCGGGGATTGGACAATTGGAAATCATTGAAATCACACCAGGCAGTGGGGCCGATGCTGCCGACGGCAAACGCGTCACGGTTCACTACACCGGAACCCTTGAAAATGGCACCAAGTTTGACAGCTCACTCGACCGTAACGTACCGTTTTCATTCACACTTGGCCAGGGTCAAGTGATTGCCGGTTGGGACCAAGGCGTCAAGGGAATGAAAGTCGGCGGCAAGCGCAAACTGATCATTCCACCGCAGTTGGGTTACGGCGAAAAGGGTGTCGGAGGCGTTATTCCGCCGAACGCCAAGCTGTTGTTTGAAGTTGAACTGCTCAAGGTCGAGTAGACCGACAAAAAACGAGCAGGACGTTTTACTTGCAAAAAGCCACCCCCGGAGGTTATCCGAAGGGTGGCTTTTTTTATCCCGGCTGTCCCGGGTCATTTCGTGCGTGAATAAAAGAGGTTTCCAGCCATGAAGAGCACTGTGACTGCGGCATCGATCAGAAAAAAATATCTGGATTTTTACAAGGCCCGCGAGCACTCCCAGATTGCATCCGCATCGTTGCAGCCTGAAAACGACCCAACGGTTCTTTTCACCACGGCGGGGATGCATCCGTTGGTGCCCTATCTGATGGGGGCGCCCCATCCGCTGGGCAAGCGGCTCGTCAATTCTCAGAAATGCGTCCGCACCCAAGACATCGATGAAGTCGGTGACGACTGGCACTGCACTTTTTTTGAAATGCTAGGCAATTGGAGCTTGGGCAACTATTTCAAAAAAGAAGCCATAAGTTGGACACACGAGTTCATTACGCAAGAGCTTGGATTTGACCAAAATCGCCTGGCGGTTACGGTTTTTGGTGGCGATGAAAATACGCCAGCCGACGAAACCAGCTATGAAGTTTGGCGCGACATCGGATATCCAACCGACCGAATTTTCCGCCTTGGCCGAACAGATAACTTCTGGGGACCTGTGGGCAACTCCGGCCCCTGCGGTCCCGACTCGGAAACCTTTTTCATCACGCGCGATTACTGCACGAAGAACGACCCGAAATGTTCGCCCGCTTGCAGCTGCGGGCGCTACGTCGAGATCTGCAACAACGTCTTCATGGAATATAACAAGCACGCCGACGGCACGTTCACCAAACTGCCTCAACCAAACGTAGATTTCGGCATGGGCCTTTTGCGCGTCGCCTCAATCATGAGTGGCGCCAGCAGTGTTTATGAGTCCGACATCTACTCCAAGGCGATGACTTATTTAAAACAAACCGCGCCGGGGCTTTCGGAAAAATCCCAACGCATCGTGGCCGACCATTTGCAGGCAGCTCTTTTTGCAATTTCAGACGGCGTGACCCCATCCAATGTCGGTGCCGGTTACATTGTGCGCCGCGTCCTACGCCGCGCGTTCCGTCTGGCCAATCAGGTCAATCTGGAGCCGCCTTACATCGACGCCATCGTCGATAGTTTCATCAACGTCTATTCATCGCATTACGAAGACCTCCTCAAAAAACGCAATTCCATCCTGCATGAGATTCGCGATGAAGAACAAAAATTCGCCAAGGCCTTGGGTCAAGGCCTCAAGCACCTTGAAAAAGAACTGGCGCGACTTGCCGCCGGTGAGACGGTAATTTCAGGCCAGCTAGCTTTTTTCATGTTTGAGACCTACGGATTTCCACTGGAAGTTACCCAGGAAATCGCCCACGAACGCGGCCTAAGCGTTGACGCCGAGGCTTATGAAAAGGCCTACGCCGAGCATCAGGCAAAATCCCGTATGGCGGGTGAAAAACTCTTTAAAGGCGGCCTGGCCGACTCTTCCGAAGAGACCACGCGCCTGCACACGGCCACCCACTTGCTGCACGAAGCGCTGCGCCGCGTCCTCGGCCCACACGTCGAGCAAAAGGGTAGTAACATCACCCCGGAGCGCCTTCGTTTTGATTTTTCTCATCCAGAGAAGATGACCAAAGAGCAGGTTGAAGCCGTTGAAAAACTAGTCAACGACGCCATCGTCAAATCCCATGAAGTGCACCTGGAAAACATGACCGTTGAACAGGCCAAGGCCCGCGGTGCCATTGGACTTTTCGAAGACCGCTATGCTGACCGGATTAACGTTTACTTCATCGGCGATTTTTCGACAGAAATCTGCGGCGGCCCTCACGTTCGCAACACCCGGGAACTCGGCCAATTTAAAATTCAAAAAGAAGAGGCTTCCTCACGTGGCGTGCGCCGGATCAAGGCCGTTTTGATGCTTTGAAAAACCCGTGCCCGCCGTTGCAAAGCCGAAACTCCTTGGAGAGGTCGGCAAGCCGGAAGTTTATTTTCTGCAATTTATACGGAAAACATCTCACGCAACGCTGTCTGCCACCGTCGGCGCCGATCGCACTCCCTGGAAAAGGGAAAACTAAATTTAAATTCAGTTAACGAGGGAAGACACTCTAACTAACGAACACAAACAACGGCGGAGTATGCCCACTTATCGGTGAACCACGCGTTACCGAGCCCCAAATTCACGAGCCACGCGTAATTGATATAGAGCGAGTGAGAGGAAACCGACCAAAAATAATAATATTGCATTTCATCTACCGGGATCCAGTCGGCACTTGCAGCACTTAAGATCCCATTTGCGCTGGCCGTCTCAAGCTCATCTTTCGTAGGCAAACGCCAATCCCCCGCTTTTTGGCCATTGTGGGTTAAATTGGCGCACGCAACTAGCGCCTCCTCCCAGTTTTTTAGTTCCGGCAATCCCCAGTTTTTTAGTTCCGGCAATCTCTGGCTCCACCAATTCCCGGTTTTCATGTCTTTCTTCGTACAATTGGCGGGAGTATTTTCGCATGTTGATCGCGCCGTGCCGTCAGTCGTTGTTACGTCCTTCCACTTGGAGTTACTGCTAACTTGCAATTCGGAGGAAGCTTGTGCGTTTGAACTTCCGCAGGAAGATACCAATGCGGCAAGTGAGATGGTGGTGGCGGCTAAAAATGACAGCTTCATAAACAAGAACTCCTTCAAGTGTCTTTTCCATCGTTGCACCAACATGGCGCTCACGAGGATCAACGCCTGAAGCAGATTCTATCATTAAACGACTATTACCACATCCGAGGGGTTTTAACTTAATGGCGAAGAAAACGACAAGAAAGTTTGAAATTCAGTTAACGGGAGCCGACACTAACCAGCGCGTCAATTAATGAGCGAACACAGTGCATAGCCAGCAACCGACTCGGAAATAAAATACAATAAAACCGATGCCGGAGGGACAACGCGGTCATGGAAAGTTTTTTTCATTCGCTGAAAGTTGAATGGGTATATCAGACACGGTATAAAACGCGTGCCGCAGCAAGATTCAGCATTTTTGAATACATTGAGGTGTTTTATAACCGGCAGCGAATTCACTCGACGCTTCGTTACGTCACACCGGAATGCTATGAGCGGCAACTGCTATCGAAATGTGCTTAACAGTGAGTCCCTTTTAGGCGGGGAAGATCATAGTGACGTTCGCTTATGACGGGGAGGTCCGAAAACACACTGTATCTTTAATAAAAATACAGATACTCACTTTATTCATCACGTCGTATATGTAATAATACTACAGATACTGAGATCATTTAATGGAAAAATTTAGCCTCAAAAATGTCGCAACCAACGAATTTGACTACAATCTCTTAATGAGCTTGCTAAAAATCTATAGTCAACCATGGTCTAAAATTAAGGCGTTATTGCGCAGCGAGGAGATCATCCGCGTAAAAAAGGGTCTCTACGTCAAAAACCCCCAAGACTGGGGGCCATTTTCAGAGGGCGTTTTGGCAAATTTAATTTATGGACCTTCGTATATTTCGCGGGAATTCGCATTGTCCATTCATGGAATGATCCCAGAGAGGGTATCACTCGTAACAAGCGTGTCCATGAAGCCTTCAAAAATTTTTAAGACTGAGGTTGGGCATTTTGATTACAAACATCTGTCCCAGGAGCGCTACGCATTTGGCTTTATGACATTCAGCATAACCAACGAACGTAACTATCTTTTAGCGACTCCCGAAAAATCACTAGTGGATACGATCTTCGAAAAAGATATTAGCTCCACCACTGAGCTTTTAGAATATTTGGAATGCAGCCTTCGAATTGAAAAAGATAGCATTCGTAAATTGAACGCGAAGGATCTCCAGGAATTGGCAAGGCGATTTCGACGGCCGATTATTCAAGCTTTGGCGCTTTTAAATAAGGAATTGAAATAATGAACAGCGCGATCAAGAGTATGCTGGCGAAATATCAGTGCAAAAGTATTGAGGATCAAGAGCGCGCGCTGCGAGAGATCATTCAAGAAATTGCCTTACTTGGTCTTTGGCGCGCTAAGTTTTTTGAACATGCCGCGTTTTATGGAGGTACGGCGCTGCGCATTTTGCACGGTTTGGACCGGTTTTCTGAAGATCTTGACTTCTCGCTGCTCAAGTCCGACCGAAACTTCACTCTAGAGAGATATGAAAAATCAATTACAACGGAACTCGCGAGTTTTGATATTGATACGGTCTTTGAACGAAAATCTAAAGTTTTGGACACAACGATAGAGTCGGCGTTCATAAAAGCCAACACTGTGATCCATATGTTGAAATTTGGCACTCAGTGGAAAACTCATAAGGACAAAGTGTGTCGTATAAAAATCGAAGTAGATACTGACCCTCCTTTGGGGTTTCTAACGGAGGCAAAACAGCATTTTCAGCCCATTCCTTTTTCTGTCAAAACTTTTGCGTTGCCAGATCTTTTTGCCGGAAAGTTGCACGCGCTTTTATTCAGACCACGCGTGAGAAACTTAAAGGGGCGCGATTGGTATGACCTGTTGTGGTATGTTGGGCGCAATATACCAGTACATTTGGAACACTTAGAGTGTCGCACGAGGCAATCTGGAAATTGGACGGATCCAAAAAGCATGGATCTCGCGATGCTGAGAGTTCTCCTAAATAACAAAGTAGAGGCTATAAATATGGATGAGCTTAAAAGTGACGTAAGACCATTTATTAAAGATCAGGATCGCCTGGATGCCTGGAGCATCGAACTTTTTAAAGCGGCTTTTGCCAAGATTGAGGCCTGTTAATTCCCCGATCGTTCCTCTGTATGCGATCATGCCGCGAAGCATACTTCACGATCTATTCTGCAGCCGTTACCGGCAACGCTTTCGCGTGGAGTAGCCCCCGTCAAACCGGACAGTCTAGCCAGCGGTTATTGAGCTGATGTATTCCCTTGGCGACTTCATGCCAAGTCCTTTGTGCGGGGCTCGTTCGTTGTAATCTTCAAACCACCCCGCTAGCTTACTCATCACGTCTGTTGC
>CAMDHM010000020.1 GCA_945898195.1 Pseudobacteriovorax antillogorgiicola | reverse complement strand
ACCGAAGGCCCACCTGGGGAACATAGCTTCGTCACCATGGTTTGCTTCATCTCACTGGAATAATGAGGCATTACGGGATTTCTAACCCGCCCCCTGTTTTCCGGAATATTCTGAATTTCTATGCGTCAACTTCCCTGACCGAGGGGGCCTCTAAATGATCTCACAATTCTACCGTAGCCCCCTCGGTCAGGTAATTAATTCATGAAGACTTAAGGGGGCGGGTTAAAAATCCCGTAATGCCCCTTTATGCGTCAACTATCCTGAAAAAAACCGGCAGCCACACCAGTTGATTGGATCGATCAAAGGTGTGAACCGAATGAATTCCTGACCCGATTTTCTTGCCTGAGCCTTTTTGCTGAGCATGACAGCGCAGGCGACTGCCCATCACTTCTTGTTCGCCGGATTTTTTTTACAGTGGATCCTCGCGCTTGAAAAATCTCGTTAAGTCCAGGTCGGCATTGCCGCCTGGATCTTTACGTCGGTGCGCAGAACGTGATGATTGATTTGAAGCACAAAAGTTGAGGGGCGCACAAGGCGATGACAATGACAATGACAATGACGCCGAGCGTCGATAGCAGAACTCCGTAGGGAATACGGATGATTCACCGACTAAAAAGAAGCTCTTTATGTTTCGTTGCCAATAAGCGCCTCAAGCCGGTTTCCAGCCGCACAAAAACGTATCATTTGTTCGACTTTTTCAACGATGACACTGCCGGCTTCGACCGCCGGAATTCCAGCCTCATAGATGTTTGCTAAAACTGAGTACTCGAACTGAATGTGCTCATTTCCGCTAAAAACAGCCGCCTTTCGCTGTGCCGCGGGATCAATGAGATGGTAAAGCAGGTATGCAGATAAGCTGCGGGAGGCAAGAGCACTTCCCCCCGGCCTTTCGCCAATCAAAAGAATTACGCATCGTGCCTGGAGAGCTCTAGCGATTGGTTCAGCGAGCTTGACTCGGCCATAGGGTGCAAGGATATGCCTCCCTAAATTAAAACCCTTCGCCTTCAGTCCCGAAAGAAGGACAGGGAAAAGATCGTCAATATTGTGGTGAACGGCTTCGGCGCTGAGCCCATCGGAGACGACTATTTGAACGTCAGTGTTTTCAGCTCGAAGCGGCGTCGTGGCCTCGTCGTTGAATCCGAATTGAAGCTCGGCGCCAAGTTCGGGGTGGCTTAAATGGCTATTCTTATTGTCCGCCTTGGTCCTGATCAGACGGAAGTCCGCGACCCGATTTAAATGAGGTATATCCAGCTCACTCTTGATGGCCTCGCGCCCAACCGCTTGATGCAAACGAATTTCCCTGGAAACAGCATTTGTTGGTCGCGGACCCGTATGATCCTTTGGCATAAAACCCGGAACGCTTGGTGTCACCCGGAGGAGTTCTTCCATCTCGCCGCTGGTTTGGCAGAAGATGCGTGGGTTGCCCCAGTTGGCGCCGCGCAAAAGATGCCCCTCGGAATCACGATCAAAAATGCCCCGTTCTAATGCCCAGGGCAGGTAGTCTGGGCCGGGCTCCTTGTCATGAATTTCACGTAGTGTCTGGATGTCGTGACCACTCGTATCGAAATAGGCGAGCATACGATCCGTGTTTAAACAAACATCCATATAAAAATTGGCGCCTGCCGCAGTTAGCATTTCGGTCGCCATCTGTTGGCCCTCGAGGCCGATTTTGGAGTGTAGTGTGTAACAGGGCGCCATTCCCATAGGCAGTCCAAGTAGCTTGCCCATGAAGTGGTCTTGAAGGTTTGCAGCAATCATTTCAAAGCTGTCTAGGTGCGTTTCCGGACCGATGAACCCCGTTACGTTGTTCACCATAAAGGGATCGTAGCGACGGGCCAGCCCGTAGCAAAGCGCTTCAGTTGTCGCCATGTCGATTCCATTATGTTTTCCGTAGCTAAACTCGCTCCCTTGGCCAGTCTCAAAATACATGAATTGCCTTGCCTCGGTTCCCAATGCTCCCTTTTTTTGCATGGTCAGATAGGCTTGATCGAGAAGGTCAACAGAGATGTCAAATTCCGTAAGATTGGTGTGTTCCGTTCCCGCAAGGCTTTGAAACATGATCTCAACAGGTGCACCGCGTTCCAAACAAGCCATCTGTGTTTTTAGATGCCCTAGGACGCAGATCTGTGTTGGGACTTTGGTCTGACGACGGATTTTGTCCAGATGGATGAGGATTGCGGAAATATTTTCAACGCTATCTATGGAAGGATTTACCCCGATTAGCGCATCGCCAGAACCGACGGAAAGGCCCAGATAGGTCAGGCACGTAATCCCGCGTAGGTCGTCGGTAGGATGATTTGGCTGTAGTCGGGATGCCAAGGTCTTGCGAAGGCCAAGCCTTGTGCGCGCCTTAGTGATATGCTCGATTTTTCGTGCCACGAAAATCAGCTCATGGACATCCATTATTTTAGCCAGGGCGGCGGCCATAACGCCCGTTAAGGCTGTTCCGATGCGTTTGACCTCGGCGCCGTTGGACCGAAGTATGTGGTCTTTTACCTCGCTCAGACTAAGGGCAGCGATTCCACAAAATGCATCAAAATCTACTGCATAATTTACCCGCATCACGGAATCGACCATACCGGCATCATCTGTGAGCGGTCTGTCGTAAAGATGCTGAAGGGTCAATGACGAAAGGATTGCCCGTGCTGCCTCGCGCTCAACTTCCGATGCTACTGCAAGGCCAGAATTGCGGTCTCCGGATTTACTTATGTCAGCAGCGCCTAGAAGTTTTTTGAGACCGTGAAATCGGTAGGCATGATCATTGAAATTGAAGCTATAGCACTCGTCTTCTTTTGGCTTAGGAACATGAATTTCTAACAATGGTGTTAATTTTTTTTTCATAAAATATCACCTACATTCCATAAAAAGAGATCGGAATAATCTGCTGGGTAATTTTTCCCACGTTCACAAAGTTGGCGTCTCGCAGAGACACCTCATCGATCACGACAAGGCGGAAGGGATCACAACCCCACGATGTAATCAAGGAACCAAGGGTTTTTCCGACGTTTCCCTTTATCAGCAGGACGAGTGGTTTGTTCGTCGGATAGTTCGACCTGTGAAGGGCATTCGCAATAGCTGCGGCAAATGATTGAACTTCGCTGAGCCCTTTCATGTGACCTTCGATTTGAATGGCAGCTCCATGATGGGATTTTGCTGCGAGTTCCAAAGCCTTAATGATGTCTATCGCGGTGGTGTGGTTCGTTATCCGCGCGACAACTGGCAAGTCTGTGAGTGGCAAAATTGGCTCAGGCGGAAGAAAAACCGTTGTACCAGAGACTTCTGTGCTATGAAGGGCCAGCCCAAAAGCGGTCGCTCGACCCATGTTTTTTGGTATGTACTTCTTGAAGGATGCTAAAAGCCATTCGTCTTTAATGAGCTTTAAGGCAAGGTTCCAGCCGAGATCGCCAAAGGGCGTTACAGTGACGTTCGATTCGCCTGCTAGTGCACGGTATATCAGCTCACCAACGCCGCCAGACACGGTGATGGCGTGATCTGATGCTGAGTGTAAGAGATCTGATGGCATTGTAAACCGAACCTGCTCATGAAACGCCTCACAGGCATTGAATTCCAGCGACCTTCCGCCAAGGGTGCGTCGGAGCATTATCAAGTAGAAATCAGTGATGGCATCGATCTCTTGCTCTGTAAGGGTTTCCCCTACGCCTTTAATAACACCGAGGTAGGCGAATAATTTATGCGCAAATTGTGAAAGTGCCTGGATCTGATAGGTTCCTGCCACCACCTGGACATGCCGGGCGCCGATAAAAATACAACCCGTGCTGCGAACCTCACCATTAATGCCAAGGGCAATATTGGTGGTACCCCCGCCAATGTCGATATTGATTACCGGACGGTCTGATAGCTCTCGGGAGAGCCCTCGCGCGCTCCCCATGAACGCCAACCAAGACTCAAGGGACGGATCATTTGCCGTGGCCACCATGGCGTCCCCAATCCGAGCACGAATGAGGGTCGTAATGGATTTTGAATTTTCTTTTTGGGCAGCGAGGCCAGTAACAATAGCACCGCCGGCCGAGGCGCCATGAGGCCCGATGTTCGCTTCCCTGATCCAGGCATCGATGTAACTTGCAAGCGCGAGATCATCAATACGGTTGCCGAGGAACGGAGTGTATTTTGGCTCAGCGGCATAAAATATTTCCGGTGTCCCATATTCCATCGAGCCCGTTATGCCGTTCTTGACAACATTTGCCCTTGCAAACACGGCACTGCTTGTCGTCGTTCCAAAATCAAATCCTGCCATGGTCATCATATTGTATAGTGTCATCGGCGTAACGCCTTCTTGTTGCGTATACAAATGGTAGCAATCATTGATCAAATTGCCTAGCCGGAATGGCTTTTCGTGGGGATCTTCCGCCTCAATCTTTTGGCTAGTGGATCGCTGCCGATCAAAAAGTCGTCAGTTGTTTATGGCCTCCGTGATTTGATGAATTATCGGTCGAAATTAGCTCAACATTTACGACAAGTTGGGTGTTGCTCTGGGTTGGTGCGGGCTTTGCAGGCTGCCAGATATGGATTTCAAATTTTGTTATTAATCATTTTCTGAAAATTCTGAGGAGAATATTGTGAAGGCAATCCCAAAAATTTTACTATTTGGTCGGGTGGTAACACTCGGTGCGACTTTGTTTTTTTCTACGCAACTAATGGCGGATGAAAAAAATCAACCTAATCCAATTTCTCCAGACCCAAAATCTCTCCTATTGGAGGCGTGCTACGAGGAATTTGGAATGTGCATGGAATATGCGAGGGGGTGGGGTGATGACGAACAAGGACGCCCAGAATTTATAGCTGGTTGCTTTGCAGATTTAAATCAGTGCGTTCGAAATGTCAGTCGTGGTGCACCGAGTTTTCCAATAGGAGTGGCAGATCCAGTTTTTAATCCAAATCCAAATCCGGATAATGATTTGACAATAACTCCCGTAGCTCCGCCGCTGCCGCCATTTGGTGGTGCGGGGTGTGGTCCGCAGTTGGTTGCTGGGGATAATCGGACTTGGGGCGAATGGGCGACGGACTTATGCTCCGACGCTTGGAAAAATAATACCGGGGTTCAATTGCCACCAATTCCGAATCCGGATTTCTCCGGGTTCATGGGTCGCTGTATGGATAAACTTAAATCATTTTGTCCCGAGCCGATTCAACATCCCCAGGGACCCTGTGGAGACGGTTGTGATGGCAAAACTTGCATAAGCAGTGGGGGAATTATGGTTTGTCCGAGTCCAATCGTTGGATTACCGACACTCCCAGGCCTGCCAGTTCGGGTTCCGATTCTGAATCCAGTTCTGATATTCCCTTAACAATTTGGAGCATTAGGTCTTTGCGGTACAGAGGGCCCCCGGACAGTCGACGGGGGCTAATGCAGGGGCGATCTGAGTTGGACGAAAAGGATTTATCGGTTTTTATAAATAAAACTAAAGTTTTTTGTGAAAATGCCGATAAGGGCGCTAAGTTGGAGGATGTTGAACATGAAGAAGCTGCCTGTTTATTTAACAATCGTCGTATCAAGTCTCGCCACATTTGCTGCTACCGGTTGCAAGCCCGCAGCCAAGGAAAACAACGCAAATCAATCGGATCCGAATCAAAATGTCGCCATTGTGCCGGTGGGAGTCACTGGATCTGAAATTCAAGTTGCAGGTGCATCATTTCCTGCCCGAATTCAATTTCAGATTTCTGGAGTTACCGATCCATCGAAAATATCTCTTGCTCTAGTCGAACGCCCGGCAAATACGTCGATCGAGTCTCGTGCAACTCTACAGCCAGTTCTTTTGTGGACCCCGTCGACGAGTCAACCCCAGGCATATGTCCAATTTGTGATTCGTGATATGACTCGCTGTCAAGCCGCGACGGGTAATTCTGTGACTTGTGCTCTTGCTGATGGACAGATCAGCCCAGGATCTCCGGCGCAGCCCTACGATAAGCTTTCGACCCGGTTTCTGCTTCGTTTTACCGGTGACAGTCGCGTGCTCCAGGCCAATAATTCGGCGGTTGTTCCTGGAACTCAGATAATTCCTGGCAACACAAACGGTGGGTCCACAATCGGCGGAACAATTCTCAGTACCGTGGAGAATCAGATCATGTCAGGGGCTGGCCGCATTGCCACCACGTTTATTGGAAACGGTTTCAGTACCACTGGTATGACGTGGCAACAAATCTTTCAGAATGGGTTTGGGATTCCAATCACTACGACGCCTGTGCCTTCGGTGACCACAGCAAGCAACGGAATTCGTTAAAAGGCACTGTTGAGTTATCGCAATCAAACTAATAGAACCCGCTCTCATTGGAGGGCGGGTTTTTTCTTTCTGATGATTTGGTTTGAAAATTATAGCCTTGAAGATTTGAGGGCGCCATCTAGATCCCCAGGTCAGCCGTATATGGACACCATACTGGGAATTGAGGTGATTGAAATTGGTCCAGATTATCTTAAAGCCAAAATGCCGGTGTCAGAGCGGGTCCGACAGCCGATGGGAATTGTCCATGGTGGGGCGAAGTGCGTCCTTGCAGAAAGCATTGGGTCTATTGCCAGTTGGATGTGCATTGATCACGAGAGATTCGCCGCTTTGGGCCTTGAAATCAATGCGAATCACCTGCGTCCTGTCCGTGATGGTGCAATCATTGCCGTTTGCCGTCCGATCCATAAAGGGCGGACGACGCACGTGTGGGATATTCGGTTGCATGAGGAAGCTACGGGGAAGCTTAGTTGCATCAGCCGTTTGACGGTTCAAATTGTGGAGCGGTCATTGTTTGTATAGCCGCGGGTCTTAAGTGTTTCCGTGAGTTTTATCGTGCGGGAAAGCAGCGTTTTTCGGCGACCCGCAAGCTCCCCTGTAGGGATCAGATTTTCTGCTGAAGCTTGAACCAGAAAACCATCCAAATCGCGAAAGTTTTCTAAAATTAACTTCCGAGAAAAAGCTGGCATTTCTGCTATGGATCGGATGATTTCGCCGTGCACATTTTGGTGCAATACGGGGCCAGCGTCAGGATTTGGAGCGCGCGACACGACAAAATCTTGATCGCGTTCATTGACCTCGCCGGAAATCGCTCTGGCGGGTGCTTCGACGACATGTTTTGCGTTCATCAGCCCGAGCCAATCTTCAAGAATGATGGCGCCCCCTTTTTTTTTGCGAGAGATGCCGGGATCTAACACGATTTCTATTCCATCCACCTTGATAATAGGAGCGACATGGAAAACCCACTGTGCCGGCTGGAGTAGGGCGCTGCCGTCCCGCCAGTCCTGCGTGACGGTGTCAAATGCACCACGAACATAGACAACGCGTGAGGGGATATTTTCCACCATGAGTTCCATTTGCATGTAGGTCGCACGGGCATAGCAGCCGTCGCTCAGGTATTCATAGGGTAGGTATTCTCGAGTCTTTTAAATAATCGCGAAGGCTTTACGGGCCGTCGTAGAAGATACAACAGCGTCTTTGGTGCTGCTGGTTTGGGCTGTGCGGCAGCCACTTAGCCCAATGCCGCACAAACCGAAAAGCATGATCAAACGAAATGAAACTCTCGTAATTGCGAAGATAGTCAAATTAAATCCCCCGGCTCGGTGTTTTTGCGCCTTCAGAAACCAATTAGTGGTGGGCCATATGATGCCCAGCGATCCAGGCTGTTGTCCAAGCGTTTTGAAAGTTAAAGCCCCCTGTTACCCCATCAATATCCAAAATTTCGCCGGCAAAATAGAGATTTTGGCAGAGTCGGCTCTGCATGGTTTTGAAGTCCACTTCCTTTAGAGCAACCCCCCCGCAGGTTACAAATTCTTCTTTGAACTCGCCTTTGCCATCGACCTGAAATCGTCCATCCGTGATTTCCCGGGCGAGCTTTTGTAATGATTTGTGCGTTACCTGAGCCCATTCCACTCCGGGTGCGATTTCACAGAAATTAACCAGGCTTGCCCAGAACCTTTTTGGTAAATCGACTGCGGGGGAAGAGATCAAAATACGTGAAGGGTTGGAAGTTTTATAGTGCAGCAGTTCATCTAAAACCATTGCAGTGTTTTTTGATGGCATCCAATTGATCTGAGCTTCCGCCTTATATTGACAGTCATGCAAGGCCCGGGCCCCCCAAGCCGAAAGTTTTAGAACTGCGGGTCCACTCAGGCCCCAATGGGTAATCAAAACAGGGCCGATTTGTTCCAATTTAGGCGAATCAGAAAAATTCAGCCTGATTCGCGCATTTGTAAAACTAATCCCGGGGATATCGGATAGCCGCGAATCGACAATTTTAAACGTGAAAAGTGATGGCACCGTATCAACGATTGTGTGACCAAGCAGGGATGCAATCCTATGTCCAATCGGAGCGCTTCCCGTTGCGAGCAACATTTTATTGGCCGTCCTGCTCGTGCCATTAGAAAGGGACAATTGAAAGTGAAAGCCACCGTCCAAAGAATCAACTTTTGTCACCAATTTGATCACCGAGCCTAACTCGGTTTTTACACCTGCGGCTAACGCAGCATTTTGAAGGCACTCAATAATTGTCGACGAAGAGTTTGAAGTT
Organism: Pseudobacteriovorax antillogorgiicola; assembly: GCA_945898195.1. GTDB lineage: Bacteria > Bdellovibrionota_B > Oligoflexia > Oligoflexales > RGVZ01 > RGVZ01. Next base: position 40,815 of record CAMDHM010000020.1, on the reverse strand, counting down.
GGAAACATTCGGCCATCGGGCTCAGCCTTAAGAGTGACGCCACGTGCTGCAAACCAAGCGATTGTGTCACGGGGCTGGAATCGGCTGAACGGGCCGCGAAGTTCACGGTGGCCCCGCGGGTAATTTCCAACTAATTTGTCAGGTTCAAAACAATGGTGAGTCACATTGCAACGTCCGCCGCCAGAAATTTTGACCTTGGTTAGCGTTCGCTGTGTCCCCTCGAACAGCGTAACCGATGCTTCGGGATTATTTTCGGCGGCAGTAATTGCAGCGAAATAGCCAGCCGCCCCGCCCCCAATAATGGCGATTTTTGGCGAATTCAAGTTATGTGAAACGGTCTGTTGCATTAAGTTTTCTAGTTAATTTTAGAGAGAGAGTTGAGAATTCAAGGAATAAACGTCAGCATTTAACTTTGGTGAGCGAGAGTGGTCATCTGACCAGTGAGGTCATAAATCTTGCCAAATTCAGCGATACCTTTTTCAAAGTCGATGTTGAGGTCTTTGATTAGGCACGTTTTTACATCAAAAACCCAGCCATGAACTGAAAACTCGGGTTTAGCATGCATCGCACTTTGGACCGAAGAATACTTCATTACGTTGAGGCACTGTTCCTCCACGTTGAGTTCCACGAGTCGATTGTACCGGGCATTGTCATCTTGAATTCCATCCAACTCCAGGGCGTGAAGTCGATATACGTCGCGAATATTGCGAAGCCATGGATCTAATACCCCATAGTCGCGAGCCTGCATGGCGGCCTTGACCCCGCCGCACTCGGTGTGCCCACAGACGATGATGCGCTTCACCTTCAAGTGGGAGCAGGCGTACTCGATGCTGGAAAGTATATTCATATCAGCGTTGTGGACCAGGTTGGCCACGTTGCGGTGAACGAACATGTCACCAGGAGGTACGCGGACAATCGAGTTGGCTGGAACGCGGCTGTCGGCACAGCCGATAAAAAATGTTTCGGGAGATTGCCCCGAAGCCATGTCGGCAAAAACTTCAGGTTCGGTCAGCCTCAGCTGCTCAGCCCAAGCCTGGTTGTTTTCGAGGAGCTGGCGGTAGTCGTCCATTTTTAAACCGCCTCAACTCGAATTTCTGGATGGTATTCGTGTCGCAAGATGCCGGTGATGCCGTCCAAGGTAGCCGTCTGGGAGCTCGGGCAGCTGCCACATGCGCCCTCATAACGGACAATAAGCAGGTTGTTGGTGAATTCCAGCACCTCTATGTCGCCACCGTCCGCCTGGAGTCCAGGCCTGATCGTCCGGTCCAGAATTTCCTCGATTTGGATCATTTCCGGAGTCATGTGAGCGCGTGATTTGACCTCATCTACGGCGAAGTCCGGATTGTGGGCTGGGAGAAGTTCTTGGATGGTGTGGATCACAGCCTCTTCAATCGCAGGCCAGTCACCGATTCCATCTTGTGTCACCGTGATCACGTTCTCAAAAAAGTGCACTTGAGTGACGTGGGGCACACCCAAAAGGCCTGCGGCCAAAGGAACATTTAGGCACTCGGCCGGATGGCTGTAAGACACTTTGCCCTTTGCCTTCACGTCTTTTGCCGTGATGAACTTCAAAGCGTTGGGATTGGGTGTCCCTTGGGTAATGACTTTATAGTTTGCAGTCGTCATGAAAATTTATTCCGTAGAAATGGTGGCTTCGTTGCTAAGTGCGCCGTTCATCGTGTGCCACGCCAATGCTGCACATTTTACACGGGCAGGATATTTCCATATGCCAGAAAAAATTGTGAGGCGCCCAAGGACATGAACGTCCTTCTCCGGGTTCAACTGACCAAGCACCATTCGATGAAAATCGTGAAAGATCGCTTTGGCCTCATCGACAGTTTTGCCTTTTACATTCTGTGTCATCATGGATGCCGAGGCTTTGCTGATTGCACAGCCATCACCCTCAAAGCTAATGTCGTCAATGGCCCCAGCAGCGTTAACGTTCATATAAACCCACAAATGATCGCCGCACAGCGGATTAAACCCTTCGGCTTGATGGGTTGGGCTATCGATCTTGCGAAAATTGCGCGGTTTTTTGTGATGTTCGATGATCACCTGTTGGTACAGATCTTGGGTGCTCATGCGAAAACCTCAATGGCCTTCTTAATGGCCGCGACCAAAGCATCGACATCGGCTCGGGTATTATAAAAAGAAAATGAGGCCCTGGTCGTTGCAGGAATTTTGAATCGAGTCATTAAAGGTTGGGTGCAATGGTGGCCGGCGCGCACGGCGACGCCCTCAGCATCCAGCAAGCTTCCCATGTCATGGGGGTGAACCCCGTCGACAATAAATGACAAGATTGCAGCTTTTTCAGCAGCGGTTCCAATGATGCGCAGGCCAGGGATATCTGAAACTAAACCAGTGGCATAAGTGAGCAGATCTTTTTCCTGAGCGGCAATTGAGTCAAATCCAATGTTCCGGACGTAGCCGATCGCAGCAGCAAGGCCAATTGCTCCGCCAATCGCTGGCGTTCCGGCTTCCAATCTTGCGGGGAGATCGGCATAGGTCGTTTTCTCAAACGTCACACTTTTGATCATGTCGCCCCCACCCATGAAAGGAGGCATCCCCTCAAGGATGGCACGCTTGCCGTAAAGCACTCCAACGCCTGACGTTGCGAAAAGTTTGTGTCCTGAAAAAACAAGAAAATCGCAATCAAGATTCTGAACATCCACTTTAGTGTGGGCAACGGTTTGGGCGGCATCAAGAAGGACGGCAGACCCATGCTTTTTGGCAAGGCGAATGATGTCCCTGACTGGGTTGATGGTTCCAAGGGAGTTCGACGTATAAACCACGGAAACCAGTTTTGTACGGGGAGTGATCAGGGATTCAAGCGCGGCCATGTCAAGTTCGCCACGATCATTGATGGGCGCGATATTAAGGATACAACCAGTTTCTTCGCGCAGCATCTGCCATGGAACTATATTTGCATGGTGTTCCATGTGGGTGATGACAATCTCGTCTCCCGCAGAGATGTTTTTACGGCCCCAGCTTTTTGCTACCAGATTGATCGCGAAGGTAGTCCCTGAGGTGAAGATGATTTCCTTTGTTTCCCGGGCATTGATAAAGTCGCGAACAGTTTCCCGGGCGCCTTCGTACAATCTCGTCGCTTCTTCGCTGAGGTAATGAACGCCTCGGTGGATGTTTGAAGCACCGTAAGCATAGTGGTCGTAAACGGCGTCGAGAACCTGACGCGGCTTGAGTGTGGTCGCGGCATTATCGAGATAGATGAGGTTTTTTCCGTGGCGAGCCTGGCGCGCTAGAATTGGAAAATCGCTGCGGATGGCCGCATGGTCAAGTTTGGTATGGAGTAAATTTTCGGCGACGCGGTTCATTTAAAAAACCCCGACAATTCATTTTTGACAAGAGATTCTAACCAGACATCGTCTGCCGACCGCCAAACTTCAGCGGCAAAAGCGTCGCACAGCATGGCCTCGGCTTTAGCGCGAGGAATTCCGCGGCTGCGCAGGTAAAACATTTCGTCTTGATTAAGCTGGGCGACGGTTGCTCCGTGAGCGCAACGAACGTCATCGGCCTCGATCTCGAGCTGGGGCTTGGCGTCGATTTCGGCTTCGCTACTTAATAGAAGCGTTTTTGACTGCTGATGGGCGGTGGTTTTTTGTGCGTCGCGGCGCACAAAAATTTTCCCAGAAAATACGGCGCGAGATTTGTCTTTCAAGATGCTTTTGTAAAGTTGGCGGCTCGTGGTGTTGGGAACCCGGTGATCGATCGACGAATGGGTGTCCAATACTTGCTCGCCCTGCGCTGTCGTTAGACCGTCGAGGGTGACGTCTGCACCTTCACCATCAATCATGGCGGTAATATCGTGACGCCCGATGCGGCTGTTTAAATTAAGGGAAAGGGCGTGATACTTTGCCCCTGCGGCCAAAGTCACATTGGTTGCGCCAAAATGCAAATTTCCGTTGGATGTCAAAAGGCGGTCGTGGCGCAGCGTGCTGTTCGGTGCCATGATTATTGACGTGTCGCTGAAGTGGGTTCGCAAGGTGGTGTCGTCAGGAAGCTGCTGTGTTACGGCGGTTCCGCTGAGATGCCCCGAGCTTAAATAGGTTTCACTGATCCGAGCCGTGGATGCGGCGCCGGCTAAAATCAAGTGCTGCGTGAATGCCACGGTGGCTCGTCCGGATTCCACATGAACCAGTCGGATGGGTGTGGGTACAGCGCAGTTTTCGCTGATGTGAATCACGACACCATCATTCATGAATGCTTTGCCTAAGTGCGCGAGGGTTGATTCCTGGGGTGCGACCTGAGCGAGCGGTGTGGGCAATTTGCTGCGAGCCGTGTCAATATCCTGAAGGATTGATTGGACGACTTCGGCCGAGGGACCGCGAAGGGCCTCGCTGAGGTCTTCAATATGAACGGCGTCATAGAGTGACCAATTTTTTCCGCCATTTTGATCGACTTCATGTCCGGCACCAGAAAGTTCGTGGACGAAGGCGCCGTCGACAAAAACGAGATTTAGTCCTGCTGGATCTAATAATTCACGGAGTCGATTAGCGGCTTCTTCGGACAGAAATTCCCATGGCGACGGCGGAGCAAAGGTGACGGTGATTCCAGCAAGTGCCCGCAGGCTTGTGTAGCGATAGGATTCATGACGTGTCGTCGGTAGCCCTGCCTCGGAGGCCTTTTCCCAGGCTTCGCTCTGGAGTGTTTGTAGCCATACCGGGGCCGCAACTGGCGGCATTTCCACACGGTGGATTTTGAGGGATTCAAGAAAAGAAACAGCCGTCGTCATCCGTGTAAGCTCCCGCTTGCAGGGGTGGCGTTGGATGTTTGATATTCCTTGATCAGGGCATCGTAGCCGTGCTCTTCAATTTGGATGGCGAGGGACTTATCGCCAGATTTGATGATCTGACCTTTGTAAAGGACATGAACACGGTCCGGAATGATGTGGTTCAAAATTCTCTGGTAATGGGTGATTAAAAGCACGGCGTTGTTCTTTGTTCGCAATTTGTTAACGCCGTCGGAGACGACGCGCAGGCTGTCGACGTCGAGTCCTGAGTCTGTTTCGTCAAGGATTGCGAGGCGTGGCGACAAGACCGCCATCTGCAAAATCTCGTTGCGCTTCTTTTCACCGCCGGAGAAATCGACATTCACAGCGCGCGTGATAAACGCTTCGCTCATTCCAAGAAATTTTAATTTTAATTTCAGGAAATCATCAAACTCCAGCGGATCCATTTCGTCTGCGCCCTGATGTTTACAAATTTCATTGAAAGCAGCACGCAGGAATTCAGCATTGGAAACACCGGGAATCTCTACGGGGTACTGGTAGGCTAAGAAGACACCGTTGCGTGCCCGGTCTTCAGGCAACATCTCAAGAAGGTTTTTCTGACGGAAATTTACTTCAAGTTCAACGGTTCCGTCCGTAACTTCGTAATCGGGGTGGCCGGCCAGTATTTTGCTGAAGGTGCTTTTTCCAGATCCGTTTGGGCCCATGATGGCGTGGACTTCGCCAGCGTTGACGGTCAGGTCAAGGCCGCGAATAATTTGCTTGTCTGAATCAGCCACTTTAGCCATGAGGCCTTTGACCGTCAGGATGGTTTCCACGTTTGATTTTTGCGTTGTCTGGTTTTGCATCGCGTCAGCCCACACTTCCTTCAAGTTTCATTTCGAGGAGGCGTACGGCCTCCACGGAAAATTCCAGCGGCAATTCTTTGAAAACTTCTTTGCAGAAGCCATTTAGGAGCAGGCTAATGGCGCCTTCTTCGTTGATTCCGCGCGATTTTAAGTAAAAAATCTGTTCGGAACTTATCTTGGAGGTTGTGGCCTCGTGCTCCACGGTGGCGGTCTTGTTTTTGACCTCAATGTAGGGAAAAGTATTGGCCGAGCATTGGTTGCCGACCAGTAAAGAGTCGCACTGCGAGTGGTTTCGCGCCCCTTCGGCCGAGGGCATGATTTTTACCTGGCCGCGGTAGCTGTTGATCGACTGGTCTGCGGAAATTCCCTTGGACACAATTCGACTGCGCGTGTGGCGTCCTATGTGAATCATCTTCGTGCCGGTGTCGGCCTGCATTTTGTTGTTGGTTAGGGCAACCGAATAAAATTCGCCGGTGGAATAGTCACCCTTGAGGATCACACTCGGGTATTTCCATGTGATGGCTGATCCCGTTTCGACCTGGGTCCACGATATTTTGGAGTGATGCCCGGTGCAGATTCCGCGTTTGGTAACGAAGTTGTAGATGCCGCCTTTGCCTTCTTTATCACCTGCGTACCAGTTTTGGACCGTCGAGTATTTGATCTCAGCGTTATCCAGGGCCACGAGTTCAACCACTGCAGCATGGAGTTGGTTTTCATCCCGCATTGGTGCCGTGCAACCTTCGAGATAACTAACGTGGCTGCCCTCGTCGGCGATGATGAGCGTTCGTTCAAATTGGCCGGTTTCCGCGGCATTAATCCGAAAATAGGTGGATAGCTCCAGGGGGCAACGGACTCCTTTCGGGATATAAACGAACGATCCGTCGGTAAAGACAGCTGAATTTAGTGCTGCGAAGTAGTTGTCTTTGTAAGGAACCACCGAGCCCATGTATTTTTTAACTAGCTCGGGATGCTCTCGAATGGCTTCGGAAATAGAGCAAAACATGACGCCGTGCTCTTTTAGGACGTCTTGATGGGTGGTTCCCACGGAGACACTGTCGAAAACCGCATCAACCGCAACACCGGTCAGGCGCTTTTGTTCTGTGAGGGGGATGCCAAGGCGATTAAATGTATCCAGGATTTCCTTGTCGACCTCGTCCAGGCTCTTTGGTCCATCGCCACGCTTTTTTGGCGCGGAATAATAACGAAGGTTCTGGTAGCCGATCGCATTATAGGCGACATGAGCCCATTTTGGTTCCGTCATTGTTTGCCAGTGCCGAAAGGCTTTTAAGCGAAACTCCAATACGAATTCGGGTTCGCCCTTAATGGCTGATAGGCGACGGATGATGCCTTCATCTAAACCCTTTGGAAATTCCTCAACCTCGACATCGGTCACAAAGCCGTATTTATATTCACGGCCCGTGAGTTGCATATCATTGGACGTCAGTTGCGTTTTTTTGGACGAGATTATTGGTTTATCTTTAGTCTCAGGCACGGTTCTTAACCTCCCCGGCATTCGCGAATGCCGCCGATTGGCGACATCCGGAGTTCGTCAGCCCATTTGTCCGTTGCATCCGCTAACGTCATACGAATTAGAGGCGCCCGCATGGAATCAAAGATTTCGGCCCAAGGTCCAAATGTGATGCAGGAATTTTCAAAACCGCAGGGCTCGCCATGTCCCACACATTCTACGGGAAAGATGTTGTCTTCAACTGAAGCGAATATGTCCCATAACGAAATCGTCAGAGCTTCCCGCCCCAAGCGGTAGCCGCCCGCGCGTCCGCGGACGCTTTCCACCAGATTGGCCGCCCTTAGGCGCATCATGATCTGATCTAGATATTCAGTCGGGATTCCCTGGCGGTGCGCGATATCGCTCCTGCGGACGATGGAGGAGGGCGCTATGACACCATCAAGCAGGCCCACAGAGGCGATGCTGTGATGAGCCAAATCCATCATGATTTTAAAGGCATAGCGACTTTTTGAGGTGATGTTCACGAAGCGCGTTTTGCCCCCAGGGTGCCGGAATCTTTACTAATTGGCCCAACTTTTGTCACCAATAAGTATCCCGGCGGCATTTTTAATACCTGAGCGATTTAGTAATGTATTTGGTGAAGTCCGTCCAGTCATGCCTTTGGCGGATTTTTTTAAACTGCTCTACTTAACTGCACCTGTTCTATCCCGATCGGCAAAAACGTTACGGGGCAAGGATAAGCTGCCCCACTCAACAATTTCGCAAGGCGATGCAGGTCGGGGCGTTTTTGGCGTTCTTCGAAGGATCCTGAAGTCTGTAAAAGGCATGTCCGGCAGGCCTTACAAAGGAATCTTTGGCTCTTGCCGTGTAATGGCCCCCCTTAAGGAGGCGCATTATTTCTGAGCGAAGTACAAGGCTTGAAGTGGCATCTGATGTCAGGTGCAGTCATGTAGAGCAGTTCATAAGCGATTATTCGAATTTTTGCAGGGTGAGCGTGGTGGTTAATTGGCCCACCATGTCATTGGCCAAGGTTTGGTTGGAGGTATTGCCAGCTGCTGGCGTGATGAAGTCGGAAATCTGGCCTTTGATCTTGATCATCGGAATGAGGATTGGAAGGTAGCTGTAATACCATTCCATTTCGCTGAAGAGCAAGCCCATGGTGGCTGGCACATCATTGAAACCAGACTTTGTGATTTTCCAGTGAATGACATTGTCCAATTTGATGGATTTTTCTGGATAGCTATAGTCTGTTTTTGGATTAATTACGGTGACATCAAATGAGCCGTTGGCGGAGATTGTTTTTCCGGTCGACGGATTTTTCCCTGTCACGGTGCTCGGATAGCTCCGGGAAAATCCACGATACTTTTCTGGGTTTTGAATGACCGGCCCAAGAATAAAAGGGCGTGGTGGATTGAATTTCGCGCCAGCCAGTTCCTCCATCAACAGAAGAAATCCATCGTGCACGAGCAATTTTTCAGGTGTTGGCGTGGTCCCCGGAGTTTGCATTGCCGAGCCAAGCATCGCGGCTAGGTTAAGGTCAAAACCTTGGCACTTTAGATTGAATTCTGGAAAACGAATTTGAAAATTGCTCATGATTTCCAAAACCGCAGGCCCGCCACAGAGGACCATGCTAGATGCGCTGCGGATTTCTACATAATAGGTGGAGGTAGAGGCCTTTGTTGCGGGGGCGCTTGCCTGAGTGGCCTCAGCGGGTGTTCGTTCGCCTTTAGTCTCGCGTTTTCCGCCGGTGACCCCAGATACGCTGCACGCCATCAGGGAATAGGCAAGCAGTGCACTAGCAAAAGCATAAGTCCCGCGCCGTGGACGAGGAGGGTAATGGTTCATTTGCTTAATCCCACGAGCCCGCCTGAAACGGCCCCTTTGAGACCAGACTGAAGGAAGTTCCGGATTTGCCCCGTCATCAAGGAGTCGACGCCAAGGCTATAGCTTTCGGCGACCAGTGAAAAATCAAGGTACATGTCGTTTGCATGGGGAATGGCCAAGATTACGGTCGAAAAATTTTTTAAGATCGACTTCTCGTAGGCTTGGTCACCCACCGTACGAATATAAACGGCAATTCCATGCTCGAACATTTTGCCATCGACTAGAATATTATGATCCGCCTCGATGATGCCGGTAACCTTGATATTTATTTTTGCGGAAAAAGACCGCTGATCGGGGTCCATTTTAGGGGCCTCGATAAAAGTAAGGGTCGGCGTTGCGATTTTTGCGAGTCCCGCGCCGGCTGGTCCAGGATCTTTGGTCGCGATGACCTGACCAGAAGGCGTATTTTTATTAGCGGCCAACATTTTCCCTAGACTGCCGGCAAGCCCCACAAAAGATTTTTGCAGCCAGAATTGTCCGCGGTACGCACTAGTCAAAACATTCCCGTTTTTTGGTTTAGCGAGATAATCAATAGGAGTGATTGCGAGGTCGTTAGCCACCGACAAATCATAGGCCTTTAGTCCAGCATCGCTGTATTTATTGAAGTCAAATGGCGGTGCTGTAATCTTCTGATCGGCGAGGTAGGACTGCAATGCGGCCAGCGTCTCATGGGATTTTGTGGCGATGGTCAGGGTCTCCTGCGCGTCAAACCCAGTGCTGACAACATCAGCTTTTTTGCTTGGCGCGCCGCATCCGGTCATGGCCACAACCATAATGATTGTCCCGATGGATTTATGGTTTGGATTCATTGAATCACCTGCCCCTGACTAGAGGGTCCATTTCTTGTTTGATTCACCATGGCAATCATTGAATCCAGATTTTCCATGGACAAGAGATCCATCGTTACTGCCACGGTGCCATGCTTGACGCCCTGTGCGACAAGGGTTCCGCCGACGCTGCCAAGGAGGCTGCCGAATTGTCCAAAAAACATTGAGCCGATGCCGGCCATGAACGGGGTAATGATGCCTGAGATTCGATCCCCAGCCGCTGGATTTCCGCTCGCGTCGATGGCGTCTTGCACGGTTGCATCCATTTCGATGCGCAGGATGGCAAAGGGCTCCAGTGATATCCACATTTTGAAGCGATCCCACAGCATATTATTCATAATCAAGGCATCGTCAAAGCCACTGTGTTTGAGTTCAAAAATAAGGACGTTTTTGAACAGGGGTTTACCCGCAAGCTGTTCAGATTTGTAGGTGGCGCCAACTTCGAGGACTCGAAGATTGGCTGATCCTTGAGATGTTTTGTTGAGCTTTTGATCCGTAAGTGTCAGGGCGCGGGTGAGGTTGATCGACCTCAGTTGATCCGGTGTTGCCGAGACAAAGGCTGGTAGGAAAGGTCTGGCCGGAGAATAGGAGCCAGAGCCGAGAACCGACAGGGAAATTACATTATCTTTTATTTCAACTGGGTTTTGCCCTGGCGGTGGTGTTGCGGCGAATCCGCTCACGAGCTTGGCAAGGTCGATCTCGCCGACCAGGGCACATTTTAGGCGCCCTTCAGGGATCTTCAGAAGGTTCGGAGTGTTGCCTGCCTTGGCGGCAACGTTAACTTCCAGAGCGATAGCGCCATCGCACATTTTAAAACCCAAGGCCTTAGCGTTGATCTGATAATTTGCTTTTAGAAACTGGATGTTTTCGGGCACAAGGCCACCTATCGAGCCATTTTGTGGCCCAGCGGCAGATGAATTCTTATTTTTCATGGCTGGTGCGGTAAAACCGCATGCTTGAATCAATGCCGCCATTGTAATGGCAAGGGCGCCGCGGGATTTAACGGTAATGTGCATTTTTTTTGTCCTTAAATAAAATTGGCGGCAGCTCTTTAACGGTTTTTTGAGTAAAAACTTGAGAATAAAGCGAGGTTTGTTCTTTTGCTGATTAATAACGGGTGGTTGCTGTGCGGTTGCCTGGTGTTGATTCATAAGGCGAAAAATGAGGTTGCGCGTTTTGGTTCGCCCCAGTTAAAACGATTCAAATGACCAGTTGATAAACTCAAGGGGTGGCCAGTGACGGGTTTTTTCCGGTTCCAAAAGTCCCGCGTGGCGGTTGTGGTTGGTTTGTTTTCATTGCCAGCCATGGCTGGGTTTGGTCCTGCGCAAAAAGGTGGTTGGCGCGCGAAAGTCCACCAATTTGCCACGGAAAGCCATTCCGCAACCGTCCTCCCTATTTCTCCAGACCAGACCACTGAGAATCAATTTATGGCGAACACCCGTCAGCTGACTTTTGCTGGGGCTAGGTCGGGTGAAGGGTATTTTAGCCAAGACGGTTCGATGATGGTGTTTCAGAGCGAACGTGAGGCAGAGAATCCGTTTTATCAGATTTACCTTTTGGATTTGGCAACCGGGCAGAGCAAACGCATGTCCCCTGGCACGGGGCGAACAACCTGTGCTTGGATTCATCCTTCAAAGACTAGGGTGCTTTTCGCGTCCACGCACTTGGACCCGGAAGCTAAAGCCAAGCAAGAGCAGGAATTCGAGCGGCGCCGGGCCGGTGCTCAAGGCAGTTACGCTTGGGATTTCGACGATCAATATGACATTTTCGAATCGGATACCAAGGGGCGCATCCTTCGCCAATTGACCAGCGAGCGTGGCTATGATGCCGAAGCCAGCTGGTCCCCCGATGGCCAGAAGATTGCCTTTGCCAGCAATCGCAGTGGATTTTCAGACGACATGACGGATGAGCAGCGCGCTGCCTTCGAAAAAAATCCATCGGCATGGATGGATATTTACATCATGAATGCCGATGGCACGGACGTTGTGCGCATGACCAACGAGTCTGGCTACGATGGCGGTCCATTTTTCTCGACCGATGGTAAGAAAATCACTTGGCGACACTTCAGCGACGATGGCTCAACGGCTGAAATTTGGACGATGAACGTGGATGGCACGGACAAGCGTCAATTGTCCCGCCTTGGTAAAATGTCGTGGGCTCCGTTTTTTCATCCAACTGGCGATTATTTGATTTTCGCTTCAAATCTCGAAGGCCATCGGAATTTTGAACTTTATATTGTCGATGCCGCAGGCCAGCATGAACCAGTCCGCGTGACCTGGACCGATGGTTTTGACGGTCTGCCGGTATTCACGCCAGATGGTGAACACCTATCATGGACATCTAACCGGACCGCGGAGAAAGTTTCTCAGATATTTATTTCGGAATGGAACGACGCAGCGGCCCGCGCCGCGCTGAATCTTCCGGTGCTGAAGCCCAAACTTTCGACTTTCAAAAACGAAATAACAGAGGCTGATTTGCGGGCTCATGTGAAGTATCTGAGTTCGCCAACTCTGGATGGTCGCCTCACGGGCACGCCAGGGGAAACGTTAGCCACGGAGTACGGCGCAGAAGTTTTTTCCCGTCTTGGGCTAGAGCCTGCCGGAGATCATGGAACATACTTTCAAAATTTTGAATTTACCGCTGGGGTGAAGGCCGGTGCCGATAACCTTTTGTCGGCAGGGATAAGGCCCCTTGAGATCAATCGCGATTGGCGTCCACTGGCTTTTTCTTCAGATGCGACCTTACAAAACGAAACGGTGGTATTTGCTGGATACGGAATCGTGGCTCCCCCCGCCGCATCGGGCAATGGAAATTTAACCGATCCAAGTGGGGAAGGGTACGATTCCTTCGTTCATCTGGATGTGAAGGACAAATGGGTGCTGGCCTTTCGTTTCGTGCCAGAGAACTTAAGTGTCCCACGCAAGCAGTATCTGAACCAGTTTTCCAGCATGCGCCAAAAGGCGATGTATGCAAGGGACCGCGGTGCAAAGGGGATTATTTTTGTGCACGGCCCGAATTCAGGTGTGACAGACCAATTGATTACCTTGCGCATGGATGCCTCTGCAGCTGCGATGAGCTTGGGCGGTATTTCATTAGCGGATGAGGCGGCCCAGGCACTTTTTGTTGGAACTGATAAAAATTTGAAGTCCTTGCAGGATGCGCTGGATGGTGGCGAATTAAGTCAGGGGTTTGACTTGCCGGTGAAGCTCACTGGCACGACACAAGTTCTCCAAGAAAAACGAACTGGGCGCAATGTTCTTGCGCGCCTGAAGGCGGGCAATTATCCGTGCCGCGCCCCTGTCACAGGAAGCGTTTTGATTGGTGCTCATGTCGATCATCTGGGCAGTGAAGCTGGCAAAGGGATATTTTCTGGGGCTGACGACAATGCCTCTGGTGTGGCGTCGGTTTTGGAGATCGCGCAAAATCTAGTAACAATGGCGCAGACACAGCGCGGTGAACTAGGGAGGGATGTGATTTTCGCCCTTTGGTCAGGTGAAGAGCTTGGTCTGATCGGATCCTCATATTTTACGAAAGATTTAGCGGCGCGCAGCGGTGGAACCCTTTACCCCGCTCTGTCGGCAGCCTTCAATATGGACATGGTTGGTCGCCTGCGCGATTCCGTCACCATGCAGTCGGTCGCCGCCAGCCCTCGTTGGCCAGCGTTGATTGAAGAAACCAGCATGCACCACGATCTTAGGGTGGTGGTTCAAGCGGATCCCTATCTGCCGACGGACTCGACATCGTTCTACGTGCAGGGCGTCCCAACATTAAACGCCTTTACGGGGTCTCATGATGACTATCATACGCCCAGAGATACCTGGGAAAAGCTGAACTACGAGGGAATGCGCCGGATCGCTTCAGTTATGGGGGAGATCCTCCTGGATGTCGCCCGAGATTCCGGTGCGCCGCCTTTTAATCGGGTGAAAGACCCTAATTCCGGCGGCGGAGTTGGAAGTGGATTTAAAGCCTATTTAGGGACTGTTCCCGACTATGGAAACACGGTGGTAAAAGGGGTCCTTCTCTCCGGCGTCAAGGCTGACAGTCCAGCCGAGAAGGCAGGCTTAAAGGGCGGCGATATCATCGTGTCGCTGGGTGGACAGAAAATTGAGAACATTTACGATTATACGGCCGTTCTGGGTGTGCTTAAAATAGGCAAAACGGTTGAAATTGAAATCCTGCGTGGATCCGATCATTTGACGTTGGCAATCACACCGGCCTCAAGGGGATGAGGCCTCCGGTGTTAAGCAGATTTCTTTTTCAGTGAGAGGGTTAAGACAAACCGGGCAACAGGCTCATCTCCGGATTTAGCCGGACACGTGGCAATGATGGTCACGGGCAAGTTGTGCCGGTCGGCTGAATTGGCTGTGCGGTTCACCAATTCACGGATGCTGGGGCCGTCCCTGCAGGTGAAGAGTACGTCACCTTCTGGTCGCTTCAAAAACTCACCCTTGATGTCTTTGAATACAAAGGCGACGTCAATTCCCATGTCTCGCAGCATCATCATGGCCAACATTCCGCCGGCAATGTCAGCGCCGATCGCCAACGTGCCAAAATACATTGAGTTTAAATGATTTTTGGTGCGCCAACGGAGGCGGATTTTCACGACAATGCGCTGCTCGTTGAGCTCCATCACCTTCGGACGAACGTACCAGATGAGTGGCACTTTGAAGATTCCAAACATGCGAATGAAGGCAGTGGCCTTCCAAGGCTTAACGGAAAATGGTTGTGATGCGGTGGTAGCAGAACTCATTACGGATTCCTTTTTTTAGAAGCGCGCTGAGGATGCCATGGCATCCTGTAGCATTAGAATATATTTCTCGTCAGAAATTTCGATGGCGCCGAGGGTTTTTAGATGAGGCGTCAGAAATTGAACTTCGAGGAGTGCCATCGATTGCTTTTGCATGTGCTTTATCAGGTGAAATAGAGCTACTTTTGATGCGTCGGTGGCCTTGTGGTACATGCTTTCTGCAAAAAAACCGCCGCTTAAGGAAACTCCGTAAAGCCCGCCGACGAGTTCATTCTCCAGCCAGACTTCGATGGAGTGGGCGTAGCCGCGCCGATGTAACTCGCAATATGCCCCAATGAATTCCGCATTGATCCAGGTCCCTTCGCGATTGGCGCAAGCCTTCATGATTTCGGCAAAGTTCTGGTCGAAGGTCACGTGAAATGGGATACGGCTCATCGTGCGACGCAGTGAGCGTGATGTGTGAAAGTCATTGATAGGGATGATGGCGCGGGGGTCAGGACGGAACCAACCAATTTGCCCGGTACCGTGATCTGGCATGGGGAAATAGCCGTTTGAGTAGGCGTAGACGAGGAGCTGGGGCGACAGTGGGGACCGATTGGACATAGAGTCGCTTTCAGAACCTTTTATGAAGTTTTCTTCTGCGCGGTTATGCTGCCGCCGTGGTGCGCCACCATGTAGGCCTTTGATTCGACAAAGAGACGGAAAAGATCTGCATCCAGTTTGCCGCCTTTGACTTCCATTTCCAGTATTTCCAAAGACTTTTCAGGGGGCAAAGCTTTTTTATAGGGGCGGTCAGAAGCAGAAAGGGCGTCGTAGATATCAGCAATGGTCATCATGCGCGACTGCACGGGAATCTGCTCGGCGACAGCGCTGGTCGGGTATCCGCTGCCGTCTAGTTTTTCGTGATGCTTCGCGGCAATTTGGGGGACGTTGGCTAGTTTTTTGCCCCATGGAATTTTGCGTAAAAACTCATAGGTATGAACCACGTGGCTTTGGATCTCGGCAAATTCCTCTGCAGTCAGCGATCCGCGAGATACAGAAAGCGACTTCACTTCGTGGTCCTGAAGCAGGGAACGTTCATTGTTATTGATGTCTTTGAAGTGGATGTTGGCGATGTCCTTTAGACGGTCAAAGCCGCCTTGTTCAAGGACGGTCGGCTGATTTGCGCGTTGAATGAAAGTCATGAATTCGTCGAGCATTCGATTGTGCTGATCCCGCTCGGCCAAGATTTGATCGGGAGTCATTCCAAGGGCCTGCATGTCCGGTCGTTGGATGATGGTGACAAGGGCATTCAGGTAGTCAATTTCATAACTCGCCCGAACCAGATTGAAGCGCTCCTGAATGAGGGCAAGGTCTTGTGGGTAAAGTTTATTACCTTTAACCAAGACCGCCTCCCGCACCCCTAGTTTTCCGAAATCATGAAGCAGCGATGCGTAGCGGATTTCCCGCATTTGATCTTCGTTAAATGTAGTTGCGCCGTATTTTCCTGTATCAGTCAAATCGACGACACGGGCCAGTTCGACGGTCAAAGCAGAGACACGGTGGGAATGACCACTCGTGGTGGGGTCTCGCTGTTCAATGGCCGTAACCGAAGCATCGACTAAACCATCAAAAAGTTTTTGGATGTCTTCGGTCATGCGGGCATTTTCTAGGGCGATGCCGGCTTGCTGGGCAACAATTTCAACATACTGTATCGATTTTTCATCGAAGGGGAAAACTTCTTGGGTGAAGTCAGCAGGGGTGAGGAGCCTCTTTGATGCGTCTTTTTTACAATTGATTAATTGAATAACACCAATAACTTGATGGGAAATATCAAACATCGGCAAGGTTAACATCGAACGGGACTGATAGGCGATGCGTTGGTCCCAAGTGCGGTCATGGTGGATTTGAAAAGGGTTTTTTTCGGCGTCGGGACTTAACTTATACAGATCTGGAATGTTAATCGTCTGGCGGTTTAATACGGCGTTTCCAACGATTGAATTCCGATTGATTGGGAGTTTGAATTCACTCAAGTTTTGTTTTACAGAGTGATTTTGCGTGAATCGGAAATGCAGGATGTCATCTTCTTTCTTTTGATAATTACTGCCACTACTGCCATCAATCGCGGATTCAATGGTGTAAATTGATCCAGCGTCAGCGTGGCAGACTTCTCGGGCCTTGAGCAAAATCAGGTTCAGAAGTTTTGGGATGTCGCGTTCGCCGTTAAGCTCGCGCGAGATGGACATGACGGCTTTAATGTTCTCTGAATCGCTTCGCAGGTCTTCGTCGCTCTTGGTGGCCTTAGCAAAAAAGTTATGTAGGTTTTGGATGTTGCTGATCGTTGCACGCCAGCTTGCCCCTGTCGTTGGCAAGGTTGCCGTTTGAATTGGGGCGCTGTTCATCCATGTCGGAAGTGCATCTGGATTTGACAGAAGGGGAGCCAGGAGGTCGATGCTGGAAGCGTTAGTCGTCAACATCAGGACGATCGTGTCGGGTGCCCCGGATGGATTTGATACTTTTTTGAGCAAGTTGGCATTTGTCCAGATTGCGGCGGGAACGGCGAGGATGCGTAAGGTGTCCTTTTCTAAGCAGACGCAGGCCTCGTCAGTGGCGGAGGCGAAAGCCACTTTAAACCCTTTAAGGGCTTCATCTTGACAGGTGAACGCGATAACCTGCTCGACGCTCTCAAGGAGGATCGCGTCGCCGTTTTTTTTAGAATCTGGATGAGTGATTTTAATCATCAGATTCGGAGGCAGGTTTTTTGCGGCCATGGCATATACCTTCAAGGGTTCTCGGGTGATCCTTAAATGATACCTTGTTGGCAAATTCCAGATAAGGGTTTGCCAGTTATAAGTTGCTGATTTTGGAGTGAAAATGGACATTGGTATGATTGTCGATTTGGAAACAACGGGCATTGATCCCAAGTTGGATCAGGTGGTTGAGGTTGGGATTGTTGAATTTGTTGTGACAACAAATTCCGCCGGCGGTTTGCGAGCCGACATGATTGGGGGGTACTCAGCCCTTCAAGATCCGGGTCGGCCATTGCCGGCGGAAGTCGGCAAGTTAACAGGATTGTCAGATGAACTTTTGATGGGTCGATCTGTTGATTGGGCTGTGGTCCGTCAGATGTTGTCCCGGGCAAGTGTGGTGATCGCCCACAATGCGGCCTTTGACCGCGGATTTTTAGACCGTCGTCCCGAACTTGAGGGGATCAATGCGCATTGGGCTTGTTCCATAAAACATATCAATTGGAGAAAGCACGGCTTTCGCACTCGGGCGCTTAACTATTTGGCAGCCGACCACGGCTTTGTGAATCCATTTGCACATCGGGCGTTATTTGATTGTGCGACAACCTTTCGGATCGTGACACCCTATTTGGAAGAGTTGATCCGGCGAAGTTATTTGCGGGAATATTTGGTCAGTGCGACGGGGGCTGCTTTTGAAACGAAGGACATCCTTCGTGAACATGGCTATCGTTGGAATCCCGATGCCCGGGTTTGGGGCAAAACAATGTTAGAAGATGAATTGGAAGAGGAGCGGTCGTTTCTGGCTAGCGATGTGTACAAGGGGGCCAGCCGCCACAGGGAAGAAGAAATTCGGAGTTAGGCTGGGAGCGTGCATAGTTCGTATTACCGGCATTCACCGGCGCGCGCGCCGGCGGATCACAAACAGCGTAATAAAGAGCATTATGACGGCGGCCAAGATTGAGTATATGCCCATTTGAAATTGGCGGGTGACCTTTTCAAGCTGTTCCAGGTTCTCGCCGAAGAAATAACCTATGTAGACCCAAACAGGGACTGAAATCAGGGCAGCAAATCCATCTAAGCCCATGAAAACCCACCACTTCACTCGAAACATTCCAGAAGTGAGGAAAATCGGCATTCGGAGGCCGGGCATGAATCTCGCCATGAAGATTACCTTAGTGCCATATTTTCTAAAAACTTCAGTGACCTTGGCGTCGCGTTCGGGAGTCAGGATTTTTTTGAATGGGCCGCGCTGCTTCAGCTGTGGGCCTAGCTTCAAGCCAAGGGTGTAAATGATGGCGTCACCCAGAATGACACCGGTAAAGCAAACAAGTTGTGCGTGGTGTAGGTCCACAATTCCGTGGGAGGCCAAAATTCCAGCGCTAAGAAGAAGGATGTCTTCTGGCATTGGCAGACCAA
The DNA here is from genome assembly GCA_945898195.1 of Pseudobacteriovorax antillogorgiicola. GTDB lineage: Bacteria > Bdellovibrionota_B > Oligoflexia > Oligoflexales > RGVZ01 > RGVZ01. The sequence goes on along the minus strand of CAMDHM010000020.1, from coordinate 22,155 downwards.
ATCCGCATGCTAGCAGAATTAGGAAAATAAGAATCAAGCTGTGGGTGCCGTATGGCATCAAGAAATCAAGAAGCTTGATAATTGCCTGCATCAGTTTGCACCCGTCGATTCAATGATGGAGCCGCTTCAAGAACGGCCGTGCGACGACCGGAAAACGGACAGTATGGCCTTGATCGTTGATCTATCGATATCGACGATTCCGGAAAGAATCAACGACGTGATGAGGATTCCGCCAAAAAATCCAACGACGGCCGCGATGATCGCCATTCGACTAGCGGCTTGGGCCAGTTCCACGTTGCCATCAATAAAGTCAAAACGCTTGATGCGCTTCGAATCTGCCGAAAATGGATTGTCCTTTTCCATTTGCCACCCTGAACTGATTGATAGTTGCCAATCAGCATGATGACTTGGGCGAGGTGCAAAATCAAGTTAGCCATTCAGTTCAATGCCAAGTCTTCGATTAAATTCGGTTATCAGGTTTATGGCGCAGATCGAGTTCCGAGTCATTCGGAGCCACAGGGTCCGCCCCTTGTACCTTGGCTGCAAGGCCTGCGCTGCGGATGTCTTCCACGAGCCGACTGATTTTGATCAATTTGGTGTCAATCAGACCAAGGTCATTCGCTCCGAAGTCTGCCAGCAATGGGATTAGTTTTTGTGCAGGATGCTGTGAGCCGTCGCTGCCCAGGCCCGTAGACGGTGCCAGAGTAGGGACATGACTTATAATTCCCGTCACAATTTCGACCTGATCCCCAACGGCAGAACGCAATCTATGGATGGCATCCAAGAACTCACCTGCCGTCACCACGGAGTCCCGCGAGGCCTCCAGGCTGATGGCCGTGATCCCTAAAGGGCGCAGACCTTGGGTGAGTCGGACCAGCTGCTGCTTAAAAAACGTCCAGTCTATGCGGCTTGCGGCGGGTTCTCCAGCATGTGCCGGATTGGTGAAAGATCGCAATTCAATGCGGGCGGTGGTCGGTAGGTCGGCTTTGTGTGCAGCTTTATGAACGCTAAGGAGGTCGTTACGTTCATAATCGTCTGCAACCTCTACAACGCGGCGCACACCGGCGGTGGCTAGGGCTGCAAATCCTGAAGCCATTGGCACCGAGGATTGTTCCATCAACCGCGAGCTCGCCGTTAGACCGGCGAGAATAATCTGACGGGCTCCATCGGGCGAAGGAGCGCTTGAAAGCTCTTGGCATGCGTTCAGTAGGTGCTGCCAATTCAAATTCGCCGGATCGTTGGCTACAACCTGTACGGTGGTTGATTCTGTCGCAAAAGATAATGTTCGGGCACGCCCAACGGGCAGCACCAAGGGTGCAGAATCGCCCGCACTGGTCCGCATTTCTGCGGCCCTAGCCAAAGATTTTTCAAGGTTGATAGGACGGTAAAGGGTGTCACGTTCCACTGGGGTTCGGCCAGCCCGGAGGATTAAATGTTCTAGGTCGCTGCGACTCATGACCATGCCGGCGCGTCCGCCTGCCATGCGTGAAATTTTTTCTTCGGTCACCGTTCCGTCAAAATCGTTGGCTCCGAAGCTCAGTCCAAGTTGGGCGATATCTTGGCCCAGCATGACCCAATAGGATTTAATATTGGCAAAATTATCCAAATAGAGGCGTGCCACGGCGATCGTTTTTAAATCATCAAATCCGAAGGTATATCGGCCGATTCCCATATCGTTCTGATAGGGCTGAAAGGCTAAGGGAATGAAGACGTTAAAACCGCCAGTCTCATCCTGAAGTTCGCGCAGGCGGCGCATATGGTCCACCCGGTGTTCGAAGCGCTCGATGTGGCCATAAAGCATCGTACAGTTGGATCGCAGGCCCATGGAGTGAGCCAGCCGGTGAGTGTCGATCCATTGCTCTGCACTGACTTTGGTGTCGCATATCTGATCGCGAATCTCTGGGTGGAAAATTTCAGCTCCCCCACCTGGCAGCGATCCAAGGCCGGCGCTTTTTAAATCCTGTAAGATCTCGCCCATGCTCCGGCGTTCCCTGCGTGCCATCCAATCCAACTCAACCGCCGTAAACGCCTTTAAATGAACGTTAGGAAATTCCTGGTGCATGGTCGCAATCATGTCCAGATAGCGTTTGAATGGCCAACGAGGGTGTAGTCCGCCAACCATGTGAAGTTCAGTTGCGCCTTGATTGACAGCGCTGCGTGCCTTTTCCACCATCTCATCAATCTCGTATGCGTAGGCCCCTTCTTCACCAGGCTTGCGCGAGAATGCACAGAATTTACATGAAAGCGCGCATATATTCGTCGGATTGATGTGGCGATTGATATTGTAAAAGATTTGGTCCTGATTTTTGCGGCGATTGACCTGGTCGGCTAAAGCGCCAATGCGCATTAGGTCAGGTGACTCAAAAAGAAATAAGGCATCGGCTTCATTCAAGCGAATCTTAGCCTCGATTTTATTTTCGATGTCTTTCATCTGACTCATGTTGCTTCTCCCGTTCAATGGCTTGGTCACAAGGACACCACATGATTTCGGATTTCCAGTGCAGGGTAAAGTCCCATTCGGGCTCCTTCGCCGAGCAGTTGATCAAGGGAATTCAAAACGTCGTCGTGAAGTTCAAGGCTACGGTGGTTGACATACATGGAGATGTAACGGTCGCCGAGATTTTCATCTAGTTTGGCCATGGCGTTTGATATCGCGCCTTTTAGGGTTTCCCGGCGTTCGGCAAGGCCGAGCTCGATGCTGGCCTTGAAGATTTTGGTCAAGGCTTGAATGTTTTGTGCGCCAAGGCTTCTACGTATCGCGTTTCCGCCAAGGGGCAGTGGCAGGGCGAAGCGTTCATGCCAAAGTGCACCAAGGTCAAAGCATTTCGTTAGGCCTTGGGTTTCGCAATCTATTTGCATCTCGTGAATTAAGATTCCAGCATCGACTTCGCCTTGTTCAACGGCGTTGGCGATGTCCATGAAGTACATGGGGACGGGAATGAAATCGCCAAGCAGAGTCCGAGCTGAAAGGAACGCAGAAGTTCGGAGTCCAGGGATTGCCACCCGAAGTCCCGTAAGAGATTTGGTGCCGGCAGGAATCCGGCGGTCCGTGCGCGTCACAACGGCTGGTCCGAATCCGTCTCCGATGCTGCTGCCAACGGGCATCAACAAATAATCATCAACCAAGTCGGGGTAGGCCGCCATGCTGATGGCGGTGATGTCGTACTTTCCCGTTCGGGCAGCTTCGTTTAGCTCCTGGATATCGCCAACAATAAACTCAAATTCATACGTGCCACAGTCAAGGCGGCCGTTGCGCAGGGCTTGTACCATGAACTGATCGTCCGTATCAGGACTGAAGGCAAGGGTGATTTTTTTCATATTTGTGAAATTCCCTTCAACGTTACGGGGATAAGCGGGCGTGCACCAAGATGATGATCAAGTCTGGCGCAAACGTCCTTTGCACTTTCTTCTGGGAGCAAAGCGAGCAGACATCCGCCACCACCGGCACCAGTCAGTTTAGTGGCGAGAGCTCCGCTGGCGATGGCAGCGTCACGTAATTCATGCAAGAGAGGGGTCATAGCTCCGGCTTCTGAAAGCAATTTAGAGGCATCATTCATAACGCCGGCGAGACCGTGTTGATCACCCGATTCAAGTGACCTGACGGCGATCGTAGCCAGATCGTCAAAGCGGGCGATGCGTCTTTGTGACGTTTCTGCTTGGCGAAACCAAGGGGCAACATGTTCGACCATGACGTTGGTGGCACATCGTTCACCGCTATCGATTAAGGCAAATTGCCAATTGCCGCTGACAGCAACCTCGCGCGCTCCCTCCTGTCTGCTAAAACAGATAACGCGTTCGTGGGCGACCACGTTGGTATCAAGCCCCGAGGGGGTGCCATGAAATGCCTGCTCAAGGCGGTTGGCAAGTCGTGCAAGATCCTGGTCGGAAATTTCCCGACCATAAACACCAGCCAGAGCACGCAGTAACGCCACACACAGAGCTGCAGAAGATCCGAGGCCGGCGCCAATAAGGATGCTCGACGTCCCAGAAATCTTAAGGCCCGGATTGGGAATGTCTAGGAGTCGCGCAGCCTCCCGTGCAGCCTCGACTAGTTGTGGCGACACAGGTTGTCCGCCGAGTTCAATTTGCAGTAGCGGGCGCTGGTTGCCTTGCTGTGATTCTTGGCGGACGGAGAGTTCAAGACGCATCTCGTGAAGGGGCATGGCCACAGCCTGCGCCCCATAGACGACGGCATGCTCGCCGACAAGGATCGTTTTAGCGCAGGCGGTATAATGGCGTTCAATGACCATCGAAACCGCCTGGAATGAATTCACCAAAATTTTGTTCGGATTCAAGGATGGCACCAGATCCAGTTTGGTCATGGATTACTGAGGAGCTTGGGAAGTTTTGTAAGATGGTCGCCTTGACCGCGGCCGCATCTTCTGGTCGGCAAAGCACGTGTGGATTAGGCCCAGCATCGAGGGTGAACCATGCAGAAAACTCGCCTTTTGCGCGTGATTTGCGAAGCCAAGAAATAAAATTAATGGTGGCGCTGCCAAAATAATCTGTTCGAGGATTTGAAGTCATCATCACCGCGTGCATTTCAATGGATTCGGCTTCAATGATCGTTCCGAGTCGTTCAAGGTCGCGACCTTCGATGGCTTGAGCGCAGTTCTTTAGGCGTTCGCCTAAGCCCGATAGGCGAACGTTCATCAGTGGACTGGTAAAGGCGCGGGCATGTCCCTCGGTCGAACTTGTAGACTTTGCTCCTCGGTCGATCAAAACAATCAGGTCTGTAAGGGGCCAGTGTTCCACAGAAAAAACTGGGTTTATCTTTTGGGTGTTTGGAGAATGCCCTCGCTCCCACTGAACGAATCCACCATGTATGCTCCGACAAGCACTTCCCGAGCCGCGCCGCGCCCAATCGGACAAGTGAGCGCGCGAAATGCCAAGGTCGTGAAGTTCGGCGAAATTTTTGGTTCCCGTCCAAGCTGCTGTGGCAGCCACTGTCAGAGCGGCAAACCCACTGGCACTGCTGGCTATGCCGCATGACGACGGGAAACTATTATAGGTCAGTAGGTCTAAAGCCCCTTCGGCTGATCCATACGGTTTGATTTCGCGTCGCAGCCATTCCAAAAAACGCGTGGTTTTTTCCTGATCCCGAACCGCAATGGATTTCGTTGCCGATGTTCTGAAAGCCAAACGATGGCAATTTTCCGCAGGCGCATTGGATCGGATGGTGGCTGATGTTATCGTTCGCGCGCGACTTAGTGTCATCGAGATGGAATCATTGGCAGGCCAATTCAAGGTCGCATCTGATTTACCCCAATATTTGATCAAGGCGATGTTGCTTGGCGCAGTGGCCCTGACCGTGGTTTCATTCTCCGTTTGCTGTGGAGTGTTTTTTACCATGTTGTAAGCCCTTGGGGCGTGAAGTTGAAGGGCGATTGGTGCCAACCTATTTTAGATAACGCCTCGCATGGAGCTTTAAGGGTCTCGTTGGCGCCAATCAAAATAATGGCATCTTCACCGCCGGCACCGGTTGTTTTCCATGTCCACGTCGCATCCAATCCCGTGATTTTTTCCAAAATGGTAGCGATTCGTTCAGGGAAAACCGGAGACTTGGCCATTAGGGTGCGGTGTTGACCAACGGCCTTGATTAGCTGTGAAAGGCCTGTATTTGCAGGCGATGTTAGAAACTCCTGCCAGGCATCGACGAGGGTTTCCGAGAGGTGCATCAATTCGGCATGTGCTTTATTTTTTACAAGCCAATCAAGAAACAGGATCATTGTTGCTCCCGTCGAAGCACCCACACCGCCGACCATGATCACGATGCAGCTGGCTAACTTATCCAAATGATTTTCAGCGCGCACCGATAAGGAACGTGTTGCGCCTTGGCGAAATTCGATCAGGCCGCCACGGCTTTGAACGGCGATGTCATACCCTGAGGCAGCTGGTTGCGCCCGGCGTTGAAGTTCAAGTGCGGAATCAGCCAATTCTGCGACGTTAATCAGCGAACCAGCAGCGATATGTTTGGCAGACGCAAGGACGGCAAGGCGCAGCGCCGATGAGGATCCTACGCCGTGGGTTGGATCGAGGTTGGCCTTGACGTGAAAAATTACTTTTGACGGTTTGCTTGCCCAAGCCGAAAGTGCGCTGATGGCAGCGTCGATAAAAGGATCAGACATCAAAGGCTCGTTGTCGTGATCCACCTCTATGATCTTTGGCTCAAGCCATAGGTTGCTGTGAAGCTCAAGGGTGGTGCTTGTCGCGCCGGCAGCCCCAGTTTCATGAAAGGCATCGCAACGGACTTGTAGTTCGCCGTCGAGGGCAACGGCCAATGCGCGGCCTCCATCGAGTACGGCGTATTCTCCGGCGAGCATTAATTTTCCTGGAGCAGAGGCGTGTCCCGTGCTGGTCGTTTCCGTTTGCATCAGATTTTCGTGGCTCCCGTGCGCGGGCGATTTTTGGTCATTAACTCCAGGTTTTTTTGATGGAGTCCCATATGGCCGCGTTGGATGCCCTCGGAGGCTAGGGCTCGCAGGGCCGACAGATTTTGCGAGAGGCCAACCGCGCAGCAAATTCCAGCCAGTTCACGGGCGTTTGGCGATCCCATAAGACGCAGCGCTGATTTGGCAGTTGGATGCAATTTGGTGACACCACCAACAGTCCCGACTGCCATGGGAAGTTCCAATGATCCGATCAAGTTTCCGCTGAGATCCTTGGACCATTTTGTCATCGGGCGGTATGTACCGTCACGGCAGGTCCACGCATGGGCGCCGGCTTCGATGGCACGCCAGTCATTGCCGGTGGCGATAAGGACCGGGTCGATCCCGTTCATGATTCCTTTGTTGTTGGTAGTGGCGCGGTAGACGTCAAACCATGCGAATTCCCACGCTTTGACAATCCGATCAACTACGTCAACACCCCGGTATTCGTGGGAGTTTAGGGCGTCTTTGGGGATCAGGCATTCGGCCTTAGCCAGGCGTTTTTCCGTTAAATTGGTCAGGATGCGAAGTCCTGTTTCGCAACATAGCAGGCCGGCTAGCATCGATGCTAACCTTTCGCACATGGTGTTCACGATGTTGGCGCCCATGGCGTCGCGCGTGTCGATGTGCAGGTGAACGATGATGCTTTTGATCTCAGGGATCCAGCGCCATTCGATTTCGCGTGCGCCGCCCCCTCGTGCAATCAAAGCGTCATGACCGCGGTTGGCATAGGCGAGCAGCTTTTCTCGGTTGGCATCGAGTGTAGCCTGGTCTTCCAAAGTGTATTCATCGACAAAGAGTTGGATTTGACCGGTCATGACCGGATCTGTTGCGGTGCAGGTAAAGCCACCGCCGGCACGGGCAAGTTTGGCGCCATGGCTGGCTGCCGCTAAAACAGAGGTTTCCTCGACCGCCATTGGGATCAGGATGTCTCGATCGTTGATCAAGAAGTTCGTCGCGACTCCGAGCGGCAAACTGAAAGTTCCTACAGCGTTTTCAATAAAAACATCTGCCAGTTCCGGTGATAAGATTCCAAAGTGTCCCAGCGGACTGGCCTCGATTTCCGTGAGGCCTGCAAACAGACTGGCAACTCGCAATCGTTCCGAGTGTGGAAGTTCATAAAATCCAGGTAAGCGCGACTTCATGGCAGCGGCTCCCTTTTTTTGTGGTGATGGGAGTCATTGTGAAACAAGGCTTCCGCAAGTCCAGGCAATTCCCGTGTTCCCGTGCACATCATGACGGTTTTCAGACCCTTGATGAGCTGGTCTAGTGTTGTTGCCACATCATTTGTACTTTTAAGTGCAGCGCGGAACAGTGGCAAGCCAACACCAGCCATCGTGGCACCCAGAGCCACGACTTTTGCGACGTCCACGCCGGTGCGAATTCCGCCGGTAGCAATAAGTTGGCAATCTATCGTTGGAGGAATCGCCTGCCGGGTCATCGCCAGCGCCATGCCAGTCGTGAGGCCCCAGTCGCGAAAACTTTGTGCAAGGTCCAGTGTTAACGGGTCTGCCGCACGCAGTCCTTCGATCCAGCCCCATGAGGTTCCCCCGCGCCCGCCAACATCAATGACTTTGACGCCGGCATCAACGAGTCGGACGGCCGTGCGCGGGTCCATTCCAGCACCCACTTCTTTGACCACCACCGGAACCGGGAAGTCCTTTGTGATATAGGCGATGCAATCGAGGACTTTGCGAAAGTCACGGTCGCCTTCCATCTGGATCATTTCTTGAAGAACATTGACGTGAATGGCCAGAGCATCGGCAGAGATCATCGAGACAGCACGAAGGCAAAGTTCACGCGCTGCTTTTTGACTGCGGCCACCGACCAATTGGGCGGCCCCAATGTTGCCGATCAGGAAAACGTCGGGGACCTCTTTTTTAACATTAAAAACATCAGCAAAGCGTTCGTCATCCAAGGCTAGGCGTTGGGATCCGACGCCCATTGGTATGCGCGCTGCCGCAGCTGCACGCGCGAGATTATGGTTTATGTCGCGCCCACGTTCCACACCACCCGTCATCCCGGTGATCAATATGGGTGCGTCAAAAGTCCGATCAAGGAATTTCACTCGGGTGTCGAGCTCATCCCATGCCAGTTCGGGGAGGGCGCAGGGCATAAAAGAATAGGGAGCCAGGCCATGATTCCGGTCGCTCGATTCGACATCACGCTGTTCACAGATTTCGATATGATGAACCTTGCGTTGGCTGCCAATTAGGGCATCAAATGCGGGCCGCTGCGCTGGTGAGGATAATCTGAGTGTGATGGGATTCGTCACATTTGAGGCCGACGGTGTTGCCACGACCTCTGCGTCGAATTGAAAGCCCGCACCAGACAGTGAGTAGGTGGTTCCCTGAGGCACCGTTAAAAGCCCCGTAGATTCCAGGATAAGTAGCTCTGTTCCGGCCTGAACAGCCCAAGCATGAAAAGCATCGGGGATATTTGATGCAGACCTTGCGGCAGTAGGCGCGGGGGAGCCTCCGCGCGTTGCCGTGACAGCCAGGCGCGGGACTATGGAAATCAAGTTAGGCCCCAATTGGGGCGATTGGGGCATCAGTGACTGAGGCATCAGTTGATGGGGCTCCCTTGTCCGCCAATATCAGTAGTGTCAATATGTATGGAGTAGGCCAGGAGTCAACATTGATTTCTTTAAAATCAGTTAAAAAAACGTTCCCCGGATCAACCTCTAGAATGGGTCCGGCGCAGACGGGCGGTATGGAGGTGCTCAAGGGTGTTTCCTTTGAACTCCAGCCTGGGGAGCGGGTCAGCCTGCTCGGGCCAGGCGGCTGCGGTAAATCAACCGTTCTGAAAATTGCTGTGGGGCTTATTTCGCCCGATAAAACTCCGGCTGGCGAGATTCCACGGGGGTCCGTAACCCTCGGAAATATCGACATGTTTCACGGCGCAAAGGTGGATCGGCGGCGGGTTCTTCGACAGGTTGGCATGGCCTTTCAACAGGGCGCCCTGTTTGATTTTATGACCGTCCGGGAGAATTTATTGTTCGCCATGGAAAACATGACGGAGTTGACGCCGGCCGAAATGGAGAAGGTTCTCAAGGGCCTTTTGGGCGGAGTCAAGCTCGGGCACACTGAGGGCATGTTTCCTTACGAATTGTCTGGCGGGATGCAGCGCCGGGTTGGGATTGCTCGGGCGCTGGCCACGAGCCCCAGCATCGCTATCTTTGACGAGCCAACGGCAGGGCTTGACCCTGTCACGTCGACCATTATCCTGAACATGATTCATGAGCTGGGTGCGAGTCGTGGGGATAATCCAAGGACGCTGCTCGTGGCGACCTCAAATGTTGAAATTGCCATCCGTTTTGCCGATCGGGTTATTCTGATGCACGAGGGGGTCGTGATTGCCGATGGGCCATGGCAGGAGCTGATCCTGCACGGCAGTGAATGGGTCCGGCATTTTCTTAGCGTCCGCTTGATTGGGCTTGACCTGGACTACGCCCGCGGGCTTAACCTGCCTCAAGAATTTTTGAAGGCCCATTGGGGCTAATATCGAGGCGGCTCGGCGCATGGCACCCTCTTTCATTTTGAATAGACTTGCAGACGGGGCGGGGCGACTTTCTCCGCATTCGGCAGAGCTTGCGGCAAAAGTTCTGGCGGCCTTCTGCTGGTCAGTCCTTCGCCTGCGTCGCCGCACCGTAATTTCCAACATGCGGATCGCTGCCGCCGGGGGCCTCCAATTTCCTCAAGGGATTGAGGTTACTGCCCGTCGCGCCTTTGACCATATGGCACAGACAGTCGTGGAATTTTTACGGGGCCGTCGTCACCCCTGGACCGAGGGAGTTGATTTGTCTGGGCGCGAGCATATCGACGCCGCTTTGGCTTTAGGGCGAGGGGCCTACGTGCTTTGCGCCCACCAAGGAAACTGGGAGGTATTTGGCGCGGCGCTGTCAAACCTCATTCGACCTGCCCACATTTTAGTGAAGCCCGTTGGCTCGGCCGGGGTCAACGATTTTATCTTGGGGATTCGGAGGAACAACGGCTTTCGTGATATCGACCGCAGCGGCCGAGGGAACGGAGTTCGGACCATCCTGCGGACTTTGGCAGCTGGTGAGATGGTCGTTTTCGTTTTGGATCAAACGCGCCCGGGTGAGCCTCGGGTGCCTTTTTTTGGTGCTCCAGCAAAAACAAACACAGGCCTTGCGTCTTTGTGGCGAAGGCATCAGGCCCCGGTGGTTCCGTGCTGGATCGAACGTTTGGCATTTGGGCGTCACCTAGTGCATTTTATCCCGGCTCTTGAAATCACCGCCACGTCTGACGCAAAAGCGGATATCATAAAGGCGACCTGCGATTTCAATCTGGTTTTGGAAGGCATCATTCGACAAAAGCCGGAGCAGTATTTTTGGATGCACCGTCGCTGGAAATAATTGGAAATAATTGGAAATAAAATGCACGTAAAACTTATTGTCACTGACATCGACAACACAGTTTTTGATTGGGTGACCTATTACGTGCGCTCGTTTCAGGTATTGCTCAAAGAGGTTGAGTCAATAACTGGGATTCCTTATGTCCAACTGGCAAGTGAATCTCGTGAAGTCTTCACGCGGCACGGTTCGATCGAATATCCTTTTTTGATCCAAGAATTGCCAAGTGTCGACGCTTATTATGCCGATGATTTTGATCGCATGCTGATGGAGGCTGTGGATCGTGGGCGCAAGGTTTTCTTAAAAAATGCAGAATCAATGTTAGTGCCTTATCGTGGTGTTCGAGAAACTCTAGAGGAGATTCGTCGGCGGTTTCCTGAAGTTCCGATTGTTGCTTTGACCGATGCCCCTCGCTATGTCGCAATGTGGAAACTCAATAAACTTGGACTTCTGCCGTATTTCAGTTCTGTTTATGGTTTAGCGGATCCGCGCATTCCAACCTGTGAACGCAATGGGCGTGTGAAGGTCGATCCAGAGATCTTATTGAAACACTTGCAGCAGTCAAATTTTGGTTTCAAGGGACGGATTAGGATTTTGCCAGATGAATATGAAAAGCCGGGTACGCGTGGATTGAAAACGGTATTAATGGATCATAGTCTCGATGAAGATCCTGCTGATCGTGGCAGCGTCATTTGGGTCGGCGATAACCTTCGGAAAGATGTCGGGCTTGGTCAGCGCCTCGGCGTTCGAACGGCGTGGGCGAAATATGGGGTACTTTCTGACCCAGAACTTTACCGTTTGCTGCATGAATTTAGTCCGCTGGCGAATGTACATAAAAATGCTAGTTTTGCCGACGGTGCGCTCGATGCACCGCAACCAAATCATAATCTTGAAGAATTCTCAGATTTATTGAAATTTCTAAGATGATTTTTGGCCCTCTGCACATTGTTTAGGCACGTCAACGGTGCGAAAATAGGGAATATCGCCTGTTTTCAAACTTGAGGTACCGATGGCTGGCACGAGGCCGATTTTCCTGATCCTCATGACCACATGGGCAATGACTCTTGGGGTGGTCGAATTTTTTTCCAAGAATTTATCGGCGGCAACATTTTCTGATGTGATGGTGAAGCAATCCGTTGCCGGTTACTCGGACAATGCGGGTCTAACTCGCAGCAAGATCGGTCTTGATGCCGCAAATCCATCTTTGCGGTTCGGCGTGGCGCGCGAAATAGTTAGCGAGGCCAACTGGCTCGATAACAAATACCTTCGGACCATCTACGGTGAGGGGGTCAGGATCAACGATAGCTGGAACCTCGGTGTCACCCAAACTTTTGGGAAATTGACTGATATTCGTGCCGCGATTGGCGGCGCATCTGATGGTGTCATCAGGTCGCAAAATATCGGAGTCGGAATTTCTCAATGGACGATTCATGAAACTTTGCAAGTTGGGCTGGATTTGTCTCATTCCGCGGTCGATCGCCCAGAATATGAAATTCTTGATTTCGATGCGACCGTCCTGACGGCTCCTCCTCAAGTGACTTCTAATGGAGGCACGTTTGCTGTCCGTCATCTTGCCACTCCAACGACCATACCATTGGCCTCCGTCACGCTCACCAAAAGCTCTGACCGACCCCTTGCGCAATTTTACCTTGTCGGCGTCCGTCAGTATGTGCCGGCATTTGGTGGGGCTTTTCATGGGTCACTATATCGAGGTCTGAATCAGGGGAGCTTGTCGACCAAGACACTGTACGGCGAAGTGAATTCCTGGGCCGCAGACCTGGCGTGGATCCAGGAATTTAGTGCAGCGACTCAACTTCGACTGGGCTGGCGAACTTATAAGGAGCTTGAGATCGGTCGTGCCTACGGCGACCAGACACAATTTGGTTCTGATCTACTTTCAGTTGGAATGGTGCACAACCTGAAGGCGGAATTCACGGCCGGTCACAAAGTCACGGTTGAAGCAGTAGTCGTGAAGTACCTGACTAACAGGGACTTGATGGCAACAACGGCCAATCTGGGTCTGTCAGAAAAATTTTGAGGTTCCTATGATTGCAAATCAAGTGGTCTGGTTGGTCCGACTCGTTCTAACGGGATCCATGGCATTTGCAGCATTCGGTATCCAGGCATGCCGTAGTCTGCGACCTTACGAAAAGGAACATCTACTGAAGCCCGCCATGGATGACAGCCGAATAGAAGTTCTTGAACCGAATTACGCGAAGGCCGCTGCAGCGCAATTTGAAAGAATGGGTTCTGGCGCGAATCAGGGTGGTGGAGGGTCGTCATGTCCAACCTGCGGAATCTGAGCATTGGATTTATTTTTGCTTCGTATTTAAGCGGCTGCGGATCGCGTCTGCCGCGCGATATAAATATCAAACGTCCCGTAGCAAGCGGATCAGAGGATTCAACTCGTATTGATCTAAATATGGTCGAATTTACCGATATCGAAACCGGTGCAGCGGTCAACGCCGGGACATGGATGGATGACCTTAAGACGGATTTTATTTTGCTTACTTTCGGATCGCGCGCATGCTCAGCATGTAATAAAAAAGCCCGCGCCATTCGTGATAACTACCTATCGAGCGATCAGTTTTCGTTGGTTGGGATGGAATCCCGCCTTGCGATCGTCGGGGTGAATACCGATGCTGATTCCATTAGCTTGACTCAGCGCTTTGTGAAGAGCGAGGGATTTAGTTTTATCCGGTGGTCCGACCCTCGCGGCACAAAGATGCTGAAATGGTTCATGCCCGAGGGACGCAGTTATGGGGTTCCTTTGACGGTGATGATCAATCGTCATGGAGTCATCCTCTGGGCATACGCCAATGACTCGGACGCGACAGTGGAAGAAATGATGGAGCGGGCCCGGGCAACGATTGACTCGAATGCTTTGCCTGCATCGACTCCAGATCCTGGCGTGCCGGATTCTGAAGAGCCAATCTTGGTTAAGTTACCGCCCGCCCTTGCGTATGAAGGCACGCACAGGATGGGCGAGGTCATGGTATCGACGTGCGGTATAAATCGGGGTGCCTCCAAGCCCCTTGAGGCCTTATTGCCGTTAACCTATATCGCAACTTTTTTTCATATTGAACGAGATATCTGTGGGACCATTTGTTCGAAAAACCGTCTACTTTTGCAACGTAAGGTCGATTCTTTTTTGACGGCAGATATTGGCGCTGGATTTCTTTATGCTGGCCAGGTTCCAGTTGACTGTGAGACGCAAAATACCGAGCCAAACAAGAAATCAAAAATTCAGTCGGCATCTGGGGGTAGAGATTTTTTCGAAGTCTTTGCCAGCCACTTTGATTGGAATCATGCGGTCACCGATCAGGGTGACGGTCGCCTTGCCATAGCCCCCTTGGCACCAGAACTAACATTGGCATTTGATCGCGGCGGTAAACTTTTGTTTTCCGCTGAAGGTCTGCTGGATGAGGCGCGTGTGGATAGTTTTCTACGAAGTATTTGGATTCCTGGGACAGGGAAATCGAAGCCGGATTTTGCGCGAGGTCCAGCATGGAATTTTCATGGTCTAATGGCTGGTCAGACTACTGGAGGAGCCGTTGATTTTAGTGAGTGGCGCAATCTGTCACAATTCACCATTGTGAATGCCTTTGGAGAAAGTTGCAGCAGCTGCATGGCAGAGCTGAAGCACTGGTCGCGGTCCGGTGGCCTTTTTGATGTCTGTGAAAAATCACCCGGATTTTGCACCGTTGGCGTCGTTGAAAACGGCCTGCCAGAGTCCGCGTTTTCAAAGCCAGGTTCGATCGATTCACGAGCGTTAGACACATACTTGAACGGTATATTTGGGGCATTGGTAGGGCGTGGTATTTCTGCGCCATTCATTATGTTGGATCCATATTCCCCAGAAAACGATGGGGGTCAGGGCTATCTAAAACGCTTTTTCGATGGCTATTTGAGCGCAAGAAATCCTGAATTCGGGTTTGATTTTAGGACCATCGTCAGCGATCGGGAAGGGAAGATCCTTGGCGTATTTAAAGCAGTTCCGCCAGAAGACAGTCACGGGAAGAAGATCGATCACGTTGAAGATTTTGTATTGCGTTTACGTAACGCACAGCAGGGAGTCCAATGATGTTTATTAATTGTTTGTTCAGAATTTTGAAAAAATATTCAGTGGTTTTCGTCATGTTGCTGATTCCAATGAGGGCCATTGCTGGCGCTCCAGTTCCTGGATCGGAGTTTCCGAAGGTCGACATGATGCACCTGGCTAGCGGAAAAAGAGTTCCGTTGATCCAATCAGGCTCGGTCACCATGGTCAATCTTTGGGCTACATGGTGTGAGGCTTGTAAGGTTGAGCTGGCCGAAATGGAAAATCATCTGCTGCCTATCACTGGCCCTACCGGCAGCAAACCAAGGTTGGCGTTTGTCTCGCTGGACAAGGATCCCACCATGGCCCGGGCATGGTTCCAAAAAAACACCAAGGCGACGGATGCGATGCTTGCGAATTTATATTCTGACGCGGGATTTGAATTGGCTGAGAGGCTGGACGCCGACTCTTTCCCCATGACGGTGATCATCGGGAAAGACGGTAAGGTTCTTCATGTCGAACGAGGATTTAAGGAGGGAAAAGAAGGCAGCGATCAGGTCAAAAAGATCGCTGCCCTGTTGCAATCATCACTTTGACTTAGCCTGAAGTTCTTCAAGTAACTTGGCCGTTTTTTTTGCGTCCATCGCAGGGTCGACATCTTTTTCGATGTTCCTGATGTTCAGCTCCGGATCGATCACGAATGTCCAGCGTTTAGCAATCCCAATGACCGGCATTTTTACGCCAAATTTCTCCGCGACCTCTGCTTTGTCATCGCACAAAAGTGTAAAGTTGATTTTGTGTTTGGTGTGAAACTTCTTTTGGTCCGCCTGAGAGTCCACCGAAATGCCGAAAATTTCAGCGTTTTTTGCCTGAATCGATTTGATCGAATCACGGAATGCGCAGGCCTGCTTCGTGCACCCAGGCGTGTCAGCCTTCGGATAGAAATAGAGCACCGTCCACCCTTTGCCTTTGCGGTCGGTCAGGTTAAAGGCCTTTCCGTCTTGGTCGGGCAGGGTGAACTCCGGAGCTTTGGCGCCGGATTTAAGGCTAGTGTCAGCAGCCATCGCAGAATTAGTGGGAGCCACATAGGATCCGAGGACAAATAACGGTACCAAAAAAAGTTGAAACATATAAATCGCCTCCTTCGTGAATGAAACACAAGGAAGAGGTTCTCATATCTTGAATATTGTGGCTAGCGCAAGATTTACAAAGGTTATGACGTCATGTTTTTATCGTTACTAGGAGAAACGCATATGAGGCAGCAAAGCCTGTGGCAGACAACTGCGATTTTTTTTGTTGGTTAGCCTTCCAGCCCTCCTTGAGGGGTGTGGATCTAGTTCTGGCTCCGGATCAAATAACAATAGTGCGGACCAGGCCCTGTCCGATGTGACAGTTCGTGAGTGTTCCGAATCCAGGTTAGTATTTTATGGCGCGATCACGGGGGTAAGTTTGGAATCTCAATACCATTCGTCTGGGTTCACGAATATGGGCAAGGTATTAGATCTTTATTGACCCTTGGGGACGCAACAAAATTTTACAACTGTGCTTCTCAAAATAATCCGTCCACGATTTATTATAAGCAAGAAGCAAAAAAGGGTGGGAACACCCAGGCAATTTTTCACGGCGCTCTCAGAAATCTATATAACAACGAAAATTGTACGGGCAGCGTTGTTGCTGAAAAGATTGGTGTTTGCGACAATTACAAGTCAATTTAGGGGCCAAGAACTTTTGGTGTTCTGCAGTCGTCCCTGGTTCTGTCGTTTTGAGGGGATCGCAGGCGTCAGACCTTTTAGTGCGCGTTAGATAAGAGTAAGAAGCCTTTCACAGGAATGGCGAATAAATTTTTGTCGATCCCGCATATAATTCCACTGCCCATCGATGATGAGTTTGGAAATGCCATGCACTGATGCCCAGGCCAGATGCGCAATATCATAGGACTCTTTTTTCGACGCTCCCGCGCCCAAACAAGCCGCAACCGTTTGCCGAAGTAATTCGAAGGCCTCTTTCGTTAGAATTTCGACCTCTTTAAAGGCACCTTTTTGAGAAAATCGTTGATCGAACATGAGTTGATAATGTGCCGGATGCTCTAGGGCGAAGTTTATGTAAGCAACGCCTATCTCCATAAATCTCGCTTTGTCGGAGAAGGCTCCGTTTTTTACGACCGGTTTTAGGGCGTCGACAAATTTTTGAAAGCCCTCTTCAACAACGACCGCAAGTAGACATTCGACGTTTTCGAAATGTCGATATGGTGCAGTTCGAGATACATCCAGGCGACGCGCAAGCTCCCGAAATCCGATGAGGTGAGTTTCATGATGTTGAATCATCTCAAGGGTCTTCTCAATCAGGGCCTCCCTCAAATCACCGTGGTGGTAGGTCATCGCTGTGGTATTCCCTTGCGGTTAATGTTGACACTGACAACATTCTAACGTAATCCATGTCCAGATTGTATTCGATTCCAGAGATTGTCAGCCGGGGAGCTTTTTGTATATGGCTATTGGGACTCAACTGCGTCGTGGCAAACTTTGCGATTACTACGATGTGATTGTGATTGGTTCTGGCATTGGTGGGATGACGGCAGCCGCTTGCCTCGCCAAAGCTGGTCAGAAGGTTCTTGTCCTCGAACGCCACTACACTGCAGGCGGTTTTACTCACAGCTATGAGCGTAAAGGCTATGAATGGGACGTTGGAGTCCACTATATTGGGGACGTCCACCGCAAAGGATCCGCCCTGCGCAGATTATTCGATTATATCAGTGAGGAAAAACTTCACTGGGCAGAGATGGAAGATAATTATGATCGCATCTATATTGGCAGCGAGAGCTTCGATTATGTGAAGGGTGAGCAACAATTTTGTGATCGAATGATCGGTTATTTTCCAGAGGAAAAGTTTGCGATCGAGGAATATATCAAGATGATCAGGGAGGTGAATCGGAGCTCGTCAGCCTATTTTTTGGAACATGCTCTTCCCCCGTGGTTGGCAACAATTTTTTATAAAAAGCTCACCAAGCGATTTTTATTCTTTGCAGAGAAGACCACCGAGGAGGTGCTTCTTACTTTGACGAAAAACCGCAAGCTGATTGCAGTGTTAACTGGACAATGGGGTGACTATGGGTTGCCACCGAGTCAGTCAAGTTTCGCAATGCACGCAATGGTTGCAAAACATTATATGGGAGGCGCCGCGTATCCTGTGGGTGGCTCCTCTGCCATTGCCAGGACCATTGAAGCCGTCATTCTTAAGCATGGCGGCCAGGTCATCACATGCGCCGAAGTTCAATCTATTCTTACTCGTGGTTCCAAAGCTATCGGGGTAAAGCTGAGCAATGGCGCTGAAATTAGGGCTAAAAATATCGTGAGCGGGGTTGGGGCGATCAATACCTTTCAAAATCTCCTACCCGAGGACTTGGCGTTTAAATTCAATTACCCACAAAAAATGCAGCACGTGTCTCCATCGTTAGCGCATATGGATCTGTATATTGGTCTAAAAGGTAGTAGCCAAGAGCTTGACCTTCACACGACCAACCTCTGGATTTATCCGAACGAGGACATTAACAAAAATATACAGAATTTTGATCCAAAACCTAATTTTGATTTTCCGGCAGTTTTTATTTCGTTTCCTTCCACGAAGGATCCCCTTTGGGAGACAAATCACCCAGGAAAAAGCACCATTGAAATCATTGTTCCGACGCCGTTTCATTGGTTTCAAACATGGCAAGATACCAAATGGCACAAACGGGGCCCCGAGTACAATCAGCTTAAAAAAGACATGACGGAACGTTTGCTGGCAATACTTTTTGAGAAGCTTCCACAGCTCAAGGATAAAATACAATATGTTGAGCTCTCCACCCCTCTTTCCACAGCGCATTTTACTGGTCATAAACGGGGAGAAATGTACGGGCTAGATCACACCCCGGAGCGTTTCAAACAGCGATGGCTCAGAACGGATACGCAGGTTAAAAACCTGTATCTCACGGGGCAGGATGTTGTCAGTTGCGGTGTTAGTGGCGGCTTGTGTGCTGGGTTTCTCACGGCAATCCGGGTTTTGGGCCTATTTCGATCGGCAGGTTTGATAAAACTAATGGTAAGGGGTCCACGATCGGTTTAGGGCCTGACGTCACATTTTTTGCAGTAGTTGCTTCAGCGCATCGACGATGCCATCAGAGTCGGCTTTTGGTCGGACAGCAATTCGCAAAAATTGCGATGACGATCCGACCTTGTTCCCGCATTCCCGAACAAAAAAACCATGCCTGTACAGTAGTTGATCTCGAAGGGTAACGCCATGAATCCGATCATCTAGGCGGCAAAGAATGAAGTTCGCCGCAGAAGAATAGCTCTTGAGCATGGGAACTTCCTGGAGGCGCGTCGCCAGATAGTCCCGATCCCTTGCGCACAACACCAGGCTGCCCTCATAGGCTTCCCGATGCCTGGGCAACATTTCAATGATGGCTTCAGCGACTGCATTGATATTCCAGTATGGCAGGAAACAGCGAACTTGCTCAGCCATTGGGGGCGCCATATAGGCATATCCCATACGGATTCCATGCAAACCCAAATTTTTACCCAAGCTTCTCAAAAAAACGACGTTTCGATGGCGGGCGACAATTGCTTGCACGTCAATTACTGCCTTACCTTTGTGAAATTCGGCGAAGGACTCGTCGATGACAATCAATTCCAAATCACTGAGATCCTGAATCATCCGCTCCAGCTCTTCTCCGCCAAAAGCAAATCCGGTTGGATTGTTTGGATTGCAGAGGACGGCTGTCCTGGCTTTGACATTCTGGCAAAATTGAACGAAGTCCGAAGCCGAGAAACGAAAGTCATCCTGCTCGGACATTTGAAACATTTTGACGGTTTTGCCTAATGTAGGCGGCTCATCCGTCCAGCGACCAAAGGTCGGTATAGGTGTGGCAATCGGTGCATGCGCGATTCGCTGGTTGAGAATTGAAATGAGCTCCGTTGAACCATTTCCCAGGACAAGACCCTCTGCCGGCAAACCTACGAAGCCTGCAAGTCGCTTTTCAATCAGGTTCCGGTCAGACGGATAATGCCGCAACAATCGGCGTAGACTAGCCTCGATCTCTGTGAACATTTCTTCGGTTGGAAAATATGGATTGCAGGGGACACAGTAGTCGACAATCACATGCGGATCCTCTGATCCGCATGTGTCGGCAATCAAGCTATGGATTGAGGGATTATGGGCTTCGCGATCAAAAATATCTAGCGTCTTGTCAGGCATAACATACCCGTTGGCGAGGGTGTGTTCGCCCCGTCACATCGTTGGCGGCGGATAGTTCATAACGAACCCCGCCACCTATCATCCGGTGAATTCCAAAGATGTGTCTGGAACCCACAATATCGATGACTTTTGCCTCGATATAATCCGGGCATGCCGTGCTTTCGTCGAACATCACACCAAGAAGGGTGCCGCTGTGGGCGCAGTTTATACCGACAATTCCGTCCGTCCCAATGAGTCGCGTTAATTTCGAAAAAAATGGTTTAGCGTAAACGTGTTGATTTATCTCGGCGCTTAATGTGGCGGCTCGGCCGATCAACCGTGGATCCTGAGTCAGAAATCCATCATTAAGCGCACTAAGCGCCTCCTGAAACTGCGCCCTGAACGCGGAGCAATTATTGCGCATTGCCGCTCGGTCGACACCGTGGGTCGCTATTCGGCCGCCGGTGTCAACGATGATCACCCCAATTGGTGGAGGCGCCCCATAGCGACGGATCAAACCTCCGCGAATGAAATCTGTAGAGCAAATCCCTGGATAATAAACTCCGTCCGTTGGTTCAATGCTTGTTAAAATAAGGTCCAACTGCGCGGGCAAAATGGCATTACCCATAATCAAACTATAGGCGTGAGCAGCGGCGGCCATCTCAGCAGAACTAGATGCAAACCCTTTTTCCCTAGGGAGAGCGCTTTCTATCGATATGTCGACACCAACTTGACCAGATTGGATTGTGCTAATTTGCTCTAAAGTCCGTGCCACTTTTTCATATTGTGAATTCTGGCGCAACATGACTCCGCGTGAGAGAACTGATGAGGCGTGCGCCTTGGCAAATAGGTCAATCGGGAATGTCACAAGAAAGTCTTGCCCATCAACGAAGCCTTGAACCAGTTCGCCGCATGTTCCTGGCACGGCTGCGGTCACGGTATTTATTGATGGAAAGGCAGGGCTGTACATGTCGACTTCCAGGTTGTTTGGAGCTTCTAACACCATACCGATTGCACCGATAATAATTTTTTCATGGCCCGGTGATAGGATTTTCTTATGCCTGTTTGCGAGCAATTTAGCGCCCCTGCCCGGGATGGACGACATCAGACTTTCGGCCAAACTTTTGGCTCAGGAAATATTTGATTTCTTGGTTGAGGCGCGCCACCTCGGATTCAAGGTCGGAGTTCCTAGATTTGAGATCAGTGTTTGCTGTGACCAGATCCGTGTTGCTGTTGCACTGAGAAGTTGACGGCGGGGAAGGAAAATTATTGGAGGGAATCGCCATAATTTGAATTATACAAATCATGACGACCAATTGAAACTAAATTGTTCGCGAAAATTTAACTTCCTCGTGCGGCGCCATTTTAAAAACGTCGTACCCAGAAAGTAAAAGCTCAAGTTGCTTGGAATTTATCGCCGCGGCACCTTCTGTCTGTGGCCAAGACCAGATTCCACAAGTGCAGCCAGGGTGGTGATTTTTTCCGGCCGTCGACTGGCTGCCGGAATAGATAGATCTAAGAAAATCTGGTGGTAGATTTCATCTGGTTTCCATTCCAGTATTGCGTCTTTGAAAATGGTTACCGGAGCGTAGGCCGTTGGGATGGTTACTAAAACTATAGCATCCGCTTGATTCGGTGGATACTGATGCATCGTCATGCTGCCGACTCCATGGCTTTGCTTGATACGTGCTTCCTCAGAAATGCTCTCAGTAGCCTGTCCAGTGTGCTGCGGAGCTCAAATGGATTCAAACCGGCATTCACTTCCCTTAACTTCTCCTTCGCGTCTGGCGAGACATCGGCGCATGCCATCACCCTGTCATACGGCGTGATGGGCGGCGAATATTCCCGGCGGTAGCGAGCACCGATTCTGGTTTTACGGATGAGCTTCACCTGCGGGATAAAGTGATTCTGGTAATCATTCCAGACGCCGCAGATTTCGTTCATCACCGCGATTTTAGGGCCTGTCCCAAAATAACTTGAACAACTTTATGTTATGACGGTACAATTTCGGGATGACGCCCCGAGCACCAGATTTAAAAATAAAGCTATCGATCGTTCTTCCTGAATTGAATGAACGACAGCGTCGCATCCTTGTTGCTGCT
>CAMDHM010000019.1 GCA_945898195.1 Pseudobacteriovorax antillogorgiicola | reverse complement strand
TCGCAACGCTTGACTTAAAGGGGGCATTTCGATGTAAACAAGGCTGGTCTCAGATCTTAGGGCAATTACGAATCGTGTTTGCGGAACGGATCCCGGAACACATCAACTAAACCGGCGGGGCCGGTTTACACAAAATTATTTACATTCTCTTTTTTACCTCTGCCTATGTTGAAAAATATTTTTGTCCGAATATCAGCAATATTGTTTGTATGGTATCTTTTCGGATTCATGTCTTATTTCCCGAGTATTGATGGACTAAAGTGGAGAACCGCAATTCGGATTGCAACGATATGTTCATTTTGCGGATTCGGGCTTTGGTTCGCCACAGTGAAATTCGCCGTTCGGCATCGTTTATTGAAACTCTTTCTCTTAATTCCTAGTCTTATCATTTTCCCGATTGTGTCTTATGCCCTTGATCCAACTTTGCTTGGGGTTGCGATTTTGTCTCTGGTTTTAGCTATTCATAATATAATCTCAGAAGGAAGAGCAAATGAGAGACCCTCGCAAACTTAGAAACGAAGCCCGAGATGAAGGCTATCGCTATTTCGATAAGCACATTCGAAGTCTGCCTAAAAATTCCGATGGATCATTCAATGAACTTGCAGATGGATATCATAACAATGATGTAGATGCTTTCCGCCATGCCTATGTGAGCGGCGTATTTACTCAGGAATTCAATGAGCGTGCGGCAGATATGTTTGGTCGACTAAATGAAATGTTTCCCACAAGTTCATCGACTTCGGATTTTAAAGAGGAAAACATGGATCTGTTCAATAATGCAGTTGGTCGCAAGTATGGTCTCAAAGCCCGCAGTCGAGAGCAGCTCCTTGAAATGATTCATGCTGCTTTGGAGAAGAAAGAGCTCATCATCGATCTTGATGATGAGCGTAAATATGAAGGTGCCGCCGCGATAATGCCGTCAAAAGATCATCCTGTTGTCGTAATCGATCAAAATAAATCAGGCCGTAATATTTTGTTTTTTGACACCGTAGCTAAAACAACTTTTTCCAACGATCAATTTGTCACGGCAATTCAAAATGGGAATTATCCGATGTGTCTCATTAGAAACATTCATGGACAGCTAACGCCTGTTTCCAAGAGGGATGATCTATCCGAAAACAATCTCGGCTAGGATTTGCAAATTATTGAGGATAATCGGACAACGGCACATGCTGAATTAGTTCGAGAATTTTCTCAATTTGAAACAAAAGTACATACATCGACTGAAAAAAGCCTTGTAATCACCGGGTTCGAGAGCGCCTCTCAAGGCGGTGAATTTCAGTCGTAATGCCGGAGAGTTAAATTATGGTGCTCAGGGCGGGACTTGAACCCGCACGCCTTACGGCACTAGCCCCTCAAACTAGCGTGTCTACCAATTCCACCACCTGAGCAAGGTGTCTACAAGCGTTAAACAGGGATCAGGGTTTCGTAACGGGTGCCGCGACAGGTTGCTGTGACGTCGCCGGGCCTGGTGAAGCCGATGGCAGCGTCGCAGATCCAGGGGCTACAGCCGGGCTTGGTGAAGCCGCTGCTGCTGCTGCCTTTTCCTGCAGTTTCTTGCCGAGACCAACGTCTCCGCTTTTCCCTTGGAGCACACTGAGTGATATCGAGCTCACCATGAAAATCGCGGCTGCCGCATAAGTCAGCTTGCCGAGCAACGTGGTTGCCCCGGTTGCACCAAGAAGTCCCGATGACGATCCACCGCCGAAAGCCGCGCCAACACCCCCGCTGTGCCCACCTTGGACGAGGACGACGAGGATCATAAATAGCGCAACGCCAACGTGGATCACGGTCAAAAGGGTTTCCAAGGCGAATCCTTTCTGCACTTCTCGATATAGATTACCCGTCCGCTCTGCTGACCTTTTCAGGTCAATCCAACATCGGACGTTCGGTTTTAATGGTGGCGCCTCCCAGAATCGAACTGGGGACACGTGGATTTTCAATCCACTGCTCTACCGACTGAGCTAAAGCGCCCTCGCGAGAGTCCAAATATCTACGCACAGGTTTCAGACTAGTCAAGATGACTCTTGCGTGGCCCGTGGGCAGCCCATTAAGGTCTTCCGTTTAGATGACCATAAAAACGTCATCCAGAGCGCAGCAAAAGGCCTTTTGTCCCTCATTCTGAGTGCAGTGAAGGATTTTTTTTTGGGGTATCTCAACATGAAAACCGCCTCTAAACCAATTTTTGTAAAAAATGCCCTCCGCCCCGTGGTCATTGCTGGCCCCTGCATGGCTGAATCGGCCGACCTTCTGGAGGCCACGGTCTTGCCCCTCACCCGATTGGCCCGGGAACTAGACTTTCAATTGGTCTTCAAAAGCAGCTTTGATAAGGCAAACCGCTCCTCGATTGAGGGGTACCGCGGTCCCGGCCTAGACCAGGCGATGGCCTGGTTTAGCGAGATCAAATCCCGCCATGGCGTTAAAATCCTGACGGATGTCCATGAAACGGCGCAGTGCCGCCCCGCTGCTGAAGTTTGTGATGTTCTACAAATTCCTGCGTTTTTGTGTCGTCAGACCGATTTGATTGTTGAGGCGGTCCAGACGGGTCGGGCGGTAAATATCAAAAAAGGTCAGTTTATGGCCCCCCACGCCATGGCAAATATTGCTGCCAAGGCGGTTGCCGCAGCAAAGGCAGGCAATTTTGGCGTCGATGTCGCCTTGACCGAGCGGGGAGCCAGCTTTGGCTACGGCAACCTGGTGGTCGACATGAGAGCTTTTCCGGTGATGGCAAAATCCGGAACACCTCTGATCTTTGACATAACCCACAGCACGCAGCTGCCCGGGGCGGCGACCGATGGCAAGAGTTCCGGCGCAGACCGGGAGTTTGCACCGGTTTTGGCCCGTGCCGCAGTGGCCACGGGATACCTTGATGGCTTTTTTCTTGAGGTTCACCCAGAACCGGCCAAGGCCAAAAGCGATAAAGAAGCCCAGCTTTCCATTCCACAGGCCGAGGCGATGCTGCGACAACTAGTCCCGTTTTGGCATCATTGCCGCAAACTCACCGAGATCGATTCGAAGTTTGTTTGAAGGATCAATAACCCTTTGCCTTCAGCTCAGGATGACAGCGGTGGCCATCGCATGATTTGCCGAGCTGTTTCCTGAATCACCGGATCGTCATCTTGTAACGCCATTTTCAATACGGATTCCAGACCAGGAATTTTTGTTACGGCAATGGCGATCATGGCATTACGGCGTAGGCCATTTCGTTTCGCACGGGTCATCGCCGTACCACCGAAAGTCCGCTCGTAAAGTTCCTGGTCCATGGTGGCAACTTGGACCAAGGAAAGTTTCTCTACGGGCCTTTGTAAGTCGCTGCGCTGCAGCTTTTCCCCGGTTCGGTTATAAGGACAGACGTCCTGACAAATATCGCAGCCGTACCAGTATTTTCCCAGCCAAGGCCAAAACTCCTCTGGGATCGTTCCGCGATTTTCAATGGTCCAATAAGAAAGGCACCTTCTGCTGTCTAGGTTCCAAGCCTGATCCAAGGCACCCGTAGGGCAATGTGTTTGGCACCGTTGGCAGCTGCCACAAGTATTAGCGTTACGCCGAGATTTTTGTTCGGGAAGCGTGATTGTGGGCGCTATTTCAAGGGTGGTTAGGATGACCCCAAGCAACAGGAAACTGCCCTGTTTTCCAGCGATGAAACAGGTGTTTTTTCCGATGAAACCTGAGCCAACTTTTGCTGCGAGGGCTCGTTCAAGAACGGGTGCACTGTCGACACACACACGGTGTTCGGCGGCGGGGTCTTGTGTCGCGGCAGAAAAGGCTGCATCGCCCTCCTGCCACATGATCTTGTGGTAGTCTCGCAGGCGAGCATATTTGGCGATCCGTGGGGCTGATTGTGCTTCAACCCCGCATTCAGCAGTTCTTACGGGTTCCGCCGGGGCATATGGCAAAGCAAATACGACGGCACTTTTTGCCCCGGGCAGTATCCGCTGCAAGTCGCCGCGGACGTCAGCGTTGCGAGACAAAAAATCCATTCCCGCGTGATTGCCGGCATCAAGCCAGTTCATGAATCGCGAATGGTCTTCAGCAACATTTAAATCGGTGACGCCGATAAAAAGAAAACCGCGGGAACCAAATGATTCCCGCAGGTGTTGGTGAATCTGATTTTGATCACGCACTTTTCTGGAGGCCCTTCATTCGTGACTGTCCAACTGGACTACCGGAGTCGGTCTCACCGATCAGGATTGGCCGCTTCATCGCCCGAAGGGCAACGTGCAGATATGAATCCTCTTCCAGAATAGGATACTTGTCACCATAGGTGGCAACAAGGCGGCGGTGGGCTTCGCCAAGGTTGTAAAAAGGGATCTTAACAAAAGCATGATGCACGGAATGAAAGTTCAGCCCGTTGAAAAAGAAACTGACCAATTGATTTGTGCGGATGTTGCGGCAGTTGAAAATCTGAGTCTCGAAGTAATGGGCGGCCTTGCCAAACCGTCCGTAGTGTTCCGTGTGGGCACGCAATTGCTGTAAGCCACCGACCATTCGTTCAAGCAAGAGATAAAGCAGGAAGTACTTTAATCCCACCCCCTGCGCAATGCACAGGCCATAGATCACGATATTAATTCCGATGATGCCCACGGCATCGATAATTAGTGCCCGGCGCACGGATTTAATGTGTCGGGCAAACGGAGCAGCACGATTGAGAGTTCCGATAATGTACCCGATTCCACCCATGACAAAAATATCGACAATCCATTGATTGCGGACATAAGATTTTATGAACTTGTTCGCTTTGGCATATTCCTGCTCCGTCCACTGCACCCTCTCCGGATCCCTTTCGTCACTGCCATTCATTTTGTGATGGATTTTGTGCATTTCCCGGTAAGTCTGATGCGGCCAAAGCAGCGGATAACTGACTGCAAGCGGATAAAGCTCGTCATACCAGGCCCATCCCGTCAGGGTACGATGTATGGCATCGTGGGTCATGACCATGAGGGTGGTCGCCAGCAAACCGGCCACAAAGGCGAGCCCTAAAGATACCAAAGGCGAGGGACTGTAAATTGCGGCAAGGGCCAGCATGATGAAAATGCCGTAACCAATTCCCGACTTCAGTAGTCCTCTCCATGGCCGAATGGCCTCGAGATCCCTGATCAACGATTCTAAATTCTTTGGTGCGATCAATCCAAGGCGCTTATTTAAGGTGTCATGCGGCATAACTTTCCTCCTAAGCTCTCTTTTTGGAGGTCCCAAAATTTCACCATTCCCTCCTATTAAAATTATCGAGCGGACAGCGGATTTTCTTTAGTCCCGCTAAGCTGCCGAAATCATCGCCCTATGTGGCTGATTTTTAAGAATTATCTGCCTACCGAGGCTTTTTAGAGCGAGCGGGAGCAGCAAGGCATTTTGTGCCTAAGGACGAAATCAGTGTAAAATCTAGAGAACATTCAGAACGCGATCGGTTGCCTGCTTTACGAAAAGGAAGTCGTATGAATATCAGGGCGTCAGGGTATGCATTTTTTCATCGTCCGTCGGTTGCACTGGCAGCGGTTTTGACTTCGGCGATCTTGTGGGCCGGCACCGGATTTGCCCATAGCGAACAAGAAGAGGGTGGGAAATCACGAATTCTGACTCTGAAGCTGCGTGATTTCAAGGCTCAGATGCGCGAACTTGTCGAAGGCGGCTACGACATTGCCGGCGCAAATCCGAGTGCAAGCACGGTGGATATCGTCCAGCGTATAAACTCTCAGCAATCATTCAATAAAGAGATTTTCGGTCAAGTCATCGAAAGTAAAATTATTGATACAGCCAAGGCTCCCGACGTTGGCTACAAAACTTCCGTTGAAGTGGACGAGATCGTGCATCGCCTTGCCAACAACTATCCTGACCTGGTTACGGTAGAGTCGTTTGGTCGCACCCATGAAGGGCGTGACCTGTGGGCAATTCGCGTTACCAGCAAGGCAACCCAAAAATCCGGTAAGCCCGTGGTCTTTTTGAACGCCTTGCACCATGCGCGTGAAGTGATGACGGTGGAAGTGGCCCTTGATGCGGCCGATTACTTGGCAGCAAATTATGCCACAAACAATGAAGTCCACGATTGGTTGGACCGCGCCGAAATTTGGATCGTTCCAATGGTCAATCCAGACGGCAGTAATAAGGTTTGGACAGAAGACAGCATGTGGCGAAAAAACACCTCCGGCTCAGACGGGGTTGATGTAAACCGCAATTACCCATACCGCTGGAATCAGTGCAACGGATCCAGCGGCAGCCCAAGTTCTGACACCTACCGCGGTCCTTCTGCGGGTTCCGAAAATGAGACCCAGGCCATGATGGCCCTTGTCGGCCGTATTCGCCCCGTCTACAGCATCTCGTTTCATTCCTATAGTGAGTTGGTGCTTTATCCCTATAGCTGCGACGGCGAGCACGTTCCCCAGCGAGAAGTGGTCGAGGGTGGCGGCAAAGCCATGGCTCAACTTTTGCCGAGCGATGGTGGTGGCAGCGGAAAATATGCACCGGGCACTTCGTGGGAGATTCTCTACGCGGTTGACGGCGGTGACATTGACTGGATGTACAACACGCACAATGTGATCCCCTACGTCATCGAACTAAACAGCACGAGCCAAGGATTCCAGCCGTCTTTCAGCACGTGGCGCAACAAGACCGTGAACAAAGTTCGCGCAGCTTGGCAGTATGTGATCCGCCGGGCCCTTCAAAGTGGCGTGCGCGGCAAAGTTACCGTCGCCGGAGAGTCCATCGATGATGCAGTGGTTCGCGTGATTAGCATGACCAAAGAGGGCGACGCGGGCCAGATGATTTCGGTGAAGGGTGATGGGACCTTCCACGCGGTCGTCGTCCCCGGATCTTACAAGGTCGTGGTTGCCCGTGGGGAACGCACTGTTGAGAAAACGGTCCTCGTCGGTGGCGATCTTGTCACCCTTGACGTGGCCCTGTAATCACAGCGAGGCAGGCGGATTCGATGAGTTGATATGGCGCGCTCTTGCCCCACCAAATGGTTTGGGCAGAGCGCGCTTGCTCTATCAGCATGGGCAGCCCGTCTTGGGCAGGAATTGCCGCAGCACGCGCGCCTTCCATCAAGGCCGACACTTGGCTGTAACAAAGGTCGACAAACCACTTGTTTGATTTGCCACGCAGTTGGCCGATGGCCGGGACAAATTCTTCAAGAGAATGACCGTTGAGCGGTGCTGGTGTGGCCTGCACAATGAGGGTTCCTTCCCCATCTGTGGCGCTTAGAATCCGATGAAATTCAGCGGGGTTCCAGCTGTGAAAGGTTCGCCCCTTTATCGGAGTTTGACGCGAGGGTTCACGAACGAGGCAGTGGAGAGGAACATCAAGTAGGCTGGCAATTGCATCGACAGCGCCACCGTTGCCAAAAAAAATAACACGTTTAATTTTTTCGCGCCGGCAGCCAATGCGCCTGGCTCCGGAAAAAAACCCCTCGGCATCGGTCGATGTCGCGCTCCAGGTGGTTGTTCCAGGATGACGGAATAGGGTGTTGATCGATTGGTTGTCGAAAAGTTTTTTCCACGGCTGTGTGACGTTGAAACCAGCTGAGCCATTTTGCCAGGCCTTTAGGAGGAAAGCGTTTACTGCCTCTGGCGTGGCCAGGTCATAGAGGTGATATTCGGCGGCAATACCAAGGTGCTGTGCAGACGTATTGTGGATTAATGGCGAGAGGGAGTAGCCGATGCCTCGACCAATCAGACCAAGCTGCTGGGGTATCATGTGCGAACGGAGTGGCGGAGTTCATGGATAAATTTTGCCAGGCTCGCGCGGACCTCTTCAGGTAAGTCGTCAAAGGCGAGGTCCAGCTGAAAAGACCCTTGAAGTCCAGCAATCGGGGTCGCCTTGATGATGCGGCCTTTAAGCTGATTAGAAACACCCGGCAGAGATAATTCCGCTAGCTGACCAATCGTTGGAGGCGTCACCGTAGAGCCTTCGGCGTCAATGTTGGTTACGAGCGATGCCCGCCGCAGGCTGAGGGATCGTAAAAACGATTTTCGATCTCCCGGCAGGGCGTGGGAGGCCTGGTTTAGGATTAGCCCGACATCGAGATAGAGGTGGTCAATTCGAAAGTTGTTGAGCAGGCGGCCAAGAGCCGTCTTGGGCGAAGTCACCGTAGACCAGAATCCCAAAGTCAGGATCGACCCAACAAATAAGGTCGCGGCTATGATTGCGATTTCAGAAGCTAAATCCAAGGTATTTTCCGTAGCAGTCGACTGGGCAGAAAGGCTTAAAACCCCTTCGTCTCCGAGGGCTATTGCGGCCGGAATATAAAGTCGCTCGGACCAGTGCCCTAGATTTTCTACTAAGGTTACTTCGTAGCTTCCCAGACAGGCGGCGCAAATTGCGACGAGGCTTGCCAATAGGAACGTGGGGGCTGTATTGATTCGGGACTTGATCATGAATCGGTTTTTATCATACCGACCGAGATTGCATACAGGAATTTACGGTGCTTGTTCACAATTCAATTGAGTCATTTTCAGCCTGGCGCAAGGCGTCTGGTGTGGCCTCCGGATTTGTTCTAACCATCGGTAATTTCGATGGTTGTCATCTTGGACACCAAGCTCTGATCAAGGCTGCGAGAGGCCTCGCCGGTGACGTTGAGGGTGGTGATGCTGAAGTCTGTGTTTTGACTTTTAACCCTCGGCCAGCCGTCTATTTTCGTAAATTAAATGGCCTTCCGTCCGATGAACACGCCCCCGCCTCGGAATCCCTCTTTGACCCGCGGCAAAAGGTCGAGGCGATGGTGGAGCTTGACGTCAACCACCTGATTCTTCAGGTGTTTGATGCAGATTTCAGTCGCGTCACAGCACCTGATTTTTTTCAGGCAATCAGCCGCGATGGGTGCGTCGGGATCGTCGTTGGTGATGATTTTCGGTTTGGCAGCCGACGATTGGGAGACGCAGCCTTCCTGGCAAAGGCTTGTGAAACTGCCGAGATCGCCTTTCGCCGCGTTGACCCGGTGAGCGTCCATGGTGTGCGCGCGAGCAGCAGCACGATTCGTCGTGAGATTTTGAATTCTGGAAACGTGGATCTGGCGTCAGCCCTTCTTGGGCGTGAGTATGCGCTGGATGGCGAAGTAGAACGTGGAAGGCAAAATGGTCGAAGGATTGGCATCCATACTGCCAACCTCAAAGCACTGGATCAGATCATTCCGAAAAACGGCGTCTATGCCGGATACTTTGCCTTGTTGGGTTCCGAGGTGGACACAACGACGAGGCCACCCCTTTTAAGCCGACGTGAGTCGGCGATGCCTTGCGTGATTAATATCGGTCACCGGCCGACAGTGGATAGCAGTGCCATGCCGCGCTTAACGGTAGAAGCCCACGTGATCGATTTCGATTTTGGTGAAGATGCGCTGTATGGCAAACGGGCTCGGATTTATTTTTCGGCAAGGCTGCGTGACGAAATGAAATTTTCTTCGATGGAAGAGCTTAAAGCGCAGATCCACCGCGACATTGAAACGACGCGGCAGATCACTAAATAGTTTACGTGGGCGACTTTCTTTAGAAGGACATGCCAACGTAAACTTTTTCGCCGGAGATTGCCTTTGGGGCCCTAGGCGAAATCATGCAATTTTGCCCAGAATTTTTGGACGAAAAAGCGCAAAATGGGTGCTTTCCCGTGGCTGCGCTTTATGTCTTTAGAGTTTGTTATTGGATGCATCCCAGGCCTTTGTAGTCCCAGAGAAGCGTCGGATCACGATGACTTCGGGATCGCCCGTGATCACCGAAACATAGGCAGCCGTGAAATTTGAAGTTGTGGCGGAATCGCTTAACACGGAATCTCCTGCCGCCAAATCCAATGCGACACCTTCACCGGTCAAAGTAACGTCACACGGATCATTAACGACATCAAAAGTCAGTGCTGGCGAAGTTTTTCGTACGACGATGCGTTCATAACTCGTGGCCACCGTCGGCGTGGCGGAGAGTTTTAGGGTCGTTATTTTTGAAGTAAGTGGGCTTCTAGAAGTGCAGCGCGTGGTTTCGTTGGTGACTAGGAGTGCTGCCGAAGTCGATGCCGAAAGGCCCGTTATGACGCTGGCCACTGCCGAATCAATGTGCGATTCAGCCCCAGTGTTGGGATCGAGCAACAGAAGATCGTTTCTCGCATAAATCTGGCGATCGGCCAAGGCGCCGGCACCAACTTCGCTAACCGATCTGGCTGAAGCCGGGGCGAGGGGTTGAACCGTTAAGATTTTGGTTCCATCTTGAATAAGCCACCGTGCAGCATGATCAGAAATTGCCATCACAGATTTGTCTGTCAGGGTTGTTGGTGAGGCCGCAGCAACCGCGGCGGTGTTGGCAAATGGCCAGGTCTCGATACGGGTCAGGGAGGTTCCTGAGGATTCGCTCAGCGAGACGGTCGCCAATTTGTAGTTGCCGCCATTTGAACGTAGCCAGCGTAGGCTGGTGATTTTACGGGTGCCGGTTGTCAGTGTCGCCCGCGTTGCAGAATTCGCTGCGTCAACGACAATCACGCTGGACGAACCAGTTGTAGAATCAATCGCAATATAAGCAAGCAAGGCTGAATCGGGACTTATTCCATGGCTGTAGACCTGCTCGCCGTCGGCCGAAAATTTTGTCGTGGTGCCACCTACCCAAGGAGCGACGTAAACGCCACGAGACCCGGTCGAAGTTGCCCCGATGAAGGCGACGTTGACGCCGTCGGGAAAAACTAAAGGTGAAGTTTCCGAATTTAAGTCGTCCGTCACCGTCAATCTGGTGGGCGTATCGGTGGCGGCGTCACTTTGAGTTGGATCTGTAGGAACGTTCACTTTAAAAATGCGCAGAATTGATTTCGAACGTCCCGATTCAAAAACGAGTTTCAATCCGTCGGACGACAATGACGGTGCGGCATCAAAGTAGTTGATGTCTCCCGAAAAGGCTCTCCCAGATGGACCTGGCGTTGCGGCCGGGGCTGGAGTGGTGGCTTTAGAACCGCAGCCCTGCGTTACCGTAAGGATGACAGCGCTGCAACGAATCAATATTGTTGTCATTTTGTGCTTCATGGGTGCTACTCTATACCTCCAATGGCTGTACACAAAGCAAAAATCCCGATCTATGCGGCGCAGGAGCCGGGAAGCCACATAATTGCTGCGATCGATATTGGCACGAATTCGATCCATTTAGTGGTGGCGGCAGTGAATCTGCATGGCCATGTCAAAATTCTCGATACCGACAAGGTCACCGTCCGGCTCGGGCAGCACATCTCTCCGAATGGAGATATTGACCGAGAGGGCATTCGAAAAACCGTGTCCACCATGCGGCGGATGAAAGAAATCTGCGCTGCGTGGCCCTGTCATATTCGGGCCATTGCAACTCACGCCGTTCGTGAGGCGCGCAACCACCAAGATTTGATTGAGTCAGTTTTCAAGGCGACCCAAATCCGAATTGAAATCGTCGACGGCGATGAAGAGGGGCGCCTGGTATTTCTCGGAATGGGCCAGGGACTTGCCCTTGGGGATAAATCAGTTCTGGCACTTGATATCGGCGGGGGCAGCACAGAGATCCTGTTTGGTCGGGGCCGCAAGATCAATCATGTGACTTCTTTGAAACTGGGTACCGTCAGCCTAAGTGTCGAGCATGGCTTGATGGAAGGTGTAGATGCCCGCAAGTTGAGGGGCCTTCGTGAGGCGGTAAATGCCCGCTTAGAACCGACGGTTGAGGCCACCCGCTCCCAGCGCTTTCAAATTGCCGTGGCCTCTTCGGGAACGGCTAAGGCCCTGGCCTCCATCAATCCTAAAACCATGCGAGTCCGTCCAGGCAATGACGTAAATGGATTGATTCTCAGGGCGGCCGACTTGTTTGCGATCACGGCAGCCTTGTGTCGTTTGCGGAATCCGGCGGCGATCAAGGTCAAAACAGGATTGGACGCCGGTCGCAGCGAGATCATTTTAGCTGGTGCTGAATTGCTGAGCGCAGTGACTCGCGAATTTGGCGTTAGCCAATGGATAATTTCTGCTTACGGGTTGCGAGAAGGGGCGGTGATCGATACCTGGCAGCGCTTGGAGCCAGACCGCCGGATCAATCGCGTCGACGTTCGCGAGGAGAGTGTCCGTGCCTTTGCCGCCAAGTTCCAAATTGACCGTTCAGCCTCGGCGCACACGGTCCGTTTGGCACTACGGATTTTCGACCAGATTTCGCCGTGGATTTTGCCTAACCTCAGCCGAGAAGACGGTAAGCATTTGCGTCGCCTTTTGGATGCGGCAACCCAGATTCATGATTGTGGCAGATTCATCAGCCGGCAGGCTCACCACCGGCATTCCTACTATTTGATCACCAACAGTCATTTGCTCGGTTTCACACAAGATGAACGAATTTTCATGGGTTTAATTGTCCGGTTTCACCGCAAATCGGTCCCCCCCGTAGCCATTGATCCCCATTTGGGGCCCGATTTAGCAGCAGATGAGTGGACGGCCATGAGAATTTTGGCTGGGATCCTTCGGCTTGCCTCGGCCCTCAACCGGACCAAGCGCTGCAGGGTTCGAGATGTGGTGCTTCGTCGTCGAGGAGACCTGATTCAAGTATCTATAATTAAAGCTAATAAATCAGGTTCGGCTTTGGATCAGCATAAAGCCCGCAAGGAGACCGAGGCACTGGAAAAATCTTGGAATGTCCGGATTTCACTCGATTCCTGACTCGCAACCCTGCACATTGTCAGCCATGAGCTCTAAAAGCAGTAAAAAGCCAACATCCTCCGCATCCTTCGCCTCGGCCCCGGCTTACCAGGGTTTTCGCCAGCAGTTCGGCGCACTGCTGCGGGATCTTGGTGCGTCCTCAGCTGGTTTAGCAGCCGGCTCAACTGACGCAAAGCCTTGGCCAGCATTAATTGTCTTGCATGGAGACTCCGATTTTTTTCTGGCGAAATCCCTGCAAGCGTTGCGTGAGGTATGGCAGCGCCGCTTTCAGACGGCGGATTCAACGGAACCGGCGGTGATCAATTCGGTGGATGCTGCCGAGCTTGCCAAGGACGGATTGCTTGACTTGGTACTCAGTCAAAGTCTGTTTGAGGAAACCCAGCTAGTGGTTGTGAGGCGTGCCGAAAAAAAATCCGACGCCGGCAAATTAATGTCTGCACTGCCGCTTCCCCATCAAGACTCCGATCAAAAAGAAGCAAATTTTTCCCGCGGATGGTCCAATCGCCTGATTATGATGTTTGAGAAGGCGGCCTTGCCAGTCGAGGTTCAGCGTCAGGTGGCCCGCCTCGGTGGTCAGGTGATCCACGTCACGCAGCCCTTATCCCAAGCTGATTTCATGCAGTACATCCAGACGACGTCTCAGCGCGCCCGCCTGCAGCTTACGGCCGAGGCACAGCAGTTAATTTTTAACTGTTGCGGTCGTGACGTCGTCATCATTGAAAATGAAATCAACCGCCTCGGGCTCTTGTTTCCTCCGGTGGGCGGTAAGCCGGCAGACCTTGGCACGTCAGAAGTTTCCAGTGTGCTTGGAGCCTTGCGCGAGGACGAGGTTTTTCGGTTGGACGAACTGTTGGTCAATCGTCGTCATGCTGAGGTCGAACTTTTGCTTCATAGCCTGATGGCGCGCGGCGAGAGCGTCCTTGCTGTTGTGGGCATCCTGGCTCGTCACTGCCGCAATGGCTTAGCCATTCAAGATGAGATGGCTAGGCGCGGAGCCCTTGACGTCTCTGGCATGGCGGCCAAACTGAGGCTACCCCAAGCGGTTATCCGTAATTTTGTGCGTTATGTTCCCGGGGTGCCACGCACGACATTTGAGCGTGCCTTGGCGGCCTGTGCCCAGGCCGACGTGGAATTGAAGACGAGTGGCTTGCCCGATGGCCTTGCTCTATCTAGAATCGTGGAATGCTTTCAAAATATTTAAAATTTTCATCCCTATTGTTTGCCGCTTTTGTCGCACGTACCCCGTGTGGTCAAGCTGGCGGCGTGACGGAAATCTTTTTGCCGCGCTATCAAGCCGAGCAGATGGCGGCGGACCAACCGTTTACCGACGTTTCTCTGCGTTCGGGGCGACCCGGTTCCGAGGAGCCTTCGGGGGGAGCGGGGGGCGGAGAGGTTTGGTTTGCTGGTCGAACATCCCTTTGGCGCTGGCAAATTGCCGACCAGTCGGTACGCCGCTTTCGCCTCATGGAAAAGGCCTCTGCAGATGGGAGGGCCTCTCAAGTTAAGCCCTTCGTTGGGGATCAAACAGCTCTGAAATCGCTGGCAACATCTCGGATGGGGATGCCGGGACTGCATCGCATCCTAGTGGACCAAGGGAGTGGTTCGTTCCTTATTTCATCTACCGATGGAATTTTCGATGTTGAACCTGCCTCGGGTCGGATTCTGCATTACCCGCTGCCCGAGAATATAAAACCGGTAACGACCGGGCTATTCGGCCTTGGTGACCATATTGTCTGGACCACAGTGGACGATCTTATCCAGTTGGATCGTTATGGCAAAAGGTTGCAGGTTACGGCATTACCGGCAGCCCTAAAGTCGGCAGACCGAGTGCTCTGGTCCCCCGCACTCAAATCCTTTTGGCTCGCCCGTGGCCAATCGTTGAGCACGTTATCTTTACTTCCGGGCGCAAAGGAAAAGCAGGCTTGGCTTGCGCCGCAACAGTTAATTGGGATTACCGGGGATCATGAAAGCCTGTTCGCTTGGACGGGATCGGCGGCGGCACGTTTTTCCGATACGGCGACTTCTACGGGAAAGAGCCTCGATACGGTTAAGGTTGCAGAGGCTCGAAAGCTTAATTTGATGAGTATTTCCGGACCAACCCACGCATACCTTTTTACCGATGGGACGCTTGAGGTTTACGACCTTGATTCCCATCAGCGCGAGGCGTTCGAACTGCCGCTTCCTGCCGGCCGTGACGCCGCATTGGTTCAGAGCATGGTCATGGGCGGCCCGAAGGGTCGTGCCCAAGTGGCGTTTTTGGTGGCCGGCAAGCCGCGGGTGTTCTCTTTGGCAAAAGACTTGTCTCTTTCGACCGGGGGGGCCAGTGTTAATGGAGAGATCCAAAAGGAAAAATAACGTCGGCATGCAACATGGCATTGGTCCCATCGTCGTTTGGTTTTTTGCCGCATTGGCGGCGTTCACTCCATTTCTGGGGATCGTTGCCTGCACTCATACTCAAGAACCAGTTTATCTGGATTTGATGCGCGGACCTCTCATTCTTGATGAGAAGAATCCCGCTGACGACGCAGATTTTGTTTCAACCCTGGAATCGTCAAGCTACGCCGCCGATTTAAAAAAACAGCTCTCTGCGATTGAAAAGGCTGCAGCCCTTAGCGGCGAGGATAAGGTCCGCGTGGCGCCGGTGCTCAGCGTTCTTCGCGCGCAGATTGCAGAAATTGATGGAAATTTGGCCTTGTCGGCAGAATTTTGGCGTACCGCGTTGCGGGTGAGTCCGGGACAAGGTCGCATTGCAAAAATGGTTTTTGACCATTGGGCCCGTCACCTGACGCGAATGGCTGCTCCAGGTGCCGATGTGATTGTGGTTGCCCGAGAGGCTCTGGCGTCCGTCGGTGGCGGCCGGGAAAGCCAATATTTGTTGTCGCAAGGACTTTTGACGGAAACCGATTTGGCGCGGCGCCTTTACCCTCTGGCGCCGGACCGCTTTGCCCCCTATGGCTCGCTACCCACTGGCTTGCTCGATGGTTCAATGCCCCCGGCGACGCCCCCCTTGTATGGTGCACGCAATGTCGAAGACCCGCTGTTGTCCGGAGTTTTACGCCAGGCGTGCGCCGCACGGCTTCCTGACCAGATTGCCGCTTGGGATGTTTGGGTTAAGCCGCTCAAACAACCTTGGAAAGGTTATTGGGACGGCATGATCGCCGATTGCAGCGGGCGTCGTGGCAGCGCGGTGGAGGCCTTCACTGCGGCCATCGCTCAAATGGACGAAGGGGATGTTAATGAAGAGGAACTTGCATCGCTGGCGAGCCTGCGAGTTGAATTATACAGCCGGTTGATAAAGGCGCGGCGTGCCCTTGGCGAACGGGAAACTCTTGGACCTGAATACGAGAATTTGTTGGCATCATGGCGCGCTCGCAAGGTTTCGGCCAAAGCAATGGGGATCAATCCAGGGACATTCATGCTGCGGCGCATTGACGACACCTTATGGGCGGCCAGGCAGCGCGCTTTGGGTGATAATCTTGTTGGCGCAGAGGCTTCCGCACGAGAGGCTTTAGACCTGATCAATAAATCTTATCCCGATCCAGTATTTGTGGCTCCCAACCACCGGCGTGATCTTGGTAACCTGCGTTGTGAGGCATTGCACTTCAGGGCTTTTCGGGTCGCCTACGAGCGTCGCGACTGGACCCAGGCCGCCGTGTTAACTGAAGACGCGTTGCAGACGGTGCCAATCACCCCAGAGTGGACGCGGCGTCTGCAATCACATGCGGTTCTTTACGATTTCGCCGCCGGGCAAATGGCGCTCGCTCGCAAACGTCTGGAACAACTTCTAAGCGACGCGACTGACGACTCCACAAGGGCGTTTAGCCTGTTTTGGTTGGCCCGTGTTTTTGAACAAATGGGACAAAAGACAGAGAGTGATTTTTACCTGCACTCCTTGATTCAAGAACAGCCTTTAAGTTACTACGCGGTGATCGCTGCGCCATCCGCTGGTCTATTAGCCCATGACGCATGGCTAAAAAATTTTGGAGATCTAGAAAAACTCCGTGCCCGCCTTGGAGCCGTCACCCTGACGGAATCTGCCAATATTGGCAGCGACAAGTCCAACTGGGATTCTGCGCGGCACCTGTCTGAAATTCTAGTGAAGGCTGGATCTGCCGGGCGCTGGGCTCGAGCGGCCGTGGCAGATGCGGCTGACGCAGCGGCAAAGGCATCGCGTCCCGACCGCAATCCTGAAGCTTTCTTGTATTTATCCAGGCTTGCCTATTCGGCCGGAGATTATGGTCGGGTCATTGAGTTGACGGCGGCACTGTCTTCGGCAATCGATGGTTTTTGGGCTCGCTATCCAGAACAGATTTTTCTGATTTTTCCTTTTCCGCGTTTGAAAACCTTTGCCGGGGTCGCAACCACAGGCAAAAGGATGACCTTGATGCTTGGACTGGCGCGTCAAGAAAGCAGCTTTCGCGCAGAGGCGCAAAGCGCTGCCCGGGCCTTTGGTTACATGCAATTAACCGCAGCCACGGCGCGCAAGTTGTTAGGCGGGCAAGCTCCGGCCAGCGACGACATTATTGAGACAATGCTGATTGACCCGCAGACCAGCATTCAACTTTCGGCTCGCTATCTGGACATCTTAAACGACCAATTTAGTGGCTCGGAGCTGCTTATGGCTGCCGCATACAATGCAGGCGAGCATGCGGTTTCCGGGTGGCGTAAGCGCCGTGAGGTCGAGGATCAGGCTCTTTTTATCGAAAGCATTCCGTATAGTGAAACGAAGGGCTATGTTAAGGCCGTTCTTCGCAACGCGGCAATCTACCGGCGTCTTTTGCCGTTGACTCGGGAAAGTTTGAACGGCAATAAAAAAGAACTGTAATTATGGAGGTTTACCAAATGAGTGCAAAAAGCCAAGTTCACGTACCAACTCAAGAAGAATTGAAACTTGAAGCCGGCGGTTGGATCAGCATGATCGCCATTTTATTTCTCTTTCCAACCCTCTTTTTTCTTTGTGTGTTTTTCCCGATTTGGGTTGGCTGGACTCCGCGCTGGTAGGCTAATGAAAAGCCCCTCTTGTTTGTCGGTCCCGGCTTGATTATAAGCCGGGTGTCGGCGTATTGATGCGCGCCGTCAGGCTTAACCAGGGAAAAACATTGGACTCCAATCAGATCATACTGCCAAGCGACTTCGCCAACGTTGACCGCGCGACCACAAATCCGACGGCCACAGCAACTTGGCGTGACTATTTCCAGCTGACTAAGCCGACCATTTCGATGCTCGTGGTCGTCACTGCAGTTCCGGCCATGCTCATGCCGGTCATGCGCGGGACGAACTCCATCGGGGCATCGTTATCGGTGGCTTTTGCCGCGTTGGTTGGGACTTGGTTCGCTTCGGCCTCGGCCTCTGTCTTCAATCATCTGCTCGATCATGACGTCGATATGAACATGGGACGTACTCGCGGCCGACCATTGCCCAGTGGCCGCATTTCAGACCGGACAGCCTTCTGGTTTGCCTCGCTTCTGGGCGTTGTGAGCTGGTTGATCCTAAATTATCTGGCGAGTCCCGTTAGTGCGTGGACAGCGGTTGCTGCCAATGCTTTCTACGTTTTGGTCTATACCGCGTTTCTGAAGCGACGCACCGTTCAGAATATTGTCATCGGTGGCGCTGCCGGTGCGGTTGGTCCGCTCATTGGGTGGGCCGCATGCACCAACGATATTGGATTTATTTCAGCTTGGCCGGCGTGGGCCTTGTTTGCGATTATTTTTCTTTGGACCCCTCCACATTTTTGGGCACTGGCCATCAAGTACAAGGCCGACTATGCCGCGGCCCACATACCGATGATGCCAGTCGTTCGTGGCGAAGCTGTGACGCGTTGGCAAATGCTTCTCTATACGATCAGCTTGATTCCCACCGTTGGCAGCCTCTATTGGTTTGGCGCAGCGGGACTCGTCTACTTAATCCCCTCGATGCTACTGACTTTGCTGTTTGTTCGTTATGCATGGCGTCTATGGCGGAGCGGTGATAGTGCGCTGGTAATGCCTTTGTTTCATTACTCCTGTTTTTATCTGTTCGGAGTTTTTGGTAGTTTGACCGTCGACAGGTTGCTTAACTTGTCTGGCGTTTTTTAAGGAATGGCAATGCCGTCCACCTCTATCAAACAATTGATTGACGATATCGTTTTTGGACGCGATGACCGGGCGCAAAATCGCAATCGATTTTGGCTTTACGCTGGATTTTCGATGGTTGTTCTGGCCTTGCTTTTGGCGGTCTCCGTCCTGAAGCCGGGTACTTAGGCAGCGGGGCGCGCTCTTATGCCGCGTATCGTTATCACTGCCTCCAGCTTCTGTAAGAATGAGATCCTTCGCGCGGAAGCCTTGGCGGCATTTGTGGGAAGCGATGTTGTGTTCCATCCCTTGGATCCAAAGTCGAGTCCCCTTGAAGTGGCGGCGGTCTTAAATGGGTTTGATGGGGCCATTGTGGGCCGCGAGCCAATTTGCCAGGAAGTCGTCCTGCAGCCGAAGCCCCCTTGGGTTATTGCTAAATATGGCGTTGGAATGGACAACATCGATCCTGCGGTTCTGTCGCGGATTAAAGTGATTGCAACCCCGGGCAGCAACGCCTTTTCCGTTGCCGAACACACCATCGGACTGATTCTTTCTTTGGCTCATAATATTGCCAAGTGCGACCGCCTGTTGCGCGAAGGCCTCTGGTGGAAAGACGGCGGAACGGTTCTCTCTGGTAAGACTGTTGCTGTGATCGGGGTGGGACATGTTGGCAGCAGAGTCGTCCGCCTTCTGCGGGCATTTGATTGTCGGGTTATTGGCGTCGACGTCACTGATAAATCAGCTTTATTGGCTGAGCTAACTGCCCAACAAATGGACCTTTGGCCTGCACTAGGGTCGGCCGATATCGTCACCCTTCATGTTCCTCTTACCGAGATGACGTCAGAAATGGTTGACGAGGCATTTCTGGCTTCGATGAGGCCTGGCTCGTGGCTAATAAATACCAGTCGTGGCGAAATCGTGGTGGAGGCGGCCCTATTGAAGGCGTTGAATTCAGGGCGTTTGGCTGGGGCTGGGTTAGATGTTTTTGAAGTGGAACCGACTGAAAATAAAGAGATGATTTGTCACGACCGGGTTGTTTGCACCCCGCATACGGCAGGCAATTCCTGCGAAGCGGTGCTTGCAATGGGGCGCGCTTCTATATCAAAGCTTGTAAATTATATTAAAGTATTATAAAAAATAAAAAAATAAAGGCTTATTTATGATTGATCAAATAAAAGAGATCATCGAAAAAGATATTAATCCCCAACTCCAACTGCATTCGGGTGGTTGTGAGCTGGTTGATGTGGAAGACGGTGTCGTAACCATCCGCCTTTTTGGCGGTTGCTCTGGTTGCCCGTCAAGTCACATCACCTTGTTCAATGGGATCGTTCCAATTTTGAAAGAGAAGTTACCAGAAATTCGAGACGTGGTTCTCGGCTGAAAGGCCTTCCATGGGTTCCTTGCTGCGCGTGGCAAAGTCATTTTCGGCTTTAGGGCTGGCGGCATTTTTATTTGCCGGTATGAGTTTTGCTGGATTAGATGCCGTCATGCCGTTGGAGCCGCTGGTGTATACCGGTGCTATGCATAGCGCTGGCAGCGACCGCTCAATGCTCGCACGGATGTTTATTATCCCGGGTGGAAACAACGGTCCGTTTGAGGCCCATTTGATTCTTTATCACGGTAGTTTTGACTCCCGTGAATACGTGCCAATCATTTTCGACAAAGTCGATCGTCAGGAAGACGGCAGTTACTTGCTGACTTCGATGCGTATGACCGGTGGCGGTATGGCAATTCGTCACCCTGTCGTAGAGATTGGCGTCCCTGGCGACACAATTTTAGAAGGCGTCTTTGATTCGGGCAGGCAAACTCGCGCCGGAGTCCTTAAGCTCGCCAAGGGCTGGGAATTGAGCCCGGATACGTTCCTTGGACGGCGGGTCGTTCCTTCATTTGAAGGTCGTTATTTTGGTAATTGTATGGGTGGGCCTCACAGCGACATGTTGACTGGGTTGGAACTCTATTCAACTCGTTCTCAAATTGAAGACATTTTGATCATGCCTGGAGTCGACACCGCCGTAGAGGCCAACGTTTATGGGGGCGGAACCTTATGCCAAGACGTGAGCGGTCTCGGGCAGGATAAAGACCTATCGTGTATGGGATTTTCATCGGGTCACTACGATCTCTACTCAGGTAAACTAAATCTCTTCATTAACCCATCGTGGAAATGGACGTGCGATTTTGATGAGGTCAATGACACCATCACCTGCGACACCCCGCGATTTGGACACCGCTGTGAAATGTATCGACTTAGAGACCGCGAGATGATGTTAAACGACACAACTGGGCGGGCGCCCTATGGCCTAGCCGACACAGATCCGCAGATGGCGAAAATCAAAAATGACTTGAGGGCGAAAGATCCTGCGTCACAAAAAGATGCGCCGCCCATTAAGTGTATGGACTTGCGCAAGCAACTTTTTGGACTTTTGCATCACCAATACACGGGACTTTACGAGCGGGTGGCAATGGATCTTGTTGTCATCGAAGTCGAGCCCGGAATTTGCAAGATCAGCGGTTTTATTGCCCAGTATTTTGAGAAGATTAAAAATCTCGCGAACGAACCGATTACCCACGTAGTTGAAACAATGAAATATGATGTCAAAGAAGACGTCTTTCGGATTGCCAGCGGCCCAATGGGCGATGCGGTTCTTATTTTAAAGCGCGAGGGGCTGCATTTTTCCGGATACTGGTATTCGCGCCTGTTTGGTTTGGTTGGACGCGTGGAGTTTGGTGAGGGGATTGATTTTTCAGACATTCCCGAAGAGGCCTTCGTGCCAGCGATCGCCGGGAACTACGATTCGCAACCGCAAAATAATGTTCGAGTTCACCGTACCCTTGCTTTGTCCACGGCGACGGATAGTGCCGACTCACGTTCCTTCAATCCAATACGCCAGTTGCCGACCAGTGGGCTTTTAAAAACAGAGGTCATTAGCCCTGATGGAGACGGCTACGGCCTTCAAACGACGGCAATTACGAGAAATCTAGTTTATGATTATTTCACCGGACGCGTCACATTTGAAACAGGCACGGCGCAGTTTTATGGGCCAGTGTTGTATCGTGGCCTCAACCTTCGAATGATTACCACCAATGAAGGTGCACGCTTTATGCCCTTTGGACTCCATTGGGATTACGAGCGTGTCCGTAATTCGCGTTCACAATGAGTGCTCGGTGAAGTAACTACAAGTCACGAGGCGATGCAGTCGCATCTGCTTCATGCTTGATTCCCCCCTCGTAAAAAAATAATAGATCCTGGGCGATCAAAACCGGGCTCGAGATTCCACGCGTGGTTTCGACGATGCATAGAAGGAGAAGAGTGATGTGTCGATTTTCATATTTATTAACGGTGGCCTATTTGCTCGGGATTGTTTTGTCCGGATGTAAAACCACTAGCGATAAGTCGACATTAAAAAATCCGTGCCGCCAATTTTTGGTTATACCCCCGCACGCTGATCAACAGCGAATGTCAGACCAGGTCGCCAATCGATGGGTCGGTAGAGCCCGGACTCAATTGCAGGGCTGCGACAAAATTGTCCCATTTGACGTTGGAAAAAAATCTCTCGCCATAATTAACGTGGATCATACAACCGTTTTTGATTTCAGCAAATTGGATCAAAAGAAGCTACCTGAGGGCACGGAAAAAAATCATGCAACGGACCTAATTTTCCTCAACTCTAAGCTTGTTGGGGCGCATTTGACGATCAATTCGGTGGTGTATGAGGTCAAGAGCCTAAAAAAAGATAAAACATCCTACTTCCGACAGTTGGACCTTAAGCTCAACGCCTCCGAACTTGCCCGGGTGGAAACCAGCGGCGTTTTTTCGCTTTTGGCGAATGTTTTTCCTAACGCCATGACCTTTGGAAGTAATGGCACGGACATTATGAATCGCAATGAATACATTGCTGGGGAAGGAGGCTTAAGGCAGTTGTCTGTGCGGCAAAAATCTTTATTACCGCGAGTGGTTTCTAGTCTTGGTCTGAGCAA
The DNA here is from genome assembly GCA_945898195.1 of Pseudobacteriovorax antillogorgiicola. Classification (GTDB taxonomy): domain Bacteria; phylum Bdellovibrionota_B; class Oligoflexia; order Oligoflexales; family RGVZ01; genus RGVZ01. Next base: position 27,850 of record CAMDHM010000019.1, on the reverse strand, counting down.
CCTATCCCATCCTGATGGATTTGGTATGTTTGATTATGAACTTAGAACTTTTGGCTCACTCGGATTTGTTTTGATTGATAATGAATATAAGTATGAGCCGCTGGATGCGGAGGGTAAGGTTTCGGGGGCGCCCATTGACTACGCACTGAAGTTTTTCTACGTGTCTCCTCTATTGAACGGCGGAATCAGTATCTATTGGCCACTCGGGACAACGTTTTTTTCCCTTGGTTATGGGCCAGGTCTTTATACGTTCCGGGATAGCTCAGGAGACAAAGGGGGACATCTGGTTTTGGCTAGTGCATTTCAGTTCGGCCATCGTGTTTTCTTCTCAGAGAGGATATTTTTTCAGCTGTCAGGTGACCTTTTGGAAACCACTGGGAAACCCTTTGTCGATAACAAAACATTCAAGTCAGGAGGTGCGGTAGCCTTTTTTTTTGGCTTAGGCTACTTTTCTCCAGAAGTGCGGTCTTTGGTTCGGAACAATATTTGACCACGGTGGGAGAATATCGCGGCGAGGTCGTTTGAAAACATGTGGAACACATGGCTCGCGGTCCGCTGTCTTCAGAACGGCTCTATCAAATCTCGTCGAAATAGGACTGCAGGCGCAGTTCCTGGACCCAGCGGTCCAAATATTCCCGATCAAGCGTTGTGTTCGCGATGATGCAGCAAATTGAGCAGCCCACCACTAGAGACAGTCCGGTTGCGACAGCAACGGTAGGGTATTTTTAATAAGTAATGATTTCAATAATAGAGTGTCTTTTTGGGGCGCCAAGCCAGAACTATTCGCGGTTGTGCTGCCACGAATGGCTACGGTATGCTCACAAAGTGATATTTTATGAATTGAATGAGTCTATAATTTTTTCGGGATTTGTTGTGATGCCAAATACTAAAAACGAACTTGCGATTTTAAAAAAAGCATTCGCGCGATTTTCCGAAGCTCTTGGCTTGATCCGTGACGATTTGGATCGGGACGGCGCGATTCAAAGGTTTGAATATACTTTTGAGTTGCTATGGAAAACCCTGAAACGAAGGATTGAGTTTCAGGGTTTGCAGGCCGCCAGTCCCAGAGAGACTTTCAGAATAGGGGCGAAACTTGGACTTATCAATGATCCTAATGTTTGGTTTTCTTTTTTAGAGTTAAGAAATCTTGCCTCACACGTTTACCGTGAGGAATATGCCGTAAAAGTATCTGCCGCTTTTCCGCACTTTAAGGAGTGCGTCGAGCAGGTAATTCACGCATTGGAACAATCAAAATGAGTTTGATTGATTTAAAGCCAGAGCATCTTCTGCTGATTCAAAAGGTTTTAGCGGAAGCCAAAGATGTCCGGGTCTTCGGGTCAAGGGTGTTGGGTAAAGCTAAAGAATTTTCGGACGTTGATATTTGTGTTTTGGATCATCCAGCACCGGGATATGAGAAGTTAAGTGAGTGGAAGCAGAAATTTGATGAAAGTGATTTGCCAATTGTCGTGGACTTGTCGCTATATGAAGATTTGGCTGACGTTATCAGAACTGCGGTAGACCGGGACGGGGTTCGCATTTAGTCCTCGCCTGGGGCTAAATCAAGACGATGGAACGGTAAACGACATCAACCAATCGATGTCCACATAGTGGGTTCCATTGCTTGTGAGCGGGTATTCCCATTCGCCATCTTTTTTAAAGCCGTGTTTTAGATAAAACTTGACCGCGGGTATGTTTGGCTCCCAGACACTTAGCCAGATGCTTTGGTAGCCTAATTCAAGCGTTTTTGCGCAAACTGCGTCGAGCAATTTTTTTGCAACGCCCGTACCATGTGCAGACCGGTCCAGGTAGAATCGCGCCAGATAAAGCGGCATCGTAGTGCTGATGCAGGGTTCTACCGACCGCTCTTCGAGCTTCGCATAACCAATGACGTCATCTCCATTTTGAACCATGAAAAAGTGGCCTGATTCGTCCGTAAGCTCTTCCGTTGTTTTGGCGATGGAAAAAGCATTATCGGTGTAGCCTCTGACGATCTCAGCGGTATAGTAGCCGCGCCCAATGAAGGTATCACTCCAGGTCTGGGTTGCGACCCGCGATAATTCTCGAGCCCAGTGCGGGATATTTTTACGGTTGTATTCAAAGATATTGTAGTCCACAGATTTTTTTCCAGTCAATACAGTTCGCCATCGGGATTTTGCGAAGCACTTTGGCGTGCGCGTTACGCCGCCAGGCGTAGCAATGGAGAGCAGTTTAGGCCATTCATGGCCATTGCTCAAACTTATAGGCCAGCGACTTAGATTTCGTGGGTTTACGTCCTGCGAGTGGTTGTTCATACGGCCCGTGGGCTTCAAGTAAGTTACCGCAACTCCCGAATAAGACTGTGATTCAACAGATTCGTTGGAGACGGAGGATGTTTTGCGCCACAAATTTATTTTAATTCTTGCAGTACTTTTCTTGCCGGCAAAGGCTCTAGCAAAGTCAACATATCCCATGCCCCCACGATTAAAACCGGTTCTCGAGTCGGCGACCCCGCCGCTTATTGGCGTGCCACGTCATTTGGATAAAGAAAAGCTGACGATCAGTGACTCTTATGTGTTCAGCGAAAAAAAAGTTACGGAAGTTCCTGCCTGGTACTGGGATGACCTCGCGTTGGTTTCCGCCGGCACAATTCCAGTTGGTGGAAGCTTTGAGCCCGAGGCGATTTTTAGTCGAAATGGTCGGATGTATTACGGCACTTCGAAAATTGATGGCATGAAGCTGGATCCATGGTTGGTGCGTCACCGGACCGTCTACAAGAATAAGGTGATCACGTTGTATGTCGATGGTGGCTACGTAAAGCGAGTCGAATGAAACAGGCTTGTGAAAGGAATTATCATGCACAAATCCAATAGGCTAGCCATGGTTCTTGGCGTGTTTGCCGCGACGGGTATCGTTGCATGCAATGCGACCGGGTTGAAAGGTAGCAATCGCGTTGTAATGACTGAGCCACTTCCAAGCGCAAAGGATTACACCTTGATTGCGATGGGCATGGATGAAGCTCTCGATGGTGGGCAGGTGCAAATGGCAACTATCGACCGCCTCAAAATTGTTTTTCAGGCTGCAGACCGCCGGATTGTTGGCACCGATACCTCTGTGGTCCGGCAGGCCGTTGACCTGTATTTCGCTTTGGACACGACGGCAAGCATGACCGAAGAGATGCAGGCGGTGAAGGGTGGTATTACAGATTTAGTCAGCGCCTTAAGGCGGTCCGGATTAGATCTGAATGTTGGCCTCGTTGGATTTGTTGATAGCTTCGCCTCAGTGGATGCGCGCACGTTTCGCCTTTCCAATAACTTTACCGGCTTCAAAAGCTTCGTCTCGAGCATTCAGCCACAAGGCAATGATGACTATCCTGAAGCCGCAATTTACGGCGCGCGGCGCGCAGTCCAGTTATTTAAATCAGGCTCACGTCAAGGCGCGTTTAAGGCGATTGTCCTGATTACCGATGTCGTGGGGCACAATGGGTCCCAGGACGCCGGTGGTAACCCGCAACGAGATTGCTCGGTTTTGGCTTTAGCCAATGAGATTAATTCTTATGCTGCTGGACTCCCACGTCCAGATGATTTTAAGTTTTTCTACACGGTTCCTGATCCAAAACGCGTGACGTTCAATAATGAGAACTACGGCGCCTTTCTGAATTGTCAGTCGAAGGAAGACCCGAATGGTTACACGGCAGTTCGTCAAATGGAAGACGTGATCAGTCAAATTCTGCCAGCAGTGAATGTCGCTCAACGTGGCGGCGCGCTGCGTGACGGTGCTGGAAATGTTGCCTGGCCTCTCACGCAAAATAATTTAGTGAGCACCCTTGTCCCTATGTTGCAGGACAATCCCGTGGTGAAAGATGTCTTGGGCAGTTGCGTTGCAAACCGGGCTGAAATTTTTGAAAACGGTGCGCGAATATCATCCTTGGATTCGATTACTGGAGCCGTAGCATTGAAATCACTTGAGTCAGGTGACAACACCCTGAATGTTTCTGATGCCATTCCGCGCGGTGGGCCAACGGGTACGCGGAAGCTTGAGCTGATCGTGGATCGCTGCTGTGTTTCCGCAGAGGATCTCCGTGCTGGTCGCGTCGACACGTGTCGGAGCAGCTTCCGTCAGACGATTCCCTTCATTGTGGAAGTGACGGCGCCGAAGGCATGAAAATTTTTTTTGGAAATTATAATGATCGCAATGCCTGAGAGAAATGTATTTCCTGTCTCGTCGCTGCTGGATGGCAGCATGACTGATTTTGATCTTTTCCTTTCCGTGAAGGGCGAAGATATTCTTTATGCTGCCCCTGGTTATTGTTGGACCAGGGACGAGACGTCTCGCCTTTTGGCAGAGGGTTGGGCCGAATTCCAGATCCAAAAATCCCAGGCCGCCATGGTCCGGATGTATTTGCAGCTCGGCAGATTGCCTAAAATTGAAAAGGATGAGGCTCCTGCACGGCGGATTAATTCGCTGCAGGATCTTGCGGCAAGCTTTACTCAGTGCCTTTATTCCGGCGAGGTTACCGGAGCCGCTGTGCATTATGGCGAGAGGATTGCCCGGGGAATCGTGGAATGCCTTGTGGAAAACCCTTCGTCGATCAAAGAAATTAGTGGGCTAATGGATCATGATCAATACACCTTTTATCATAGTGCCAGGGTCGCGGTATTTGCGACCGCTATGTCCATAAATATGGGTGTTTCCGACGAAAAGCATTTGCAGCGGATCGCCGTTGGTGGACTTTTTCATGACGTCGGAAAAAAAGATGTGCCACTGGAAGTGATTAATAAGGCAGGCGCTCTTGATCAGGGCGAGTGGAAAAAGATGCGGGCTCACCCCTTCCAAGGTTACGAGGCCCTTAAGGCTGCCGGCCTGTCTTTGGAAACCATGGAGATTGTCCTTCACCACCATGAGCGAATGAATGGGTCTGGCTACCCGCATGGCCTTCAGCAGTCGGGGATCATGACCGAGGTTCAGATTGCCGCCGTGGCCGATATCTACGACGCGTTGACGTCGTCGCGTTCCTATCAAAAGCGCAGAACGCGCTATGAGGCCCTGGACTTCATGAAGCACAAGCTGCTTGGGACCGATATTTCCCCTGCGGCCTTTCGCGGCCTGGTGGCCTCGCTCACTTGATGATCCCCTGTTGCTCCAGGCGGTCAGCCAAGGTAAAACTCGGGAATCACAATTATTTCCGAATTTTTGCAGGTGGTCATGATTTTCCGAGCTTGTCTTTTCGCCCTCCTGCTGATGGGTGTCCAGGGAGCGCTTAATTCGCAGCCTAGTTTGTTCGGGAAAAAAGTCTCGTCGCTTGGCGCTGGGATTGTGCAGTTTTACCCGGGCGCGGCTATTTTCGAGACCTTAAAGATTGCAGCTGCCGCCTCTCTGGTGTTCGTCTTGTTTGGAGCTTGGGTGGTCTGCGCGCGGAAAGTTTGCAGGCGGACGTCTGGAATGAACCGCCCCACCGAGGCACCTCCCTGGGAACGGCGAAGTTCCCTTGCGATTGCGGCGCTTTCGTATGGCCTGCTGGTCCTCGCCGGAGCGGTGGAATATCCATCGTTGTACGAGTCAGCCATTCCAAGATTTGCCGCAGCAGGTATCTTTCAGCTGTCTTTTATGACATCTCCCGTTGGACTTAGGCTGATGGCGATGGCCTTAATGCTGTTGCCTCTTGTGCCAAGGAATCGCGGCCGCTTTCAGTGGCCGTATGCAGCCGGATGCGCGGCCATCGTTGCTGCGTTGTCTGTGATTTTTCTTTCTGAACTGCCGGCAGCATCACCAAATCATATGGCTCGCCCTGGATTTCGCACGGGCGGTGTCGCATCGCCCCGCAAAGGTCCTCCCCATATTATTTGGATAGCCGTCGACTCGCTGCGTGTCGATCGCCTTGATGGTCCAAATCGGGTTGGTTTTTTGCCGGCAATGCAGTCGTTTCGCGATGGCTTGGATACGGTATCTTTCAGGCGCCACCATGTCGGCGTTCCACGAACTTTTCCGTCGTGGATTGAAATGATTCAGGGGCGCTATGCAGCAGAGACCGGTATTCGGCATATGTTTCCTGGTTTTCCAGCGCGGGATCATGAGTTTGAAGGGATCGTGTCGCTGGCTCAAAAGTCCGGATACAAGACAATTGCGGTGTCCGATTTTGCAGGTGATATCTTCCCACGGTTCGCCACCGGATTTGATGTTATCAAGGCGCCTAGTTTGTCGCTTGGAACGCTCATTCGGCAAAATATCGATCAGATGTTTCCCCTCTATACGCCGATTGTAACTTCGCCCCTTTTACGGCGCTTTTTCACGTCACTAAAGGCGTCTCCCGCTTATTCCGCTCCCCATCATCTTGAATTACTCGCCGGCGACGCGTTAGATGAAGCGGCAGCAGAGGAAGCCTCGAAAGATAAGCCCTTATTTTTGACCCTCTTTTATTCAACGGCTCATTTCCCGTATTCTGCCCCTTGGCCCTATTACCGCGCATTTAGCACGCCGGCTTACCCTGGCCCCTTTTGGTTTCAAAAGAACCCGAGCCTTTCCGCTGACGATCAGAATCTTGATGACGTTCAAAAAAATCAGGTTCGTGCCCTCTACGACGGTGCCCTTAAATCAGTCGATGAGTCATTTGCCGGTTTGATGTCTATGTTGCGCGCGCGAGGCATTTGGGATGATGCCCTTGTGATTTTGACCGCCGACCATGGCGAGGATTTATTCGAAGCAGGAATTTTACAAGGACATGGTGACCACTTGCGCGGGGATCAGACGTTACGTGTCCCACTTCTGATCAAATTACCGTCGTCGGCAGAGTTGCCTGCGGTCCGCCGCATTGATTCGGTTAGTCGTTCCATTGATCTTGCGCCAACCATGGCAAGTCTCGCCGGGCTGAAGGGGTTTCCGGTTGCGCGGCATAATCTCCAAGGGATGGACTTGTCGCCTCTTTTCAATCCTTCTGAGGCTAAGTCAAGCACTTCAGCTTTACTGGACCTTTCGGCCTATTCAGAGACGGAAATTTGGTTTTCAAGGACGGGATCAGTTTTTTATCAAAAAAAACGACTCGATTATCCGGGTATTTCCCAACTCCTTACCTTTGATCCTGGGCATTCTGGTGAAGTGATTTTGAACCCCAGGTACGAAAAGATGCTGGTTGTCTCCAAACATCGAAGCCTTGTCTCCGGAAACTGGAAGTTGATTTACATGCCGACCAAAGATGGTGTTGATTACGAACTCTATGATGTTCAATCAGACCCGGCGAATGAACATGATCTTGCGGCATTAAAGCCGGACGTACTTGCCGCAATGAAATCAAAATTCATGGCGGGTGTGAGGAAAATCGAAACCCACGCCAAGATCATGGACGACTTCATCGTTCCGGAGGGAATCTGATGTCTGTTACATTTAGATCGGTATTTTGGCGATCGATAAGCGGATTTAAAAAGTGGATTATACGGTTTCCTTTTATTTTGATTTTCGCTATCTCGCTTTGGCTCCTGTTTTATCCAAATGATGCTCGCCTACCCGATGTTTTGCCTGCAACAGATGTTGTGGATGTCGGTAAATCGAACCTTGGTTTTAGCCGATCCCTACTTCGTGGTGAGCTTCTTTTTGACGCGTCGCCATCGGTAGCCCTGCTGGGCGAAGAAAAAAATGCATGGGCTACCCAATATCCGACGTTACGTGAAGCATTTGACGTTCGCGTGCAAATTAATTCGGCGCGCTTCAAAGCTCCATTACAGGTTCGCCTTAGCTTGGGGGTCTATCCAGCCCGGGTTGTGGCCCGTGACGGAATATTTGTTTCGGCCGGCGGCACGCTGACCGTCAAAAGTCTTGTGACATCTGGGGGATTGATTCGTTTTGGCGTGGCTGGAATGTCAGGATCAAATTCCTTTGAGGCCACGGTCAACGGGACCCCTCTAATTTCCTGGAAGGAGTCCCTTTCTTTTTCCGAATCGGTTGTGCGCCTGACGGGCCAGCTGGCTCCGGATTGGACGAGGTCGCTGATCAAAGGATACGTCCAATTTATTCGCCCTGGCTCGGCGGCGGAGTCGTTTACCGGAAGGAGATGGCACGATTTTTCTGCAGTCATTCCGCGCGGAGGCGACAATTCATCGGACCTAGTTTTGTCCTGCGGTCTTGATGGGCCTTGTATTTTTTCTGATCTGACGTTTAGTCCAAACTCTTCGACGAACGAATCCACTTCAGCGCAAAGGCCGCAAAATTTCATTGTTGTCCTTGTTGATACGTTGCGCGCGGACGCTGTCATTTCGCCAACGGCTCCGGCGGCTTTTCAGCATTTCGTATCTCGCTCGGCAGCATTCTCCGGTGCATTGAGCCCGGGAAATATGACGAGTCCCTCGACAAATGCTTTGCTTGGCTGTCATACGCCAACAGAAATAAATGGGATTGCCTTTGCCTATGCTGTTCACGAAGATGCACGTGAGGCCCACTACCGTTCGGGCATAACGTCATTCCCGAAAGTTTTTTCTGATCGTGGCTACGATACGGCGATGATTGGAAATATTTCAGTGATTAGCGAAGTCATTGGAGCCGGCGTTTCGCATGGGTTCAATGAGGATATTTCGATCGAAACGGAGGGCTATGAGACGGCCTTGGCTGCCCGAGACTCGGCACGGTGGATCAGGGCTCACAAGAGATCACCATTTTTTCTCTATGTTCATCTCAATGCCCCTCATGCTCCCTATAGAGCACCTCTGTCAGATATTTTTGAAATGTGGCCGGGACGATCTGCCCTGAATTCCTACCGATCGGTATTGAAATGGCTTTATCGCGCCGAGGTCAATTATGCGGCACGGGCGTTTTCAGAAATTCTAAAGGCAGTTGAATCGGAGTCGTTGCAGTCCAGCACCAATGTAATTTTATTGGCAGACCATGGTGATCAACATGCGACTCGTATTTTTCATGGGAATGAGTCTGGTCCAGCCTATGAGGGAGCTTTTTTTGACCACGGCGCAACCTTAAATAGTGATGAGGTCGCGGTTCCATTGGTGTGGCGTGGACCTGGTGTGGCTCCGTCCATGGATCGCGCTCCCGTGTCCACCATCGGCCTTGGGGCAGCTATGCTGGGGCGGGCCGGTATCGTGGCTAATTCATGCGGCGTGAGCAGCCGTGAAGCCGGCGAGCGGCTCACCTCGACCTTAGTCGGCAAAGATAGCCGCGCAGAAGGCAGTGTTTTTGGGATTGAAGGGTATCAGCAGCGGGCGGTCGTTGTTGATGGGCGATGGAAATACATCCGGGCCCACGAGCCAACTCAAAAAACACTAGTGCCTCCGATGGGCTGGATGCTTTTCCCTGCGGATGTTTTTATTCGCGAAGAAATTTATGATCTTGATCTGGATCCACTTGAGCTCTTGAACTTAGCGCAGGACCAGAACTCAGCTGACTTGATCGCGCGCTGTCGTCGTGAGTATGAACGGTTTTACAAAGTTAATACTGGATATGAATTGGTCATTGAATCGCCGCGTCCTGACCTTATTCGTGTTCCATATTTGAAGTTTGAATCCACGGGAAAATCTCGTGTCGTTCTGCCTCTGACGGATAAAACGCCCTTGAATGCGCTTCTGGTTTTTGTCGGAGGTCAGCCCGTTAAGATAGGCAGCATGGCTTGGCGCCTTCCACTAGCCCACAGCCATTGGCCACTACTGCCTCGTGAGATCCAGGGTGATGGATCCCTGCTTTCCGCCTCTCATGTTCCCAGTGCTTATTTGCGGCGGGTTCCAGTCAATGACACGGAGGTTCGCCGGATTGTTACTGGCAATCCGATGTTCGATCAGATTTTGCGAGAATGGGGCTACCTCCATGATGATTAGTTGGGGGGCTGCTGGCTTGGGCAAGCAAGTCCTTGGCTCTGCCTTTGGCCTCGCACTCGGCGTGTGCCAGTTGCCAGAGGACAATGCTGTCTTTATGAATACGATGTCAGGCGCTGCATGTTTAAGGGCTCGCGCCTCTGAGGATATTTCGGTTGACGTAGGGTCGCATCAAAGTCCGGTCAAAATTGCTGCGGGTTCCGCATCGATTGGGATTCATTTCTCACCGATTTTCGCGCTTCAGGCTAAGGGAAGCATTCGGGGTGTCAGTCGATTCAATGGAAATAGCGCGGGCTGGTCCTTGTTGCCAAACGGAGTTGAACGGCGAAGGGATCACGTTATCCTTCGGATTGGCAATTCTGCCGTGCATCCCATCCGAGCGTCTCTCGGCGAGCAACGAATTCCATTTGGGATTGATGCTAACCCCGCTGATGATTTGTGGCTTGTTACCGAGGATCGCGTTTTTTGGGGTCCGGTGGCTCCGAGCGCCGTTGTGACCTTTGATAATATGGTGGAAACCCAGCTGGATATTGGGATGTCTGCGGATGGTCCAAAAGAGACCAGCCTGCCGCGGATTAGCGCTCGCCTCATGTACGATTTAAGTTTTTTTGAGCGGGCGCGTCTTGTTGCTTCGATTGCAGACGAGCGTGGCACGCGTCGCTATGGGTTTGGCTTCGTTTCAACGTCTCGCGCAGGGGATACGAGTCATTTTGAATTGGCCAGAATTAATGCCTCGGATCCGGTTTTGGATGCGGGTTTTAGACTTCTTTTTCGCTTTGCCTTTGATGCTTCCGATCGGCGTTGGTGGCTTGTTTATGATGAGGATCGGTTGCGTACCCAGTCTTTTCTATTTGGATATCGCTATTTTTTCTTGGAAAAATTCACCGGCACAGCCGATGCATTGGCCATGCGGCTTTCGTTTGGGCGCGTTCGGTCGCTTAATCCGTTGATAAAATCCAAATTTCTGATGGCACTTGGTGTGGAGGCAAACCTTTGAAGGTTTCCAAGAGCAATCGCCCGAGCCGAGCCCTCTATTTGCTTTTGGCGTTAGTTGTCGGTGAGATTGCCTGGGGTCGTCTTGTGGCTTTTGCGGCCAAGGATGCCCTCGACATTGTATACGATCATCCCAAAGTCGAGGAAGAAGCTGAACCAAATCACCAGACGGCAATTTCGGTCGAGGTGTTGTTTAAAAACTCGTTTTTTTCCAGTGGAATCGCCTCCGGAACGGAGGCCCTTAACCGTTCGCTGGAGTCATTGATGCATTCAATCTTTTATGGATTGATGGACAACGAGTTCCGGGTCCCTTCGGGGAAGTTCACGGTTTTTGGAGTTAATTTGGCCCGTGATGTTTATTCGACCAGGCAAGGGCCTTTTGTCGTTGTTGATAAGATGGCTGCTGGGCCGCGATATGCACATGAACTTTATAAGGTTCAAGACATCCCGGTAGTCGCTTCTGCCGATGTGAATGTCGACGCGCTTGATATTTATTTGCGGACCGACGCGGACCGGATTAGTGAAAAAGACTCACTGCCCCCCTGGCGGGTATTGGTTAACAACTGGTTCGGACTTGTGCCGTTATTGTCTGCCATCTTGCCCCCTTCATTTGATCCTAACGAAATGTACGATCCGCTGAAAAGGATTGAGGCGCCGTTTCGAACGCCTCTTTCGGTGGCTAGTTTTTATAGGATGCCAATTCATGGTATTCGCAGCTACGGACTTACTGGTGGCATTGGCATTTCTGCCGACCTTCAGGGCGTCGTCGCTTCAGGGGTGCAGAAAACTTTTGAACGCCTGAAAATTCTAAACCTCAATTTTCCAATTGGCGTTTTCAAGCGTGGCGAGTTTCGCATTAATGTTCTGCGTAAATCTGAGCATACGGCATGGATTGCTGTTTCGAATGTGGATCGTCAGGGAATGAATGCCCGGGCGTTTGCTGGCAATACGATTTATTTGCTCGCGAAGGCCGTACCCTTCTACAAGGGTATTCCCGCCGTCTTTGCGCCGATTGATATTCAAGGGGAGGTGGATTGGACGGATCGCACCGATCGCGTCTATGAATTCGACATGCGGTCTCCGACGGCCCAGTCTGCCTATGAAGGCGCAGTTCGCGGGGATCTCACGCTGGCAGATGTTGCTGGCGCCCGTGTCGAGGCAAAGGCGCCGTCCACGGGTGTCTTATTTCACTTTAAAAAACGCATCAAACAGCAGTCTGAATCATCCTTAAATAATCGAAATTTACTGGTGATGAGAGACGTCGTGAACCAGCAACGAAGTCAGGCCGAGGTTGCCATTACCGATAATGACGGGACCTATCATTTGCTCGAGGCTCGACAAGATTCAGCCAGTCAACATTGGGATATCTTGGTTGGGCCAGAAGACCGCTCGGTAAAGCTTGATGCGAAGATTAAAGTTAAACGAATCGATGAACCGGCCATTCAAGGGGGGGATGGATACAGGTTTGAATTTCACGACAGTCCTTCCCCAATGCGCGTGTCCCTCTATTTGGATATCGAAGACCGTTATACTACGGTCAGTGAGCTGCAAGTTTATTTGGAGCGGTTATCTCGTTTTTCAGGTCTTGAAATGTCGGGATTGCAGGATCTTCCGCGCAAAGACCCAGATGAGATGGCTGCCCATCGCCGGATTGTTTATTTTGACCATCCCGACGATTCCCCACTTCGTGCGAATGCCCGAGCGCTGTATGTTGGCCGATTCGCTGCGTCGGCGGCGATAGTCCTCGATTCAGCTAGCCTTGACCGCATCACCTCCAGTTCATTGGATAGCCAATGGCGTGCGCTTGCCGGGGCCTATGGAAGGTCTGTCGATGAATGGGGGACGCCCCAAAAAAGAGTTGGTTTGGATTGGGATTTGGAGTGGGCCAAATCTGCCTTGGCGTATTTGCTTCGTATTGGAAACTTCCGATCATCGGTTTTCGATGCCATTCACGAATCCGACAAAGCAGTTCGGGCGATTGCGTCGTTGGCAGAGGGCAAGACGCCGCTTGAAAAGCGCAAGGCTTTGTACGGACTTTTTGATTCTGATCATCCGGATCGGTTGGCCCGTGCCTTGGCGGATCTTGCTGGTATGGACCGTATTCCCCGCAGGGTAAAATTATTTGCACAGTCAAAGGGTGATGCTCCAGAAAGGGTGAGGCGGGCTTTTGAAACTTATGACGGGCGAGTGTTTCGTTCCTCCGTAAGATTTCCCAAGGACGAACAATTTTCCAGAGTGGATCAGGAACTGGAGCAATTTCAGCCGCAGTCAATACGCCCTCAGTCGCGCCAGTTGGCGATCACGAGCATCAAGCTCTTCAATCCTCTGCAGCATGATGGCAGCAAGGTTTTGATGGCCCGGATCAAATGTGATGACCTTTCGCCTACAAAAGGCGCGCGTATTTATGTGAAGCTGGTGCAGGACGGAAAGCTCCAGCTTACCAATCTGTCGTTAGTCGAGAGGGTTGTTACGATTAAGCCGTCAGGTGGTGCGCTGGATCTGATCCTATCGGGCCCCAAGGGTCTATTTGCTGGGCAAGCTTACGATCGCCTTCTTGGATTTGGTGGTCCAATGGCGATTACCTTTGCCGTGGCTCCAAATGGGGATCAGTGGACGGATCGCAAAGCGATAAAGTTTCGCTATGATAACGGCGACTTAACTCCACAGTAGGGGTCCTCCAGAAAAACAACTGGACAGTAAACAGGGAATCTATAGATTACGCCTCAATCTTCGTGTCCCTTGTGGTGGCTGTGGCGAAGTGGTTAACGCATCGGATTGTGATTCCGACATACGTGGGTTCAATCCCCATCAGCCACCCCACTCTTTCCGCTTTTGTTTCTTGTATCGGGGTGTAGCGCAGTTGGTAGCGCGCGTGGTTTGGGACCATGAGGTCGCAGGTTCGAATCCTGTCACCCCGACCATTTTTCCAGACTTAGTATCAAGCTTCTTTAACTCTCCGCCCGTCGAGAGAGTCACGTCTGTCGTCAAATCAAAAAGTTGTAACTAATCCAAATAATTAGGACTGACATTTTCCCACGCTTGGATGGTTTGACGATTGGTGTGGTGTTAGCTGCATTACGCGAATCGAAGCACTGGCTCTTGCTTAAGCTCGTGTCGAAACCGACGCTGCTGCTTCTCTTAGGAATTGTATTGGTCGGCTGTGGAATTTATGAAGTCTTCCCACAACCCGTCTCCTATGTTCTATCGTTCTCTTTTGCCTCTTTTGGATTTGGGGCTATGGTTGCCGCAGCGCCTGCACAAGGTTTTTGGCTATCGACCAGTTTTACTGGCCCTAGTTTTAATCACCATTGCCGCCTATGTCGTGCATTTGGGCATTGAGAAACCATTTCTTAAACTACGTGACCGCCTACTTAATCGTAATTCGGAAATCCAAACTGCAATGTAGCTTTTATGCTTCAAAGGTGTGATGTGCAGAGTCGCAAACTGCGCGATACCCAGTCCAATGACAAATGCTATTTGACGTGGGGTTTGCTAGATCCGTGTAAAGAAAGCAAAACTTGCGGCCCTCCGACAAATTTTCTGACTCAAAGCCGCTAGCACCAGCCATAAAAACCGGCTTGCCACTTAACATCCAAAGAGAACGGGATTTACGCTTACTGTGCAGCTGTTTTTACGACAAATTGTTCTTGGTGATGCAGAGTTAATCCAATAAAATTGCAGCCTTGAAATAGCTACCCAAACAACTATTCCATTATACCACGTAGTGTAGTAATCTGGTTGACGCAAGGGGGATCAAGCTTGGGTATTCAGTCGTTAAAAGGAAGTATCGCAAAGGATATTTGGTCCTCGAAGAAATCAAAGAAACTTCCGCAAGTACATTGGCAACGAGCAAGAATGCTAATGGAAATTATGAATGCTTCTTCAAAACTCGAAAATCTCAAGATTATGGGATCACCGCCGGACGTTCGGTTACACAAGTTGTCAGGCGATCGAAAGGGTCAGTGGAGTGTTATCATCCATAAATTGAGTGGTTGGAGAATTGTATTTCGTTTTGAAGACGGCGAATTTTTAAATGTCGAAATCGTCGATTGTCATGGGGGATAATATGTTAAAAAATCCGCATCCGTCACATCCAGGTGAGATTTTAAGTGAAATCTACCTTTCTCAATTGGGGTGGAGCCAAACCAGGTTGGCAGAAGAATTGGGCTGCGCTCATCGGAAAGTCAATGAGATTGTTAATGGCAAAAGGGCCATCAGTCCAGAATTTGCGCTAGATCTTGAAGCTGTTTTAAACACAGAGGCTGAAATGTGGGTTAGACTCCAGGCGGAGTTCGATCTTCATCAAGCGCGGAAGAAGCGCGACGCTGCATAGTTCTTGTTCTGCAAGTTAATTGCCAATATCTTAGACACGAAGTTTCATTTTTTTTCCTGCTTCTTTAAGCTTTTTATCCATCGTCAATAAACGTCCGTTATAGCGCCTAGTTACTACCGCATAGTACATATCGTAGGCTGTCATGTTATTAGCTATCGCTGCAGCGAAAACTTCTTGTGAAAGTTCAGACATCGGGATTAAGTCATCGACAAGATTCAAACACGTATCAATTCCGCTTTCACAATCCTCGCGGGATAGTTGATCGGCTTTTAGGAGCTTCCAAAAAACATTCGACACTTCTGAACAATAAAGGTCCGGCGCAACAACCAAATTTGCGGTTCGAAGATGCTCATGTATGTCCTTGCTTCCAGGTCTATTTAAATAGACTTCAATTGCAGCACTTGCATCTAAAACGCAGATCATCTTCGCCGGTCTTCCTGAATCAGTTCTGTGATGCTGATACCTATAGATTTAGTTTCTACTTTGCTCGATCGAATTTTCATTAAGGCGTCCATCCTACGAGAAGAATCTCGCTGTCCGGCCTTCAACGCTTCACTTAGTAAAACAAGAGCCTGTTGCGCTAAACTTCTGTGATCTTTCTCAGCCTTTAATCTCAAAGATTCGTATAAATCCTCTGGCATATCTCGTATTTGCAAGCTCGCCATAAACTACACCTCCCCCACTCTAATCAGCATGCATTATGCATGAGTTATGCATGCATGTCAAACCGATCTTAACTTGTGTAATTGGCAATTCAAACTAGGTAATTCTGTATTGTAGTAACGTCAGTCGGATAGTCCCTGGAGTAGCCCCCGTCACCCCGACCATTTTTCCAGACTTAGTAACAAGATCCCTGACTAATTATCGAAATCTCCGGCACCGCGATGTCTGCGGGGATTTTGACGGAGTGAGCGCGAATAACAGCGCAGCATAAATTAGGAGTCGAATGGCTCAAATTCGCGACTGGTCCTGCCGGACATTTTTTGAATCTAAGCCGTCTTATGACCCGCGCGGATTGCATGGATCAAGCGTTCGATGTACTAGCTTTTCTTGGGGGGTCGCGAGACGTTTTTCCCAAAGTTTAATGAGAACCTCTGGGTCAAAGGTCTCATGGTTTTCAAGAGCCAAGCAGCCTCGTCACGCCGCCGAATTGTCCTTTAAAAATGATGGCTCCGGGTAAGGATTAACCTTGGACTCCAACTGATCAAAGGCCTTCGTCCCGAAAGCAATTAGGAATTCCGGATCCAAGACCGAAATCACACTATTTTCCAGGATCACGCTGCCCTTGATGGACTCATAGCTGCGATTGGTTGTCCGCAGATCCTCTTCGATGGATATGAAATCCTTAATTTGGTCCACCACACAACCAAAGAAATATCCTGCCTTTGTTTTGAAGACCAAAACAAAAGCCCGCTCTCGGTTCGTCATGTCAATGGGCTTCATAGTGAACGTGCTCTGCAAGTCAACCTTTAGCAGCGAAGATAAATCAACGAGTGGCATTGCCTGATCGCGGTAGACAACAATGCTGCGATCGATCGACTTCTGCACCTGATTGGCATCGAAATCTTCAAGGCGAGAGACGGAGTCCATGGGAACGCCAAAATCCCCTGGCACGTCAATATCAACCAATAAAATATCTTGTTTTCGCAGTGTCTCAATAGGCCTGCTGGGCTTGCGATGATTTGCATAATTCAAATTGACGCGTGACAACTCTGCAATGCCGTCAACATTGAGAATTAGCCCGACTGTACCGTCACCCATGAAAGTCGCGCCAGAGAATGCTTTGCGACCTTCTAGTTGAGGGCCAACCTTTTTCATGACGATTTCTTCAGAATCAAGAATCGCGTCGACAAGGCAGGCAAATATTCCAGCATCCGTTTGGATAACAACAAAGCTCGCAAGGTCGGCATCAGCCGTAAGTTCCGGCATTTTTCCGCGAAGTGCAAGAACCGTCCCGAGGTCCATCACGGGAATCAGATCGCCGTGAAAATCAAGTGCGACTCCACCCTCAATTGTGCGAATCATTTGCTGGGCATGGGCGTCAGCGACCCTAATTAAACGAACAATTTTATCTTGTGGTATCGCAAACGCCTTGCCTTCTGCTTGGACGAGGAGCGAACTAACAATTAAGACAGATTTTGGAATGGGCAACCGCAATGTAAATGTCGTGCCGATCTTTAACTTACTATCAATCTCGATGCGGCCGCGAAGTTTGTCGACCGAAGATTTCACCATATCCAGACCGACACCTCGCCCAGAGATCCCCGTGATTTTTGCGGCGGTGCTGAAACCAGGCTCAAAAATCGTTGCAAATAGGCGGTTTTCGTTGAAGGCCATAATCTCGGCCTCTGGAAATTTTGCTTCGGAGAGCAGTTTTTTCCGAACCTTTGCAGCGTCGATTCCCCCGCCGTCATCACGGATCACGGCAAAAATTTCGTCACCCTCTTCATGAAGAGACACCTCAAGCCTGCCGACCGGATTTTTACCAGAGGCCGTGCGTGCTACCTGGGATTCGATGCCGTGGTCGACTGCATTCCGCACGAGGTGGACAAGGCTCTCTCCAAGCACCTGGGCGACGGCCGTGTCGAGGCGGAGGTCTTCTCCAGATAGACTTAGTTCAATTTGCTTATCAAGAGATTTGCTGAGGTCGCGAATGGCGCGAGGCAATGCCTTTAGAATTCGCCCGGCAGGCACCTTACGTAACTCGGTCAAGCGCCCCTGGACACTGCTGTTAATCTTATGCATCTCATCGAGCAGTTCCCCAAGTAAAGATACGTTGCGGTTTCCTGGCGTTTCCTTTTCGATGACGCGCACTAATTTGTTGACCATATTTCGAATGACGGTGATCTCGCCGCTAAGTTCCATAAATTCATCCAGCATCTGCACAGGCACCTGGATGATCTCGCGGGTTTTCGATTCGATCTTTGCTTCGAGTTTAGATTCAAGTTTCGCTTCGACTTTGTGGTCATCAATAGTCTTTGAAACTGGTTCAACTGCCAAACCATCGCCTTGAAGATTAAACATCATCACAGCCTCGGCCACGACGCCGGACCACACGCTGTGATCGCGCAGGGAAGTAAGCATTTGGCGCGTGACATCAAGCCCTTTGAGCATCACCGTCACACTTGCCTGCGTCACGGGCGCCTTGCCGGACTTCATTTTCGCCAGCAGGTCCTCAAATCGGTGAAGGAATTCCGGAATTGGATTCTGATCGAAAAATCCACTGGACCCCTTGATGGTATGGATGTTTCGGAAAATCGTGTTGAGCGCGTCGGCATTGTTGGGGTTTTGTTCCAGCTCAAGAATCAGAGGCTCAGTTTCCTCGATTAAAGACGACGCTTCTTCGATGAATCCTTTTTCCAGATCCAGCCTTTCCTCGATCTGCGAGGCACGGTCTATGAAAACCTTGAAGGCTCCGGCGATCATACCGGAAAGGTCAATCGATGGCGGGACCGTAACGAGCGAGAGTCCCATGGGCCACGTAGTCGAATCGCCAAAGAATTGGGACGTAGACGCCTCGCTCAGGATAACGAGAAATGGCGTCGCTTTATTTTCAGCCTTCAGTTCGAGAATTTCATGTGCAACGGCGGCCAGGTTTTTACTGAGGCCAGTCGAACTCCTAAGATCCAGGATCCCACCAGCGGCATCCGTGGGGCTATCTCGAAGAAACAGCGCCAAGTCAGGTAAGCCATCGAGAGGACACGTGGCATACTTGGCCTCGCGCGCTAGGTCGGCTGCTAGTGCCAGCATCGACGGATCGCTCGACCAAACGGCTATTTTATAAATTACTTCACCTTCGGCTGACATGGGCAACCCCCTCAACACAGCTTTATGATCTACCCCTACCTGTCGGTGAAATGCTGAATAGGATGAGCCGTAGCAACACTTTTAGATTTTCCAAATTCTTTTTGGACAATTTGAAAAACGAAGCAGCCATTCATGCTTTGCCAATGGCAAGCCGAAGAGGGTGTCCATGAACACAGAATTACCATCGAAAAATGCGCCGACGAATATCCGCCATGTGGCGACTCCCAAGCGAACACAGTATTCTACGTTTGTGGTCGCTGGGCATCTCTATGGCGTTCCCGTCATGCGCGTCAGGGAGGTGGTCAGGCCACTGCCCATTACCGAAATTCCCCTAGCAAGTCCCTTTGTGCACGGGCTAATCAATTTGAGGGGTCAGGTTGTCACGGCCATCGGGATTCACCGGCTTTTCGGCATTACGTCGCCTCCAAGTGGCGTTCTGATGAATGTGATCTGTGAGTGCGGTATGAGTTTAATTTCGCTGCAAGCGGATGAGATCGGAGATGTCATTGAGTTGGATTCTGAACAGCTTGAGCCAGTTCCAGCAACCTCGGCGGATCAGGTTAGAGACCTTGTGGCTGGAGTCTATCGAATGCCAGGCAGAATCCTTTCCATCATTGATGTCGACAGCATATTCACGAGACTAAGTGAACATAATGCGAAGTGATTCGCAGACGTATTTTAACGGGCACCAAGGAGTCATCGATGTCTGACAACGTTAGAATTAAACCGGTGACACAGATTGGCGAAGGCACGGATGAAGGTGCAAGTCAGGGTATGGCTTTAATCGCTGAGCAAATGCCGCTGGCCCATTATGCGCCGGTGAATCTTCTTTTATGTGATCGCGATCTCACGGTCACATACGCAAATCCATATGCGATGAACACCTTTCGTAAAATGGAAGAGCAGTTCGGCGTGAGGGCTGATGATTTAGTTGGGACATGCCTGGATGGCTTTGAAAGCCTTACGCCTGCTGACTTAAAGGGGCTGTCCAATGCGAAACAGATGCCCTACCGTGCCCGCCTTGACATTAAGGGGGAGAAGGTTCTCTTTCATGCGAATCCGATCATCAATTCCGAGGGAAAACACGTTAGCACGGTCATTACGATGGATGTGACAACCCAGTCGGACGGCACGCAGGCAAGGTTGGCTGAGACCTTGTCGATGTTGGAAAATGCGCCGGTGAACATCATGGGCTGTGACCTGGACCGCGTGGTTACCTATTTGAATCCTGCCAGCCGCGAGACCTTGAAGCGCCTTGAGAAATACTTGCCCGTCACAATCGATAAGATGGTCGGTACCAAAATTGATGTTTTTCACAAGAGTCCGGAACATCAGGCGAGGATGCTTGCTGATCGGCGTAATCTTCCCCATCGAGCAATTATTAATGTTGGACCAGAAAAACTAGATCTCCTGGCCGCTGCGATTGTTGACGGAAACGGAAATCATACGGGAACCATGATTACGTGGGACATTGTAACTAAGAAACTTGAAACAGAGCATTCGATGGTCAAGTTTGCGGCAATGACCGAGCTTTCGCCAATTAACACGCTGCTGGCTGATGTGGATTTTAATTTAGTTTACATGAATGAGGCCAGCGCAAGGACGCTGCGCAAAATCGAGCATCTGCTGCCGCGCCCTGTTGATAAATTAGTCGGCGACAAAATTGATATCTTTCATAAAGATCCGGGGCGCATTCGCAAAATTGTCGCGGATCCGAAGAATCTGCCGCATCGAGCGAACATCAAACTTGCCAGCGAGACGCTGAATCTTCTCGTCAGTCCGGTATTCGACAAGGATAAGAAATACCTTGGGCCCATGGTGACATGGGATTTGATAACGGATCGCGTGACGTTGGTGAGCAATCTCAATGAAACGTCGTCCCAACTTGCGGCGGCTGCAGCGGAACTTAATGCGACGGCAAGCGAACTTTCCACAAGCGCTGAGGAAACAAATCGTGAAGCCGTTTCGGCTGCCGGGGCTTCGGAAGAAATTTCTCGCGGCGTCGATGCCGTGGCAACGAACAGTGAGGAAATGAATGCAGCAATCAAAGAGATTGCGCGCAATGCGAGCGAAGCTTCTGCCATGTCTAATTCAACTTTGAAGCATGCTCATATGACCAACACCACCATTTTGCAATTGGGTCAGAGCAGCCAGGAGATTGGGAATGTCATTAAAGTAATTAGTTCCATCGCGCAGCAGACGAACCTTCTGGCGTTGAATGCCACGATTGAGGCGGCCCGTGCCGGAGAGGCGGGGCGCGGTTTTGCCGTCGTTGCCAATGAAGTTAAGGAACTGGCGAAGCAAACGGCTCGCGCCACGGAGGAAATCACCGGCAAAGTTAATGCGATTCAGCGCGACACGGCAGTGGCGGTGGAGGCCATTGGTCAGATCGCCGTGAGCATTGAGAAATTAAATAATATTGCTGGTGCAATCGCAGCGTCGGTCGAAGAACAACAGGCTACGACCAACGAGATGAGTCGTGTTGTGCAGGATTCTGCCAAGGGTGTAAGCAGCATCTCTCGTAACATTAAGGCCGTATCAGAGGCGTCGAGTCAGACAAGCTCCGGTGCTTCGCAGTGTTTGACGGCTGCAAAGCAATTGGCCCAGCTGGCTGAGAGCCTTCGTGAGATTGTCCAAAAGGTACAGGCATAATTTGTGCGGCAGTTGAACACATTGATAGCGGCATCTTCGGTGGAGCTACGTAGCCGGGTGAAAGAGGCGTTGGAGGCCACCCGGCACGTGCAAACGTCAAAGATTGCAGCAAGTGGTCGCCTGGCATTG
Organism: Pseudobacteriovorax antillogorgiicola; assembly: GCA_945898195.1. Lineage (GTDB taxonomy): Bacteria > Bdellovibrionota_B > Oligoflexia > Oligoflexales > RGVZ01 > RGVZ01. Next base: position 6,157 of record CAMDHM010000019.1, on the reverse strand, counting down.
CAAATGCTGGAGTATGGCAGCATTGATTTGGTGATAACGCAGGATAGTTTGCCAGACATGACAGACGGTGAGCTCTTCGATGAACTTCATTCGCGTGGACATGCTGCCCATGTCATTGTGGTCTCAGATGCCCCAATGATCACGGCAAGGGCAGCGAAGGATCGCCTGAAACATGGGCGACTGCACTTCATTGAATCTCCTAAGGTTGCCGAAAAGGCGTCGGATGCTGATTTCAAACGGTTTGTGATCCAGGTGTCCGGGATTCTGGAGAAGATCCAAGAATTTAAATCCCCGGATCAGGCACACCATCAGGTTTCGAAAGCAATCATACCAGGGCAAAAAAATTTGGTTGTTCCTGATGTAGCGGTAGTGGCTCGGGTGGAACTAGATAGTTTTAAGCCAAGGGTGATTTGCGTTGGCGCATCCACCGGAGGGCCGGCGGCGTTGGAGGTTGTGTTTAGTCGGATGAGGGGTAAGTCGCGCGTTCCGATTTTGGTGGTTCAGCATATGCCGGCTGGATTCACCGAGTCTCTTGCAGCGCGAATCCAGTTGATCAGCGGACTGCAGACGGCAGAGGCCAAGGCGGGCGAAACTTTGAAGGCAGGAAGAGTCTACGTCGCGCCGGGTGATTATCATATGCGCCTTGTGATGGATGAGGGAAACGTTGCAATTCATTTGGACCATGGTCCGAAAAGAAATTCAGTCCGTCCTTGTGTCGATGTTCTTTTTGAGACGGCAGCCCAGATCTATATGAAAAACGCTCTTGCTATGGTGTTGACTGGGATGGGTGAGGATGGACTGGTCGGTGCCCAGAGCATTAAGAAAAACGGTGGTGCCGTGATCATTCAGAACAAGGAATCATCCGTGGTTTGGGGGATGCCTGGTTCGATTCATGCTGCGGGCATTTATGATTCGATGGGGGATCTTGAGCGTTGCGCGGATCTTCTCGCATTGATGGCACTCAGGGGTTAGTGAAGGCAAGGTTAGTTAAATGGGAGATAGCCAGTGACGTTACCAAAGGAAATGCTTAATTTCATTGCCGCACTAATTGAAAAGTCGGTGGGTATTCAGTATGCCGAAGAAAACTATTATCAATTGGAAAAGCGGGTCGTCGAGGTTTCCGTTGCCCTTGGAATGCAAAATCCTGAGGCCCTTTTCCATTCACTTAGGGAGGGCAGGGATCAAAAGGCCCTGAGTGCCGTGCTTGATGCCGCAACCAACAACGAGACGTCTTTTTTTCGCGACATTAGCATGTTTGATGCTTTTGCCAGTGATTTACTCGGTAACCCCGACTTTCTCGGGAACAAGCAAGATTACGTCAGGGTTTGGAGTGCCGCCGGAAGCACTGGCCAAGAGGCATATAGCTTGGCCATGTTGTTGCGCCAGTGGCAATTGCAAAAACCAAATAGGAATTATGAAATTTTGGTCACGGATTATTCCGAACGGGTTTTGAAACAGGCGAGGGACGGCAGGTATTCAGAACTTGAGGTGCATCGCGGTCTCACTGATGAACAGCTTAAAAAATGTTTTGAAAAGGATCCCGGTGATGCAAAGGTCTGGACGATTAGGCCGGAATTAAAAAGGCAAATGAATTTTCGTCAAGTGAACCTGCTTGAGGATTGGTCTGGTCTTGGATCGTTTCACGTCATTTTTTGTCGAAACGTTCTTATCTATCAAAATGTTGAGAATAAGAAAAAAGTCATCAGCCGTCTCTACAACTCAATTCAACCGGGTGGTTATTTGGTCCTCGGCGCAGCGGAAACCCTAATTGGACTCGCCGAAAACTTCGAAATCAGGCGCCTTGGTCGTGCCGTTTATTACCAAAAAGTCGCAAAGATTTAGGCTTAGGGCCGTAGGCCGGCATCTGCGCGTTCAATGTATTGAATTCCAAGTCCGGCGGCGACCCATTCGTTGTTGTCGGGGGATGGTAGCCTCCACTGGCTCAAGTGCTCAAAAATTTTCTGGCTCGCTGCAAATCCGTGCATGATGTTGGTTCTGAGGAAGCCGCCAATATCACTCACGGCGTGCATGCAATTAATTGCCCCGCCACCTTGACCAAGATAAACCGAATTCCGGTAAGCACTGTCCTCCGCAACATATCCGATGGCTCCCGACTGGAGTAAAGCGATTCGGTTCATTGCCGCAAAATAAAATTGTTCAGATACTTCGATGGGCCCCCAACGCTTGATGTTTAAGTTTCGTGAGGCAGCTAACCGAAGGGTCTCAGGTAGGGAGTAATTTCTGCCGGCCTCCGGTGTGAGGCGCAGCAGGCGTACGTCGGCCGACACTGGAAGCCAACTTAGCGTTTGGCTCCCAAGCGCCGTCAGATCTCTTGTAAATGGGGATCCGCTCGTCTCAGCAAGGGTGATGAAGGTATGTGAATTGTGCGGCGTATTGAGGCCATCCTGGAACCCGTAGAGGATCAAAAAATGCTGGCGGTTGCCTTGGGCCCTAGCGGTTTGCGAAAAGCTAAGTATTATTAGTAGGATGTGTAAAATCTGGGTCATGGGCCGGGTCATGGAGGCTCCTTATCTCAAGCTCTTGCTGACCAAAAAGAACGATGAATCATATTTTTTTTATTAATAGTATTAAAACAATCATTTGTCATTAAAATAATAACATTCATATTAGTTTTAATAGATTCTAGATGCAAGGTCGCCTTGCTGGGCCAATTTCGGGTAAAACCTACGTAATTCTAGGTCCAGGAGTGGAATTAACGTGCTGATCCTCAATTACCATCGCGTTGGGCGTCCTTCGCCGCAGGCTCGTTACCGGGGGATGTACGTCACCCCGAACTTGCTTGCCTGGCACGTCTTCTTATTAAAGGCCCGTGGGCGTGAGTTTGTCACCTTGACCGAAGGGGTCCGCCGCGGTTGTGGCCCAAATCTGGTGGCCCTGACATTTGACGACGGATATTTAGACAACCTTGAACTTGGACTTCCAGTCTTAAAGGCCGCCGGAGTTCCGGCGACGGTGTATGTCGTGTCGGATGACGTCGGAAAAAAGAATGTCGTGTGGCCAGAGTCGGGTGATCGACTCGCGTCTAATTTAATGACTTGGGATGATTTGCGGCGATTGCAAGCAGAGGGCTGGGAGGTTGGCAGTCATGCCGCAGATCACGTTCATCTGGCCCGTAAGACCGAGGAAGATCAGCGGACTTTGATTGCAAGATCGTGGTCGTCCCTCAAAGAAAACCTTGATCGTGAACCCACGTCATTTGCTTACCCCTACGGGTCTTACAACGAAAAAACATTAGAAGTTTTGACTAACCTTGGTTGCGTTGCCGCAGTTACGATAAAGTCTGATGGCGTGAATTCTTCTGATACTCAGGTTCTTGAGCTTTTTCGTCACCCGGCAAAAGGCTACGCCGTGCGTCACATTTTTTCGGCACTGCGCTTGTTATGGCAAGGGTAAGGTTGTTGTCCATATGAAGGTCCTGCACATCGTAACTGCCAAGTCATGGCGCGGCGGTGAAAATCAGCTTTTTCTGTTGCTGCGTGGCCTAAAAAACCTCGGGGTTGAAAGCCACGTGATCGTCCAAGTTGGCTCAGATCTTGGTAAAGCCTTTGCACCATGGGCGCAGATTCATGAAGTTCGGATGCGAAATGACATCGACATTGTCGCAGCCGGACGGATCGCAATGATTTGTAAAAAGCACAAGTTTGATGCCATCCATGCGCACACGGCCCGCGCCCATTCGGTTGGACTCATTGCTAAAAACTTTTTGAAGTGGATTTCAGACTTTCAGCCTCGGCTGATCGTCCATCGCCGTGTGGAGCACGGGGGAAATTCGTCGATTCTTCAACGCTGGAAATACCTGAATTCAAAAGTGGATCAATTCGTCTGTGTTTCAAAATTCATAGCTGCCGGAATGAAGGCATCCGGAATTCCTGAATCCCGCGTGCGGACCGTTTACAGCGCCGTGGATCCGTCGCCATATGCAAATCGTGACGAACTCCGGGCGAGCTTTCGGCGAGAGTTTCAGATCGAGGCAGAGCAGTTTGTGATCAGTTACGTTGGGGCGATTGAGCCAGCAAAAGGCTCGGACGTCTTGATGGATGCTTGGCAGAATCTGCAGTGCCGCAATTTTCAGGGCAAGTTGTTCATGGTTGGGAATGGAGCCTTGTTAGAGCCATTGAAAGAACGGTCGCAGGTTGCTGGACTGAGTGACAGCATCGTTTTCACAGGATTTCGGACGGATGTTCACCGAATTTTGGCTGGCAGCGATATCTTGGTCTTGCCGACGTGCTGGGAAGGTCTCGGCACGATTCTTTTGGAGGGACTTCTTGCCGGCTGTGCCTTGATTGGCTCAAATGTTGGCGGTGTTCCTGAAATTATTCAAGACCATGCCACGGGACTTTTGGTGCCGCCGCGGGATTCCACAGCCCTAGCCGACGCCATTTCAAGGCTTGCGACGGACCATGACCTGAGGCAGCGTCTGGTCCAGGCGGGGCAGCGCCATGTCGCCGCCAATTTTTCGCTTAACGAGATGGTTCAGGGAAACTTTGACGTCTATTCAAAGTGAACGTCAGCGACCATTAGAGACGCCAATGATGTAGCCCTTGATCCGTAATTTCCATTCGTGACAAAACTGATTTCACATCAATAAAACAGCCGTTTTTCCGGATTTTACTGGCTAACTGCATAATGCCGAGATCTTTGAATTGGGAGTGAGGCACCGCCAAAATCGCGGCGTCGCACAAGGGAATCTGATCCCACGGTGTCAGGGTGATGCCGTATTCGTGTTGGGCATCTTCTGCCTCGGCGACCGGATCGTGGATGATGCAATCCATCTCGTAGTCTTTGAGCTCGTTCACCAGGTCCGCAACTTTTGTGTTGCGGATGTCGGAAACATTTTCCTTGAAGGTCAGCCCAAGAATTAAAACTTTTGCATTTTTAACGTTCTGTCCAGCTTTAAGCATCGTCTTTACGGTCTGTTCAGCAATATACTTCGGCATTCCGTCATTGATACTGCGCCCGGCCAAAATGATCCTTGGGTGATGGCCGACCATCTCCGCCTTTTGGGTCAGGTAGTACGGATCGACCCCAATGCAGTGTCCGCCAACCAGCCCTGGGCGAAAGGGCAGAAAATTCCATTTGGTGCCAGCAGCTTCAAGCACGGAAAGCGTATCTATCCCAAGGCGATTGAAGATCATTGCGCACTCATTCATCATAGCGATATTGATGTCTCGCTGAGTGTTCTCAAGGATCTTGGCGGCCTCGGCTACTTTAATGGACTCGGCCTCGTGGATGCCTGCTTCGACAATTGCGCCATACAATTTTGAGACCTTGGCCAGAGTTTCTGGTGTATCACCTGAAACAACCTTCGTGATTTTTGTCAGGGTATGGACTTTGTCTCCCGGGTTGATCCGTTCGGGACTATAGCCGACGAAAAAATCCCTTTTCCATTTTTTATTCGAAGCCTTCTCCAAGGCGGGGACGCTGATTTCTTCGGTGGCGCCAGGGTAAACCGTCGACTCATAAATCACGATTGTGCCTGAGCGCATGTGCTTGCCGACAGTCTCAGAAGCACGAATTAGTGGTCCGAAATCTGGTCTATTGGCGGAGTCGACTGGAGTTGGAACGCAAATGATGATCACATTGGCTTCGGAAAGTCGTGCGGGGTCCGCAGTAAACTGCAAATGCTTCGCCGCGCTTAATTGTTCCTGGCTGACTTCGCGAGTCATATCGAAGCCTTTGGATAACTCTCTGATTCTTGTCTCAGAAATTTCAAATCCGATCACCGGTGAGTGCTTGCCGAATTCAGTGGCGAGGGGAAGGCCAACGTACCCGAGGCCCACGACGGCGATGATTGGTGAATGGTTTGGCATTAGAAAAAGCGATCCCCCAAGGGTATTGCGAATAAAAATTCCGGCTATTTCTATTTTTTAGATGACTCCGCTGCAAATCGCAATAATTGAATACATTAATGAATGTCGATGACCCATGCCCCTTTACGGCCTTCTATTTAGGGTCTTTTTTTTGCAGTGCCTCGTCTAATCGGCGAGGGCCCCCTCGGTCAGGGAAGTTGACGCATAGAAATTCAGAATATTCCGGAAAACAGGGGGCGGGTTAGAAATCCCGTAATGCCTCATTATTCCAGTGAGATGAAGCAAACCATGGTGACGAAGCTATGTTCCCCAGGTGGGCCTTCGGT
>CAMDHM010000018.1 GCA_945898195.1 Pseudobacteriovorax antillogorgiicola | reverse complement strand
GTCACGAGGTTAACCCCTTGAAATAATGGTGTTTTAGTGAATCCATCATTTCGCGGCCGGCGCTGTTTTTCAATGATTTTCTTAGCCCTTTCGGGCACTTCCACCTGAAATACGCCCCCTTCGGTAACACTTATTGTGGCGCTACTCGGCGCTACTCGAAGCGCGTTAAGCGCATGTGGCTGTTTTGCTTCGGGTTTAGAAAAACCCCTCAAGAGGTGTCAGCCAATTACCGTTAAGCCAGGTACCAAGTTTGTGGGGGGGACATGTTGAATCGTCTTAATCCAGTTTTACGAGTTATCTCGATGATGGCATTTGCTTTTTGCTTCGCTTTTCTTGCGGTAATTCCCCACGCATCAGCGAAGGAGGTCGGTGGCTTAACCGACCTTCAGATTATCGATAAATACGATGGTGGTCAGAACGATCGGGCTTGTTATTGGGATAAGACACCCGGGAAGTGTGATCCAACAGACTGCAATGGATTTTCAATTCGAGCCTGTCAGATTCTCATTGCTGCTGGGCGAAACTGCCGTATCGTCGTCGATCAAGGTCATGCGTTCATTTTGACCGATGAAGGATACCTAGAGCCACAGCTTGGTGGATTCCTTGGGTTTGTGCCATCCGCGAATGCTTTAACTTATGACTTGAATACGTATCTGGCTACGTTTCCAAATGCTGGGGCATGCGTGATGGTATTACCGCCCGAACTTCTTCCGCCAGCACCGACGGCAACCCCAACGCCGGAACCGACGGCAACCCCAACGCCGGAACCGACGCGATGTGGCAGCGGAGTTTGCAGTGAGCCCCATCCTATTTGCGTCGTTGAAACTTATTCAGACGGTTCACAGAAGTATATGTGTGCTGCAGCGGCAGCGGCAGCGCCGACGCCGACGGCAGCACCAACGCCGCCCGTGGTAGAGCCGCCAGCACCAACGCCGCCCGTGGTAGAGCCGCCAGCGCCAACGCCGCCCGTGGTAGAGCCGCCAGCACCAACGCCATGCGGCGGTGGATTCTGCAGTGCGCCGCAGAGTATGTGCGTCATTCAAAAATATCCTGATGGTTCATCTCAGTACCTATGCGCAGCGCCCGGGCAGAACGGCTGTGCTGCGGGTTATGAACTTCGTGCGGACGGAATGTGTCACATTAAAGGTTGAGGTTTCGGATGAAAATTAGTGAAAAAATTCTGATTCTGGCTTTCGTGACTTGCGCGTCAGTGCTTGGAGCATGCTCGCGCACGGCCAAGGATTCGCGCTCAGGGGTGGGAAAATCCGCAGTGGCTGTCGCTCGTACTCACCTTGTCGCCGTACCAAATTGCGGAGGAGAGTTCTCGTGCCCGAATGGCCTGAAATGTGTGACCAATCCAGACAAGTCATTGGGCGGTACGGTTTGCCGAAAAGACGGTCCGTGACAGGTAATCGGACCATCGGCCAGTCTTTGCGAATTTCAGGAATAGGTGCCCTGCCCATCTTCGCTGTGGTAATTAAACAAAGGTTTTGCGACAACAAAGGCTCGGTATTTAACGTCCGTTTCGAGGGCCTTAACCTTGCGCATTGTGTTCATGGGATCGCCGCAGGAAGTCGTCGCGCCGCTAAAAGAATTGCTGGCGGCAGACGGTGATTTTAATTTGGTGGCTGTGGTCAGTCAGCCGGCTCGACCGGTGGGGCGTTCTGGCAAGCTACAAGATCCGCCCCTTGCTGAATTTGCCAAAATCCATGGGATCTTGACCCTGCAACCGGAATCGGCTCGTAGTCCTGAATTTCTTGACCAACTTCGCGCCTTAAATGTTGATGTTATTGTGACGGCAGCATACGGGCAAATCTTGTCGAAAAAATTTCTGCTGATACCCAAGCGGGCCACCATCAATATTCATCCCTCGTTGCTGCCGAAATATCGGGGAGCAACCCCGGTACCAGCGGCCTTGCTTCAGGGAGAACAAAAAACCGGCGTATCGATTTTGTTTACGGTGAAGGAACTGGATGCCGGGCCGTTGATCTGCGCAGAAGAATTTACGATTGCTCCCGATGAAACTTCCGGGGCTTTGACGCAACGTCTGTTTCATCTCAGTGGAAAGCTTCTGCTTCAGGCGTTGGACGAGCTCCGCGATTCGCAATTTTCTGGACAGCCACAAAATGATGATGCTGCAACCTATTGTGGCAAGATTGAAAAATCAGATGGCGCCGTGCAGTGGGGTCTACCGGCGGCGGTGACCTTGAATCGCTACCGGGCCTTTCATCCATGGCCGGGTTCCTATACTTTTTTTAATGGCAAACGTGTGAGCTTGCTTGACGTGCAAAACGTAGCGGCTTTGGATCCCACGGTGGCAGCGGCCCTTTCCAGTGCTGTCTGGTCATCACAGGAGGCGGGGGCATTTACCTTCTCGAAGGGGGCAAAGGCTATTTTTGTCCGCTGCGGTGAGGGCTTTCTCGCTGTAACGAAACTTCAGAGCGAAGGCGGTAAGCCAGTTGATGCAGCCGCCTTTTGGAATGGAATTAAAGACCGCTCTAACTGTTGTTTTTTGGCGGGATCATAAATGATCAACGGTGTTAATCCAGATGGCTTCAATGCGGTCATTGCCAAGTGGCGTGCGATCCGTGACGGATATGCCGGGATCGACGGATCGCTTAATGAGGCACTCGTCTATGCCATGGATGGCTCAGGGAAAATGGTCCGGCCAAGGATTTGCTTGATTGCGGCATCAGCGGTGTCACCTCGTTGGGCATCAGATCAGAATTCGATGGTGCCTGCGTGGAGAAGAGATCTCATTATCGCTGCTGCAGTGGCGGTGGAGATGGTTCACAATTATAGCCTTATTCACGACGATTTGCCCTGCATGGACAATGACGATATGCGTCGAGGTCGCCCGACGCTGCATAAAGTTTACGGCGAAGCGATCGCTTTACTCGCAGGTGACGCCCTGCTGACGGATTCTTTTTCGGTCATCGCAGAATCGCCAGTTCCTGATGAAAATGCGGGCCATTGTGCTGGCGACGCCATGGCCTGCATTCGTGAACTAGCCGGAGCTGCAGGTGGCCGAGGTATGATTTTTGGGCAGTCGCTCGACCTCGCCAATGCGGCTGGTAACCTTCACGAGCCCGGTGCGGCGCTCATGAACCTTGAGCGGATCCATCAGCATAAAACGGGGGCATTGCTTGGTGCTGCTTGCGCCATAGGTGCTGCGGCCGCCGGCGGATCCAAAAAAGCGGTGACGGCCTTTCGCTTTGCCGGGTCACAGATCGGAGTGGCCTTTCAGATTATGGACGATCTGCTCGATGATTCGGATAACATAGGGAAAACACAAGGGAAAGATGCGACGACAGGGAAACAGACCTATCTCAGCCTGCTGGGGCGTACCCGCGGTCTGGAGCTCGTTCAGGGCTTGACCTCTGGAGCATTGCAGGGTTTGAATGAGGTGGGTATTTTGACCCCAGATTTTGAGGCATTCGCCGCGGCTTTGTGCCGGAGGAAATTTTAAGATGATTGATGCTGCTGCGTCGCCGGAAAATGGTTGGAAAATCGACGGCGAGAATTTTGAATACAAGATCCTCCAATTCCGCGAACGTCAGGCCGGGATTGGTTTGGTATTTGATCCAGAATCCAAAACCTATAATTACAACGCCTATTGCATCGAGACGAAGCTTCTCACGGAGCTGTTCTCGTGCGAATATGAATTTCTTGATGACGCATTGGAAGTGGTCAACAACGAATTCGGGACGTGGGAACTTGTCGATCTTTCCGCTAAACAAGGGTGTGGCAGCTGTGTTGCCAAAGGCAATTGATCGCCTGAGGCTTATGCCTGTCGGTCAGTTTGGCCTTCTGTTTTTGTTCTTCTTCGCGGTTTCCAGTAGCTTTGCTTCTTCGGCTGGATTGGCGGCCCAAACCAAAAACAAAGAAAAATCAACGCGCCAGAAATCCTGTCAGGTGTTGACGGTGTCACCCGCAGGAAAAATCGTGGATCGCCTGCCTGTGCACGATGATCTGAAGGGTTTTGAAGAAACGGTTGAGTCGATTGTGACGGCCATGCGCAAGGGCGATAGCGATGCGTTGGCAGCAAAATTTCACCCACGCTTGAAGATGACGTCCGCCGTGATGGCGAACCAACTGGCGGAGCTGCGCGCTCGCTATGTCGAGCCGGTGGATATTTCGCCATTGAAACTTCTTTTGCTCGACACGGTTGATGGCGATCCTGCGGGGATCTCGTGTGATTTTGACGGGGCGAAGGTGAATCCGCTCTATGGATACTCGCATCAGGCGTCTCTTTTGTTTCAGGCTTCAGGACAACTAGATATTGCCCGGATCATGATCGGGCTTGTGCCAATGCCAGATCGTGACAATAAGTCTAATGGCGGCTGGAAGGTCGGATATTTTTATTCGCAGCAATGGACCCATGCCGGGAAGGATCCGCTGGCTTGGATTGAGAGCGCCCGACTGGTCCTCAAGCAGAAGCATCCCTACGCCTCATGGGTTCAGTTTGATGTCGGTGAAAAACTTTTGCGGAGTAACGGATTTGCGTCGTATGCCGCGCATGACGCTGTCGTTGCGGAGCGTGACAGCATTATGACCGCAAAGGACTGGCTGGCCGAGACCGGAAAGTATTCGGTGGGCTTACGCCTTGAGGACGCGGCCTCGCTGCTTGTTCCCGGGGGAGCTGGAGTCCTTTTTAAGCTCCGCCTCGTCAAGGAACTATCGACCGTTGAAATCCAAGCGCACTGCAACGATATCGCCAAAAGTTTGACGCATGCCAACTTGTCAAAGGGCATGGCTGGGATCCGGTGTTCGTACTACCGGCCCAATGAATCCCTGGCGAAAGATAGCGCCACTGGCGGGCTTTTCGTTCCATTTTAAAAGTCTGCCAACTTTGTTTCGCCCAAAGCATCGTAAGCCTTTCCTCTAAAAGCAAGCGAGACGCCGGACTTTCGGGTTAAAATGGCTTAAACGCCACTACCGAAAAGAGGGCGGCAATGAAGAAGGTCACTGCGGCCCGCGAGCTGCAGAAACTTCATGAGTCCCTGTACCGGCGCGCCCATGCCGATGCGAATGCATTGGGGGCTGGGCCGACCGGCAAGCTCTTGCGCTACGCACAAGATTTCGAACGCAGCCTTCCGCCATCGTTTTCGCGGAGCGAAAATGCTCAATTGATCGAAACCATAATGCGCAGGCGCATCGTTCTCTTTGGTGATTTTCACACCTTTAAACAGACGCAACGGGCGTTGCTACGCTTGCTTAGGGAATTGCTCGCGGTGACGCCCCGTCCCAAGATAGTTTTGGCCCTTGAGCTGCTGAAAAATCGTTATCAAAAGCAGCTTGAATCATATATGGCGGGAGAAACTTCGGAGGAGGAATTTCTTCAAGCGGTCAACTATAGTCGAGAGTGGGGCTTTCCCTGGGCCCATTACAAGCCACTCATCGAACTTGCTCGTGACCATATGATTCCCGTCGTTTGTGTAAATAGCGATCATCCTGGCCCAAGGAGCCTTGAGCTACGCGACCAGACCTGTGCCAGGCTCCTGGCAAATGCGAGTGAAGAATATCCTGATCACATCGTGTTTTGCCTGATTGGAGAATATCACCTGGCAGACAATCATTTGCCGGCCACGCTTTGGAATGAATTGGCTCGACGCGACTCTGATGCCGCGACGCCATTGATGCGGATTTTATGCAATGTCGATCGCTACTACTTTGACCTTGAGGGCGATGGACGGGCACTTGGATCGACAGAAGTTCTGCGCCTTAAACGGGATTTTTACTGCATTCTGAACTCGCCCCCATGGATGAAGTGGCAATCCTTTGCCCTGTGGGAGGAGATGCGCACGGGCTTTCCCGGATCGGTGGAACATGCCGACGTCGGCCTTGATACGGATGACGATCACGCGGACGACGATGCTTTCGATGTCGACTTTCAGTTTCTAGGCCTTGCACAGACCCTTTCATCTTTTCTGGGCCTCAATATTCCGAAAAAAGAATTGGTGAAATTTCATACCCAGTTTTCGCCCCCGGCAGAATTCACCACGGAATCCCTGCGAACCGCAGGCTATTCCAAAAGTGACGTGAATCAAATGGTGGAACGAGCAGCCCTCGAGGGTTACTACTTTGACTGCAGAACGAAAACGCTTTTGATCACCACCGTTTCAATCAACAACCTTGCTGAGGCCGCGGGTCAATATCTTTTGGCCCTTGGCGCGGCCTTCGTTGAAGACGGGAAGTCGGCCCCAGACGAATTTTCAAGGAATGCCCTAAAACACGCGGCTGGAATTATTGGGTCAAAGATTTTGAATCCCAGGCGGAAGACGAAGGATCATGCATTCCATGTCAACTATATCGAGCAAACTGTACGTCGCCGACTCCTCGGATATGCAAAAATTCGGCGCCAGGTGAGTCGCGAAGTTTTGTTGGCCTTAGAATCTTTCGATGCTCTCCTGGCCGTCTGGGAGGCCGGGCGCCCGTCGCGCGAGGTTTCCTCCTTGCTGAAGACAGAAAATCTCTCGCGCGGCGAAGTTAGCTCAGATTTTGGAAGGATTCTTGGTGCGGGACTTTATGCAGGAGTGATGCGTAACAGAATTCCTGCCGATTGGATTAAAAATCTGTTTCGCTGCCAATTCTCATCAGCCCAGCCTGCAACCGCGTTTCTTTGCGACTTTGTCCGCGTGGTGAATACTTTGCTCGTGCCCGACGGCAAGGACTCAAACGAGCCGCGGGGACCTAATCGACAGCAGAGGATTCCTGAGGCATCTTAGGGCCATCCCCGTTTCCGACCGCAATTTTTGACCCTTCTACCATTCGTTCAAGGGTTAAATCCATGTCCTGTGCAACCCTTGAGGCAGTGCTCAGTGCGTCGCTCGAATCATCAACCGCGGCCTGTATTCGCGACAGGTCAGTCCTTCTTGTTTTGCTGGACTCGGCATCCGAACCCAGAATTTCTTGCAGGGTCACCATTCGATCTCGCAATACAATGGAGAGGCTTGTCACACGTTGCTCAAATTTACGGTGATGTTCCTGCAAGGCACTCGTTCTTGCCTTAAGGGCCAAATCATTATCTTCCAATTGGCGTCGCGTATTTTCCAGGCGAGGGGCAAATGGCGCGGCCAGGGCAACGATCTTACCGAGCCCCGTGGAAATGGCGACCGTGTCGTGCCCGAGGCTCTCGATGGCATCGATGTCTACGGGACGGTCCCTCATTAAGCCGGCATTCATCGTGGCGATACGGGCTCGATCTGCAACTTCCTCCAAGCGGTGGGTCATGGTGGCAAAACCTGCGCAAATGCTGTCGATGGATTCGGGGGGATCAAGGGAATCCGAATCCGCTGGGGGCGTGTTGGCGTTGAGGGCGTTTTCGAGGGTTTCGGATATGGATGTGAGCAGCAATTTAAGTTGAAGCCCGGATTTCCCCTCAAGGCTTTGGTCGTCGAGGTGGTTGAAGGAAAGCGCATGAAACATTTCAAGGCAGCCCTTCATGGAGCCTTGGACCTGTGTGAGGCTCGTTCGGAATTCTTCCAGGTAAGCCTGTTGACTGTGGATCCATTGATCTCGTTGTAGGATTTTCTGAAGGCCTTCATGGTTGGCTCCTAGCTTGGGCGGGACCGCCGACTTGGCGCCGCTTTCGGAGGCGACGGCAGCCCTTCGCAGTAGGTCTACCCTTTCGCGCAAAAGTTCGTCATGCCTTTTACGGATTTCGCGAAGCTCGCCTTCAAGCGCCTGGTTGCGCATAGACTCTACTTGGAGGCGGCTTTGCAGCATGGTGCTGGCTGAGGGACTTGCCTCAGGCTTCGAATGGCCCTCGTTTTTCAGAGTCGGATGGTCTTGCGGGAGGGAGTCGCCATCCTTGAGATCAGTGCCGGATATATGTTGTGCCTCATGTAATCTGCGGCGCAGCGATGTCATTGAAAAACAGGCGACCAAGATTGCAATGCATCCAGCCAAGGTGCTGAGATAGACGGGCGCGTCGACCCACGGGCCGATGATAGCTGTAATGGCTGTTGCTAAAAAAATGATTAGGGCAGGCATGATTGGGCCTCCGATAGGAAGTTTATTATTTCCATATTTTTTCAAACTCTGTCGCATTCGGGTCAAGGCGGGCTCTTGCAAATGTCACCTCAGGGCTACGCGCATCCCCTTTTGTCATAATCAATTTCCAGAGCTCTTTCGCCGAGGGCGGCACGTTTGTGGATTTTTTGTGAGAGAGGCTTTCTGAGACCGACCAGGCATGTGTGATGTTTTCTGGCGTGGACTTCCAGTCTTTTCTTTCAAGATAACGTTTGGCCAGGGCCTCTGGCTTTCGTGCCATCAGGTTAAATTCGAGGTCGAGCAAGGTTGCAGCACAGGAGGCGTCATCGTCTTGAAGGTCAGGCATGTAATCGTCAATGGCTGACGTGATGCGGGATTCCAACTTCAGCTCGGTTTTCGCTTTACCGGTCATGGCGGCTGCTTTGGTGAGCAGGGTCAGCTGCGTTTCGCAGACGAGGGATTCGTCGCTTGCTGCCCAGTGTTCAAATAGCGGGAGAAGCCAGGGCAGGCTTGCACGGTCGGTGTTTGACTCGATGACGCGGGTGGCTAGTTGATCGGCCTCTGGGGTTCGTTCGATCGTCCATTTTCGTTTCGCAAGAATTGGGGTGAGCTTTTGCATTTGTTTTGCATCTTTTATCTCAGCTAAAACAGCGGCGGCGCGTAGGGTATCGATGTCGGTGGATTTCTCGAGGGTATCTTTGTTGACCGCCATGGCCAGAAATTCTTTTGCCTTTCCCGGCTTTCCGATGTCGCTATAGGAGCGAAAGAGTTCCACTGCGATTTTAGGGGGAACGCCTTTTGGGAAAAGGCGCTTTCGGTTTTCTTCAAAAAACGCGACGGCTCCGTAGTCGTCATTTTTGCTGAAATAGTTTTCAATGGACATGGCCTGTGTCTCGCGCACGGGTTCGACTAAATCCTTAAGAAATCTAGAATCAGGATAGATTTTCGCAAAGGCTCGAACCTTGTCGAGCATCTCGGGTGTCCGTTCTCTTGTGGCAAACGAGGCCGTATGGCAAGCCCACGCGAGCTCCTTTGCCTGAGGCGGCAAATCGTTGTCTACGCGAAGTTGTTCAAGGTCCGTTCTGGCATGATTGACGTTGTTGCCTTGATAGAAGGGTAGCTCCAAACAAGCCAGTCTAACTTTCGCAATTTTTTCTGCAGGCGTCCCCCGAAAATCGCGTGCCATTTTGAAGTATGCGAGTTTGGCTTTTTCGGTTTCTTTTAGCGCAAGGTGAATGTCAGCGAAACGAAGGCTGGCATAGGCAGCGGTGGCTTGAGATGGCGGATTTTTTTCGTTTCGAAAGGAAACGCCTTCGAGGGCGTTGTGCAAATACATCTTGGCTTCATTAAAGCGCTTGAGCCAAAACAGGGACTCTGCCCTCAGGATTAGCTGGGACGGACTGATTTGCCGCAGAGATTCGTCAGCCTTTGCCCCCAATTCATAGGCCTCTTCAGCGAGTTCGTAGTTATTCAAATTGAAGTAGATGTCGCCGGCGCGATGCATGATCGCGGCAGCTTCGACGTTGTTGTAGTCTTGGCGCAGGGCTTGGTCCATTTCCTGAATGGCTTCAAGAAATGTTCCGTTCTTAATATAGTTTTCGGCATTGATGCGACGAAAGGACATCCGGTATTCGGAACGTCCACTGGCCCGTAGAAAGTCTAGCCCCATTTCGGCCGCGGCAAAGGAAGCCGCAAACCGGTCGTAGCGAAAATAAATTGCGGCAAGATTATAGAGTCCTTTAGGGCTCGCGTTATCCACGACTGGATCCGGGATGTCCTTTTTTAAATTAAACGCCCAACTGAGAAATGTGGCGGCATTGCTGAAGTTGCCCTTGGCCTTTTCATCCTCAAAGGAGGTATGTCGCTGGGACATTCCAGCAAAGCCTTCCTTCATAAAGACGTAGGCCAGGAAATAATCCGTTCGCCGGTGAAAGGGATACCCCTTCCCATAACGGGCTTTGGCGGAGAGCAAGCTGTTGCGGGCAGATTCAAGGTCGTTCTCGAGGTAGGCCTGTCGTGCATTGTTCAGGTGTTGGATGGCGCGCCCTTCGCCGTCGGTGCGCGGAAGTTCAGCGGCAAGGTTAGTCAGATCTGGGTCAAACGGGAATTCAACCTTGGGGAGTTGCAATGGGTATCGCCAAAACAATTCGCCGGGAATATCGCGCTCCGGTTCTTTGGGGGAGAAGTCCGCGACAAAGCGAAATTCCCGGATCGCCTGTTCGATGTTTTTCGGCTCGTGGGTCTTGGGCGGTACCGATTTTGATTTGAGCGAGGCCTTCGTTTTGCCCTTAGCAAAGGCCGGTAGGCTTGGGGCGACAACGGCGGCCAGCACCAGCAAAAGTGTCGGGGCAAGCCGTGAAATGACGATAGGCCGGTTGCAAGTCACGGTCACCGCTCCTGATCCCTGGACGGGTCTTAAGGGGTCTGAAAGATTTTCCTCTTTAATTCTAGCACGCTGGCTTCAATCTGCTCCAGGGACTCGCGGACAATGACGTTGTCCCCATTGAGGAAACGAAGGACGGTGTCCGGTACGGACTCAGCGTATTTGATGGTTTCAAGGTTGATCAGGATTGGACTGTTGTCGAGTTTCGTCAGCTTGATCATCGGTTTACCTCTCTGTTAAATTCTGTTAAACCCATTACATCATGGATTTGCACTCTATCTCCAGCGAAGCAAAAGAACAGCGCGTCAAATTTGAACGCGTATGGGGGTTTCTTTGACGTCGCTAACAAGAAGCGGCGCCTCGAAGACCTGAACATTCAAATTGAAGTTACCCCTGACTTCTGGGCCCGACCAGATTTAGCGGCCCCCATCGTCAAAGAGAAACGGCTTCTTGAAATCAGCCTTGCCACGGCAGACCGCCTGAGGCGAGCCATTGACGACCTTGATGCTGCCATTGAGTTGGCCGCCGACGGTGAGGATGACTATCGACTCGAGGCCGAAACCCTCCTGATAAGCCTTAAGCGGGAACTGACTGCGGTTGAGGCGCAAAGCCTGCTTAGCGGCGAGCTGGATAATAATGCCGCCATCGTATCAATCAACGCCGGAGCGGGTGGCACGGAGTCGTGTGATTGGGCTCAGATGCTGCTTCGGATGTATTTGAGGTACGCCGAACGCAAGGGCTGGAAAACGGAGCTATACGATATCCTCAACGGAGATTCCGCTGGGATTCGAAATGCGACATTTGAGGTTCAGGGGGATTTTGCCTTTGGACTTTTGAAGTGTGAAAACGGTGTGCATCGCCTGGTTCGCATTAGTCCGTACGATTCGAATGCGCGGCGGCACACTAGTTTTGCTTCGGTTTACGTCACCCCTGTGGTGGACGATTCCATTGTGATCGACATCAACCCGGCCGATTTGCGTGTTGATACATACCGATCCAGCGGCGCCGGGGGCCAGCACGTGAACAAGACGGACTCGGCCATTCGAATCACCCACATGCCTACCGGTGTTGTGGTGGCCTGTCAGACTCAGCGGTCGCAGCATCAAAACCGGGATCAGGCCATGAAGCTGTTGCGCAGCGCGCTTTACGAACGAGAACTGGCGGAACGTCGTAAGATCCAAGATGCGAAAGAGGCTGCCAAAAGTGACATATCCTTTGGCCATCAGATTCGCAGTTACGTTTTGCATCCCTACCAACTGGTCAAAGATCATCGGACGGATTTTGAGTCCCACACTCCGTCGGAAGTTCTAGATGGTGACATCGATCCATTCATCAATCGCTATCTGGAAGAGTCCTTCAAGCAAGGCCAAGAACCAGTAAAATAGCAATTATACCAAAGCCTCGTTGGCCTTTTTGCAAGTCCATTCGAAATCCAAGTAAGTCGGATTTATGATGGGCTATCGGCAATTACGGGCATTTATATTCAGAATGCCTTAAAATCAAACCGTGGGCCGTCGGGCTTTGCCGGATGACCATGAACATGCCAACTCGCCGCATCGAAGGGGTTACCATGAACGGCAAGCGACTGATGGAAGTCATCAACAGCGCAGACTTCGACCGCCAGTATGCGGAATTAAATTGGACGGGCACATTCGAGGACTACCTCGATATGGTGGTGGAACATCCAACCATCGCCAGAACAGCCTTTCAGCGGATTTACGATATGATCGCCAGTTACGGATCATACAATTACGTCGAGTACAAAAAGCAGATTACCCACTTCAAGTTTTTCG
This sequence comes from Pseudobacteriovorax antillogorgiicola, assembly GCA_945898195.1. Classification (GTDB taxonomy): domain Bacteria; phylum Bdellovibrionota_B; class Oligoflexia; order Oligoflexales; family RGVZ01; genus RGVZ01. The sequence continues at coordinate 41,850 of CAMDHM010000018.1, read as the reverse complement.
ACGATCCGATCGATAATGGCCGCGATGCAATCTTCGGTTTGGACGTCCAGTTGATGAAACTCGTCAATGTCTTGAAGGCTGCCGCATATCGATATGGCCCAGAAAAACGTGTGTTATTGCTGCATGGCCCCGTGGGATCTTCCAAATCCACCATCGCCCGCCTGCTAAAAAAAGGCGTTGAGGCTTACTCGAAAACCCCGCAAGGTCCGCTCTATACCTATACATGGACCAACCTGCGTGAAATTTTAAAAATGGAAGACACCATGCCGTGTCCCATCCATGAAGAGCCCCTGCACCTTGTACCTCCGGAGCGCCGCGAGGAACTTTTAAAGACTATCAATGAGGGACGCGACCATTCCGAGGCGGTTCATATCGAAGGGGACGTTTGTCCGGCGTGTCGATATGTGTTCCGTGAGCTGATGCATCACTACCGGGGAAATTGGGAGATGATGGTGAAAAACCACATCCAAACCCGGCGTCTTATTCTGTCGGAACGCGATCGGATTGGTATCGGCACCTTTCAGCCAAAAGACGAAAAAAATCAGGATTCCACGGAACTAACTGGCGATATCAATTATCGGAAAATTGCCGAATATGGATCCGATTCCGATCCGCGGGCATTTAACTTCGACGGTGAGTTCAATGTCGCTAACCGAGGCATGATTGAATTTATCGAAGTGCTTAAACTGGACGTAGCATTCCTCTATGACCTCTTAACGGCCAGCCAGGAACATAAGATCAAGCCAAAGAAATTTGCTCAGACGGACATCGATGAAGTGATCCTTGGTCACACGAATGAGCCGGAATATCGTAAGCTCCAAAACAATGAATTTATGGAGGCGCTGCGCGACCGTACCGTGAAGATTGATATCCCCTACATCACAAAATTAGGGGAAGAGATCAAGATCTACGAAAAAGACTTCAACGCACATTCGGTGCCCCACATTCACATTGCTCCACACACGCTGGAAATGGCGGCTATGTGGGGCATTTTGACGCGCCTTGAAGAACCGAAAAAAGCAAATCTGACCTTGATGCAGAAGATGAAGCTTTACAACGGTAAAACCATGGCCCAGTTCACGGAAGATAATATCAAGGAACTCCGAAAGGAGGCCGTGCGAGAGGGTATGGACGGGATCAGTCCCCGTTACATTCAAGATAAAATTTCGCAATCACTTGTCCTTGATAAGGGTGAAGGGTGCATCAATCCATTCATCGTATTGAATGAACTTGATTCAGGTCTGAAGACCCACTCGCTGATCAATGATGAGGAAGAGCGCAAACGTTACCGGGAGATTCTGGCGGAGGTTCGGCGGGAGTATGAAGACATCGTGAAACACGAGGTCCAGCGCGCCGTGTCTGCGGACGAGGGGGCCATTCAAAAACTTTGCGGTAACTACATCGATAATCTCAAGGCATATGTACAGCGTGAAAAGGTTCGTAACCCGTTCACCGGGGCCGACGAAGAACCGGATGAGCGCTTGCTGCGGTCTATCGAGGAGAAAATCGATATCGCAGAGAGTCGCAAGGACGATTTCCGTCGCGAACTTATGAATTACATTGGTGCATTGGCCATCGAAGGGAAGTCATTTGATTTCAGGACCAATGAACGCCTCCATAAGGCCCTTGAACTCAAATTGTTTGAAGATCAAAAGGACACGATCAAGTTGACCACCTTGGTGTCAAACGTTGTGGATCGTGAAACTCAGGCCAAGATCGATATCGTTAAAAATCGCTTGATCAAGAATTATGGCTACTGTGAGATTTGCGCAAATGATGCCCTTGGTTTCGTTGCAAGCATATTTGCGCGCGGCGATATCGTGAAGAATGACAAGGAGAAACACTAATGAAGATGGAATCGGACCTCAACCGATTCCGCAAGATCGTTCGTGGCAAGATCAAGCAGGAACTTCGGCGTTTTATCGCTAACGGGGACCTGCTTGCAAGACAGGGGAAGAAGGTCGTGACCATCCCCTTGCCGCGGATCGAGATTCCTCATTTTCAGTTTGGGGGGCAAGAGCAAGGGGGCGTTGGTCAGGGCGAAGGTGAGGTCGGAGATTCGGTTCAACCGGGGCAGGGTGAGCCTGGTGAGGGTGAAGCCGGAAATCAGGAGGGCCAACACAGCCTTGAGGTTGACGTGCCATTGCAGGAATTGGCTCAGATTCTGGGCGAGGAACTTGCCCTTCCTAATATTGAGAACAAAGGTAAGAAGAACATCAAAGATCGCCAGTACAAGTACACTGGCATTCTTCGTCAAGGTCCGGAATCGCTTCGCCACTTTAAAAAGACCTACCGCGAGGCTTTGAAACGGTCGATATCATCGGGGACCTACAATCCTGATAATCCACTAATTGTGCCCGTTAAGGATGATAAGCGTTACCGTTCCTACAAGGTTATCAACCTTCCAGTCGCAAATGCTGTGATCCTTTATATGATGGACGTTTCGGGCTCGATGGGTGACGAGCAAAAAGAGATCGTCCGGTTGACGAGTTTCTGGCTCGATACCTGGTTGCAAACTCAGTACGAAGGTCTTGAACGACGGTACATAATTCACGATGCTACCGCCCGCGAGGTCGATCAAGACACTTTTTACCGGACCAAAGAATCCGGGGGAACTCTGATCAGCTCCGCCTATCGATTGGCCGCGAAGTTGATTGAAGATCACTTTCCACCTTCAGAATGGAATATTTATTTATTCCATTTCTCGGATGGAGACAACTGGTCTGGAAATGATACGGCGGAATGCATGAAGATTTTAGAGGGAAACCTGCTGCCTATTTCGAATCTATTTTGCTACGGGCAGGTGGAATCCCGCTATGGATCCGGACAGTTTCTGCGTGATCTGCAAAAGCATTTTGGTGAAAAAAACGAACGTGTGACGATCGCCCAAATCAAGGACCGCGATGCCATCATCGATGCCATTAAGGTCTTTCTCGGTAAGGGTAAGTGATATGGAATTCAAAACCCAATTAACGCCGGAACTGCGAGACGTTGCCGCGCGACTTGCAGATGTCGCCAGAACGGCTGGGCTCGACTTTTTTCCGACAATATTTGAACTGATTGATTATCAGCAGTTAAATGAGATTGCGGCCTACGGTGGTTTTCCCACCAGGTACCCACATTGGCGTTTCGGAATGGAGTATGACCGGCTCTCGAAAAGCTACACCTATGGTTTGTCGACCATTTACGAGATGGTGATTAATACCAACCCTTGTTATGCCTATTTGTTGCGCGCCAATAGTTTAGCCTCCCAGAAAACAGTGATGGCGCACGTTTACGCCCACTGCGATTTTTTCAAAAATAATTATTGGTTTAGCAAAACCAATCGCAAGATGCTCGATCAGATGGCAAATCACGCCTCCTACATCAGGTCGGTGATCAATGAAGTTGGGCACGACGAGGTGGAAAGTTTTGTGGATGTTTGTCTATCGATTGAAAATCTGATCGATATTCACTCGCCATTTCGGCCTGCCACAAAAAAACCATTGCCCAGCGACGATGTCCCGCGCCCCAAAGCGGTTGCCAAGATTAAGGCGAAGTCTTACATGGACCGCTATGTGAATCCGAAGGAATTTCTTGACGCCCAAGCCCAGAAGCAAGTGCAGGCGGCGGAAAAACAGCGTGGGTTTCCCGAGAATCCAGAGCGCGACGTGCTCAAGTTTCTTATTGATCATGCGCCTTTTGAACATTGGCAGAAACGTATTCTCGAAATCATTCGTGATGAGTCCTACTATTTCGCGCCGCAAGGCCAGACTAAAATTATGAACGAAGGGTGGGCGACATACTGGCACAGCGAGATGATGACCAAGCTTGCTCCACTTACGGAGAGCGAGATTATCGATTATTGTGAGCAGTATGCAGGAATCGTTGCATCGCATCCTGGCCAATTAAATCCCTATAAACTTGGTGTGGAACTTCTCCGTCACGTTGAACGGCGCTGGGATAAGGGGCGTTTTGGGAAGGAATACACGGATTGCGATGATCCGAAAAAACGTTCCGAATGGGATACTGGTGCTAATCAAGGGCGCGCCAAGCTCTTTGAAATTCGAAAGATGCATAATGACATCACATTTATTGATGAATTCCTTGATGAGGATTTCTGTCATGAGACGAAAATGTTTCTTTATGACTTCGACCGCCGCAGTGGTCAACATGTCATTGCTGGGCGGGATTTCCCTCAAATTAAACAGCGCCTTTTGCAACAACTGACCAACTTTGGACAGCCTGTGATTCTCGTGAAAGACGGTAATTTTAAAAACCGAGGTGAGCTTTTACTGGCTCACCAGCATGAGGGTGTTGATTTGAAACATGACTTTGCACTCGAGACGTTGAAAAATATTTTCAAAATTTGGCGTCGGCCAGTCCATATAGAAACTATGGTTGAAGAATCAGGTCGCCGAATCACTTTTGATGGAACGAACCACCAGGTGGAGAAAATCTAGAAAAAATCTAAACAAGATCTAGACAAGATCAAAGCGAATGATGCGAAATAGGGTTCATGTGGGAAGAAGGGGAGTTTTTAAATGTTCAAAAAATTTTGCACGCTGCGATCGGCGCTGTCGGCAGCCTTTTCGGTGGGATTTTTATTTATTGCAAGTCGGGCGATTGCCGCCGTTGATATGCCTCGCCTTGAACGGGCTGTAGTTTTCTCCCCTGACTTTTCGGCTTCAATCGTCTCAGATCCTCATTTTGCTGATTTTCGTGCCGGGGTTCAGCAGTCGTTTCCCGAAGCCGTGCAAACCTCCGGGCGCTTTCGGGTTATTGATCCTGAACTATCGCGTAACGCCCGGGCCGATGAAAAGGTTCGGCTTGAATTGATCGAACAGTTCGAGGTCGACGCCTTTGTTTCACTAGAGGTTCGAGATCGAGCCGATACAGTTGATTTCATTGTGCGCCTGTTGGGTCGAAAATCTGAACCGCTGCTGCAGGAATCTGAGGCGATCGATGTTGCAGAGGTCGACTCTGGCGGGGCCGAAGCCATTAAAAAGTTAATTCAAGGTTTGGTCTTCCGCCTTTTTAACCGGGTTCCCTATGATGCCAAGGTTCTTTCGTTGCAAGGGCGATTCTTGGTGGTTTCCGGTGGGCTCGAGCAAGGCGTCCAGGTTGGAGACGATATAGCGGTCAGCCGTGTTGCCGTGATTTCGCGCCATCCGGCTACGGGGGCGTGGAACAAATTTTCGATTGAGGAGCTCGGGCGGGCCCAAGTTGTGGAGGTCAAGGGTCGAACCTCGATCGCCCGGATGACGAGCCAGATCAAGCCAGGCGCGGTTCGTGTTGGTGACGGTGTGAAGTTGGTTAGGATAGCCTCACGGGCGCGATTTGCTCGCGAGGCTGCGGTGACCTCCTACGGACCCGAGGTTCTTGGGTCGGGTGCGCGTCCGATTCCGGTTGAACCGATGACGCCGCCCCATGCAGAGGTCGTGCCTGAAAAAATAGCGTCGGTCACAGAGGCCCCGTCGGCACCCATGACGCCCGCTGCTGTGCCTTTGGTGCCACGAGTGGAAGGCGTGCCGCCGGCCCCGGCTGGTAGCGATGCTAACGATGCTAGTGACGGCGGCATTGGTGGCGGGCGCAAAGATACTTGGTTTGGGTCGGTCGCAGCAGGAATCTTCTCAGAGGGCGAACTGGGGCTTGGCTTGCGGTCTTGGTCTGTGTCAGGTCCCGTGTCGGCTTCGACGGCGGCTCCTTATACGCTTGTCAACAACATCAGTTTACGTGGAACGAGACGCCTCAGCCGCGAGGCCTTTGGTGATCTTGAGGCTGATTTAGCCTTTGGCTCAACCTTAAAGGGGAGCTTTACGGGATACGATTTGCGCGGCAACGGATACCTTGAATATCCGCTCGACAAGGAGGCCGTCCGTGGTCCACTTCAAATCCATCGGTGGCGTTATGGTGGCGTGGGCCGCCTGGTTGGACTCAATATTTCTGGAGAGAGTTTTGGAGGCCTCGACGCTTTTTTCTTGGGCGGGTTTGCAGGGGGCCGAGGAGACTTGCATGTTGGTTCCGAGGAGCAGAAGTTGGGTATCCAGGGCGACGTTTTTCTTTATCCGCTGACCGTGGGTAGTTACGGATACAAAGGTGTGAAGCAGTCAATTAATTCTGCGCTCGGTACCGGATTTGAGCTTAAGTTGTTTCGGCCAGCCCCTGCGAAGGGCGACTCTGAATACGGTCTGACTTGGCAATATGAAAGTCATTCATTTAAGCTTGGCAATGGCAAGACGGCGGCTTATGACTCGTCGCGGTTTTACCTTGGAATCAGAGCTGAGCTCTAAGTGCAGGCGAAAAATCCATGGGTTTTCCGGGGCGACCAGCGAAGCCGCGGTGAAATTCCTTTCCATCAAATATCAAGACATTTGGCTTGTCCCAGGAGTTCATGCACAGCATGAGCCCTTCGCGGCTTCCGCTTTGCAACGGCTCGGTCCACGGTATATGGAAGTGACCGAATAGCAGGTGATCGGCATCTTTTTCCGCCGCAAATTTTCGTGCGTCATTAAGGATCGCGCCCTCATTGATCACGCGGTAAGGGTCACGAGAACGGGACACTCTAGCGTGGCGCAGCGCGTAGGCATCCATCAGCGGACCGGGAACCATGGATACCGCAAATAAGCTTGGCCGTGATTTGATTAGCTTACGAAATGTCAGGTAGCTGGCGGGTGCATAAAAAAGATCCCCGTGTGTCATGACGATTTTTTTTCCGGACGAGGTCCGCCATGTCAGGCCGCGCTCGGTTTCTGATTCGCTCACCACTTCAACGCCGCGCCAGCCCATTTTTGCCAGATCGAATTCATGATTGCCTTCGATAAATACAACGCGTGTTCCATTGGCGGCGAGAGCTTCAAGCCGATCACCGACCGCAGCAAATTTTTTCAAGAAATAACTGGTTCCGCCAAGGCAGAAGTCGAAGATGTCGCCGAGAAGGGCAAAGCAGCTTACGCGCGACGCAATGCAGGCATCGATGACTTCTAATAAAACCTGCCCCCGTTCGTCGGAGGTATGGTTCAGGTGGATGTCAGACACGGCGACAAATTCAGCCTTGGTAAACATGCGAAGATCCCTGAATTTGGTTCCAGTTTTTCGGCCTTTGTTGCCGCCGAAATTACCCTCAGAACTGTTCAAGCCAAGCTTGGGCTCCAGTCTCACAAGGGAATGCCGAATACACGTCTATGTTCCCTATCAGAAAATTTCCGCGGGGACCACGCCCGACCGTCCTGGCACCAGCCAGCGTCAAGGCTGGCCTTGGAATTGCTGTGGCCTTGGTCACAGCGATCTGTCCGATCGCCGGTTATGCCGGTCCATTCGCCCATCAGCGAAACATGCTGCCGGGGGCCCGTGCTGCAGGCATGGCGGGCGCTTTCGTGGCGGTGGCCGACGATCCTTCGGCGGTCTACTGGAATCCCGCCGGTTACAGTTTGATCGAACGCCCCGAACTTTCCGTCTCTGGTATTGGTCTCATCCAGTCGTCTACTTCATTTGACCAGACCATTAGTGATGAGCCATTTGTCGAACACGCGCAGTCTTTGACGCCTGGGTTTTTCGGAGCAAGCGTGCGCAATGGTCGATTTGGTTTTGGCTACGGATTTGCTTCGTTGGACGAACACAACGTCAATCAAAATGATTTATTTCTTGGTGTGGAGTTGGCCTCGGGAGATTCTGTTGATTATTACCGGACGTATCAGGAGGCATCGACCCTGTCTTCGGCCGGGATTGGCCTATCGTATTTGGTGGCTGACGGGCTATCCCTTGGTGTCTCTGGGGCTTACTACCGCAGGCAATCTGCTGTATCCAATTTCCAAATTATTTCAGAAAAATCAGGGGCCTTTACCTCAAGGAACTTAAAGTACGAAACCCTTAATGAGGGTTTGCTTGGAACGGCTGGCGTGTTGTTTGTTTGGGGGCATTTGCGGACAGGTTTTAGCCTGCGCTATCCCTTTCCCATCAGCAACAACACGGGGGTCTCGGATTATCAGGCGGATAGTCCAGGGTCGTCAGGTTTGCCGGGTAGCATCAATCACCTGTCGTTGCTTGAGGGCAAATCCAGTGAAATGGATGAACCGAGGGTTCGGACCTACCAATTTGGGATGGCCTGGGGCGAACCCGGACATTTTTTGCTGGCGGCAGACCTCATCAAGCATGCCATGGGAGCGGCCGAAGAGTCCCGTGGCCTTCAGACGACTTATAACTTTTCCGTCGGTATGGAGGCTGTGTTTGGGTGGCTGACCCTGCGGGGTGGTGCGTTTTCCAATGCCAGCCTTTACCCGGCGCCAAAACCGGGGGTGGCCAATCAGCAAACAGCCATCGACTTCAATGGGAACAGCGTGGGGATTGGCTACGTCCAGAAATCACGTGAGATTTCATTAACTTACGTTTCTCAGAGGGGTACTGGTCACGCCCAAGTGGTCGCAGATTCCTATGCGACACAGCAGGTAACGGCGTCCCTTCAGAATCTTTTGTTGTCGTCTCGCGTCTTTTTTTAGAGGGTTTTTGCAATCCGCCTTGCCAAAAACCCCTGATTTTGATTCCATTTCCGCCATCGAGTGTCGGGCATGACCGCCTGAAGATCATTTTGAGGAGTTCCAAGAATGTCCGCTTCCGTTGAGGAAAAAGTAAAGCAAATCGTGGTGAGTCAACTGGGTGTTGAAGAGTCCGCAGTGACCACCAGCGCAAAGTTCATCGAAGATCTCGGTGCCGATTCTTTGGATATCGTTGAACTCGTCATGGCAATGGAAGAAGCCTTTGGCGTCGATATTCCTGATGAGGAAGCAGAGAATATTCGTACCGTTAATGATGCGATTGCATTCATTAAGAAGACTGAAGAAGCCTGATTGCCGTCATCGGCAAATGGATGTACGGGGGTATCATGTGGCGAACCTGCCTGATGCCCTCGTTTTTTTTTCCCGTTAATTCTGGATGGTGAAAACCTTATGATCATCGGACTCGCGGCCGACCATGCGGGCAAGGAACTCAAAGATATTTTGCTTGGCTTGGTGAAGGCCCTCGGCCATGAGGCCATTGACTACGGTGTTGCCGTTACGAACGAGCAGTCAGTCGATTATCCCGACTATGCCGCCCTGCTCGCAAAGGCCCTTGCCAGTGGTAAGATTGAAGCTGGCGTCGCGATTTGTGGCACGGGCACCGGTATGGCTATGGCGGCCAACAAGTTTCCGGGGGTTCGTGCAGCCGTTGTCTGGGATGAATACAGCGCACGGATGTCCCGCGCTCACAACGATGCTAATATAATCTGCCTTGGTGCGAGAACGACAAATGTGCACCGGGCCGCTGACTTTTTGAAAATCTGGCTTGAAACTAGTTTTGAAGATGGGCGCCACAAGATGCGGCGCGATAAAATTCGAGAAATTGAGAAGAAAAATTTCAAGCCACGCCTCGAAGAATGAGCTCTTTATAGGGGGAGAGATTGATGACCCATCGCGAAGCACCCTGGGCGATTTTGCAACAAACTGATCCAGATATTTTTGATTTAATTCAAGAAGAGCTGGGACGCCAACGCCATGGGCTCGAACTGATCGCGTCGGAGAATTTTGCTTCTCCCGCCGTCTTGTCTGCGGCAGCCAACCCGCTGACGAACAAATACGCCGAGGGCCTTCCCGGCAAACGTTACTACGGGGGCTGCGAGGTTGTTGATCAGGTGGAATCTCTCGCAATAAGTCGGGCCTGTGAATTGTTTGGGGCGCGACACGCAAATGTCCAACCTCACTCTGGCGCGCAAGCCAATGCAGCCGTTTACCTTGCCCTTTTAAAAGCCGGAGACAAAATCCTTGGCCTGGATCTGGCCCATGGTGGTCACCTTACCCATGGATCAAAGGTCAATTTTTCCGGCATCCTTTACGAATCTCATTTTTATGGGGTCGATCCGGCGACGGAGACGATTAATTACGACGCAGTTCGGGAGAAAGCCCTGGAAGTGCGGCCGCGAATGATTTTGGCCGGTGCGAGCGCTTATTCCAGAACCCTTGATTTTGCAAAGTTCCGTGCCATTGCTGACGAGGTCGGGGCCTATTTGTTTGTGGATATGGCGCACATCGCTGGATTAGTTGCCGCAGGGGTACATCCAAGTCCGCTGCCCCATGCTCATGTCGTGTCCACCACCACTCATAAGACTCTGCGTGGTCCGCGCGGTGGCCTTATTATGACCAATGACGATGACCTTGCCGTGAAGCTTAACAAGGCTGTTTTCCCCGGGATTCAAGGTGGGCCGTTGGAGCACATCATCGCGGCCAAGGCTATTTGCTTTCGCGAGGCCCTTCGTCCAGAATTTCGCATTTATCAGCAACAAGTCATTAGCAATGCTTCGGCATTGGCGAAGGCTTTGATGAAGTTAGATTTTAAGATCGTGTCTGGCGGAACCGACAATCACCTTTTGCTGATCGATCTGTCTCCTGTCTCCGTCAGCGGGAAGCAGTTGGAGGAAGCCCTCGGTAAGGCTGCAATCACGGTGAACAAAAATACGGTCCCGAATGAAAAGCGATCCCCATTTGTTACCAGCGGAATTCGCATGGGGACTCCAGCATTAACGACGCGGGGGATGGGCCCTGATGCAATGGAGCTCATTGCACAGTTTACGCGAACGGCTTTTGAAAACGTGAAAAATGATGAGAAGCTGGCAAAATTGCGCCGCGACGTTATCGATCTGGCGAGCCGCTATCCACTTTACAAGATTTGGGTTTGACGAAATCTGGCTTCCGAAGAGGTTTCTGTGAAGTGTCCCCAGTGCATGTTTGAAGACACCAAGGTTTTGGAAAGTCGATTGTCTCATGAGGGGCGAAGCGTCCGCAGGAGGCGTTCTTGCGTTCAGTGCAATTACAGATTTACGACCTATGAGAAGGAAGAGGAATTTAGCTTCCAAATCATCAAAAAAGATGGTCGGGTTGAGCCTTATCTGAGGGCGAAAGCCACGACGTCACTTCAGATTGCATGCAGCAAGCGTCCAATTTCGATGGTGCAAATTGAAGAGATGCTCGACCGGATTGAACGGGTTATCCAGGAGCTAGGCGAACGAACCGTACCAAGCCAGAAGCTTGGTGACATGATCATGGATAAGCTGCATGAGATCGATAAAGTCGCCTATGTGCGGTTCGCATCAGTTTACAAGGACTTCAAAGACCCAGATGAATTTCTGGCAGAGCTTAAAGGACTGAGCTGAATGTTTACGGGGTTGGTGGAAAAAACTGGCACGTTAGTCGAGGTGGTGCAACCAAGCGGCACAGCTCCATATCGCTTTTGGATTGATGTTGGTGCCGATTTTGAGGCTGCCGATGGCGATAGCATTGCCGTTAATGGTTGTTGCCTTACGGTCGCTGGCCGAAGGAATCACCAGTTTGCTTTTGATGTCACGAGCGAGACCATGGCCTGCACTTCTTTTGGTCGCCATGGAGCCCAAGGGTCGACGGTAAATCTTGAGCGTGCGCTTAAGATTGGCGATCGCATCGGAGGGCACCTTGTGTCTGGTCACGTCGATGGCAAGGGTCGGGTACTCTTGTTGGAAAAAAATAGCACTGGGTGGATATTGCGCATCCATTTGGATTATCCCATGGGCCGTTTTGTGATTTCTAAAGGTTCGATTTGCATTGACGGAGTCAGCCTCACGGTGAATGCAGTCAAAGACGAAGCAGAAGGGACTACGGTTGAGCTCATGTTGATTCCTGCAACCCTGCAAATTACCAACTTGTCTCAGCGTAAATCAGGGGATCACGTAAATATCGAAGTCGACATGATTGCGAAGTTTGCAGCCCGTCAGACAGAGACCTCCCACTGGGCATAATTTTGCCCGCAAAACTGGGTAATTCGTACCCATCGCAACCCATGTTTCCCCGTTGATACGCTGGAAGGTGCGGAAAATTATTCCGTTACTTTTTACGTGTCGAAAGATTTTTGGGGGAGCACATGTTTTTGCTTGATGGTGTTCGTCGTCGGTTTTGTTTTGTGTCGCTATTTGTCGTTGGATCTGTTGCGGCTTGCGGCAGTTCAAACAAAATAGGAACCTCGCTTAAGGGACTTGCCCATAGCAAGGAAGGCCGCAATGTCGCGGTACTGATGGGGTCTCCAAACGGATTGCCTGGAGTTCCGACCGACATTCTTGAGCTGGATTTACTTTTCCGTAACACCGGAGTCGATCTCGGCTTTGATGAAGTGGTAAAGGACAACGAGGCAACTACCGCCGATATTTTCAGCAGCACTGCTGAAGCAGCCTCAGATGCCGATACCCTGTTTTGGTATTTCTCTGGTCACGGCAACACGGGCATCATGCTCGCAGAAGACCGCTCCTTTACCTTTAGCGAAGTTGCTAATGCCGTCATCGCTGCCCGTAAGAGCCGTCCCTTGGAACGCCTCGTCGTGATGATTGACTCATGCTATAGCGGGTCGTTTGTCGATGGCCGCACCCCGATTATTCCTTCCAAGGAGGGAGGCGGAGGCGACGTGATTCGAAGCAAGTGCATCCCGATGGCCGGCGCATTTACCAGTTCCGAGGATGCGATGGCCGAAATCGGCAAATTCCAGGGGACCCTGTTCAAACAGGCCTTTGTTTTGGCCTCGTCGACCAAGAATGAGACGTCGGCGGACCTGGGTCGTTCCCGTGGTGGAGCCTTTACTTGGTCCCTGCGTGGTGCGATCAATACGGCCAGCGTTGCCGGTCGGGATTCAACGATTCTCCAAATAGCTGAAAGAACTCGGGCGGATACAGAAGAAGTTGGCGGGCATACGCCCGTTTGGAGCGCTTTTCCGTCGGCTCAGATCCTGGGTGAAAAATTCTTCCTTTACGAATAAACACCCAGACCTGTAGAAGCACCATCTATGACAAGCGAAACTCAAGAAAAAGCAATCAATAGAGTCCTGCACGCGATCGATGCGATCCGTGCGGGGCAAATGGTTATCATGGTCGACGATGAAGACCGGGAGAACGAGGGGGACCTTGTTTTTGCGGCCGAACACGTTGCGGCAGACAAGATCAACTTTATGGTGCGCGAGGCGCGCGGTCTTGTCTGCCTTTCCGTAGCTCCGGCGATCATTGATCGGCTGCAGCTTCCGATGATGGGCGATAACTCCAAACAGGGCAGTTCAAGGTCGACGGCGTTCACGGTGTCGATTGAGGCGCGTCACGGGGTTTCTACCGGAATCAGTGCCGCCGATCGAGCGCAGACCATTCGTGTCGCGATTGATGATAAATCCACGCCTGATGACATTGTGGTTCCCGGTCATGTTTTTCCGTTGAAGGCTAAACACGGTGGCGTGCTTGAACGATCGGGGCACACCGAGGGTTCCGTCGATCTCGTGCGACTGGCGGGAATGAAGCCGGCGGCCGTTATTTGCGAAATCATGAAAGATGATGGCACCATGGCGCGGATGCCGGATTTGGAGGCGTTTTCAAAACGCCACAATATGCCGGTGGTTTCCATTGCCGACCTCATTGAATTCCGTTTGTTGCGAGACTCGCTGGTCGAACAAATTGCGAGGGAGTCCGTTCAGACATCGACCGGTATTTTTGAAGCTTACTGCTTTCGAAGCTTGGTGGATGGTGCCCAACACGTGGCCTTGGTAAAAGGAGCGCCATTTCAAGCCGAACAGGTGGTTGACGTCCGGGTTCACCGGCAGCGACCTTTGATCGATGTTTTTAGTAGTGGGAAGACCGGCAGGCGATTGATCGATTACGGGCTCAATCTGCTGCAGGCTGAAGAATATGCGGTCGTCTTGTACCTGTCGCATCCTGGGGGGGCTCAGGCTTTCATTGAGGATACGGTCGATATGCACACGCAACCAGATGAAGCGGCCCCATCCTCTGCCGGAGCGAACCATTGGCGGGCTATGGATCCAAGGCTATATGGGATCGGAGCCCAAATCCTGAGGCAACTTGGTATCCGCAGAATGCGGACCCATGTTTCAACCCAACGGTCGCTGAAGGGTTTGGCGGGATTTGGTCTTGAAATCGTTGATTTGGTCGTTATTCCCGTTTGAATTGTGTTCCGCTTAAAGATTTAGGGGTGAACATGGAAAAAAAGATTCTGATCGTGGTTGCGCGGTTCAACGACATGATCACCCGGTCTCTCTTGGTGGGGGCCACAGATTGCCTTCGCGACATTGGGATCAAGGATTCCCTGGTTTCAGTGGTTTGGGTGCCTGGCAGCTTTGAAATCCCCATTGTTGCGGCTAAAGCTGCGCGCGGTGGCCGGTATTCTGCCGTGATCTGTCTGGGGGCGGTCATCCGCGGGGAGACCCCGCACTTCGATTATGTTTGCGGTCCCGTGGCCAGTGGCATCATGAATATCGGTGTCGAAACCGGGGTCCCAGTGATTTTCGGTGTCGTGACGACAAATACAATTGAGCAGGCTCTCTCCCGCAGTGGGCTTAAGGGCGGCAACAAGGGGCGCGACGCAGCACAGGCGGCCCTTGAAATGATCAAGGTTCTGAATCAATTGGAAGGCAAGGCATGAGCGATAATCCAAATACGATTGCCCGCGATTTCGCAGTACAGTTTCTTTACCAGTGCGAGTCGGAGAAGGTTTATTACTTCAGCCCGTCGCACTTCGAAACCTTTGCGGATAACTTCAATGTTCCCAGTTATTCGCTGAAGATGATGCGCGAGCTAGTTCGTGCAACTCTGGATAAGCGCAATGACAATGATCCGCTTATTGAGACTTTTACCAAGAATTGGAAGCTAACACGCCTCTCCGTAACCGATCGGGCAGTATTACGAATGGCTCTGGCTGAATTGCAAGCCTTTGAGACCCCAGTTAAGGTAATATTGAACGAGGCTGTTGAGTTGGCAAAGAAGTATGGCAACGAACAGTCGGGGGCCTTCGTAAACGGTGTTCTCGATGCCATTATCAAATCCGGCCAAGCCGGGGGAGACGGGAATGATCATCAATCCGTCAGCGGACGTGAAAAGAAAGACTGAAGGGGAATTCTCTTTTGGTCCCGCAGTTTCTGCCGCCAGTTCAAGTGATCCAGCCATAAACAATTTTGAAAATATCAAAATCAATATCAAGTCCGGCGACGCACGGGTCATAACCTCTGGCGGTGATCCCACCTTGGGAATTCCGGACCGCCGTATGATCAGCTTTCATATTTCATCTGGTGCTACGGTAAAAGACTGTCCATTTTGGATTGGACTTGCAGGCAAAGGCGAGATTCAGGCACCTTCACTTCTGAATCACATTACGATGGAGGACCTGTTTAGTGAGGCTGCCATCCGCGGAATTTCTGACCAGGATTCTGTGATGCTGACCGACACCATGACCCAACCTGCACGCTATATTTTTCTCATGCCGCGTCCTGGCAACGACTTTCGCGACACGAGCGCATGGATAGCCTCCCTCGTGTCGACGGTCCGTTCCTGGTCGCCCGACGTTGCGGGATTTTATTTGGCTCCTGAAGTCATGGTTGCCCATGAATCGGAAGATATTTTGGCGCAAGTTCTGCGTGAATTGATTGCCACAATGCCCAACACCACTCAGTTCCACCTTCTCGTCGGACGACACAGTTTCAATGCCGTGCTCAATACGGCACTTCGTTTGAAGGCGGAACTTGAAGGCGATGAACTCAACGTTTTTGTTTATCATTGATTTCATCAAATCGGATGCGAATCCTCCCCTTCAGTCTCATATTTTGCCTTCTTATTTGGTGCATCTCGCGTTGTCTTTTTTTTCTTCCTGACGGATCGATCGCCACCGACTTTCCTGGCGTTTGGGGTGATTGGTCGCTTCATGCAGCCCACTCTTGGTGGTTTGCGGAGCAGCCCTTCACGCGGTGGTTAGATCCCAGGATTCTCAGGTTTGATGAGAGTTTCGCCTACCCTCCCCTGATCAATTTTATTTCAGGCATGCTCCTTCGTTCTGGTCTCGGATTTCAGCCATCGATGATTATTCCGTGCATTTTTTTTGCGGGAATTTTTGGCGTTTTTCTGAACCTATTATTTCGCCGGGCGGGTGCGAGTCCCTGGTCGGCAAGTGTTTTGTCGGCGGCATTTGTTTTGGCGGGAGGAACTCGGACCATTGCTGCAATGGTCATTTGGAGTGTTCATGGGGCAGGATTTGGCGTGGACGTGGATGGTGACGCTCATCACGCGGCAAATTTCATGGACCATCTGTTTCAAGCTGCGTCGGAAGGGATCAATTCCGGTTCTTTGTCGCAGGTGTGGCTAACGCCGCTTTTTTCTATGATCTTGCCGCAACGGACATTCTTAGCGGGAATCGCCGTGGGTTGCGCGTCTCTTCTTGTTGTTTTGCAGACGGACCGACGCTCGCTCCGTTTTTCATTGCCGGTTGCTTCAGGAAGGTTGCTGGTATTGCTGCCGCTTTTGGCGTTGGCTCACGTCTATTCGTGGCTCGTCTTAATCTTGGTTGTTGTCGTGGTGGCGCTTTCAGATGTTTTGCGTTCTCGGCCTGCGCCTATAAACGCCTTTCGGCACTGGTTGATTTTTGCAGGGCCCGGAATTATTGCCTCCCTTCTCGTGATTTGGATCATTATGCCAGGCATTGGCAGCAAAACTTCCGGGATGGATTGGTCTCCGGGATGGATGGCGTCTGAAACAGGACAAGGGATTTTTTTGTTTTGGATTGTTAATTGGAGTGTTTTTTTACCGCTGGTTTTGATCGCTGCCTCAGTCTCCAGCGAGTTTCGGCGTGATCCTTGTTTTCTGAGCGGTGCACTTATTTTCGTTGCGATGAATGTTATTAAGCTTCAGCCGTGGTCGTGGGACAACAGCAAGTTTCTTGTCTGGGCACTGCTGTTGTTGGCCCTTCCACTTGTCAGATTTTTTTCGCAAATAAAATTTCGCACGATGGCCGTCGTGGCCCTACTGATGATGTGCATCGATGGCATTACCAGTATTGCTGGCAGCCTCGTGGCGCCCAAGCCACCGTTGGTACTCTGGACGTCGGGCGAGCAAGTCATTGCGGCATGGGCCCGCAAAACTTTGCCGCTAGATGCAATTATCCTTTCGCCGTCGCACCAGGATCACAAATACTGGGCCTTTGCATTGACGGGGCGGCGCAATGTTCAGGCCTATGGTGGGTGGATATGGACCCATGGATTTTCGGCGGAGCCGCTTCAGTCCAGGGCGACCTTAATGTTGGAGCATCCAACGGCAAGCCTCGAGGCAATGCGTGGCTTGGGGATTACCCATGTGGCTGTTCCAGAAAACGGTGGCTCAATTCAAATCGGATTTTTGGAATTGAAGAAAACTTTTAAGCCCGTCATTTCGTTTGAAAATCAGTCGGTTTTTGCAGTTCCGTAAATTAGCCAAATTTATCATCTAAGATAATGTTTTTACTGGATTTATTAGGTCACAACGGAGCCTCTTCCAAGGGCGTTCGCCCCGCATTTTGGCTAAACCCCGCCACGACACTTCCGAAAGCCAAGAAGGACCACGAGCCCAAAAGGCCGTCATCCTGGGGCGATGATGCCCAGTCCAGGTAAGGAGAGGTGCAATGAAGATCCAAGGAGCAGGATCCCCAATGAATGCCGTCTCTGGCATTCAACAGGCTGCCGCAGGTGCGGGCGGAGTTGATCTCGGGATTGTCGATAAGATCATGGCTGGCGAAAAAGCCGCCGTGGATGTTCTTTCTGGTAAACGCGATGCCCTTGCTAAAGAGAAAAATGGCTATTCCACCGTTACGACCGCCCTTGGCGACCTCGCGACTCAGTTGGGCGGACTTAGCGCTCCGGAAAAATTCCAGCGCCTAAAAGTCGAGTCTTCACATCCTGAAGTGATCGGCGCGGAGCTACTTCAATCGGCTAAAAATTTGAAGCCCGGGCAGTTTAATTTCGAGGTCAAGGAACTTGCGGGCTCGGCAAAATTTCTGGAGCAGGGCTTTGCCAACGTCAGCGATTCGGCCGTCGGCATTGGATTCATGGCGATCGAGCGGGGGAAAGGCATGCCAGACCTCGATATCACTTTGGAGCCAGGATCAACCTTGAAAGATGTTGCCGATAAGATCAATAGCTCGGCGGGGGGAGTTCAGGCTTCGATCGTTAATACGGGGATCGGTGATCAACCGTTCAAGCTTCTCGTTCGAAGTGAAAAAACGGGAGAGGATGCAAAAATAAAGATCGATCCTGATTCCACTTTCCTCGACTTTAAAGAAATTGGTAAGGGCAGGAACCTGGAAATGAAATTCGAAGATGTCGAGATTGCGCGGTCTGAAAATAGTTTTTCAGATCTCATTGAAGGCGTCAAATTGACAGCAAAAAAAGCCATGCCCGGAACCAGCGTCAACCTCAATATCACTCAGGATGTGGACGCGACATCAACTGGTATCAAAGATTTCGTTGAAAAGTATAACAAGGTCTTTTCTGTGATGTCGGATCAAATGACGCCAAAGGAAGGCGAGAAACTTTCCCTCGGGGCAGCATCGTCGATGCGTCAGGCCATACGTTCCATGCAATCAGAGGTTAGCGGAGGTAAGACAGCTCCCGGCGGTGGAATGTCTTTGGCCGATATGGGCGTCATGACCAATGCAAAGTCGGGAAAGCTCGAGATTGATGAGGGCAAACTCAAAAATGCCTTAGACAGCAATTACGAGGGAGTGATGAAGGTTTTTGCCACATCTGAAGGTGGCCCTGGCATTGCCGAAAAACTTGGTAATGCCGTCAAAGGCATGCAAGACCGCGATACTGGTGTGATCTCCCTGCGTCAGAAGACCCTTGATCAAAGCATTCGCCTGCAAGATCAGACGATTGAACGCCAGCAGCGACGGGTCGATGAAAAGCAGCAGCGCCTTCAAAAGACTTTCGGAGATCTCAATGGAAAGATGCAAATGATGCAGTCACAACAGGATGCGATGGCGGCACGAATGAATGGCTGAGGTCCTATCCAAAGAAAATCAGGCAAGGGATGCGATTCAGCGCGTTGTGGATCTTTTTTGTTTGCGCTGTGCAACAGCTGTTGAGGCGCTGAACAGTAGCGACTGGGACCGTTTTGATGAATTTTTTCAATTACAGCGCATGGCTTGGGTTAACCTCAATGCCATGGTTTCAAAGTTTGAGGGAGAGTTTTCACCCAGCAGTTCAGCGGGTGATCTTGGCAGCACCATCAGGGCTTGGATTGGTTCTTGCCAGCAGGCATCTCTGGCCCTGCAACAGCGGATTGCCCAGTCTCTTTCGGACGTTGACGATCAGAGCCGAACGGCCGGCAGGCTTAAGATGCATCTTGGTGCGTTTCAGTCGGTGTCACGGGATTCAGGACGGTTTTTGAAAAGTGCCTGAAATGAGGGAATGGTGGCGAAGGGGAGGATCGAACTCCCGACCTGTGGGTTATGAATCCACCGCTCTAACCATCTGAGCTACCTCGCCAAGCCACTTGCGGCGTTGCGGGCGCAACATCGCAAGCGGTTGGATTATGGCGAGGGGGCTCAAAAGTCAAGGCCCAATCAGGCGGCCGACTTGCGCGTCAGCCGCGGCTCCTCGTGGGTCCGTCGGCCCAATTTCTCTCCCGGCGAAACCGTCGAAAAATCCAGTGCTTTATAGATGTTGCAGTTCCCCGAGGTAGCCCTAATCAGAAGGCCCGCACCGGCCAAACTCACCAGGCGATTAGCCGTTCCGGGGCGTCTCATCCCGACGAGGACGAGGAGCGACCCCAAGACACCGCTCACGATTCGCTCAGGCCTCCCAACGTTGACGCTCGCCCGCCGCAGGCTAGCATCGGATTGTAGCTGGCCTCCGATCCTATGTTGGATATCGTGACCAATCTCAAGCCCCTTGTTCTTCAGTCCTTCAAAATTCATGTCATGCCCCCTCCGGGATGCCCGGCGTAATGTTTTTCCAAGGTTCTGAGTAGCAATCGCGGTGCCATCCAAGTAACTTCAGGGTCTGAATTTTTTGGGGGGTATTTATCATGGCTCACACGGTTATCGTTTATGCAGGTCGGACCCCGGTTGGCAAATTAAGTGGGGCGTTTTCTAATTTATCCGCGTCCCGCCTTGGCGCAGCCCTGGTTAAGGATGCACTCGCCAAGACCAAGTTGGATCCGTCTAAAGTTGACGAGATCATTATGGGTAACGTTCTGACGGCGGGGGTTGGTCAGGCTCCGGCACGCCAGGCCGCCATTTACGGTGGGCTTGCCCTGTCCGTTTGCGCAACGACGATTAATCGTGTTTGTGGCAGCGGCCTGAAGGCCGTCATGATGGCAGATCAGGCAATTCGCCTGGGCGATGCGAAGGTTGTTTTTGCTGGTGGCCAGGAAAACATGACCCAGGCCCCACACCTTTTGATGAACTCGCGTGCGGGTTACAAATTTGGTGCCGTTGAAGCCAAGGACCATATGCAATGGGACGGCCTTTGGGATCCATACGGAAATGTTGCGATGGGCAATTGCGGCGAACTCTGCGCCAAGGAATATAAGTTTTCTCGCGAGGAACAGGACAAATATGCGCAGGAAAGTTATGCCCGCGCACGCAATGCTTGGGAAAGCGGGCATTTTAAGCAGGAGGTTGTCCCCGTAGAAGTGCCGGGTAGAAAAGGCTCGGTGATGGTGGATAAAGACGAGGAACCATTTGCAGCCGATCTCGCTAAACTGTCAGATTTGCGCCCAGCCTTTGATAAGTCAGGGACGATAACGGCAGGCAATGCATCGTCGATCAATGACGGTGCTGCTCTGGTCGTTGCATGCAGCGAGGAAAAAGCCAAAGAGCTTGGTTTGAAGCCGCTTGTTCGGATCGTCGCACAAGCCTCCCATGCTCAAGATCCTTCGTGGTTTACGACGGCGCCGGTGGAGTGCATTCGTAAGGTGCTACACAAGGCAAAGTTGTCGGCGAGTGACATCGACTTGTTTGAAATCAACGAGGCTTTTGCCGTGGTGCCGATGGCTGCCATGCGCGACCTTGAGATTTCTCATGACAAAATAAACGTTCATGGTGGTGCGGTGGCTCTTGGCCATCCAATTGGCGCAAGTGGGACGCGGGTTTTGGTCACTTTGATACATGCTCTGCGTGCGGCCGGAAAACGCCGTGGTTTGGCGACCTTGTGTATCGGTGGCGGTGAGGCCAGTGCGGTTATTGTTGAGTTGGTTTAAAGCAACGCCTATAAAATGAAGTGCCGCTAAAGATTCCCCCCGTCTTTCCGATTCAGAAGGAAAGATCGGGGGTTTTTTTGACCATCATAAAAAAAGATCCACTAAAAAAAAATTCCGATGGAAGTCATGATATCGCCGAATCTCTTATGGGCGTTCAGTTGAAGATAACGGTTGAGGTTGGAACGACTCGCCTGCTGATCGCGGATCTTCTGAAGCTTAAGGCGGGTGAAATGATATCTCTCGCCGGAAATGCAAAGGATCCGCTGAAGATTTTCGTAAACGACAAGTTATTCGCCTTTGGCGAAGCCCTCGAAGTCAATGGCAAGATGGCCGTTCGCGTCACGGAGGTGATTGGCAAAGCGCATTTCACCCTCCCTGCAGAATTTAAGCGTTCGGCGTGATGTAAATTTTGCCTTTGCTAGTTGATGTCAGAAGCCCCGACAGCCTCTCGCCCATCTCTCCGAGCTTTAAATGAGCTTGCGCCTTAGTTTGTAAATCGTTGGCGAGTAGTTTCGTGGCATTTTTTAGTCGCAGCGCAATCCTGATCAAGCCAAGAGGGCTGTGGTCGATGAATTCATTCGACAGCCAAAAGCCAGTAACAGTTTGCCCACGAAAAATTAGATCGCCCGGATTTAGCTTTGACTCTTCTCCCGAGAGAACGCCGTATACGGAAATTGTGCTGCCCAGAGGCATGCAAGCAGCCAGGACGCCGGTCAAGCTTCCAGCAACAGCATCGGCCGCCCAAGTCGCCTTGAGCTCGTGAGTGATCGAGGTCAGTTCCTGTTTAAAGTCTTTTGAACTGCTATCCAACACGTGTTCTGCACCCTGCATTTTCAATTCATCCACCAGCGCCTTACGGTGCACAATATTGATGAGTGGAAAATTGTGGCGTTTGCTCAACCGGATGATCATCCGTCCGAGCTGCGAGGCGGCCGCAGTTTGAACCATCGCCCGATGTTGCCCACTTACGACCGGTCGGATTAGGGCAATTGCAGTCAGTGGATTCACCAAGGCGGAGGCAGCCGATTCATTGGTGACCGCTTCTGGCATCACCATGACTTCCATCGCGCGCAAAACAACAAACTCCGACCAAAATCCATTTCCGCTTTGAACGCTGCCGGACACTCGTTTTCCAATCAGTCGGTCGGCCATAAAACCGCCTCCCGAGGCCACCACCGTTCCACATCCTTCAAAGCCAGGGATGACGGGTAACTTAGGTAGGTTCCCATAAAGGCCGGAGCAGTAAAGAACATCGGATGGATTGACGGGTGAGCAAATAACTTTGACAAGGACCTCGCCGCGCTTTGGCGTCGGCGCTGGCATATCAATAATACGGACTCCGGCTGGGCCGGAAAAGGACTCAAGAATGGCGGCGCGCATGGTTGGAATACCTTTTTTCTCTGGTCTCGGTTTTTATCAGGGTTTTTTGGGATTAAATCGGAGCGGCTTTTCGGCGAGCTTCACCGCCCGATAGTCGATCGTTCCTAGGATTTTCATATTCTTCACCGCGTTTACGACTTTTGCCGCAGTGGCATCAACGGCTTTTTGAAGGTTAAGGATTCTCTTTTTTGAAATATCGCTGGTCTTGGGAGTGTCAATTTCAAGTCCTGAACCGGTTTTAATGGCTTCTTTTATGCGTTTTTTAAATCCACCAACTTTAAGCGAAAGGCGCCCTTCAATGGACGCGAGTGCTAATGGATCCAGTCCTGCGACGGTTTTTTCCGCGGACTCAAAGTCTCCCTTTCGGGCAAGTGCCAGAGCCAGATTGTAGGTTATAAATGGTGTGAATGACTTTTGGTCTTTCATGGAGCCTTTGGGCGCTGCGGCGAGGGCTTCGCGGTAAAGGGTGATCCCCTTGTCGTGATCTCCCTTCCACGCCATGGCCACGGCCCTGTTATTCAAATGGGCAACAATATTCATCAAATCATTGAGCTGAGCCATCATGGCCGCAGCGCCTTCGGAATCGCCACTTTCCAAGGCAACCATGGCCTGTGTCTCAATGACTTTTGGATTTGCAGCGTCAATTTTTGCAGCGCTGGAGGCAACCTCTCCCGCTTTAGAGGTGTCGCCGCGGTGGAGCTCTAAGGCTGCAAGGTCTGTCAAGCGTTCTATGTTGATCGCCACCTCCTGATTCGCCTTTTCAAACCAGCTTGCCGATCCGTCAAAGTCACCAAGGGCAAAGGTTATTTTGCCCAGCAAATTAAAAAAGTAAGCGCCTTTTGCCCCCATTTTTTCCGCAGTGATAGCCTGGCTATAGGCGTCCTCAAGCTTTGCCTGCGCAAAATGGATCTCGGCTGAAACAATACACCGATGAACCTGCGGGATAACGATCTGGCCAGCAAAGGACTCCCAGATTTTCTTTGCCGCAGAGATATCGTTTTTCCGCAGAAGATGGCGGACCTTTCGGATGATCCCCTTGAACGACGAAGGTAAGTGCTCTTCTTTGACCGCCGTACGAATATCGCCCTCTAACGATTCAAGTGTCAGCGGTTTTTGTAAAAGCACGGCACTACCGAGTTCCTCCACGAGGCCGATGTCCATTTTCCCGAGCTGCCCGCTTGAAATAATCACCGGGACCTCGTGAATTCCGGCTTGTTGCATTCGTTGCAGCAGTGCCATTCCAGAAAGATCTGGCAATTTCCATTCACATATCATGATCGTATTGCTACGATTTGTTTGAAGGTACTCCCAAGCCTTCAGGCCGCTTTCAAATTCCACAATACTTTGAATTCCCATTCCCTCGAGTGCGCTGCGCAAATGTTTTCTTGCCGAGGCATCGGGATCGACGATCATGCAATGCTGAATGCCAAAAGCGTTAAACAGTGAGGATCCTTGGGACTGTATTGCGCTGATTTCTTCTGGTGAGAAAACAGAGGTTTTGTCGGCGCACTTCAAGGCAGCCACTTTTGGAAGCAGTTCTTTTTTTGACCATACGGCCTGTGTTCCAAAACGTTTTGCACCCGTAAAATCATTGTTCAAAGCCAAGGCTTCTGCATAATTTAACAAAAGGTATGGATTGTCAGCCTTGGCCTCGAGCATGAGGCCCGATAAGCGCTTCAAATCTTGGTATTTGGCGCCGGCGCGCAGCAAATTGCAGGCATACATCATGGCGATCACGTCTGGATTGAATTCGGCGTGAAAAATTACTTCCAGAAATAAAATAAGCTCTTTACGGATGGCGTCGGCCTGCGTGAAGCAGTCGGCCAGGTGCCAGGAAAGCAATCCGCGCTCTAGGGCCAATGGAATTGTATAGTCTTCTTCTCGCGTCGCTATGAATGACCATGCAACGTCATTCAATTCAGGTGTGCTGCTGATCAATTGACCGAGTTGAAGGGCGTTTACCTTGCCATCGATAAACATACTGGTAAGGATCCAGCCGGGTCGGCTGCCGCTTGAGATAGATTCTTGAAGGATTGGAACAAGTTCAGAAATATCGCCGACACCGGTTACGGATTTGAATCCAAGTTCTTTGAGGGTTGCCGTGATCTGCCCACGGATTGTTCCGTTGGGATACGCAACAATAACTGAAGTTGCCTTAGACTCGAAAGTTTTCCGCAATTGTGACGAATGTGGCATGCGGGAGTTCCTTTGAACCAGTCAATCTAAAACGATTTCCCCCCAAGATTGTGCACGGTTATAAGGTTTTTCACAATAATTTCAGTGAAAGGCTTTCTCAAATCGGCCCGTCATCTCTGTCACTTTGATTCGGTAGACAACTCCTTTGGTCGGTCTGATTTTCATGTGGTCCATGGCGTTTGCCGTGGCTTCCTCTTTGTTTTCAGGGGGACAGTCAGCTCCGCCTATGGCGCCTTTGCTGGGCAGACTGGTGTGACTGCGAATCACTGGGGTCAAGCGTTGGAAAAGAATGTCCAGGGCCGCGGCTTTCTCGGTCCCAGCAAGTTCTTCAAAGCTTCCCCATGCAACCACCGACCGCCAATTTGCCATGTTGTCCAGGTGGTCCACTTCAAAACAGACGGATGGATTTGAACGGAGCATCTCAAGTTTTAGGCCCGGATTTGTGTGCCCGTAAATCGCTCCTCCATCAAAAACATAGGTTACGGGTACGACGTAGGTTTTGCCGGCAGCGTGGCAGGCCAGCCTCCCGACGTGCTCTGTCTTGAGAAGGATTTCGCAATGGATAGGGTCAAGGCGTCCTGTTGTCATGTTCATGCCGCCTCTGGTGGGACAATGAGTGCCAGTTTGCCCAAGCGCGCCATTTCTCCGAATGGAACGTTTCCCGCGCGAAATGGTTTTCGATGAAACGTCCGATGTTGTCCGAACACAATAAGCCCTGCATTCCAGCCCTGGTCCTTGCTGATCGCCGTCTCAATCGTGTCGATCACAGGTCCATGCAGGACCGATGCAGTGTAGCGCCCTTCCCGATCGGGATACCAAACGGTTTCCTCCCCAGCCCGCTCTCGCAATTGCATGGACAGGTCGTGCTCCAATTCCTTGAAAAACTCATTTGCTGATTCCGGGCGAACATGTGTCCCTTGGCGCTGGGCATAGCGACGTAGTGCCTGGGCAAACCGCTCGCGTTGAAGCGGATTAACGTGCAGATGATAAACGTGGGGGGCATCCAGGGCTTCCGCGAAATAAAACGCTGCCGTAACCGCGGGCTTCGACCAAGGCGTCAGGTCATCGGCAATGGCAACCGCTTGGATTTTATCGTCGAGTGGTGCCGAACCAACGACAAGGACCGGACATGGTGCCTCGTTCAAGACGCTTAGCAGGGTGGAGAGTCTGTGTTCTTTTCGACGCCAGGAGTCCACCGGAGAACCTAGGATAAGGACTTGCGCCTGAACTAAGACGGCCTCCGCCGCGACGACTTGATTTGGAATGCCGGCAACGACTTTCAATTCAACAGAGATATCGTTTCGTAAAGGCGCCGCTAAATCATTGAGCTGCTGCCGCGCATCCTCAATTTCAGTCTGTAGATTGGCTGCCATGACATCACCAAGGGGAAGGCCCATATTTCCCTCTAAGGTGGACGTCGTATAGGTGCTCCACTCCCGCACGGCGTGAAGAAGGATGAGCTTTGACTGGCTTCGGCGGGCGAGTTCCGAGGCCACCTTCACGGTGTTCGCCAGGCTCGAGTCGAAATCCACTGCCGCAACAACAGGGTTGTGTTTGAGTCGCTTGGGGTCCGACATAACTTGCCTCCAGATCGAGGGTGATGGAGTCTCCATTGAAGAAAGGAGCAAGAAAGATGCCATGGCGAAATTTGCGATGGATGATGGGGATGCGGAGAAGTATTGGGATGAATTTCTTAGATCAACCCCAAAAGGAAACGATGTGACTGTTGAGGCTTTCGCCGTGGCGGGCCTCATGCATGGTGTTTATCCATTGGGCGGGCATTGCCTTTTTGCTGCTTGGATCCAAAAATCGGCGGTCCATAAAAACGACAATGCCACGGTCTGAACTTGTGCGAATAACTCGACCTGCGGCCTGCACCGATTTTGCCATTCCCGGAAACGTGTAGGCATAGTCAAAGCCAGAGCCATATTTCACCTCAAAGTATTCGCGCATTTTTTCTCGTACTGGTGATACGGCCGGGAGTCCTGGCCCGACAATAAAAGCACCGATCAATTCGTTTCCTGGCAAGTCGATCCCTTCGGCAAATGTCCCGCCTTGGACTGCCAGTAAAAGTGCACTAGTGTCGTGGCGAGGTGCGCGCAAGCGGTTCAGGATGGATTCCGTGGCCTGCAACGACTGACCCGAAGATTGGGTCAAGATCTCAATGCCGGAAGCTTTTTCGCGGATAATTCCGGCAACGGAATTAAGGAACGAGAAGCTTGGGAAAAACGCAATGTAGTGCCCATTTTTTAAGGCTGCGATTCGCAAAATGGCGGTCGCGATTTTATCATAGTTTTGGCTGCGGTTCCGCCAAAGCGTCGACACCTGCGGAATGACAATGTTTTTTTGGTGGGTTCCGTCAAAGGGGGACGGCCATTCGATGGCCAGGTCCATGTCGCGATTGAGGCCAATTTCGTTGCGATAGAAATCAAGAGGCTTCAAGGTTGCCGAAAAAGCGACGACGCTTTCAAAGTCGTCGAATTTTTGCGAAATGAATTCACTGGCATCCAAACAATGTATTTCCCAGTGTCCTGGTTCTGGGTTTCGCAAAAAGAAATGGTCGCTGCCTCGCGCGGCATCAAGAAGTGACGTGAAGCGACTGAGGGTAAAAAAAAGTTCGAGGTCTGCTGGTCCCGTTTCCCTCTGGTCCAAAATGGCGTCCATTATTTTTTGCCGCAGCGCTTCCAGCTTTTTTTTGCTTGGCGGCATTTTTGTGTTTCCACTCAGGATGCGCTCAAGGGCTCTTTTCCAGCTGGTTCCGGCTGCGTGGTCACTGCTTAATTCGCTGCTCCAATGATCGCGTGCACGGTCCGGAAGGTTGTGGGCCTCATCAATAAGAACAATGGGGTGTGGTGCCTCCAGGTCGGCCCCTGCCAACTTTGAACGCAGGTTTGCGTCTGGGCTGAAGGCGTGATTGTAGTCGGCGATGAAGGCATCTCGACGTGGCAGTAGTTGCATCGAAAGTGCGTGGGGACAAACGCTATACTTTTTTCCTGCGGCCTTGAGTCGATCGATAGTCAAAACCGATTTTTGCGAAAGTTTTGTAAGAAGGCGGTGCTCTTGAACCTTGTCATAATGTCCTTTTGCATAGGGGCAGGCATCGGGCGTGCAATTAAGCTCGTGGTTCAGGCACATTTTTGATTTCGCGCCAAGCGTGATGGATCTTAGTTTTGCGTTGCTTCCGGTTACGATTTGTTGGACCGCTTTTTCAGCGACCAGGAACTGGCTGTTCTTGGGGGTCAGAAAGGCAACCTTTTTTCCGGCGGCAAGGGCCACTTGGAGCGCGGGAAATAGGCTGCCAAGAGATTTACCAATGCCAGTTGGTGCCTGTCCCAGCAGGCGGCCTTTTGTGGTGCAGGTGTTGTGAATTTCATCCATGAAACCTAATTGGCCATCTCTGATCTCCGAAAATGGAAAGCGGATTTGGTTTGCCAGTTTTTTCTGGCGCCGCACAAAGTCTCGGCGGCCCTTCTCACGTTCGATGATGGCCTTGATTCGGATTATGGCCCAGGCCTCAAAGGACTCTGGTGTCCAGTGCAAGGATTCCAATGTTTCCATTTCCATGGAACGAGCATCGACGACAAGCAGGCGGTCTGGAGTTTCGCATAAAGCATCGGACATCCAACGATAACAGGCCAGTTGGAGCCAGTAGGAGTGCTGCGGATTCAGTTCAAGGGATTTAACGAGCCTTGAGGGGCGAAAGCTGGTTTTTATTTCGTCGATCGAGCCATCGGGGTGGATCCCGTCCACGCGTCCGCTGATGGAAATGCTCCAGTTGCCAACATCAAGCGATTTTTGGAGGGGAACCTCGACCCGGTAACCGGGAATGTCGGCCCTCATCCGGCCTTGGATTTCCTCATGAAGTTCTATGCCAAGGGAAGGATCGCCAAAGCTGTCGTCCGGGCCTTCGTGGATGTCCCCAGTCGGCGCCGGATTGACCAGAAGGTCGTGGACTGTGAGCCGCAGCTTAATGTGTTCACCTCCGTCGAAGTGTGTTAAGCGTTTTAATCATGAATATCATTGAAATGACAACTAGCGATCGGGATCATCTTTGGTGGCTAGAACGCACCAAAATTTCACTCAATTTAAAGGTCCATGTTGACCTGGGTTGTGGTGCTGGAGCCCTCGGTTGCGCTTTGGTGCAACGTGGTATCGAAACATCGGTGGGCGTTGATGTTGTGGATAGCGGCGGCTCGAAAAATTCCAATGGTCGTTTTAAATTTCTTAATTTGGATTTAAATCGGTCTGATTGGCCTAGCTTCATCGGAGAAGCCGTCGGCGGCGCGAAAGCTAATTTAGTGACGGCTTTTGATTTTTTAGAACACGTGGATAGTCCGTGGACGACTTTAGGATCAATCGCTCAAATTTTGAGTCCAGGTGGACGTTTGGTCCTGACGACTCCGAATGTCATGTCCTGGGAAAGAGTTCTAAGGCCAACACGTTGGTCCGGCGCTCAGGACCCCCAGCATAAGATTCTTTTGCAGCCTTATTCACTTCGTTTTCTTCTTGAACGGGCTGGTTTTGAGCTTGAACTTTTGCGTTCACCGCTGCGCAAACTGGGGGCGATCGGCTGGAATCTTCCGATCGGTGGTCAAATGGTCGCTGTCGCTCGGAAGGTCTAAATCCTTCACGCCTTTGGAAGGTTATCCCAGCTAAAACCTTCCATTTCTACCGCGTGATCGGCAAGGGATTTTATCGCTTCGTCATCGTTGTCGTCGATTTTACTGAAATTGTCTGCCACGCGGCGCTTCACCTGCCATCCAAAAGCATCCAAAATTTCGCGCTCGCGCACAGACCCTGGCTCGCCCTTTTCAGCGATGGCGGAACTCACGCGGCTGATGACGCAGGCCAAGACAAACATGTCGATCATAATGTCGGCCAGACGCCGTGTTGCGAATTGTTTTTCGATAATGTTTTTGCCGTGTTTGCGTAAGATTCTGTCAGCAGCGGCCGTTAACTTTGCCGTCATGGCTTCGTAGGCTTCGGTGTGGCCTTTTAGCGAAGGATGAATTTTTCCAAACTTGTCGTGACCGATCCCGGTGGCCGTGGTGATGCGCTTGCTGGCGTATTCTGAAATCACGCCGAAGCCTTTGATTGGATCGCTCATGACGTTGCCAAGAGAGCTTGCGACGTCTTTGAGTTGACTGCCCACATCGTTCATGGCGGTCAAGGCAATGAAGAGCCGAAGGATGTCGTTGGTGCCTTCGAAGATCCGGTTGATCCTGGCATCTCGCATGGCTCGCTCGTAGGGGAATTCTCGCATGTAGCCGTTACCACCAGCGATCTGCAGGGCTTCATCGAGGGACCTCCAGAGGGCTTCCGTTGCAAAAACCTTGCTGATTGCGGCCTCAACACCGTAGTCCTCATACCCTTCGTCGATGATGCCAGCCACCAGGGCTACGACAGCCTCCGCGGCATAGCAGTCGACCACCATGGTGCCAATCTTTTGCTTGATCAGACCAAATTCAGAAATGGCCCGGCCAAACTGCTTGCGTTGCTTGGCCTGCTTTGTCGACAAGGCAATCGCCTTTTTGATTCCACCGACACAACCACCGCCGAGCCCCGTCCGCCCGTTGTTCAGAATTTTCATGGCGACCTTAAAACCCTTGCCAACTTCGCCGAGAACATTTTCATCTGGAACTTCAACGTTCTCAAGATAGATGCTCGTCGTGCTGCTCGCACGGAGACCCATTTTGTCCTCGTGGGGACTGGAGCGGACGCCTTTCATATCTTTCGTGACGATAAATGCCGTGATTTTGCCATCGGGCGTGTCCGTCGCTGCAAAAACCGTGAAGAAATCTGCAATTCCGCCGTTTGTGATCCAAAGCTTTTCGCCGTTGATGATCCATTTGTCGCCCTTGCGTTCGGCTTTTGTGCGGATTGCTGCCGCATCAGATCCAGCGCCGGGTTCGGTCAGGCAAAAGGCGGCGATCATTTCGCCGGTGGCAAGTTTTGGCAGGTACTTTTTCTTTTGTTCATCGTTGCCGGCAAGCAGCAGGCCTTTAAGGCCAATGGAGCTATGAGCGCCGGCCGTAATGGCAAGTGATCCGTCGTAGGTGGAAAGTTGCTGCAAGGCACGAGAGTAGCCCGTTGCGGTTAGTCCCAGGCCGCCGAATTCTTCGGGGACGATTAAACTAAATAGGCCGAATTCCTTCATTTCGTTGATGAAGGCCTGCGGCATTTCACCTTTGACGTCCCACGCGCTGAAGTCCTTATCCTTGCCCTTAAGCCATCCGCCAAGCGAATCAAATATCGTTCGAAGTGACTCGGCCTCTTCCTTTTTCATGACAGGAAAAGGGACGATGACGTCCTCCTCGATCTTTCCCATACAAAGTGAACGCATAAAGCTGGCAGTTTTTTTATCGATTTTGCTCATGGGTCTGGTTCCTCCGGACATATTCAAATATCTTACCCGGTATCCCGACCTTTGACATAATGGTCGGAAACCCTGCCCTAATATTAGGCAGATTTATGCATAGTGGAGGCCATCATGGGCAATTCAGGCGACCTAAAGTCCAACAATCCCCTAATCGAGGCGGCCACACGTGGCCCCGGTCAACTGCCAGACTATTCCAAAATGGCCGCGGACCATGTTGTTCCGGCCGTGAGGTGGCTGGTGCAAAAGACCGAAGGCACAATGGCTGCTATTGAGTCGGCGTTGAGGGAGGGCAAGCCTAAATTATGGTCCGAGATCATGGCTCCACTTGAGGGCGTTGCCGCGACGATCAACGCCGCATGGTCACCGGTTACCCACCTGTTCGGGGTGCTCAATTCGCCGGAGCTTCGGAAGGCCTACGATGAAGCTTTGCCGTTGATGGTCGATTTGGATTTAAAGCTTGGTCAAAATGAGGTCGTATATCGCGGCCTTAAATCCTGGCAGTCCGACGCCGGTGCCTGGGGAAGATTGAGTAAGGTCCAGCAGAGGATTATCGAAAAAAGGCTTTTGGCCGCCGAGCATACGGGCGTCGCGCTTGCCGGTGCTGACCGTATGCGATTCAATGAAATTGAGAGGGAGCTGTCGCAACTCGCCACGAAGTTTTCCAATCAGCTGCTTGATGCCACCAAAGATTATGCAATGAATTTATCGACCAAGGTTGAAGTCGACGGTCTGCCAGAGCATGTTCTTGAACTGGCGGCACACGAATGGGCGCGGCGCAATAAAACCGAATCAACCAATCATGTAAACCCCGCTCACGGGCCGTGGGCCATTACCCTGGATGGTCCAAGTTTTATTCCATTCATGGAGTTCAGCAAACGCCCAGATTTGCGCGAGAAGCTTTACCTGGCAAACATAAAGCGGGCGTCCTCCGGAGAACGCGACAACACCCCTTTGATCTCGTCCTTTCTGCGCCTTCGTCAAGAAAAAGCAAAACTCCTTGGCTTTAAGACTTTTGCTGCGCTCAGCCTTTCCACCAAAATGGCGCCATCCGTGGCAGATGTTCGAGTCTTGCTCAACAAATTATTGGTGGCCGCGTTGCCAGCAGCCCGCCGTGACATGGAGGGCCTCAAGGCCTTTCGCACTGCGCATCCAGACCTTGATGGCAAGCGTCCCGATGGTGCCTCTAACGCCGAGCTTGCGCATTGGGATGTGCCCTTTTGGGCTGAGCGTGTGAAGGAGGCCAAGTTTCAGTATTCGGAGGAGGAACTGCGACCATATTTTCCGCTGGAACGTTCCCTTGATGGCCTGTTTAGTCTGGTAAAAAAGGTATTTCGGGTGGATGTTCGGCGTGCTGATGGCGAGGCTCCCGTCTGGCATGAAGACGTTCGGTTTTTCAAACTGCACGATGATTCTGGAAAGCACATCGCGTCATTTTTCCTTGATCCATATTCGCGCCCCCAAAATAAGAAGGGTGGAGCCTGGATGGCTGGTTGCCTTGACCGGTGGGAATCCCCAAGTGGGCTGCAAATTCCAGTGGCACACCTTGTTTGCAACGGGACACCCCCGGTGGGAGAAACTCCGGGCCTGATGACCTTTGACCAAGTGCGCACCTTGTTCCATGAGTTCGGTCACGGGATTCATCACATGCTGACGGAGGTCCCTCATATTGAGGCGGCTGGGATCAATAATGTTGAATGGGATGCCGTGGAACTTCCAAGTCAGTTTATGGAAAACTGGCTGTTTCACGTTCCTACTTTGAAGGGGTTGGCCCGCCACTATCAAACCGGTGCAGTTTTGCCGGACCATTACATTGAAAAAATTCTCGCATCTCGGACTTATCGGTCAGGGTCCATGGCCATTCGCCAAATTCAGTTTGCTTTGACCGATCTGGAATTACACGAGGAGTTTGATCCGGCGGGAAAGGAAAGTCCTTTTGAAGTTCAAAACCGCCACATGACCCACGCAGGCGTCATGCCACCACACCCAGAGAACAAATTTCTTTGTTCCTTCAGCCACATTTTTGCTGGCGGTTATTCGGCTGGATACTATAGCTACAAGTGGGCCGAGGTCCTGAGCGCGGATGCTTTTGCGGCATTTGAAGAGGCTGGCTTGGACAACGAAGGTGGATTGGTTGCGGTGGGACAAAAATTTCGCAAGATAATTTTGGCCCAGGGTGGGAGTCGTCATCCCATGGAGCTTTTCATCGAGTTTCGCGGTCGAAAGCCCGAGCCCGAGGCACTGCTGCGTCACGAGGGTTGGCTCTAGCCGATGACAATTTCACTTTCTGACATTCGGCTGATCACGTTTGACGTCTTTGGGACGTTGCTGGATTGGCGCAGCGGCGTCGAATCTTTTTTTCCGGGAAAGTTCCTGCAATTTTCCCAGATTTCGGAAGCCCATCAAAATCAAGCCGGCTCGGCGTTGCTGTCTTATGGGTCACTCCTAAAGTCGGTTGGTTTCGAAATAAATCCAGAGATCACAGCCCTGGATTTAGATCGATTTGCAGCTGAATTTGGTGCGGCCCCAGCCTTTCCCGACGCCCGGGCTTTGCTCGATTTGCGGCTTCTTGCACAGGTTGGATGCATTTCGAATTCAGATATGGTCCATCAATATGATGTTCAAAGGACCTTGAATTTCCCTTGGGACGTATGCCTGACAGTCGATCAAATGCGGTCGTGGAAACCTCATGGAATCGCTTGGGATTTTGCGCTGCACCATGTCATAAAAAATCTTGGCCTTGAAAAATCGCAGTGGTTGCACGTTAGTTCATTTTCTTTTTTTGATCTTGAACCATGTCGTCGGCGTGGAATCCAGACGTGTTTCATTCCACGGCCTGGAGGCGGGTCTGCGCGTGAGGCGGAAATAACGGCGCCAGATTTAGTCGTCTCGGACTTGTTTGATCTCGTTTCACGGCTGCAGCAGGCCAAAAATGGGCCGTGGCGCTACCGCGTCATGGCCACCTGTGGGGATGACAGCATTGTTCGTCACTTCTTGCATTGGATGCGCTACGAGCACGGTACGGACCTGCTGAAAATTACCGGATGCTCGGAGTTTCGGGTGTTCCAGGTCGGGCCACTCGATGTCCACTGTGAATACATTTTCTCGACGCGACATGCTCTGGATCGTTATCTGGGGGGGATGGCAAAAGATTTGCGAGCAAAAGGCCGCGAGATTTTTGCCGAGGCAGAGGTAGCCTTTCAGCGCGACGAAACGCGCCTTGTGGGTCAAGGGATCGGGCGAAAGAAGCGGGATTTCGCTTAGGGGGCATCTTTTCTTAGAAATCCCCACGCCCCAATTCCGGCGGTCAAGAGCAACAGCGGCGGAATTAGGTAGGCTCGCTGCGCCTCGCATTTGAGCATCAAGGAGAGCATCACTACACAAGATCTTATTTTGGTAAATCCTCAGAAAATTTGAAAAAACGAAAGAGTCTCGACAGGCTTAAACGGCAAAAATGTAAGTTGAACGATGTTACTCTTGTTTTAATACCATCTTTATTTACCAGGACAAAAATAGATCTATCTGGAGCCTACTCAGCTGACACACGAGCAAGATATAACGAAATGGTGGTCTATGCGAAATCACGTGGTCGCAGACTACTGGAGAAAGCTTACCTGGGCGCACAAGTGATGCATGAATGGGAATGCTGTGAGGGGCATCGTTGGAAAGCACAGGCGTGGTCAGTTGTTCAAACAAAAACATGGTGTGCAGTTTGCGCCGGTGTTGCTAAATATTCGATTGATGATCTTTATTCAGTTGCAAGGTCACGCGGTGGTATTTGCCTTGCAAAGCGCTATAAAGTCGCAAATCACTCTGTAAAATGGATGTGTTCCAAAAAGCACGTTTGGAAAAATAACTTTTCAAATATCAAGCGCGGACAGTGGTGCAGACTATGCAAGGAAGAGGCCGATTTGTTTATTGAATGAATAACGGACTTCTTGTGATCAAGAAAATTTCGATTGTAGGAAATTCAAGCACACTTCACGATCTATCCCGCAGCCGTTCCCGGCAATATTTTCCCGCAGCTAGAGGGTTGTTATTTGTTGCAAATTTGGATTCTGCGTATTCCGGTCATTCTGGACAGCTGTTCCGTCCAAGCCTTAGACCAACGGCCTATGGGAGGCGGTTCCTAGGCGTCGTCAATTGCGCTTCGAGCCGATACAAGGCTTTATGCTGGAAAAATTCCTTCCTGTACGATTCATGAATTAAAACCGCGGCACACGGGGTCAGAGCCATATCAAAAAACCGTCAAAAAAGTTTTCCAGACCACAATAGCTTCAAAAATTGTTCCCACGGCAAAATACGAATCCCATCGACGGTCACTCGCTCTTCAGGGTTGCAGGATACGATTATATACCGTGGGCACTGTCCTTCTTCTTTGAAGGCGCGCAATCCGCTTAAGTGCTTGTCGCGAACGTGGTCGGTGGCTCTAAATTCCAGGGCGCATGAGCCAATTGTAATACGCCCTAAACTGGAGTCGGTTGGCTGGAACGGAACACTCAGTGGGATGCTGAGCAGGGTGATGTTGAAGGTGACGCCTTGAATGTATCCAAGTAGGAAGTGTTTTCCAAATTCGCCGAGATCCTTCGCTGCGCTCAGGACACGTCGCTGGCAACTGGTCTCTGGGCAACGTGGCTTGTAGGTGGGCGAGAAGGTTGGATGGCTTTCGTCATGCATGGGAGTGGATCCCATCAGGGCCCATGGCGTGAAGTGACATCATTAACTTAACTTCCCCGTCCGATGCCGCCTCGTCCCCAAATATCCCGTCTGGACTCAAACGCGCGCGTATAAATCACGTATGGAATCTATTTTCCGTTCGGCATCACAATGCCTTGTAGGCAACATGCCTGACCGGGAGGGGGAATAATTTCGAGCCGTTCATACTATTTATTGTAAATTGCCTTAGAAGCAATTCTCATAAAATACTATGAATAATCGCGAATCCCGATTGGGTAAATTTGAAACGCAGTTTTTCGCCTGGACGCAGCTTCGGAAGAAATCCCTGGTTGCGACCGGTGATATCGCCGAGGCATTGTCCTGAATTACCGACTCGCTGCGTGAGAAAATGCACACTACGCCCGTCTTGGGATAGACCCCCGAAGCCACGAAAACTGATCTATTGATGGCTGTCGCGTTTGTGTCCGCGTGGGAACAAAAGCGAATCGCCGGACTCAATATAATATTTCACTCGACCGTATGGCCTAAGAGCCTTTTGCTCGACCGTGAAAATGATGGCTAGTCTAGGACGAGGTGAATTGCCCCCATCCCAGACGGCAACGCCAACCTCAGGAAGGCCATCATGATTCAAATCGACTTCATATTGTCCGGGCTTGACGGGAACAAAAAACGGGTGAAACCAAAGTAAATCAAAGTCCGTACAATAGGATCGATCCCATAAAAAAGCTCCCGTTGGGGATCGCAAGGAAAGCTCATGGCAGGCGGTGTCCCCGACATTTCTCAAGACCAATATTCTCCGGTCTTTGAGCGTCAACTTGAAATTCATGATCAAATCCTGATTGGCAAAGGCATTGGGGGCCATCAGCAAGGTCCATGAAGCGACTAGAAAAATGAAAATTCTATTTGCTCCGTTCATAAAGTTGCAAAACCCTTTTAGCATAAGCTTCACCCGCCGGACCCCAGTCGTTGTAGGCTTTCAGCATGTTAAAAACAGTTCGATCATTCCCCTTTGGAATAGCCGCAAATTTCACCGCTAACCATCGGATTGCGACTGCAATATTGATCAATGGATCTTGAAGGTCCGTGTGAGACACAGAGATTAGCTGGTTCCTGATGTACCGAAAGCCATCCCTTTTTCGACCGGACAGGTCAATACGAGCCGTTCCAGTAACCTGCATCAAGCCAACGGCCGTGCTTTGTTTGCTTGCGGCCATGACATTAAAACTGGACTCAACGGCCATGATGACTTTAACGATCAACGGATCAAATCCGTCTGGAAATTTCAATCCTTGATCTTGCCAATAAGCAATCCAGAATTGAATAAGAGCGTCAACCTCGTGATGGGCAGGGAAACCCTTGATTGAATTGATGGGGACAGAAGGTGTTATTTTCCTGCTCCAATATAAGTAAAACAGATTCTCCTTGAGATGCATGGATT
Source organism: Pseudobacteriovorax antillogorgiicola (assembly GCA_945898195.1). Taxonomy (GTDB): domain Bacteria; phylum Bdellovibrionota_B; class Oligoflexia; order Oligoflexales; family RGVZ01; genus RGVZ01. The sequence continues at coordinate 4,764 of CAMDHM010000018.1, read as the reverse complement.
TTTTCCCACCGGGGTTTTTGGCAAGGTGAGCATCAACCCAGGTTCGCGTCCCAGAATGACAGATGCGCTCATGGCCCCTGACAACATGGAAGCCAACAGCGCACATTTCATCCTCGTTGGGCTTTGTAAGCGTTATTTTAGCCACAAGAATATCCCTCAACACAATGTCAAAATCCACGATCCTAAAGTAAGCCACAGTCGTTTTAGCCCGTAAACATCCCCGACATCAACTCAGACCGCCTACCGCTCCGACGTTTTTTAGTTCTGAAGCGCCACATCAAGAAACCCCAATTCACAGAACGTGATCGGCTGCTCTTTGTCAGCCTTTTATATCAATACCCGCGAGATAGTCCTGGACGAATACGTCGCCTATTATAATAGACGCCGTCCCCATCAGTCGCTTGACTTAAATGCGCCAATCCAAAAAATTGATTCCAAAATCAACTTTGACAGTAAAAAGATCCGCAGGAGTCGAATCGTTGATGGCCTTGTCCTGGATTACCGACTCGCTGCTTGAAAAAATGAAATCTCCGTAGCTGGTGAAGGCGGCAAGGATGAGGAAGCTGCGGGTGAAAAGAAAGGCTCGACGCTTCATGGGTCGAGTTGGGCGCGGCTTCTGTCTCGCATCTTCAAGGTGGACGTCGGACGTTGCCAGTGTGGGGGCGAGCTTCGCGTGATTGCTGCCATCTGCAAGCCAGACGAGGCTCGTCGTTATCTTCGCCACGCGGGCCTTGCCGGCTCGCGCTCCGCCCAGGTGCGAATCCGTGATGCTGGAGTTTGACACGGCAGATCCTGCGGTGGAGATGGTCTCGGGCTTAACGCCAGACCTAACGATGGACCTCGCGACGCAGGCAGCGGACCCCAGCTGGGACTAAAGCAAGCAATGGATGTATTGCAGGTGGCGCCATGAAAATGGACGCGGTGGTGAGGTGTACTCAAAATGCGGGGTGTGGAAAGAAAACGCAAGGAAGGTGGGGCGGTAGTTGAGATATTGGTCGGTTTTAGGGGGCAGAATTCACGCAGCTATAGGTTTGGGGCGCGAAAACTTCGCCGAGAGCGGCTGCGGGATAGATCGTGAAGTGTGCTTGAATTTCCTACAATCGCTGCCGGCGCTTCCGTCGCAGCTATGTGCCTGCCGGCGAACTTGGCTTCGTTTGAACACCCGTAAATCCCAAAAGAAATTCCAAAAATTGCAGCAGCGATCAAAACTTTCACTGACCACCACTTGGTTGCGTTGCGAGTACGCACTTTTTTTTGTCCGCGCTACATGTATTCGGCGCAAGGCAGACAAAGAGCTTGCCGCGGGGCCCCGGGCCACAGCACACGGCCCCTGTGGGCAACAACACGGTTGTGCCATCGGCTTCCGTGCAAGTGTTTGGTCCGCCGCCGGTACAAGCTCCTTTCACAGGATCTAATGTCATACCCGGCATGCAGCAACCAGCTTGAGTGGCACTGGTGACGCTACAAATTAGGCCAGGGTTACAGCATAGGGTCGCAGGGGCCTTGGCCATTGGATCGGTGCCGCACGCGGTCTGAGGGGCGGTGCATCGCCCAGGAGGGTTTGCCGGCGCACAAGAAAATGTTGCACTTGTTCCTTGCCCGGACTGCATGCATTGTTCTCCCGACTTGCAGCATCCGCCAGGGACGCCGCCGCAAAGGACCGCGTCTGCGCCGCACTCATTGGGATAACTGCAGGTGCTTGTCGCAGCGCTGCAGTATTGCCCGTTCGTGCAGCATGTGGTGCCGCAGCGATAGGCACCCCCGTGGCAGCCTGGATGGCCCTTCTCCTGACCACAATGCAGTGGAGAGCTGCTGGTCGCCGCTACACACTGACTTTTTGCGGCACAACACACCTCGTTCCCGTCTGTGCCGGTTCCACAGTCAGTGAGTTCTTTCGGACACTTCAGGGCCGGTGCACTGCCGGCTGGCGCGATCGCCGTAAGTTTTGCATACTCGCCGGAAGCCACTGAGCTGTTGGCATGGCGTGATTCGTTTTGTTCTGGTGCGCACCCTATCAGTGACAAAAAGATGCCTGTAAGAAGTATCGCCACAAATGCCGACAGCTGGCGATGGCGGTGTTTGCCTTTGCATGACGTATGTGTGGTGGTGCAGGTCACTTTAAAATGCAATGGCAGCACTTTAACCTCATCAATTTCGAGTTTTTGAATGCCTTTGCCAGATTTCATAGGTCACTTGTCGGTCGAGCTGCGAATGGCTTTAGTTTATTTGTGTTGTTGATCTAGTGGCGGGCTTAGATGCGATTGATTATTGGTGCTCTTGTCTACCAATTTATGATTTTCTAAAACGCCTCCCACGTACGTCGCGGGGGCTGTGGTAGCCATCCGCCCCGTTCTACACTAAATGTAAGAAAAGCCTTTTTATTGTCCAGCCTGAAACGGTCGTGAAGTGGCCCTGGCGGGTCCCCAAGGATCTAGGCGGCCACTTTGGCGCACCACGAAAGGTCACGAAATGCGAATTAACCAGTCGCTTTTACGGATGCAACTGGCGCTGTACTTGCAACAAGACAGCTGTCGGTAACCCTTGATGATGATCGAACTGCAACGGACCGAATACCAACTCTAACAATTGCTCGTCGCAGCGGCTTTGTCAGCACTACAAATTTTATCGATGCTACATATTCAGCCCCAAATAGCGTTAGCACACTACGCTTTGCCATTGACGGCTGGCGATCACGTTTTCAGCGTCGAATTATATGATGGTGCATTTGTTTCTGTGACGAAATCAATCACTCAAACAGGCAGCGGAACAACTTCTGACACGACGCCTCCTGTGGTTTCGATATTATCAGAGCCACTTTTTTTATACGGGTATATCCTTTGATCTGCAGTAGCAGTTCCCGACAAATCCACCAGTCCCACCTCCCGCAGTTGCCGACGCATTGTTGACATCAACGTCCAAAACAGATGAATTGGTAACGGAGGCATTGTTGTTGGTATTTCTGTAATATCCGATTAGCCCACCGACGTTGCTTATACCATTACCATTGATCGTCAAATTGGACGCCGTCAGATTGTTTATACTGGGCCCTCTATCACCGGATGACCAATGATATCACTTCACGCCATGGGCCTTGATGGGATCCACTCCCATGCGTGACGAAATGCCATCAAACCTTCTCGCCCATCTACAAGCCACGTTGCCCGGAGTTTACGCCCTGCTATCACTTGGTTTCCGCCCATCTTGGGACGTTTCTTGCGGAGCGCGATAGGGACAGGCAATCGCTGCCGCTGCATATCCAGAATGAATTTGAAGGCTATTTGCGTTGCGGGATGCCTGCTTATGGATTTCTTCGCATGACGTGTGATGGTTGCGATGAAGAAAAAGTTGTGGCGTTTAGTTGTAAGAAACGAGGCTGGTGTCCATCGTGTTGCGCCAAGCGCCAAACTGAAGCCGCTGATCATCTAGTTAACGACGTGCTGCCGCTGGTCCCCTACCGCCAGATGGTGCTGAGTTTTCCCATTCCCCTTCGCTACTGGATGCAAGCCAGTCGCAAACTTTTTGCAAAAGTGCACTGTGTTATCATCCATGAAATGCGTCGCCATTATGAAAGCAAAGCCAAACTAGCTGGAATAAAATCCCCGAAGTCCGGCTGCGTTGCCTTCACCCAAAGGGCTGGGTCTGCCCTGAATCTAAATCCTCATCTGCACGTCCTGATGGTGGATGGGGTGTTTGTCGATGTGGGTGGCAATCCGCTCTTTCGAAATCTCTCTGCCATGACCGATGCCGAAGTGGCGTCTTTGGCTGAGTCCATATCAAAAAAAGTCTTGGCGGTTCTGGTGCGTGCGGGGCTTTTGAACAAAGATGGTGAGGTCGTCACAAATCCCGACTGCGATGAAATGTTCCGCGATCACGAGGGACTCGCCGCTGCGTCGTCAGCCTCCATCGCAGGAAAAATTGCCTTCGGTCCAAACGCCGGGCGTCACGTGACAAAAGTCGGATCTGGTTTTGGCTACTACGAAGAAACCCCTCTCGCTAAAGGACGCCTCTGCTATTCCGTCAACGGATCCTGACGGCAAAGTGAGGCTCAGACTGAAAACGCCGTGGCACGACGGGACTTCATACCTTGTGCTGACGCCGAGTGAGTTTCTTGAAAAACTCGCCGCCATTGTCCCACCGCCTCGCGCCCATTTGGTCAAGTGGAGCGGAGTATTTGCACCGAATTCACCGCTTCGGCGGAAAGTTATTTTGAAGCCTGGTGTAAAGAAAGCAGCCCGTCATAAACAATGCGCAGAAATTAAAGCTGGTAAAGCTAGCAATGATGAAGACGCTGCGGGCGACAAGAAAGGCAAGACGCTTCGGGGGTCGAGTTGGGCGCGGCTTTTGTCTCGCGTCTTCAAGGTGGACGTCGGACGGTGCCAGTGTGGGGGCGAGCTTCGTGTGATTACTGCCATCTGCAAGCCAGACGAGGCTCGCCGTTATCTTCGTCACGCGGGCCTTGCCGGCTCGCGCTCCGCCCAGCTATGAATCCGTGGTGCTGGAGTTTGACAACACGGCAGATCCTGCGCGGGAGGCGGTCTCAGACCTAACGCCGGACGTAACGCCGGACCTCGCGACGCAGGCCGCGGACCCCGGCTGGGACTAAATCAAGCATGGATGTATTGGAGGCGGCGCCATGAAAATGGACGCGGTGGTGAGGTGTACTCAAAATGCGGGGTGGGGAAGGAAAACGCAAGGAAGGTGGGGGAGTAGTTGAGATATTGGTCGGTTTTAGGGGGCAGAATTCACGCAGCTAGAGGTTTGGGG
>CAMDHM010000017.1 GCA_945898195.1 Pseudobacteriovorax antillogorgiicola | reverse complement strand
TTCGAATCCTTCTCCCTCCACCACTTCCTTCGGGAAGAAGTCTTTTAGTCGGTTGTGGCGTGAGTGTAGGTTCTGGTTGTTGGGCGGGAGTAGCTCAGTTGGTAGAGCATTAGCCTTCCAAGCTAAGGGTCGCGGGTTCGAATCCCGTTTCCCGCTCCAGAAAGCCCAGGTAGCTCAGTCGGTAGAGCACGTCCTTGGTAAGGACGAGGTCACGGGTTCGAATCCCGTCCTGGGCTCCAGTAAACTTGCTAGCAGAATGAATTTGTACATTGTGTTTAAATTGTGATTGCGCCTTAATAAAGAACCTTTGCTTGAATTGTATTTCCGAGCGAAGTGCCACAGCGGGAGGAAGAAATGGCAAAAGAAAAGTTTCAGCGTAAGAAACCCCACGTCAACATCGGTACCATTGGTCACGTCGACCACGGCAAAACAACCCTGACCGCCGCGATCACCAAGGTGATGGCAGCTGCTCACGGCGGAACTGCCATGGCATTTGACCAGATCGACAAGTCGCCGGAAGAAAAAGCTCGTGGTATCACCATCTCGACCTCGCATGTCGAATACGAGTCAAAAGAGCGTCACTACGCTCACGTTGACTGTCCGGGCCATGCTGACTACGTAAAAAACATGATCACTGGCGCTGCTCAGATGGACGGAGCAATCCTCGTCGTTAGCGCCGCTGACGGACCGATGCCTCAGACCCGTGAGCACATCCTCCTCGCCCGCCAGGTTGGCGTGCCGCGGATTGTTGTGTTCATGAACAAGTGCGATATGGTTGACGATTCCGAACTTCTCGATCTCGTTGAGATGGAAGTTCGTGAGCTGTTGACGACCTACAAGTTCCCAGGCGACGAGACCCCGGTTATTCGTGGTTCCGCTCTAAAGGGACTTGAATCTGGCGATCCAACCAGCGAATGGGGTTCGAAAATCGTTGAGCTGATCGCAGCTTGCGATAGCTACGTTCCGCTACCAGAGCGTCCGATTGACCGTCCTTTCCTGATGCCGATCGAAGACGTGTTCTCGATCTCGGGGCGTGGAACGGTTGTTACCGGCCGTATCGAGCGCGGTATTGTCAAGGCTGGCGACGAAATCGAAATCGTCGGCGTCAAGGCAACCACCAAGACAGTTTGTACCGGCGTGGAAATGTTCCGCAAATTGCTGGACGACGGTCGCGCTGGCGACAACTGCGGTATTCTCTTGCGCGGTACCAAACGCGAAGATGTTTTCCGCGGTCAGGTTCTTGCTAAGCCGGGTTCTATTACTCCGCACAAGAAGTTCAAGGCTCAAGTTTACGTGCTAACCAAGGAAGAGGGCGGACGTCATACCCCGTTCTTTAAAGGTTACCGCCCTCAATTCTATTTCCGTACCACCGACGTAACCGGCTCAATTAAGCTGCCGGACAATGTTGAGATGGTTATGCCTGGCGACAACATCGCCGTGGAAGTGGAATTGTTGACTCCGATTGCAATGGACACGGAATTGCGTTTCGCTATCCGGGAAGGCGGCCGTACTGTTGGCGCCGGTGTTGTTGCTGAGATTATTGAGTAACAGTATCGTTTTGATATTTGGTTTTAAGGACCCCGCCTCTGACCTGGCTATGGAGCATAAGGGTTAGGGCGGGGTCTCAGTCACAGGGAAGGCGAGTAGCTCTAACGGTAGAGCGGCGGATTCCAAATCCGTAGGTTGTGGGTTCGAATCCCACCTCGCCTGCCAGTTTTCTTAAAGGTAAAGGTGCCAACGTGCAAAAAGACGACTCGACCTGGCTGAATATGGCCTTCGCGGCTTTTGGACTCTGTGTTGCGCTGGTTGTCTGGAAGGGGCTAACCGCCCTTTCGTTAAGCTATGGCTGGACTGAAAAGTTTGAGGCCTGGCTACCGGCGGTTGTGGTTGTTGGGAGTTTGGTCGTTGGTGGGGTTGCTGCGTGGTGGCTTGGTGCTGGCGCAGATCGGCACGAATACTTCCTGAGCTGCATTGCGGAGTTGCGTAAGGTCTCGTGGCCGAGTATGGATGACACCCGCAAGATGACAATGATCGTCTGCGTGGTTGTCGTTATTTTTTCAATGATTTTGACTGTTTTCGATGTGGTTTGGGCGCGATTGCTCAAATTGCTGATCGTATAGATTGAGTCGAATAGAAGAAGAGGCGCTTAAGGTGAATGTCATGACCGCTACCAAAAAATGGTACGTCGTCCATACTTATTCGGGGTTTGAAGAGAAGGCTCGTCAGGGTCTCCTCGAGAGAATCAAGCTCCTCAAGATGGAAGAAAAATTTGGCCAGATATTCGTGCCGCGTACAGCCACCGAACAGGTGTTGAAGAGCGGGAAGAAGAAGCGCGTCGAAAAGACGTCTTTTCCAGGCTACATCCTCGTCGAAATGACTTTCGGCGATGACACGAGCCTTCTGGTTAGGGAAACCCCTAAAATCACTGGTTTTGTTGGTAATGTGCGGACGCCGCGCCCGATTTCTGATCAGGAAGTCTTGCGCCTTACTTCTCCTGAGGCTATGGCGGAGGCAGCCCGCAAGGTTGTCTCTCAAATTGAATTCGAGAAGGGTGAAACGGTTAAAGTCAAAGACGGACCGTTCACAAACTTTGATGGTGTTGTGGATGAGGTTCGTCCTGACAAGATGAAACTCCGTATTTTGGTTAGCATTTTTGGTCGCGAAACGCCGGTCGAACTGGACTACGTTCAGGTCGAGAAAAGCGTTAAGTAGAAATTAAAAAACGGCCCCTTAAAATCGTTGACACGCGAAAGCGTTTCCCGTAGACGATGGGGCTCTTCATATAACGACTAGAAGCGGTACGCCGTTTTTAGGAGGCATCTGTGGCAAAGAAAGTAGTCGGACTCATTAAGCTCCAAATCCCTGCAGGGAAGGCGAACCCGTCGCCTCCAGTTGGCCCGGCTCTCGGCCAGCGCGGTGTCAATATCATGGCATTCTGCAAGGAATTCAACGCTCGTACGCAAAAGCAGGTTGGCGACAATCTGCCGACGATCATTACGGTCTATGCGGACAAGTCGTTTTCCTTTATGACAAAGAGCCCGCCAGCTTCAGACATGCTGAAAAAGGCGGCCAAGATCGAGAAGGGTTCCTCAACGCCTAGTAAGGCGACCTGTGGGACCGTGACGATGGCTCACGTTAAAGAAGTGGCAAAAGCGAAGATGGCAGACTTGAACGCGTTTACTGAAAAGTCTGCTGTTAATACGATTTTGGGTTCAGCTCGCAGTATGGGCCTTCAGGTCATCGACTAACGTTTATACATAGTAGGAGAGTGGGCATCGGTGTCCGCTCGATCGAACTACGGAGAATGAAATGACAACCAGAGGCAAGAAGTATCGCCTTGTCGCCGAGAGGGTGGACCGCAACAAGCAGTATCCACTTGATGAAGCCGTGGCACTCCTTAAAGAAGTTTCCTACACAAAGTTTGATGGAACAGTTGATCTGGCCATTAATCTTGGTGTGGATCCTCGTCACGCAGACCAAAATGTTCGCGGTACGACACCACTGCCACATGGTCTTGGCAAAACCGTTCGAATCATTGTGTTCGCAAAAGGTGACGCGGCCATTCAGGCAACGGCAGCTGGCGTTGAGCATGTTGGTGGGGACGACCTGGCTAGTAAGATTACTGGCGGTTGGCTCGAATTTGATCAGGTCGTTGCAACTCCCGACATGATGGGTGTTGTTGGTAAGCTTGGTCGTGTTCTTGGTCCTCGTGGTCTGATGCCGAATCCTAAATTGGGTACGGTTACTTTCGAAGTTACGAAAGCCATCAATGAGTTGAAGGCTGGACGGACTGAGTTCAGGGTCGACAAAGCAGGGATCGCGCATTGCCCGGTGGGTAAGGCGGCGTTTCCAGCTGATAAGTTGGCAGCCAACATTCGCGCCGTGCTTGAGGCAGTTCTCAGGGCGAAGCCGTCGACTGCAAAAGGTATGTACCTTAAGAAAATCAGCGTTTCCTCGACCATGAGCCCGGGTATCAAAATTGACCCGGCACCATTCCGGGGTTGATTGATCGGTCTATAGGAAGAGGGAAGGGATCGAATTATGGCTATGGATCGTGCACAAAAAGCGGCGCTCAGAGACAGTCTCGCAGAGCGATTTGAGAAGGCTAGCGGAGCAGTTATTGCTGAATACCGCGGCCTATCGGTGGCTGATCTGACCGAGTTGCGCGTGAAGCTTCGCGCCGCCGGGGCAGAGTTCCGGGTACTCAAAAACCGGGTGGCCAAGAAAGCAATTGAAGCCAAGTCACCGAAGACAGCGGCCATTCTGAAGGATCTTAAGGGTCCCATCGGTTTGGTTCTGATCAGCGGAGATTTTGCAGCGGCGACGAAGTCGTTGCTGGAATTCGGCAAAGATCGTGGTGAGAAGTTCAAAGTCACTGCCGGCGTCATGGATGCTATGCGGGTGTCAGCGGATGATCTCAAGGCGATTTCAGAGTTGCCAAGCAAAGGGGTGCTTCTCGGGCGGATCGTTGGAACTTTGGTATCGCCACATCGTGGCCTGCTGAATGTTTTGAACGGCGTACCACGGAGCTTGGTGCAAGTGATCAATGCAATCAAAGAGACGAAAAACGCATAATTAATCTTCTGGTCCCAAAAGGACGGAAGCGCTCTAGGAGGAAGACCCATGTCAGCCGTAACAAAAGAACAAGTAATCCAGTTCCTGGAAAACCTCACGCTGCTCCAAGCTGCTGAGTTAGTGAAAGAGCTCGAAACGAAGTTTGGTGTTAGCGCATCCGCTCCGATGGCAGCTGCTGCAGCTCCTGCTGCCTCCGCTGCTGCTGAAGAACAAACCGAGTTCACGGTTATTCTTAAGGATTGTGGAGCTAACAAGATCAATGTGATCAAAGAAGTTCGCACGATCACTGGTCTTGGCTTGAAAGAAGCTAAGGATCTAGTTGAAGGCGCGCCGAAAACCGTGAAGGAAGGCGTTAGCAAAGAGGAATCGGCTAAAATCAAGGACGTCCTTGAAAAAGCCGGTGCAAAAGTCGAAGTTAAGTAACTTTTGACCAGCGATTATGTCGCTGGTGCTGAGTCGGTTGTAAGGGCTGCCCGAGCACGATCAACCAACCTGGCACCAGCGGCTTGTTCGCCTGATTGTCTTAAGGTGCTTAACAGTAACCCCACGAGCTGGTGCTTGTCTGGGGTCTCGTCGCTTGATGTTCTTTTGATCCCTGTTCTAAGGAGAGCCTGATGACCTCCCTGGCTGCGAGTTTCACCCGGCCTAGAAAAAGTTTCGCGAAGATCCCCTCTTCAGTGGGTCTTCCGTATTTAATTGAAATTCAAAAGACGAGCTACAACCAGTTCCTTCAAGCTGAGATCGAGCCCGGCAAACGTAAGAACGTTGGCCTCGAGTCGGTATTCCGGTCGGTATTTCCGATTCAGGATTTTGCGGGGACAGCTTCGGTTGAGTTCGTTAGTTATTCATTTGAGGAGCCTAAGTACACCGTTGACGAATGTCGTCAGCGGGGAATGAGCTTCGCCGCGCCACTCAAGGTGATTATCCGCCTTGTCGTTTGGGATATTGACAAGGATACCGCTGTTAAAAGTATCCGTGACGTCAAAGAACAAGAGGTTTACTTCGGTGAACTTCCTCTGATGACGAGCGACGGGACTTTCATCATCAACGGCACCGAGCGTGTCGTTGTATCTCAGCTTCACCGTTCATCTGGTGTGTTCTTTGACCATGATAAAGGTCGTAACAGTGCTTCTGGTAAGCTGCTGTACACGGCTCGGGTCATTCCATACCGCGGCAGTTGGTTGGATCTTGAGTTCGATGCAAAAGACATGCTCTATGTCCGCATCGACCGCCGCCGTAAATTACATGCAACAATCCTCCTTCGTGCCCTTGGTTTTACTGAGGAGCAGATGCTCGACTACTTCTATAGCAAAGAAGAAGTTCGGCTCCGTGAAGGCCTGTTCCAGAAGAAACTAAATTTTGAACTCCTTCGTGGGCAGCGCGCTTCCTCCGATATCGTTGATCCTGAATCGGGCAAGGTATTCGTCAAGCGTAACCGCCGTATCTCTGTCGGCGCAATTCGGCAGATGCAACAAGCGGGCCTTGAATACCAAACTCTCGCTTCGGAAGATCTGATCGGTAAGATTGCCGCGCAGAACATTGCAGCTAAAGACGGGACGATTCTTGTTCCGCTTAATGTTGAGTTGACTGAAGAAAGCCTTTTGGAAATCGTTAAGGCTGGAATCAAAACGTTCGATATTCTCTTTATTGATAATCTCAACGTCGACTCTTCATTCCGCAACACCCTTGTTGCTGATAAAATTCAGAACGGCGAAAAGGGGCGCCAGGAGGCGATCCTTGAGATTTACAAACGCCTGCGTCCCGGTGATCCTCCATCCATTGAGCCGGCTCAGACCCTTTTCGACAATTTGTTCTTCAACGCAGATCGCTATGATCTTAGTGCCGTCGGTCGTCTGAAATTGAATGAACGCCTTGGTCTGGATTTGCCGCTCGAGCAGCGCACCCTGACGAAGGAAGATATTCTCAGGACGATCGAGTATTTGCTGAAGCTGAAGAACGGCGATGGCGACATTGATGACATCGATCACCTGGGTAATCGCCGTGTTCGTGCCGTTGGTGAGTTGTTGGAAAACCAATACCGGATCGGATTGCTTCGCATTGAGCGTGCGATTCGGGAACGCCTGCAGTTGCAGGATGTTGACACGCTTCTTCCTCATGACTTTATCAACAACAAGCCGGCATCGGCTGTGGTGAAAGAGTTCTTCGGAAGTTCCCAGTTGAGTCAGTTTATGGACCAGACCAACCCGCTCTCCGAAGTGACGCATAAGCGTCGTCTTTCGGCTCTTGGACCCGGTGGTTTGAGTCGTGAGCGTGCCGGTTTCGAAGTTCGCGACGTTCACCCGACGCACTATGGTCGGATCTGTCCGGTCGAAACTCCTGAAGGTCCAAACATCGGGTTGATTGCATCTTTGGCTTCTTATGCCCGAGTGAACGCGTACGGTTTCATTGAGACCCCGTACCGCGATCTGAAGGAAAAAGATCCCAAGAAGGCCGTTCGATACTACACGGCTTCGGAAGAACACCGTGATCACGTGATTGCGCAGGCAGCTCCGGATGGAACCCATAAGCCGGATGAGTTCATGGCAGCGCGCCGTCGCGGTGAGAGTGAGATCGTGCGTGCGGAAGAAGCAGACCTAATGGACGTTGCAACAAACCAGTTGGTTTCGATTGCTGCATCATTGGTTCCGTTCCTTCAAAATGATGATGCTAACCGGGCGCTCATGGGCGCCAACATGCAGCGTCAGGCCGTGCCGCTGATGAAGACTCGTGCCCCACTTGTTGGGACTGGCCTCGAGCGCACTGTAGCGCGCGACTCCGGTGCCACCGTTGTGGCTCGGCGTGAGGGTATGGTTGTCGCGGTTGATGCTGAGCGTATTGTGGTTAAGACGACGGAAGTGGAATCCGCAAGCGATGTGACAGAAGTCGGCGCTGACGTGGATATTTACAACCTTCAGAAATATAAGCGTTCAAATTTGGACACTTGTATCAATCAGCGTCCGATCGTCGTGAAGGGTGAGTCCGTAAAGAAAGGCGATATTATCGCTGACGGATTTGCGACGGAAATGGGTGAGCTGGCTCTTGGTCAAAACGTGACCGTGGCATTCATGCCATGGAGCGGATACAACTTTGAGGACTCCATTCTGATCAGCGAGCGCGTGGTGAAGGAAGATCTTTTCACCAGTGTTCACATTCAAGAATTCGAATGTATTTCCCGCGATACTAAGTTGGGTGCCGAAGAAATTACCGGTGATATTCCGAATGTCGGGGAAGAAGCCCTGGCGGATCTTGATACCTCCGGCATCATTCGTATCGGTGCAGAAGTTAAACCTGGGGATTTGATGGTCGGGAAGATCACTCCTAAGGGCGAGACCCAGTTGACCCCGGAAGAAAAACTTCTGAGGGCCATCTTTGGTGAGAAAGCTGGCGACGTCCGCGATACGTCCCTGCGCGTTCCCCCGGGAGTCGTGGGTACTGTTATCGGTGCAAAGGTCTTCGCACGAGCAGGAGCAGAGAAGGATGATCGTAGCCTCCAGATCGAAGAGCAGGAAATTGCGAAACTTCGCAAGGACGAGGCAGACAGGATTGCGATCATCAAGGATTCTGCTGCAGGTAAGATCGTCAAGATCTCTTCCGGCGAGTCTCTTGTTGCGGACATTAAGAACAAGTCGGGTGAAGTCGTCGCCCAAAAGAGTGCGATGCTTGACGAGTCTCTTTTCGCGACGCTGGATTACATCCACTGGGATCATCTTGCCGTCAAGAACGCGGAGAAGAACGGCCTCCTTCGCAAGGCACTCGAAAACCTTCGCGAGAAGGTGAATCTGATTAAATACATGACTGAAGAGCAGATCAAGAAAGTCCGTAAGGGCGATGAGCTGCCTCCAGGCGTGATCAAGATGGTCAAAGTCTATGTCGCGATCAAGCGGAAGCTTGCAGTTGGCGACAAGATGGCTGGTCGTCACGGTAACAAGGGCGTTGTGTCCCGGATTCTTCCGGAAGAAGACATGCCCTTTCAGGAAGATGGTCGTCCGGTTGACGTGGTTTTGAACCCGCTTGGCGTTCCGTCTCGTATGAACGTCGGGCAAATTCTTGAAGTTCATTTGGGTGCAGCGGCAAAGGCTATCGGCGAGAAGTTGAATCGCTTGGTCGATGAAGTAAATAGCCGAGATAATCTTGAGAAACTAATTCTTGGGATTTGGGATGACGAAGAAGTTCGTAAGTTCATGAAGTCGTGTTCGGACGATGAGTTGCGCCTTTTTGTGCGCAAGTACCGCGAAGGCGTCCACTTTGCGAACCCAGTGTTCGACGGTGCGAATGAAGCTGAAATTCGTGCGCTGCTTGAAATGGGCGACGTGTCAGCTGAAGGTCAGGTTGACTTGTATGACGGTCGTACCGGCAACAAGTTTGACAACAAGGTGACGGTTGGCGTCATGTACGTCTTGAAACTGCATCACTTGGTAGATGAGAAGATCCATGCCCGTTCGATTGGTCCATATTCGCTTGTGACTCAGCAGCCGCTGGGTGGTAAGGCGCAATTTGGGGGCCAGCGTCTTGGGGAGATGGAAGTGTGGGCCATGGAAGCATACGGCGCGGCATATACCCTTCAGGAATTCCTGACGGTGAAGTCGGACGACGTTCTTGGTCGGACACGCATGTACGAATCGATCGTGAAGGGCCAAAACATGATGACCCCGGGCTTGCCCGAGAGCTTCAACGTTTTGGTGAAGGAATTGCAAAGCTTGGGCCTTGATGTCAACCTGCTGAAAAAAGACGGCCAGGAAATGACACTCGATGGTCTCCTTCAACAACAGCCAATACAGTAAGAAAGCGGGGCGATTTCCTTGAGAGACTTACTGAATTTTTTTGACAAGCCTACGGATCCGTTGAACTTTACGGCCATCAAGATCTCTTTGGCATCGCCTGAGAAGATTCGCAGCTGGTCGTATGGTGAAGTTAAGAAGCCAGAAACCATCAACTACCGGACGTTCAAACCGGAGCGTGATGGCCTATTCTGCGCGAAGATCTTCGGACCTGTGCGTGATTTTGAATGTATTTGCGGCAAGTACAAACGCATGAAGCATCGCGGAATCGTCTGCGACAAGTGCGGTGTTGAGGTTATTCATTCCAAAGTACGCCGTGAACGCCTTGGGCACATCAACCTTGCAACTCCTGTTGCACACATTTGGTTTTTGAAATCGCTGCCATCCCGCATTGGGGCGATTCTCGATATGGCTCTAAAGGATGTTGAACGCGTTCTTTACAGCGAATCCTATGTGGTTCTCGATCCGGGCAATGTGGATCAGACGGCTCTGAAGCTCGGTCAGATTCTGAGCGATGATGAATACGAGCGTTTGCTCAGCGAGTTGGGTAACGGCGCATTCAGGGTGAGTGTTGGCGCCGAAGCGATTCAAGAGCTGTTGGCTGGACTTCGGATTATTGATCTCGCGGAAGAACTTCGTCAGGACTTAGCGGTTAGCACGTCGGAAGCTGGTCGTAAAAAACTGCAAAAACGCTTGAAAGTTGTCGACGCCTTTAACCAAAAGGACGATAGCGGCGAATTCCATGCGAAGCCACAGTGGATGATGCTGAGCGTTATTCCTGTTCTTCCTCCGGACCTTCGCCCGCTTGTGCCTCTTGACGGCGGTCGATTTGCAACGTCCGATCTTAACGATCTCTACCGTCGCGTGATCAACCGGAACAACCGTTTGATCCGTTTGATGGAACTAAATGCTCCAGATATCATCATCCGCAACGAAAAGCGGATGCTTCAGGAGTCTGTGGACGCGCTATTTGATAACGGTCGTCGCGGTAAGGTCTTTACAGGGCCTAATAAGCGTCCGCTGCGCTCGCTGTCAGATATGCTTAAGGGTAAGCAAGGCCGTTTCCGTCAGAATCTCCTCGGCAAGCGGGTCGACTACTCTGGTCGTTCTGTGATTGTTGTCGGTCCTGATTTGCGTCTGCATCAGTGTGGTTTGCCAAAAAAGATGGCGATCGAGTTGTTCAAGCCCTTCCTTTACAACAAGTTGGAAGAGCATGGCATCGTATCGACCATCAAAAGCGCAAAGAAATTGGTAGAAAAAGAGCGTCCCGAAGTTTGGGACTGCCTTGAAGAAGTGACCAAGGAGCATCCAGTGCTCCTGAACCGGGCGCCAACCCTGCACCGTCTTGGTATTCAGGCGTTTGAACCGGTCTTGATTGAAGGTAAAGCCATTCAGCTCCACCCTCTCGTCTGTTTCGCATTTAACGCGGACTTCGACGGTGACCAGATGGCAGTTCACGTGCCGCTATCTGTCGAAGCGCAGATGGAAGCCCGTGTTTTGATGATGTCAACAAACAACGTCCTTAGCCCAGCCTCCGGTACTCCGGTGATTGTGCCGACCCAGGATATTGTTCTTGGAATCTATTATCTGACCCGTGAAGACATCGGCGCCAAAGGTGCAGGCAAAATGTTCTCCTCAATCGAGGAAGTTCGTGCTGCGTATGACCACGGTGAAGTCGATCTACAGGCTCCGATCATGGTTCGCCTGCGTGATGAACGCATGGAAACCACGGTGGGAAGAGGCCTTTTGTCCGAAATTCTCCCGGATGAAGTTCCTTTTGAGATGATCAATAAGACGCTTGGCAAAAAGCAGTTGGCCCATCTCGTCAATATAACGTTCCGCATTTGCGGGCCGAAGCGGACTGTCTTGCTGGCGGACGCACTCCGGTCGATGGGATACCGCTACTCGACGAAGGCTGGTCTATCGATTGCCATCAACGACATGGTGATCCCAAATGGCAAGCAAAAGCTGCTTGCTGAGGCCTATGAAGAAGTTAAGAAGATCAAGGAACAGTATTCCGAAGGTCTCTTGACGGAAGGCGAACGTTACAACAAGGTCATCGATATTTGGGCAAAGGTTACTGAAAACATTGCTGAAGACATGTTTAGCAACATTTCCCACATGGACCGTAAAGACCACAAGGGCGTCAATAAGCGAGTCCCGAGTGTAAACTCCATCTTTATGATGGCGGATTCAGGCGCAAGGGGTTCGGCTCAGCAGATTCGTCAGTTGGCTGGTATGCGTGGTTTGATGGCCAAGCCGTCTGGTGAGATCATTGAGACTCCGATTACCTCTAACTTCCGCGAGGGATTGTCGGTTCTCGAATACTTCACTTCGACTCACGGTGCCCGTAAAGGTTTGGCCGATACGGCTTTGAAAACGGCAAGTTCTGGTTACCTAACGCGTCGCCTTGTCGATGTTGCTCAGGATGCCATCATCAGCGAGCCGGATTGCGGCGCGACCGATGGTATTAGTTTGACCCCGCTTCGCGAAGGCGCAGATGTTCGGGAGTCCTTGGGTGAACGGGTTCTTGGCCGTGTGATTCTGGAAGATATTATCAATCCCCAGACTCAAGAAGTGATTTCCAAGTCCGGTACCTTGCTCGACGAATATCTCTGCAAGGAAATTGACGACGCAGGCGTTGAGACGGTGAAGATCCGCTCTGTGTTGACCTGTCAGGCAGCCCGTGGAACTTGTGGGGCTTGCTACGGTCGTGATTTGGCTTCGGGACGTTTGGTCAATGCAGGTGAAGCTGTCGGCGTCATCGCAGCACAATCCATCGGCGAACCTGGAACCCAGCTGACGATGCGGACATTCCACTTTGGCGGAACGATTACGCACAAGGTTGAGAAGAGTACGATCGACAGCCGCTTCTCTGGTCGGGTGCGCTTTAATAACATCCGCCACGTGAGCAGTCGTGAAGGTCAACTCGTTGTTTTGACTCGTAACGGTGATATTCAGGTTCTGGATGAGACTGGTAAAGTCAAAGAGACTTACCCAATCGTGTACGGCTCCGTTCTTCTTGTAAAAGAAGCTCAGTCCGTTGCAGCAGGTGCTCGTCTGGCTGAATGGGATCCGTTTGCTGTGCCGATCGTTTCTGAATTTCCGGGGCGTATCCGTTATTCTGACCTCAAAGAGGGGCAGTCTTTGGATGAGCGAACGGATGACGTTACATTCATGACCCGTAAGGTTGTGACCGATGCAAAAGGCACGAACTTAAAGCCGGCCATTGAAATTATGGGTGAGGGCGACAAACGGGCCATTCGCTATGGTCTGCCAGTCGGGGCGATCCTTTCAATGGAAGACAATGCGGTAGTCGCTCCTGGTGATATTATTGCCAAGATTCCGCGCGAGACAACCAAGACTAAGGACATCACCGGTGGTCTTCCCCGAGTTGCGGAGCTTTTCGAAGCCCGTAAGCCGAAGGACATGGCCATCATGGCTGACCGCGATGGAACGATCGAATTCGGCGCCGACACCAAAGGCAAGCGGAAATTGATCATCAAGGGTCTCGACGGCACTGATAAAGATTACGCGATTCAGAAGGGCCGTCACGTTATTGTGACCGAAGGCGATTACGTCCGTAAGGGCGAGTTCCTGGTCGATGGTTCTGCGAATCCTCATGAAATTCTTGAGGTATTGGGTCGAGTTGCTTTGGCCCGTTATCTGGTCGATGAGATCCAGGAGGTTTACCGCCTCCAGGGTGTGAAGATTAACGACAAGCATATCGAAGTGATTGTGCGTCAGATGCTTCGTCGGGTTAGGATTGTCGAGCCTGGTGACAGCCGCTTCCTGCCAAACGAGCAGGTTGAGCGGACCGAGGTTGAAGAGGCCAACAGGAAACTAATGCTCGAGAACTTGAGGCCGTCGACGTGGGAACCAGTGCTGCTGGGTATCACAAAGGCTTCACTTTCGACCGAGAGTTTCATTTCTGCGGCATCCTTCCAGGAGACGACGAAGGTCCTTACGGAAGCAAGTATCAACAGTAAAGTCGATCACTTGCGCGGTTTGAAAGAGAACGTGATTATGGGTCGCTTGATTCCGGCGGGTACGGGTGCGTCGTACTACCGGAACCTTAGGGCGGTCGTTCAGGGTCAAGAAAATGCACGGGCAGGTCATGCTGCTGACGAAACACTGGAGGTCGCCCACCAGTAAGTTCTGGGGGGTGAGCCTGGGCCTTGATTCGCTGTTGCAATCAAGGCGGTGCTTTGGTAGGAAACGGAACCCGCGTGTGGTCATGACGCCGGTCCAGTAGTTTAAGGAATAGGTTTACATGCCAACGATTAATCAGTTGATTGCAAACGGACGTCAAGTCCAGAAGGCCAAGACAAAGTCGCCGGCTCTTAAGAGCTCGCCAATGCGTCGCGGAGTCTGTGTCCGTGTTTACACGACCACCCCAAAGAAGCCGAACTCGGCTCTCCGCAAGGTTGCTCGTGTTCGTTTGACCAATGGTGTGGAAGTCACGTCGTATATCGGCGGTGAAGGCCACAACCTTCAGGAACACTCCGTGGTGATGGTGCGCGGTGGCAAAGTGAAAGACTTGCCGGGTGTCCGTTATCACTGCGTTCGTGGTGCTCTCGACTGCGCAGGTGTCAACGCCCGTCGCCAAGGTCGTAGCAAGTACGGCGCTAAGAAACCAAAAGCAGCTAACTGAGATTAGTGGGAGACTCGCATGGCTCGCCGCCGGCAAATTGAAAAACGTGTGATCCTTCCGGATCCGAAGTACAAAGATATCCTCGTCACCAAGTTCATCAATGGAATGATGTACGATGGTAAAAAGACGGCTGCTGAAAGTGCGTTTTATGGCGCGCTTGATTTGATTGAAGGTCGGGGACCCCAGGGTCTTGGTACCTACAAAAGCACGCTGGAACTTTTCCGCGCAGCAGTGGACAATGTTCGTCCGCTACTCGAAGTAAAGTCTCGTCGCGTTGGTGGCTCTAACTATCAGGTGCCGGTGGAAGTTCGTCCGGAACGCCGTCAGGCTCTGGCGATCCGCTGGTTGGTGGAGTTCTCCCGTAGTCGTGCTGGCAAGAGCATGGGTGAACGCCTTGCTAACGAGTTGATTGATGCTGCTAACAAGCGTGGCGGAGCAATCAAACGTCGTGAAGACGTCCATAAAATGGCCGAAGCTAACAAGGCTTTCGCTCACTTCCGCTGGTAAAATCAGAGAAGGTTGCGGTCAGAGTTCACTTTGGCCGCGCCTGAAATTAGACCCAGATGTTCGCCTTTATGGCGCGTCTGGGTTTTTTAACATCTTTTTCTAGGTTCAATATCGATGGCACTCGATCAATCAGCCCTGCGTAACATTGGTATCATGGCCCACATTGATGCCGGTAAGACGACGACGACGGAACGGATCCTGTATTATACGGGTAAAATTCATAAGATCGGCGAGGTTCACGAAGGGACCGCGACGACCGATTGGATGGTTCAAGAGCAAGAACGCGGTATCACCATCACCGCAGCGGCAGTGTCATGTCGGTGGCGGAATCATCAAATCAATTTGATTGATACTCCTGGGCACGTTGATTTCACAATCGAGGTTGAACGCTCCCTGAGGGTTCTTGACGGCGCTGTGGCCGTATTTGATGGGGTTTCTGGTGTTGAGCCACAATCGGAAACGGTTTGGCGACAGGCCGACAAATACAATGTTGCTCGGATAGCCTTCATCAATAAAATGGATCGTATCGGTGCAGATTTTGCCGCATCCGTGGACTCTATACGAACACGTTTGGCCGCTAATCCCGTCCCATTTCAAATTCCAATTGGTGCTGAGGATCACTTTCAGGGACTGATTGATTTAGTTCGGATGAAAGCCCTTTTGTGGCCGGAGGCTGATAAAGGTCGCGGTGAGAAATTTGATGTTTTGGACATTCCTCCCGAAATGAAGGAGGCTGCTGCGGCAGCCCGTGAGACACTTATATCTTCCCTTGCTGATGTGGATGACGGTATCGCTGAAAAATACCTTGAGGGTATTGAGCCGAGCGTGACCGAAGTGATGGCTGCTGCCCGACGCGCAGCCATCGCATTCAAAATTGTTCCGGTATTCTGTGGCAGCGCGTTTAAGAATAAGGGCATCCAGCCTTTGCTTGATGCTGTGATTGATTATTTGCCATCACCACTCGACTTGTCGGTTGTTCCTGGTTTGAGCGCTGACGACAAAGAAACCAAGCTTTTTCGCAAGCGCGACGTATCGGAACCATTCTCTGGTATCGCCTTTAAAATTATGAATGATGCTTTTGTCGGTCAGGTGGTCTTTGCACGGGTATATTCTGGACAGATATCTGTTGGTGAAGTTGTGTTGAACAGCCGTACAGGCAAACGGGAAAGGATTACCAAGATCCTCCGCATGCAGGCCAATCAACGGGAAGAACTTCAGACCGTTGAAGCCGGAGATATTTGTGCTCTTGCTGGTCTAAAACAGATTGGTACTGGCGACACGATTTGTGATCAAAAGCACCCAATCCGATTTGAATCAGTGGTTTTCCCGGAGCCGGTGATATCGATTGCGATCGAGCCAAAGACCACGGCAGACATGGATAAACTCATGAAGTCTCTTGAAAGGCTCGAAAATGAGGATCCC
Source organism: Pseudobacteriovorax antillogorgiicola (assembly GCA_945898195.1). GTDB lineage: Bacteria > Bdellovibrionota_B > Oligoflexia > Oligoflexales > RGVZ01 > RGVZ01. The sequence goes on along the minus strand of CAMDHM010000017.1, from coordinate 38,202 downwards.
TCCTTTCGCGTGAATTATAATGCTGAGACCGGGCAGACGTTGATCAGTGGGATGGGTGAGCTTCATCTGGACATTATCGTGGATCGGTTGAAGCGTGAATTCAAGGTGGACGCCAATGTCGGTGCACCTCAAGTATCCTACCGCGAGACCATCACAGGTGAGGCTGAGGTTGAGGAAACGTTCTCTCGGGAGGGCGGTGGTATTGCCCAGTTCGCCACGGTTAGGATCGCCGTGAAGCATGCTGGTGGTGCTGACGCTCAGGGCGGATTGATATTTAAGAACAAGGCTTCTCCAGCGCAAGTTCCAACGCAATTTGTCGAAGGCGTCCACAAGGGTCTAATCGAGTCCATGCAGGCTGGGGCATTGGCTGGATTTCCTGTGATTGGGGTATCGGCGGAACTTCTGGGCGGTGGCTTTGACCAACAAATATCTACCGAGAATTCCTTTAAAGTCGCAGCGTCCTTGGCCCTTCGTCAGGCATTACGTCAGGCCTCGCCACAGCTATTGGAACCAGTGATGTGGATTGAGGTTTTGGTTCCCGATGATTATTTGAGCAACATCATTACCGATTTGAATAGCCGTCGCGCGCAGATCAATAGTGTCTCCCTGAGGGGGCACTTGCAGGTCGTGGAGGCGTCTGCGCCATTGGAGCTTATGTTCGGCTACTCTACCCAGCTCAGGTCGATATCTCAGGGGCGAGCAACATATACGATGCGCTTTGACAGCTATCAAGCGGTGGCATCGGCAACTTTGATGAGGATTACCGGGCACGTTTGATGCGCCCTGTTTCGGGCAGACACCTGATCACCTTGGTTCTCTCGCGCACGGCGTTGCCCTTGGTGGTTAGGGGGTTAGGTTGGATTCCATTGGTGTGGTAAAATCCCAAGTGTTATCGGACACATGGGGGATGCCGGCTTGCCATCGAGACTTTTCACCTCGCTTTATTTTTTATGTGCCTTTGCACTCGTAGCTGCATGCTTTGGATGGCCTGCATCTGACGCTCGTGCTGGATCCCATCATATCGCAGTGCCGGACGTGTGGAGGACTCTTTTGTCCTCAGGACGTTCCCTAGAAATTTCTGAAGATCCAATCTTTGAAAAAATAGTTTTCAACATTGAGTCGGATCTTCAGCGCAGTTATGCGGACTTCGATGCCTTTCCGTCTTTAAAGCTGCCGCCATTTGAGGACAACGGGGTCCTGTTTTGGCGGATGCGCGATCGACAGTCTCAACTGAGGATTCATTCGGGGGTCATGGTTGTTGTTCCTGCCGGGAGCGAAGGTCTGTGGATCGACTTTGGAGTGGATGCCACTTCAAAGTCGCGGTGGGAGATTCGGGCAACTGAAATCGAAGCTCCGTCGCACAACAAAGCCACCGTAGAAAAAACATTTTTTTTCTCCGGCAGTTCGGTGCTGTTAAAGGGCCAAGCAAAACCTTGGCTTTATCGGATTCATCCCGCTATGGGAGATCCTTCTTTTAAAAAGGTCGATGGCCAATTTGCTGGAATGCGGGTGGCACGGGCCGCTTTATCAGATGACAATTTTTGGCGACCTAGTTCCCAGCTTTACCCAACACGGCCTGTGGAGTTGCCTGAATTTGTTGGGCCCCTAGGTGGAATTATCGATGCCCGAGAGCCAACCCGTGAAACGGTTAGTTCGGTGCGCCTTCTGGTTAAGTATTTACATGAAGATCTGAGCATCAAGCGTGATCTTGAATTTGATGTTTCGGCAGCAAGATCCATTGGTGGAGCGATTAAAATTGAAGATGTCTCATTTTATCCGGCCAGTATTTTTGCTGATTTTGAATGGCATGGAGTAAAGGCCAACTACGAAGGTGCCCCGGTTGGCCAGCCACCAGAGATCATCAAGCATGTTTTTGCAGGGTTCAGTGTCGGATATGATTTGGCTAAATTTTTGCCATTGCTTGAGCAATATCAGGTCGCCCTTCACGTGGGGCCTCAACTTTCTCTCGTGTCCGTGCCGGTGACGGGTGACTTTGAACCGAAGGGTTTCGTTGGATTGCGCTTGCAACCGCAAGTGATCAGCTTAGGGGCTGTTTGGTACGGCAATTTTCAGACAGCCAAACGGACCGATGGAGATTTGTCTCAAATCGCAGTGGGATATATGAACTGCAGGTTTCTTGGAGTTTGCCTATCGTTTGAGGGGTATAAGCGCAGCATGATCATTAGATCGGGAACCGACGAAACTCGCGTCAAGGAGGCGGGTGTGGCATTCGGTGCCGGAGCCAATTTATAAGGAGAATCTGACGTTGGTGAGGTGATGGTGCGGACGCCCTGACTCGAACAGGGGACCTCTACGATGTCAACGTAGCGCTCTAACCAACTGAGCTACGCCCGCACAAGCGAACCGTGGTCATATCCGTCTGCAATTGGCTAGTCAACGCCAAAGCTTGAATGTGTCTTAAAGTGTCAACATGATTAATAAAAAGGTTAACTCCAGTGGCTCCTGTTAGCGATAAAACCTATGACCTCATCGTCATCGGGAGCGGTCCAGCAGGGGAAAAGGCTGCGGCCAAGGCGGCCTATTTTGGAAAAAAAGTTGCGGTTATTGAGTCTCAACCCGTCGTTGGCGGTGCCGGAGTCAATACCGGTACCTTACCCTCCAAGACCCTCAAAGAGAGCGCCCTTTTTTTTTCTGGTAAATACGAACACGGCCTATATGGCATTGAAAAAAAACTCGAAGAAAAAACCACAATTGATGATTTTTTTTTCCGTGAGAGGGTGGTTCAAACCACAGTTGAACAAGAAGTTCGCAGGAACCTCGAGCTTCACAAAGTCGATTTAATTCACGGCGCTGCATCTTTTCTTGATCACAATCACGTTGTAATCAAGAGGGGCGATGCTCCGGATGCCGTAATCCGCGGTGATTTCATTCTTATTGCAACGGGAAGTTACCCATTTCACCCGGCTAATATTCCTTTCGATTCAGAGTTCGTGCACGATTCAGATACGATCCTAAAGCTGAAAGCTATTCCTGAAAGCCTTGTGGTTGTTGGTGCCGGAGTGATTGGCTGCGAATATGCGACCATCTTTGCAACAATGGGGACCAAAGTTTATTTGGTGAATGATCGCGACAAGATCATGCCCTTTCTCGATCACGAGATTTCGAGTTCGCTTGTTGAGCATATGCGCAACGGTGGCGTTGAAATCGTGTTTAATGCTGGGGTAAAGAGCGTCACCAAAGAATCCACTACGGCCGACATTAAAAAACATATCATCACTGTCCTTGATAACGGCAGCGAACTCAAAACAGAGATGTTTCTATTTGCTGCGGGGCGCAGTGGGGCTACTGCAGGTCTAAACTGTGGCGCGGCAGGCGTAAAAATAGGAAAGCGTGAAGTTATCGATGTCGATGCAAAATTCCGCACATCCACGCCAAATATTTTTGCAGCCGGGGACGTAATCGGATTTCCGGCCCTTGCTGCGACAAGTATGGACCAGGGGCGCGTGGCGGTGTCCCATATGTTTGGAATGACGGATCTGGATAATGTCACACGGACGTTTCCCTATGGGATTTACACGATTCCAGAAGTCTCGATGGTTGGCTTAGCTGAACACGAGGCACAAGAAAAGGGTGTCGATGTTTGCACTGGTATTTCGCGCTTTGCAGACATGCATCGTGGGCGAATTATGGGAATTTCAGATGGGTTTTTGAAATTGGTTTTTGATCGCCAGACTTTGCAAATTCTTGGCGTTCATATCATCGGACCATTGGCCACTGAGATAATTCATTATGGCTTATTGCTGGTGCAGGACAAACGCAGCTTGGATGATCTTCTGGCCACTGTTTTCAATTATCCGACGCTACATGATTTATACAAATACGCGGCTTACGATGGTCTTGGAAATCGCGCTGGATACAAAATCAAAAAGTAAGTCGATTACCTCAATGGACCTTCATGTCAGGTGTCCCTTGAAGAATGTGATGGTGCGTTCCCAGGCTTGCGCGGTTGCTTCCGCATTGTAAACTTCGGGTCGACCCTCATTGCAAAAGGCATGATCGGCATCATAGAACCAGCCCTCGGCATTTTTGTTGAGCGCTTTGAGTTCCTTGCTGAAGGCCTTCGCTTTTTCGGGAGTGCACCATTCATCACGATTAGCGAAATGGGCCGCAAACGGCATGGTTATTTTATGGCTGTCGTAGGATTTTGGGTCAGGGAGTCCGTAAAAGGCCACCGCTGCATCAATGCCTTCGACATAGGCCGCCGAAAGTACGGTGACGGCTCCCCCCATGCAGTACCCTGTGATACCGACTCGCCTCGATTCCTTCTTCAGGAAACGGACAGCGCCTTCGACTATATTTCTTGCGGCAGCTTTTAAATCCAAGCTTCCCATTAGTTCGCCAGCGCGTTTTGCGTTTTTGGCCACTTCGCCACCGTAAAGATCAACCCCGAGCGCGCGGAACCCCGCCTCTGCATAGCGATCACAGATGTGTTTGATCTGGTCTTGCAGGCCCCACCATTCGTGGATCACCACGATGGCGGGCGCTTGGTGGGCTGAAACTGGCTCGGCAAGGTACCCGCGGACGTTTTGCTCGTCCGCGCCTTTAAATTCAATCATCGACAGGATGGGCATTTAAAGGGCGCAGGTGGTCTGCAGTGCCTTGTTGATGGCGCTTTCAACCTGCTCTTTCTCAGCATCTTCCCAGTATCCAACAACGACACCCTCGCGCTCGCCGCGACAATTCACGATAAACACTTGGGGAATTCCATTCTCGACCTGCAGTGCATTGTAAACCTTGCGGCCGACATCCTTGACCACCGGGTGGTTTGGGTTGTGAGTTTGGATCCATCTGGTGAAATAACCATCTGAACTGTCGATGCCGAGGTCAATCACCTGGACCCGGTCGTTGTCTTTGAACTTGGTTGCAAGCGCATCAACGTTGGCTGCGTTTTTGTTGCACCAGCTGCAATTAAGGCTGAAAGCCTCAAGGACAAAAACAGCGTTTGTGTGGTCCGCCATATTGTAGGTGGTGTTAGCCTGCTTGGCATTCATCCACGGGAAAGTGGTCGGGGCAATTTTGGCAGCGAATGCATTTGAGGTTAACAGTCCAGCACTAACGATGAGGGATGCCATAATGGTTCGCATGTTCGACTCCTTGTTGCAGGATTAATGGCTAGGCCAATGAAAGAGCCATCATCTCATTTTCAGCAATAAAGACGCAATTAATGTGATTGGAAAAAGCCAACGGACGAGTCTGCGCCGGGACAAAGGCATTTGAAGTTTTTTTTGACGACGCAGAATCGCCGGGATTTGGCTTCGGACAAATGCTGCAAGGCTGCCAGGGTCAGGCAGGTAAGTATCGTTTTGTATTAAAGGTGTGCCAGGCCCGGTTTGGGCAAGATGCCAAATTTGAAAGTAAAAAAGCATTATGAGGAATCCCCCACTGGCAAATCCGGGGCGACCGCAAGCAATCAGGCATCCTGTGGCAAAGGTGAAGGCCAGAGCACCCAAGGGTTGTTGGCATTGCATCGCTTTGATGGCCGCTGATTCGGATTCGGATTCTGTGCAATCGATCAGGGCGAAGAGGGAAAAAGCAGTAACCATAACCATGAGGCCAAGCCAAAGGTGAGGCGCTGTGGTGCGACTAAGGGCCACTGCGAGAGCAGCGAAAACCGCGGCGACGATTTCAGGGGTGAACCTGGGTACGAGTCGCCCGAGAACTTGCCGGAAAATCTGCATGATGGAACCTTGTGTATTTTTGGGGACGCGTGGATCAGGAAGAAAAAACCCACCGTTTATATTCCCACGTCCACTGTTCCGGATACAAGCGGATCCATCGCTCGATTTCAGTTGCGCAGAGTTGAGAAACTTGGCCCTCAGATTTTAGGCCTTCTGCGGCTTGTGGGTCAAAGATAAGGCCGCCAACGACCCTGAAACGCTTTGCTCCAGTTCGAACGGTGGCTACTGAAACAATGGCTGCATTGCACCGAAGGCTCATGGCCGCCGGTCCTCCGACAAAGGCGATGGGTTTACCGATGAATTGAACGGTGTCCCCGGCGCGCCCCTCTGGTTTCTGATCAATCACCATTGCCAAATGCTCGCCGCTTCGTAACGAAGATATCATGTCGCGCACGAGTGATTTTTTATGGCTCCACAGGACTGATAAGCCGAGGCGTCCTCTCAACCACTCGAGTGCAGCACTCGTGCCCTGCACCTTTGGCAATTTTGCTAAGGCGTGCACTTGTTTGTTGCAAGCGCGAGCGACCACGGCCCCGGTAATTTCCCAAGAGCCGATATGCGCCGCAGCAAAAATAATTGACCTTCCATCGTTTTCAAGCCGGTGAACCAAGTGACGCCATTCTTCTTCGCCTTCCAGGGTGATTGTTCCGGGGGTAACAACCTCCCTACATGTCTCAATCAGGCAACGAACTTGGGAGGCAAAAACCTGCCTGTAAAACGTTTTTGCAAAGGACGTATGTGAGGGTAGTCCAAGGATTTTGTCGACATTGATGCGAATCAGGCGCAGTCGCCGCGAGGGCAGTGTGGCTGAGAGCCAAGCAACGCTATTTGCTAGGCTTTCAACGATCGAGTCGGGGAGGATGGCGAGAAGGTGTACTAAACAACGGAAAAGCAAGGTTTTCATACCGGTCCCATTATCCCCGATCATTGCCAACGACAGCTGTTCCGGTGGCTTCCTCGTAGAATTCGCGCGCGCGAAATGAGCTACGAACGAGTGGTCCCGATACGGCGGCCTTGAAACCAATGGATTTCGCGTATTGACCCAGGTGTTCGAATTCTTCGGGCGTGACCCACCGTTTGATCGACAGGTGCTTTTTTGTTGGGCGCATGTATTGGCCGATGGTAACAAGGTCGACATTGTGCTCGCGTAAATCCCTAAGAGCAGCTTCTACTTCCGGGATTTCTTCGCCCAAGCCCAACATCAAAGCGCTTTTGGTTAGGATATTATATGTGGCTAGTTCTTTGGTGCGTTTCAGAACGGAAAGCGACTGTCGGTATCCAGCCCGCGCATCGCGCACGCGGGGCGTGAGCCGTTCAATTGTTTCGATGTTATGTGCGTAGACTTCAGGAGTCGCACTGAGGATTTTCATCAAGGCCTCGTCGCTACCGCGGAAGTCGCCGGCAAGGAGTTCAATCTTGATGCCGGGGTTGGCTTCGTGAACGGTTTGAACGACCTGCTTGACGTGTGCGGATCCACCATCGGCAAGATCGTCGCGATCAACCATGGTAATGACCACATATTTGAGTTTCATCAGGCGGGCGCTTTCCGCCACTTGTTCTGGTTCTTTTGGGTCAAGCCAGCCATTTGGATTGCCAGTTTTCACATTGCAGAATCGGCATCCACGGGTGCAGGTGTCGCCAAGCACCATGAAGGTCGCCGTGTTGGTATTCCAACATTGAGCGATATTAGGACACTTAGCTTCTTCACAAACCGTGTACAGTTTGCGATCGCGCAGGTCGCGTTTGATATTGAAGTATGTTTCCCCGGACGGAATCGGGGTTTTCAGCCAAGCGGGCTTGGCAATATGAAGGGGTTCATGGTCAGACACGGCGAACCTCTCGATAACTTGGTAAACTAATAGTCAACTCAACGTGTTAGCACTAACGACGGGGCAGGTCCAGTCATGACGAAAATCAAAAAACCGTTTAAAAAACAGCCGGTTAAGGCAGATAAACGTCCCGGGAAAGTCACCCGTCGCACCGTGGGTGGGGGCAGTATCGATGTCCCGGCGCCTGTTTTGCGGGCCTGGCAGGAACTTTCCGGGATCAAAGATCCGGCCAAAGCCACGGTAAACGCAGCCAAATTTCGCCAGCTCTGGAAGGTATTTACGAGCGGGCGTGAACGCATCTCGCCAGAATTGCTCCAAGATCAGGGCGCTGCAGAGGCCTACATCACTGGGTTTCATTTGCCCAACGCAGCTCGGGCGGCGTTGTTGTGCCGGCGTATTGCGCAACGCGTCGGAATTGCCCCGGGTACGAAGCCCGGTGTGGGTTCTGGGGTACGCCTTGGTGATTGGCTTGGCAAATATTTTACCCATCAACGAATTTTTGATCTTGGTTGCGGTTCGGGGGCTTGGTCTCAGGTTTGGTTGTCGGAGGTGCGCTTGAAGCGTAACGCCGTGCACTTAATCGATGTGAGTCCGACATTGCTGGAAATGGCAGCTAAAGGAATCGCATACGTGCGTGCCAGCATGGGGCGTGAGGCATCCCTTTACGTTGAGACTGTGGCCAAGGAGATTGGTAAAATTGATTTCACGCAGTTCGATGCCAGCAAGGATAGCCAACAAGGAACGGAGGCATCAGACAAGAGTCTTGATGTTTACATCCTTGGTTATGTTTGGAATGAATTGATTGATGATCGGGCCGGAAGAAACCGGATTTTGGCTCGACTTGATTCCTGCAGAACTGCAAAGCGAAGTGCTCTTTTGTTGCTGGCAGAGCCCGCAACCGATGAATTTGCATGGGACGCCATGGCGCTTCGCGATGAGTTGTGTGCTGCTGGTTGGGTTGCGATTTATCCGTGCCCGACCGGAGCTCAAGCCTGTCCGATGCTCAACGCCAGAGGGGGCGTTCGGGACTGGTGTTTTAGCGAAGGTGGTTGGCGCAAACCGGAAGAGTATATGAAGCTGGAAGAGGACACCGGCATCGCGCACAACAAAATAAATGCGGCGATGTTTGCATTGGCCTCCCCAGAATTAGCACGGCAGTTACCGAAAATGGCTCCTTCGTTAAGTGAGCAGTCACAGGTCGTCGTGGGAAAACCATCTGTTCCCGGTGGGCGGCCCGGTTTTGAAAAAGGATTTAGTTATCTTCTGTGCACGGCGCAGGGATTAGTAAAAACGGCTCCGAAGCGGATTGAAATCAAATTTGCAAAGCCAAGAGGCTCGACGGTTTCTTCGGTGGCGGCACCGGTGCAGCCCAAAGGACCCGAGAGGAAGTCTAGGGGGTTTGTTGAGTGATGCAAGCCAAGAGGCAACGTCATGTGACTAAGGTCGGAGCGTTGCTTCTGCTGGCGTGGGTGTCTTTTGTAGGGCTAGCATCGTGCGGTGGGGCCGGCCAAGCACCCGTCGTTCCACCTCCACCTGAGGACCCAAAGCTTCACCCTGCAGTCCTTCCTGCATATGCAGCCCTCGATGTTCTGGGAAATCAGAAGCTTGCTCGACGTCTCGCCATTGAGCTCAATGACTCCTTGAATTTTGAAAGCCTTGAGGCAACGCTCACCTCCGCAGGAGTCAATGCGGGAGTTGGCGCTGCGTTGGCTTCACCCCGTTTTGCTGGTGCGGTTTCTGCTTTTGTCGGGCGTGCGGCGGGGGTCGAGGCAGGCGGAATAACCGACCTCGATGTCATGGCCGCATCTGATCCTGGACTGTCCGTATCGTTAACGAATCAGATGCGGTTTTCCATTGCAGCGGAACCAGCACTGACTGTGGAAAAAATGCTCGCTGATCCTTCGTCGACCTTCGGTGATCTTTTTTCTGGCAGTGCCACGGTGATGAGTCCTGTGGTTGCGACTTTGTGGGGATTGACGGGCCCGCCAACCTGGGCGGGACGGTCTGAAATTACGACGATCTATGCAGATGGCCGGCCTGGGCTTGGCCTGTTTTCATCCCAGGGTTTTATAGCATCGGCAGATATTTTGGGAGGCTCGGTGGATCATCCCGGATCTCGCGCAGGAAGCCATGTAATCGAACAGCTGCGCTGTGTTTCCTTGAGCCATTTTGGTGCTCATGATTTCAGTGCAATAGATGGCGCTTCCATCAGTGCGGGTGGCCTTGTTGGCTTGCAAAGCACTTCAGTCGCTTGCGCTGGATGCCATAATGGAATCGGTGCGGCCGGTAATTTTTTGCTTGGATTTGGCAGGCGCGGTGGAATCAATAATTATAAAAGCTATGATGCTTCGGCTGCTGGCAGATGGCCTTCGGCCTGGTTTGGTCGGAGTGTTTCGTCGTGGACTTCCCTGTCATCAGTTTTAGCATCTGACGAAGCTGTGCAAGGCTGCCTTACGCAACGGGTTTTTGAGGTGGTTGCGCAGCGGGCGGCAAATTATGGTCGCGATATTCCGCGTATGACCAGTATTTCAGCCGTGCTTGCTGAGACAGGTTTTAAACTGGCCGATTGGTTTCTAGCAATATTTCAATCTCCCGCAATGACATCTGGTCCCACCCTTACAGCCAGCAATGTTTCGAACCTTGAGGGGCTTGTAGCCAAGGCGCGTTGGGTGGAACCACGCAAAATGCTTCGAGCCCTGGCAGAGGCCGCGCCTCTGGCGGCAGCGGATATGGACACCATTGCTTTAGCAATAGAGCCGGACGAATTTCCCGGCGCGGGTAATTCTGGACGATTTGTTTTGCCCCTTGGTTACGCGACAGAAATAACTCGAATTGTGGAAGCTGCTGCGCTTGCCATCGTGACTCGCGAGTTTGCCGTCGGTGTCGGACAAAGTCAGAGGGCAGTGTTTAGCGGCGTTGTAGATCCTGCAACCCTCACCTCCGATGAGGTTGAGATCGAAGCCGCTCGAATCTGGAAAAAATGGATCGGAGAAGGGCCATCGGCAGTCCGTAAATCAGCCCTCGGAGATCATTATGATTTTGCCTACGGTTCGTCGCTTTCTGCTACGGCCGCTGGCCGCGCACAGGAGGCACTGACAGCGCTTCTTGCGTCGATCCTTATCAGTCCCTATTTTTTGACTTACTGAAGGAACCTCGTGATGAAAATGAAAAGCTTCATGAGTGGTTTGAAATGGTTTCCTGGTGTTGGTTTTATGCTCCCGAGTTTACTGGGCCTGGTATTATTCGCAAAAATCAGTTGGGCGATGTCCGGGCCAAAAGTTTTTTTACATTTGATTTGTGATGGCGGCATTGACCCGGCAATGATTTTTGAATGGAAAGGAGGAGGCAGCAATTCTTTTGCAGTTGAAGCTGGATCCGTCCAGCGGACTTCCACTTCCGGGATAGTTCATGTTTCACACGCGACAAGGCCTTCAGTTAATAGTTTTTTTGATCAGTGGGGTGATAAGACCGCCGTTTTGAACGGAGTCGGTGCCTCAAATCTTGGTAGGCGTGCCATTGATAGCTCTGCCTTGGAGCTAGAAATATCGGGACGCAGCAGGATTTGGCTGTCGTCTTATGTCGAAGACGTTGGTAAGGGGCGTTCGATCCCTGTCATCGCTTTTCCGGGAATAAAACTTGAGGGAACTCCAGCGGATATGGCGCTCATTGGACGCGTTCCAGCGAGTCTGTTGACGATATCTCCACCTGCATCTAGTTTTTCTGCAGCCGTCCGAGAGCGTCTTTTCCGCGATCTTAGGGTTGATTACACGTCGTTGGCGGGATTGATGCGGGCGGGTACCGGTGACCTGGTCAAAGTCAGAGCTTACGATAAACAGTTCCGGATGCAGCAGGTTTTTGAGTCCAGTATTCCACCATTGTGGGCTTCGGTTTACAATGCGGGCCAGCCTGATTTTGTTAATCAGTCAAAAGTCGCTCTGGAAATGTTTTCTGCTGGAAAGAGCTTGGCCGCAATCGTTCGTGTTGGGGGTAGATCCGCATGGGCTTCTTCTTCTGCGCATTTTGCGACGCAGTCTGCGGCCATCGAGAACCTATTCGATGGCCTCGATGAAATTCTCAACCATGCATACAGCATCGGATTGCAGACAAAACTTGTTCTGGTCGTGTCGGGCCAGTATGGCCGGACACCATGGTTGAATGCTTCAGGCGGCAAGGATTCCTGGCCGGTTTCCAGCATGATGTTCTGGGGGAATGGCATCCGCAGTCAAGTCACAGGTGGCACCGATGACGTGGGACGTGGGATCAAAATCGATCCCCGATTCGGAACCACAACAGGTAATACCATTCAATTAGATTTTCAAAATGCTTATGCATCGATGCTATTTCATGCAGGAGCTAATTACAGAAAGTGGACCTCAGCATTGCCGGTTTCTGGTTTGTTGGAGGGGAAATGATTTACGAGCTAAAAGGTCTATGGCCAAGGTTGTTTTTTGTTACTGCCATTGCTGCCTTGTCCTTCCCGCAGCTCATATCCTGCGGGGGCGGGGGCGGTGGTGGATCGGACCCCGATGAATCAACGATAGTGAATTCTAATAGGCCATTTCCCGTACCAACGACTCTGGATTGTTCTGCGGGCAGTAACCTTTCCTACGAGAATTTTGGGTCGCAGTTTCTACGTCGTTATTGCAGTGGGTGCCATTCGGTTAATCTGTCTGGAGCCGGGCGTTCGGGTGCGCCCGATACGATCAACCTTGATTCTGCATCCGATGCAATTGCACTGCGGGTCGATATGATCCGTTCTGCTGGGCCAGATGATGCAAAGATGCCACCGGGGGTCAACGTTCTGAAGGATGAACGAGCGCTTTTTCGAGAATGGCTTGCCTGCGGTGCGCCGTGAGTTCGTTGTTCGGCAGAGGCACGTTTCAGTGATGAAATATGCTCAGAGTGACGAGGAAAATCCTGCTGCCTTTAGGAATTCTGCAAAGTTGATGGGCATGGGAGCCTCCAGCATCACCGATTTTTCGTTATCGGCTGGGACAAAGGTCAGGCGGAATGCGTGGAGAAGATGGTGGACCGCAGCAAGTGATTCCAAGGCTTCCGGCATAGGCATCTTGCTTGGCTGATATTTTTTATCGCCAACGATGGGAAAGCCCTTGCTGGCCAAGTGCACCCTTATCTGGTGGCTGCGCCCAGTCTCCGGCCGACAGCGGATCAAGGACACGCCAAGTGCCTTGTTGGTTTGGATGACTTCAAAGAAAGTCTTTGAGGGTTTTCCCCCAGCTCTGACGACGATCACATTGCCGGTTCTCTTGTCGATTGGCGAAAGAAAACATTCTACGGTGAAGGTCTTCTCGTGCGGTATTCCGGAACATAAGGCCAGATACTCTTTGTTCACCGTTCGATTGCGGAATTGGTCCGTTAGAAATGTGACAGATTCCGCTGTTGTTGCGAGCAACACGACGCCGCTGGTTTCTTTGTCCAGCCGATGGACCAAAAACACCTTTGAATTCGGCTGACCTTTGGTTGCCAAATGTTTTTTAACTGCAGCCTCCAGGTGGACGACCGATTGGTCCCGAGTGGCCTGCGTTGGAAGACCGGGGGGCTTGTTGATTGCGATGACGTGATGCCGGTCAAACAGGATGTCTGATGGTTGAATTTCGTGGTCGCGTTGCTTGATCCGTTTAAGATTTTCCAGGCTATATTGCATCTCAATGGTGTCACCCTGGTTGACTGGGCGAGAGGCAATTCTTGCTCGTTTTCGATTGATGTAGACGCCGCCAGCATCAATCACTTCCCGGATTTTGCGTTTGGATAACTCAACCCCTTGCAAGGCAATGAACTGGTCAAGGCGCATGCCGGACAAATCTTCTTTTACTTTGAAACGATGGACATTCATGGGCACTATAATTTCATGCGAATGGTGGAAGCATGAGGGCCTGATCGCGGGGCACCCATTCTTCGTGACGTGATCTCAAGTAATCGCAAAGGTCCTGCAAGGTCTTGGTCAGTGAACCACTGCGCGCCTTTTGATGAAGAAGGCTAAACAAAGCCAACCCAAGATGGGCCGGATTGTATCCTGCCGAAACTTTAACGAAACAGGTGGCCGAGAGTTCGCCGGATGATCCGTCCGGGATCGTATGAATCGCCAAAAGGCCATCCGCGCCCTCTTTTGCCAAGAGTCGTCCTGGAAGTGCCTCCATTAGGTCGGAATCCAGACGCTTCTTGCCACCGATCAGGCGCGGGTTTGCCAGCCATAGGGATTTCATATCTGCAACACGCGGATCGTTTGAGCGGGCCAGTTTTTCCCAAAGGCCAAGATAACCGTCTACGGACATGGTCGCCACGGGCAGGCCGCAACTATCCGTGGACCACTCGAGCCTCTCCCCTGCTTCGCGTCCGACGAGGTTGTAGATGCGTTTTTGTAATGGGTGGTCTGGATGGAAGTAGTCGTTTATGGGAAAGTTGTGGTGGCGGCATGCGGCAAGCATCATCAGGTGTTTGCCGGAGCAAGGGTGCAGCAGCCGAGTCTGGGATTCGCCGCGCATTCGCATCGCTAGCGAAGCCATTGGATCGAGTGGCCAAGAGCGCGGGCAAATTAAATCCGTCTCGAGGGCACCAGATTTTTCACAAAGAATCTTGAGGGCATCGAGATGTGCGGGCTCGGCTGAATGGCTGGAAAATCCCATGGCCCAGAAGGCGTCTCGTGACCCGACATCTGCGGCAATAAACTGCCATGGCTTCAACAAGGAGCGGGTTACAAATGGCAAGCTCGTCGCAGCGTTAGAGAACGTGGCTCCACCCGACTCGCGCAAGGCGACCATGCCTTGTACGGCGACCTCCGGAATGCCGCTTCGAGCGAACATGAATAGTGTGGGAAGGCGGTGAAACATGGATAACGCAATCCCTGGTTGGGTTGTTTACTGATTGTTGCCAGAAAAATGAGGAACAACTTTTTCGCCGAAGAGTCGCATCTGCTGGCAAATCGCAGCTGAATCAGATTGATTGAATTCGAACCAAAGCATGAGCCGGTCGTCGTGATGAAGGCGACGGGGATTTTCTGGGGAGAGTTGGTCTCTGATTTCCTGCGGGTCGCCAACAAGCGCGCGAGACATCAGAATGTTTTTGTCTGGCACCGTGGCTGTGCCGCGCATTGCCTCAATATAGACGTCAAAACAATGGCTTGCACGTGCATGGGCGCGTCGACTGGATTCGTCAATAAACGTTAGCACCGTTCGTGGCATTCGGCTGCGGTGCCAGTTCCGATTTGTATTCTCGTAGCGCCGGTGCATTGCGTTATGGACGGCGTCAATTTGATCTGGCGCGGTGAAACTCAGGTTAAACAAGTCACAGTCAGTCCACTGCAGGGCAGCTTCTTGAGCGAGGGGATCATGTGAGCCAAGGACAAAAGTGGTTCGTTGCAAGTCTTGTTCGGATAGTTTCGGAACAAGCATCATTTCGTCAAACTGCCATCTTGGTTCATAAGGGGTGCCATGGTCATCGATGGTGCGTCGGGTGATGTCCATCGAACTAATTGCCTCGCCCTGAAAAAGGCGTAGAAAAATTTCTGAGGCCTCACAAAGGATCAGTCGGGAATATGCCTGCCAGTGGTTGGCTTCAAAATCATTGCGCGGGACGATTCCAAAGGGCCGATTGATGAATGGAAAGCGTCCTGAGGCAATGCCAATGTTGAGGTTGCGTGGCTGGTCTGCGAACTGGTTGAGAAATGCGAGAGACCTGATCCGGTCTGCCGCAGCGATGGGTCCACCATTGCCGCCCACAATGTTATAGATGGCAGTTCCGAAACCGATCCCCTTGGTTTTAGAGATGATCAGGTGGGCAAGTTGAGCGGAATCGCAGTTGAGGCCTACTTCACCTTGATAGTGGGGAATCACAGGCTGCTTATGACGTTTCTGGACTTCACTGGAGAAGTGGGATTCAGCGACCCAAATCGTTTCGTATTGAAGGTCATCCGCCAAGCGTGCCTGGTCAAAAAAGCCAAGGAAGACCTCGTGGTCTGAGGGCTTTTGGGGCAGCGAGTCGATGCGGCCGATGGAGTGAAAAACATCAAATTTCATGATGGGTTCCTATCCCTGCTGGTCCGGACTGTCAAGAACACCGCCTTGGCAAGAAAACTGCAGCGGATGTTTGATGATAAGTCGGGAGGTCCGTGTGATGAAGGCAGAACCAGGCAAAATGCTGGTCATCGATGATGACCCTGCTTTTGGAAAGATCATTAAGGCTCTCGCAGAGGCCCGGGGCATCCGATGCGACTGGGTGCCATCACTTGAATCCTTGGGGCGCGTCGGACGGGTTGGAGAGTATGATTTGGCCATCCTGGACTACTTTCTTGAGAAGTTCACCGGGGGCGAAATTGCAGAGTATGTTGATGTCTTTTTTTCGGACATCCCGGTGGTTATCGTCAGCAGCCGTCCCGACATTCACGCCCAGCAGAGAAAATGGCCGAAATGTGTCCGACTGTTTGTCGACAAAGCAACCGGAGCCAGATCAATTCTAGACCTGGCCTTGGGGTTGTTCAGTGGATCCCGTGACGGACGTAGCTCTTAATCTGCTTGGCGTTGCGGCTGCCCTTTGGGGCTTCCACAATAGGGTGCTTTTCGTTTTCATCTTTTACACTGATGATTCCGCCAGAAAGTTGCTTGCGCTCGGCAAGGTATTCCTTGGTGTAGACCCATTTCCCGCCGTTGGTGCCGGTCATGGCATATTCCGGTCCGAGGCGAATGGCATCGACTGGACATGCCTCTTCGCAGTAACCACAAAAGACACACCGCAAAATATCGATTTCAAAACGAACGGGAAACTTTTCCAGTTCATTGTCCGGATGATTACCGGCTTCAATATGAATGCAGTCTGCCGGGCAGTTCGTTGCGCAAAGGAAACACGCCGTGCAGCGAACTTCGCCGTCGTCACGTAGAGTCAGGAAATGTTTTCCCTTGAACCGATCGCTGTAAGTTGCAGGTTGTTCCGGCCATTCAAGGGTATTGGTCTTTTCAATCTTAAGTAGTTGCACGGTGAAAATGGCCAATGTTTTCCACATGCCTGATGCGATGGTGGTGATGTAGCCCCAGCCCGCAGCGAAGATGTTTGCGTCAAATGGGGGCGGTTGAACCTTAACGACTGCCATGGGAATGCCTCCAGCTTTTGAGGGCTGCAACAATTTCAGTGATGTCCCGACCATCTACCACTGGGCATGGGAAGGGACTTTCCAACTTGCCTGGTTTTCCGTCGTGATTGATGAAGGTGCCTTTCTTTTCGGCAAATCCCTTCATAGGGAGGGCATGTTTCGATTTTTTATTATCGCCCACAGAACCTGCCGATGTCCAAAAGGATACGAAATCAAGTTCGGTCAGATGATTCAATTGTTTTTCAAGGCTCGGGCAGGTCGATGGGATTTCTGGGGTGATGGCGATCACGATTTTTGCGCCGGAGCCAGCAACAAAGTCGAATTCATTTTTCACTTCAGTGGCAAAACCAGCTTCTTTTAGCTCGTTCTGCAAACCGCGCGTGTTCGCGTTGTGATCGCCGCGGTAAAGCAGTCCATCAAAACTGTCGATCTTCTCGGTCGGCTCGCGCCACTGGAATACTTTTTTCACACCGAGTTCTTGCACGAAAAAGTTGAAAAGGGACTTGTATTCTTCGCTGGTATGCTGAGCTGAAACCAGCAAGGCGATATCTGTTGCTGGATTCACTGCGGCAATCCGCTTACCTAAATCTTCAATGGCCCCGGCAAAATTGGTGTCGTGACGACGCCCCTTCGTGTCCGTTGTCAAGGCTGTCCGAAGGCGTACATCCTGATTCAAGTGGCTGTACATGTGACGGCCTTTGTCGCACATCCAGTGCCCGTTAGCCTCGCCCTTGCGTGGTTTGATGCGGAAATAGCTTCGTGTCTCGGGCTTTCCAAAAACGTCAACACTGCACCCAGTGGAACATCCTGGACAAGTAGCCGGTTTGTCCTTCAAGAACCATACCCGTTGTTTGAATCGGAAGTCGCGTGAGGTGAAGGCCCCAACAGGGCATATGTCGACCAGGTTAGTCTGATAGTTGTGCTCAATTTTTTCGCCGGGGTAGGTTCCGATGATTGCCCGGTCGCCGCGATCGAAAATACCGAGGGCACCTGTTTTGGTAACTTCTTCTTCAAAACGCACGCAGCGAGAGCAGAGGATACAACGCTCCGTGTCCAGAACAAGGTCCCGTCCAACATCAAGCATCTTTGGTTTCAAAACTTTTGGGCGCGTCATCTGACTTTGGTACTTGCCGACCGACATATAATAGTCTTGCAAGCCGCATTCGCCAGCCTGGTCACAGATCGGGCAATCCAATGGGTGATTCACCAAGTGAAATTCAAGTGCCCATTTATGTGCGGATTTGGCCTCATCTGTGTCAGTCTTTACGTCCATGCCGTTGGTCGCTTGAAGGTTACAAGCGATTTCCAACTTCGGACGGCCCTCGACTTTCACCATGCAAAACCGGCATACTCCTGCTACGGAAAGCCCGGGATGCCAGCAGAAATGAGGTATCTCGACATTCTCACGGCGTGCAGCCTCCATCACGGTGGTTCCCTTGGAAACCGTGATGTCCTTGCCGTTTAGTTTGAAAGTTACCGTCTCACTCACGCCCTTTTTCCTCTCTCGATGAAATCGGCGATCTCGGCGCCGAACTTGGTCACAATTGATTTGGTTGGCATTGCGGCCGCATCACTGAGGGCGCAGATGGTCTTGCCTTCCATATTGCGGGAGATCTCAAACATTCGTTGCAGATCGTCCTTTTTGCCTTCTCCAGCCATGATACCGGTCATGATATTTGCGAGCCAACCGGTGCCTTCGCGGCATGGCGTGCACTGGCCGCAACTCTCGTGATGGTAGAATTCCACGGTCACTTTGAGTAGCTCGGCCATGCTCATGGAGTCATCGATAATCATGATGGCGCCTGAGCCAAGCATGGATCCTTTGGCAGCAATAGCTTCATAGTCCAAGGTGAGCCCTTTGAGCTCTTCAGCGGTCAGAATCGGAGCCGATGAACCACCTGGAATGCAGGCTTTTATATTGTATCCAGGAAGCATACCGCCAGCATCTTCGTGGATCAGTTTTTCGATGGGATATCCAAGGGGAAGTTCGTAAACACCCGGCCTCTTCACGCGCCCTGACAGGCAGAAGAGTTTGGTTCCAGGTGATTTTTCGGTTCCCATGGTTTTGTGAGCTGCTGCGCCGTGGTTAATGATCCAAGGGACTGCAGCCAGGGTTTCAGTGTTGTTGACGATGGTGGGGCGGTGCAGGTAGCCAGAAATTGCTGGAAACGGTGGTTTCAGTTTCGGTTGGCCTTTTTTGCCTTCCAGAGAAGACAATAGTCCCGTCTCTTCGCCGCAGATGTAAGCTCCAGCCCCGGCGTAGTGGTCGATGTGAAACTTGAACCCACTGCCCAGAATGTTGTCGCCGAGAAATCCGGCGTCATACGCTTCACGGATAGCCGTTTCAAGCCATTTGATCTCGTCGAAGAAATCACAGCGGGTATATATGTAGCCCTTGTTGGCACCGATGGCGAAGCCAGCAATGATCATGCCTTCGAGGATCATGTGCGGATTGCATTCCGCGATGTAGCGATCCTTGAAGGTTCCTGGCTCACTTTCGTCGTTATTGCAAATGATGTACTTAGCCCCTTTGTCATCTTTGGGGACAAAGCTCCATTTCATGCCAGTGGGAAAACCGGCCCCGCCGCGGCCACGCAAGCCAGAGGCTTTGACCTCGTCGATGATTTGTCCCGGTTGCATGCCAAGGGCCTTTTTTAGGCCGGCATATCCATCGTTGTCCACGTAGGTTTTGATCGCGCGAGCATTAGGTTTGCCCTCAAACGCGGTCGTGATCTTTACCTTGGTGAATGTGTCGCCCATAAAGACGCCCTCTCTTGTTCTTTAAACGCCAGATTCCAGGGAGGCGTATTTTTCCAGGATCGACTCAATATTTTCTTTGGTCACTTTGAGGTGTCGGTCTTTGTTGACGAGCATGGCTGGAGCCCCGTCACAAACACACATGCAAGGAACCCCTTCAACACTGAAGGGAGGTTCTTTGCCCTTGTCTTCAAATTTTTTAATGTGCCCCTTGATTTGGTCAATGACCTCATTGGCGCCAAGCATGCAGCAGACAATGTTATTGCAGAACTGAATGCTGAATTGACGAGGTTTTTTCTGTCGGTAGGCCGAGTAAAAGGTTAGGACCTCACGCACTTGAACGCGATGTAGTCCGAATTCTTTATCGAGGATTTCGACGTGTTCATCGGCGATCCAGCCCAGCTCGTCTTGAATCGCGTGCAACGCCGGTAGAATAGCCGAGCGTTTGGTTTCATATCGCGTCAAGAAGCCTTCGATTTGTTTGCGCAGGGCCGGCGTGAAATCCGGCGCTGGATGATTCGCATTTGTCTTGTGGTTGTGGTCACTCATTCCGTTTCTGCTCCAAAAAACTTAATCCTGAGAAAGACACTCAGCGGTCCAGCTCACCTGCGATGACGTTGATGCTTCCAAGGGCTGCAATGGCATCTGCCAGCATTTGGCCTTCCATCATTTCAGAAAATGCCTGGAAGATGGCAAAGCATGGCGGACGGCACTTCACCCGGTAGGGTTTTCCGCTGCCGTCACTGACGACATAAAAGCCTAATTCACCGTTGGCGGCTTCGTAACCACTGTAGATCTCACCGGCGGGCGGCTGCACGCCGTTGATGACCAGCATGAATTGGTTCATCAGCCCTTCGATGTTGCCATACACGTTTTGTTTTGATGGCAGGGTGATGCGAGGGTCGTCGACATCGATCGGACCAGACGGAACATTATTCAAACACTGTTTTAGGATGCGGACGGACTGGCGGATTTCTTCCATTCGGACCATGTAGCGGTCGTAAGAATCGCCGCGCTCACCAATCGGAATATCAAACTCAAGCTGGTCGTAGCCGTAATATGGATTGTATTGACGCATGTCGAGAGGAACGCCGGCGGCGCGCAGGCAAGGTCCAGTGAATCCCCAATCGATAGCATTTTCCTTGCTGATGCCGCCTGCTCCGACCATGCGCTTTACAAAAATGCGGTTTTTGGTCAGGAGGGTGTCCACTTCCGAATGAGCCTTTTCGATCACCTTGAGGGTCTCTTTGGCCTCAGCGATCCAGCCATCAGGAAAATCAAATCCCATCCCACCAACGCGCGCCAAAGATACCGTAAGGCGCGCTCCACATAGTTTCTCAAATAGGTCGTAGACCTTTTCGCGGGCCTGGAATCCCAGCCAAAAGTTTGTGAGCGCGCCGAGGTCGACGGCGTTTGTGCAGATGCACACAAAGTGATCGATGATTCGCGAGAATTCGTCCAAAATGACGCGCATGGTTTGGGCTTTTGCGGGTACCTGAACCCCAAGCATTTTTTCAACCGTACGGCACCAGGCATGGTTGTTCATTGGGGCAGAACAATAATTTAGGCGGTCCGTGTACGGGATGATCTGATTGTAGTTGTGTGTTTCGCACATCTTTTCAAAGCAACGATGCAGGTAGCCAATCTCAACATCCATTTTTTCAATGGTTTCTCCGGAGAGAACGGCCATCAAACGAAGTGTGCCGTGCGTGGCTGGGTGCGCTGGTCCAATGTTGATCCAGACGCGGTCGGAGAGGTGATCCTCTTCCTCTGCCATCATCCGTGCCCGATCTTTTTCAAATGAATGTGCCAGCGGCGTGCGCAGCTCTTGATTTCCGTCGGCCGGATAATCTTTGCGCAGGGGATTTCCTACGAAATCTTCGTGGCAAAGGATCCGACGCAAATTTGGATGGCCCGAGAAGTTAATGCCAAAAAGATCGAAGGCCTCGCGCTCGAACCAATTCGCTGACCGGTAGATGTTGGTGACCGAGGCGAGGGATTCCCCTTCAGCCACTGGTGCTTTGACCCTCAGGCGCCGTTTTGTCTCGGGATTCATGTAATGGTAGACGACGTCGAAACGGCGCTCCCGCTCCGGATAGTCCACTCCGGCGACATCCATCAAATATGGAAAATGCTTTTTGATTTCGCGTGTGACTTCCGTAACGCTTTTGGCGTCCACGACAAACACGTCTTCATCGTCATGAAGCGGGTTCACCGTATGTGTGATTTTAGATTCGGGAATTCGCGAACCAATGTCGCGCGCGAGGGTTTCAAAGAAACTGCGATTATTTGCGTCATGCGTAGCCGGCATGGATTCCGTTCTCCCCGGTGGCAGCTTGGCCTGTTAGGGTGCAAACGTTAGCACGGCAAGTGCCTGTTATCTAGGGAATTTGCCTTGACCCATCGGACGAGGCTGGACCTAGTTGACTTAAAATCGCTGTGCAAATAGGAAGCGACCGCTGATCCCCCTGGTTTTGAGACGTCATGGCGAGGGCCGTCCAGGTCCGACGCCAGCCTTCCAGGGCGTAACGCTCCCATGACGTGCGTCCGCTCCCTCCCGCAAGGGCTTCCAGGACAGGTTGGGTAAAGAGGGCGTTGATTTGGACTATTTGTCGATGGGGTGGAAGGTCTGACTCGTTGGTTGCGGAAAGGCGAATGAAGCTTCCAAATGGGTAACTTTCATGGCTCACGTCGGCCATTCCTGGAAACGTTCCGCTGCTCAAAAAAATTCCATCTTTTGACTTCGACGTGGTCATCATTTGCGTCAGCAGGTCGAAGGCATCTGCTGTCGGTAGAACACCCAACAGCATTCGTTGGACCTGCTCCTGGATTTCAACTCCGGATGCGCCCAATTGCTGCAAGGTCTGCCTTCTGTACCATAGGCTCGGCCATAGTCCGGTTTGAACGATCACGGGCTTGGGTGTCATGGCTGCAATCTTGTAGGTAAAGCCAAAGAAATCCTGATCCGATGTGGTGACAATCCAGGTGGTCCGGCGTCCCGGCTCCCTCAACGTGGGAATGAGCGCCCTCAATGAGGCATTCAGGTGGGTGTCGGTGAGGGTCTCAAAACGACGGTTGCTTGCTTGAAGTTGTGCGGCCGCATGTAGGCCAATCGCGATAACCAGAATTCCAGCCGCAGCGCGGTGCCATTGTGGCTTGACTCGGGAGCGCATCATACAAAGTCCACTTGCAATGGCGGGGGCTAGCAAAAGCAGTGGAAGCGCCGCAAACCGGGCCATGACCTCGGATCCATCGACCGTTGGTGCGGTGCGAAATAATATGGGCATTGCGACTCCTGTGGTGGCGAAGCTTGCAAGGCATAGCCATTCAAATTTGCGCGCTTTCAGAGAAGTGCCGATGATGCCAATCACGACAGGTATGGTCCAGATCCAGCTAAGGCTCGTGGCATAGGTTTTAATCATAAAAATCGGGCCGCTCAGCCAGGTGCCGTCTGGGCTGGACTTAAGGTTTAATGTCCCGTAATCAGTGCGGAAAATGTGAGTCAAAAGGCGCGCTAAGAAATCGCTCCAGTCGCCCCAGATAAACCCTGCGTGGTTATGCCGCTCCGTGACAAACCAGATCATTGGGGTTAGCCCCGCGATAAAACCAACGGCTGCGCCTCTGAACATTGGGCGCAGTTGTCCGCGTGTTAACAGCGGTAAGGCCAAGGGCACCCCGAAAGCCAGGGAGTGGTGGTTGCAAAAAGCCAGGCCAAAAAGCAGGCCGGTGAGGGCTGCGTGCCTTTCCGTTAACGGAGTAGACGAGGTCATGCCTTGCGCTGCCAAGAGCATTAGGCTAGCAGCCATCAAATCATTGAGGGCAAAGGGTTCCAGGCCAGTGCTCGCTCGCCAGACGGGTGTCGCCAGCATGACCGCCAGGGTTGCCGCGGCAGCCAGCCAAGGGGAGGTTGCGTCGGTGCGATTTTGGGCTCCGGGGCGATTTTGCCAGGTGATGATCGCCGCCCAAATCAACCAAGCCGTCGCCATAGCGGCGATGACAGACATTAGGGCCAAGATGGGAGGGGACGTCACGTCGGTCTCGCTGGCAAACCATTGACCGAAGGCCTCGTGCCAGCCGCGCAGCATGGCGCTGTAAAGCGGGTACCCTGGCGGATGGGCGATGCCACCCCGAGAAGCAATCAAGGCAAATTCAGCGCCATCCATATCAGTGGCCGTGCTTGGCAAGACCAATAGACTGGCTAATCCGACGGCGAGAATGACTGCCAGACCCGCGGGTTTATTTTCATGTGAAAGGGTATTCGACTTCATGCTGGTATTTTGTTTTAATCCCCATCGGTTCAAAGAGGCGTCGATCTTCATGGCTTGAATGGTCTCATTGTCCCAATGATCTCAGAGATACCAAAAATCTTATCAAAAAACCGCAGCCCAGGATGAGGGAGCGGCATATACCCGATTTCCTTCGGAGCCTGTCATGACTTCAACCAGCACGAAAACGGAACCAGCCTCAAGCTTAGCAGGCAATCGCGGCATTGGAACAGGTGCGTTCCGCTGGCAGCGTTCTCATAACCTGGGCGAGCTCAATGCGACAGATGCCGGCAAAGAAGTCATCCTAATGGGTTGGGTTCACCGGCGCCGCGATCACGGGCAGCTTATTTTTATCGACCTGCGCGACCGTTTTGGTCTGACACAGGTCGTGATTGATCCGGCCGTTGCGCCCCTTTTGATGGAGTCAGCTTCCGCGATTCGTAATGAATTTGTCATTGCATTGAAGGGTGTCGTGCAGAAGCGGCCAGAAGGTATGATTAACAAAACCTTGCCGACGGGTACGGTTGAAATCGCGGTTAATGAGCTGCGCATTCTAAATGCCTGCGACGTTCTGCCTTTTCCAGTCAGTGATGATGGTGAAACCAGCGAAAGTCTGCGCCTTAAATACCGCTATCTTGATTTGCGTCGCCCTCGCCTCAGGGACAATATTTTAAAACGCATCAAATTTGTGAAGGCTATGCGGAAGGCTCTTGAGAGCCATGAATTTCTGGATATCGAAACCCCCTTTCTTTACAAATCGACCCCCGAAGGTGCGCGAGAGTTTCTGGTGCCGTCGCGAATTCATCCGGCACATTTCTATGCGCTGCCCCAGAGTCCGCAGCTTTTTAAGCAGGTCTTGATGGTTTCTGGTTTTGATCGCTACTACCAGGTCGTAAAGTGTTTCCGCGACGAGGACTTGCGGGCCGATCGTCAGCCGGAATTCACCCAAGTCGACTGTGAGATGTCGTTTGTCGATGAGGAGGCCGTCCTGACGATTTTCGAATCGATCATCCGGCAGGCAGTCAGCGAATTCTTTGATGGCCGTGAGATTCCTGCCTTTCCGCGCATGGTCTATGACGACGCGATGGAGCATTACGGAGTCGACAAGCCGGACACGCGGTTTGAATTGAAGCTCCAGGATGTCTCGCAATTGGTGGCCACCTGCGGATTCAAAGTATTTGCAGAAGCGATCAGCATGGGCGGAATCGTTAATGCGCTCGTCGTCAAAGGACAGGCCGAGGCATTCAGTCGCAAGGATATTGACGAGGTGACGGAGTTTGTCCGGCAATATGGCGCCAAGGGGCTTGCTTGGGCTAAAAAGGGTCAGGGGTCCGGGGTGGCTGGGTGGCAGTCTCCGATCGGCAAGTTTCTGTCGGACGAAACCGTGGATGCCATCGACCAAAAGCTTGGATTGAACGCAGGCGATCTAATTTTATTTGGCGCCGGTGGATACGATTTGACCAAGGCTTCGCTTGGTGCGCTTCGCAATCATTTAGGCGCACGACTAAAACTTTACGATCCTGCTCAACTCAACTTCCTCTGGGTGCAAGAGTTCCCCTTACTTGAAAAAGATGCTGGAACAAGTCGTTGGATCGCGAAGCATCATCCATTCACGTCGCCCCGACCGGAAGATATTGCTTTGCTTGGCACGGATCCTGGATCGGTTAAGGCGTCGGCCTATGATCTGGTTCTTAATGGTAATGAAGTGGCTGGTGGATCGATTCGGATTCATGATCCAGAGGTTCAAAAGAAGTTATTTGCAACCATTGGCCTTTCAGATGAAGAGGCACAAGCAAAGTTTGGTTTTCTGCTCGAGGCGCTTAAATTTGGCGCTCCTCCCCACGGAGGCATTGCCTTTGGGTTGGATCGATTGACGATGATTTTGACTGGCTGTGATGCCATCCGCGACGTCATTGTCTTTCCTAAAACTCAAAAAGGCACTTGTCTGATGACTGGTGCTCCAGGGGAAGTCTCTCTCGATCAACTTCGGGATTTGCATATAAGGGTGAATCGTCTTGAATAATCGCACTACTGGTCAATTTAGTCCGTTCGATTTTGGGTCCTTTCCGATGGGCCCTTCCTTGCGCAAGTATCTTGGGATTAACGCCGAATACCGTGGCGACCAAGGTGCCAAAGTAACTGATGAATTAGCATCCCATTTCGGCCAGGCGTTGATTGATTACGCAGCAGATCACCCCGTGGTTGATGGTGCGGCGCTTGTGAATCTTCTCGAAGAGCTGGTAACGATGGACATGCCGGGAGCAGCGCTGCGAATGCACGAGGCACACGCCGATATTTTTCCTGCCGGTGATTTTCGCGCCCAGTTTCATTTGGGAAATGCGGCGATGTTGGCGGGGAGCCTGGTCGTTGCAGAAAATGCGTTCAGCGAGGCTCAGAAGTTGGTTCCGGGCGAGACGTCCCCTTACGTCAATATGGCTCAAATTCTGATTCATGATCAGCGTTATGATGAGGCGCGCCATTGGATTGAGGCGGGCTTGGCAGTCGACCCTAACCATTGTGGCTTGTGGGAGCTGTTGGCTTGGGTGTTCCAGCAGCAAGGCGGTTCTGAGAACCCCATTTCGAGTCATAAATTAGTTGAAAAAATTGCGCGCGAACTCAATTCTTGGGCTGGACTGTCGCTTGCTGCGGATCTGGTTGCGCCTGATGAGCCGGAACGCAAACTGGCGGTGCTCGAAGAAATTTACAGCGAGGGTAATTCGTCGGAGGAATTTCTGGTCGAATATACCGCAGTTTTAGGTCAGTGCGGCCTGTACGACCGAATCGCCCCGGTGATCTGGCGCGCAAAATCCGCTTTGGCCGGGAAACCATATTCTTGGAAATTACAGCTGCACCTCATTCAATCTCAGATTGCCACGGAACAGTTGAATGAAGCCCGAGAAAGCCTGAATGCACTGCAAAAAGCAAAGGGTGTACCAGCCAGTGTGATTGAAACGGTGGTGCCTGCTTTGCTTGCTGAAATTGATGAGTCCACTTCTTTGTCATTGAAATCCATGAGCCCTATTAACCCGGAAGGAGCACAAAATGAGCGCAACTAAAAAGGCAATTCAGACCAGCGCGGCACCTGCAGCCATTGGACCGTACTCACAGGCGGTTCAAGCAGGCGGGCTTCTGTTTGTTTCAGGTCAAATTCCCCTTGATGCCGCTAGCGGTCAGCTGGTTGGTCAGAATGTCGAGGAGCAAGCTGTTCAGGTTTTAAAAAATTTACGGGCCATTATTGAGGCTGCTGGTGGAAGCCTCGCCGAGGTTGTTAAAACCACCATATTTCTTAAAAACATGGATGATTTCGCCAAGGTCAACGAAATCTACGGGACCTTTTTTGAGGCCCCTTTTCCGGCGCGTGCGACGGTAGAGGTGAGTCGCTTGCCGAGAGATGTGAAGGTTGAGATCGATGCCATTGTAAACTTAGTGGCACATTGAGCCGAAGCCACAAATGGGGTTGGCGTGGCTTGATGGATCATGCTAACCTAGGGGAAAGTCAATAGAAATTGTGTGGCCATCAGGGACCTTACGATGGGTTTCGGAGCAAAAATTCTTGCCAGTTCACTGGCAACCAAAGCCCGCGCAGCTGCGATGTTCGCTCTGCCGGCTTTCCTCGTTTATTTGGCGGCCTCTCCTGAGCTTCCCGCTGGATTCTCGCGTCAAGTAAGCAGGACCCATGTGGAAATTGATGGGACCGACTTCGGAGCCTTTGATGGCGTCGTGGGTATTGATGAGGTCTCTGGCTCGTCTGTCAACTCCGGTCAAGTACGTCGCGTTGTCCTTCAGCGTGATTTTGTGACGGATCCTTCCCTTTACCTCTGGGCGAAAAACACCATGAAGGAACGCTCGGGACTGAAGGACATCCATCTCGTGATGGAAAATCGTGATGGCGACGAAGTTGCCCGTTATGTCTTGAAGTCCTGTCAGCCTGTGTCATGGTCGGTGGAGGCTGCGGCACTTTCTTCCGGTGGTTTCCATGAACGGATCGAGCTCGCCGTCCAGGGAGTCGAGCTTGATTAGGCCCCGGTTTCTTTTGCCATCGGTGGCCCTTGCAGTGACATCGTTTCTGGCACCGGCATGCCGAAGCACTCCAAAAAAACAATCAGAGGCAGTATCCACGCCGGCAGCTTTGCCTGTTTTAACGTTGGGTTCCGGGCGTGATGCTGCGGCACAGTGGTTTAAGCCTGAAGCAACCGTTGCTGTGGTTGCTGAGGGTTCGATTCAAAGAGAAGTCATCCGCCTGATGGCCTCCAGCTGTCGCAATCCTGCCGGTGATTCGGCGACCTTTCTTTCCCGTTGGGAGCTTGATCTCGAGACCCCGTTTGGGGTACGTCCCGTTCGTTTCACGGTGAGCCGTTACGGGGTAAAGGTTCTCGTTAGGGCCTTTATCGGCCAAGAGTCAGTTGAGTTCATTTCATCTTTGGCTGTCCCCGACGAATGGATGGTGGCGGCTTGCAGCAAGGCCTTATCGCCAGCAGAGATGCCGATTGCGGCTTCGAAGGAAGTCATGGATGCCATCGGGGGCTGGCTGGCTGGATTTGCTCCGGATTGCAATGCCACCTTGCAACAGTCATCACCTGAAACCGTCGCCTGGAAATGCCAGCCGACGACCCCTGATATCGCCAGCACGATGTCGTCTCTGGATAGAACGCGGCATACGATGATTTCTGGTTGGACTCGTCAGCCATACCTGTTAGCCCGCCGCGTTGCGATTGGAATTAACCTTGCTGAAGCCCTGCAAGACTCGGCCTCTCAGGCAGATACGAGGCCGGCCCTCAAAAATGCATGCTCGGTCATTCGTCGGTCCCTTCGAACGGAGCTGCCCCTAGTGCTGGATGATCCGCGAATTGTGGACACTTTCTGCAATGAAATGGCCACTCCAGTTGCGGCCAGAGCCATGGCACTGGTGGTCGCTTCTAAAATTGCCAGCGAGGTTGGGTCTTTACGGTACATATTTGAAAATACAAGTAAAAGCGGCACACTGACGGTCAACCTGCCACCTTCTGATCTGCCGGGTTCAACGTTTCTCGTGACGTTGAAGCCTGAGGAAGATGTGGTTTTAGGCCTGGCAAAATTCACTCAAGCCATGCTGATTGAACGGCAGAATGCCCATCGCGCCGGCACTCGTTTGAGGGCCTCCGCGGAAGCCGCGACGCCAGCCGCCGTGGCTTCAGATGCCTCTCAGGATCCAAGTGCCGTTCTCGGTTATGCCTGCTGGCAGCCGCTTTTTGATTCCAGCCACAAGCGCCTCTTGATTGCTCAGGAGCTCGGTCTGATGACGGCCCCAAACCAATCGGCTTGCATTGGGCGTGAAGGTCCTGGCAGCGGCGGTATTGAGGATGTAACCTGGACCCCTCAGCGTTACGTTGCCGAGAGCATCACAAGCGACACCGAGTTTCTAGTTACCAATGGGGAAACCAAGGTCCTGCGTCTGCCAGCCGGGACCTATTCATTTACGGTCCAGCTTCTGCAACAGGTGCCTTCGGCGATTGAAGATTCGGCCATGCCGGCAGCCCCGATGGCCACGGGTAAAATTGAATGGCTGTCTGCCAAGCCCCGCGCTGTGATCAAGGAATCGGCGACAGCCGGCTGATTTTGATCTATAGATCCCGTTATCAGAACGGGGTGTAACAACAATGCTTGATATCCTATCGAATGGTTTCAAACAGGCCCGGGACACGCTTAAAGGCGTCTCGACCCTGACGGAAGATAATCTCAACGCTGCCCTCAATGCGGTTCGGCAAAGTTTGCTGGATGCCGACGTTGAGTATGGTGTTGCCAAATCATTTTTAAAACGTGTGCAAGACGGCGCCCTTGGGCGCTCGGTTCAAGTTCGCGCTGGCAGCGGTGATTCTCGAATGAAGGTGCGTCCTGGGGACCACTTTGTGGAAATTTGCCGCCAGGAACTTGAGAGTCTGATGGGTCCCGTAGACATCAGCCTCAATCTACCTTCCACGCGCCCAGCGACGGTGATGATGATTGGTTTGCAGGGTAGCGGCAAGACCACGACGACGGGCAAAATTGCCCGCTATCTGCAGAAGTCTGGACGCAAACCGATGCTGGTTGCGGCCGATATTTACCGTCCTGCCGCCATCGAACAATTGAAAGTCTTGGGCCAGCGCCTTGGAGCTCCCGTCTTTTCATTGCCGGGGGCCGATCCCGTTGAGATCTGCCGGCAAGCATTGGCGGCAGCCTCCGCTCAAGGAGCAGACGTCGTTATTTTCGACACCGCCGGCCGTTTGACGATCGACGATGGTCTCATGACCGAGTTGGAAAATATTAAACGCATGGCGCGCCCAGATAACATCCTGCTCGTCTGCGATGCAATGATGGGTCAAGACGCCGTGACGACGGCAAGGGCCTTTGACAGTCGCATTGGGATCGACGGTGTCATCATCACCAAGCTTGACGGTGATGCCCGTGGCGGTGCGGCGCTCAGCATCAAGGAAGTCACAGGCAAGCCAATCAAATTCCTCGGTATGGGCGAAGACCTCGATCGCCTTGAGGAATTTCGTCCGGAGGGTCTGGCCAGCCGGATTCTGGGCATGGGCGATATCGTCGGCCTGATGAAAGACTTCGATCGCGTGTCGGATGGCGACCGCGAAGCCGAAGCCATGAAGATGCTCAAAGGGCAGTTCAACTTCCGGGATTTCTACGAGCAACTTTCCAGCATCCAGAAAATGGGTTCTCTGAAGGAGGTCATGGCCAAGCTGCCGATGCAGGGCATGATTCCAAAGGACGTCAACCTGGACGACCGCGAATTGACCAAGGTCAAAGCGATGATCGACTCCATGACGGAAAAAGAACGGATCGATCCCAACTGTTTAAGCGATAGCCGGATCAAGCGTATTGCCCGTGGTTCTGGGCGTCAGGTGAAAGAGGTTTCGGACCTGATCAAGCGCTTCAAACAGATGCGCCAAATGATGGGCATGTTTGGTCAAGGTATGGGACTTCTTGGAAAGATTCCTGGTGGTAAGGCGTTAGGCCAGCTCAACCAATTGCGCAACATGGCGAAACAGGCCGGTATGGGTGGCGGCGGCCTTCCAGGTTTTGGTGGCGGTATGCCGGATTTTGGTGCTATGGGCGGTCTTTTTGGTGGGGCCGGTGCCGAGGGCGAAGCCAAGGCGGTGCGCCCAGTGGACCGGGACAAGCTCCGTAAGATGCGCAAGGCCGCAAAAACGGCGAGAAAGAAAAATCGCAAATGAAAAAAGTTCACGTCGAGACTTGGGGATGCCAAATGAATGTGGCGGACAGCGAAAAAATGCTGAGCCTGCTACATGGCATGGACTATGTTTTGACGGAGAACGAATTGGATGCGGATCTGTTTTTACTCAACACCTGCCACATTCGTGAGAAGGCCAAACATAAGGTTCTTAGTCGTCTTGGGGTCCTCCGTGACCTCAAGGAAAAGCGCCCCGGAGTGCAGATTGCAGTGGCCGGGTGTGTGGCGCAAGCAGAGGGTGCAAAGCTGCTCAAGGCTGCCCCTCAGATCGACATCCTTTTGGGGCCAGGTAAGATTGATGAATTGCCGGATCTCCTAAACCGTGCCAGCAGCGTTGGCAGTGCAGCGATTGCGCTCGGTTTCAATAAACCAGGCGATGAAAAAAAACGTCAACATGCTGAAAATGTGGTTCCCCCAACATTGACTGGCAAGAATGAAGTCACTCGTTTTGTGAACATCACTCAGGGGTGTAATAACTTCTGTACGTTTTGCATTGTGCCTTTTACTCGGGGGCGCGAGATTTCGCGGCAGCCGGCTGAGATTCTTGCTGAATGCCGATTGCTGCTCGCAAATGGTGCCAGCGAAATCATGCTTCTCGGGCAAAACGTGAACTCTTATGGCTTGGATCTTCTTGAATCAAGAAAAATTTCTGCCGATGATGAAGGCCCTTTCGTCGACCTGTTACGGCAAGTGGTAAACCTTCCTGGCTTAAAACGCCTTCGTTTCACCACCAGTAATCCACACGACTTCACTCAGCCTTTGGCCCAGTTATTTGCGGATGACCCGCGCATGGGCAAGTACATGCATTTGCCCGTACAAAGTGGCAATGACCATATTTTGGAGGTCATGCGTCGCAAGGTCACCGTTGCAGAATATCGTGAACGGATCCGATGGTTGCGCGACGCTGTTCCTGACATGGCGATTTCGACAGATTTGATCGTGGGATTTCCAGGTGAGACGGATGCCGAGTTTGAGGACACCTTGAAGCTGGTCGAAGAGGTTCAGTATAGCTTCATCTTTGCTTTTAAATATTCTTCGCGCAAAGGCACAGCAGCGGCCCGTATGCCGGGACAGATTTCCGAAGCCGTCATGGATGAAAGGCTTGCACGCCTAAATGCGCTTCAAGATTCAATTACAATCCGCCAGGCCGAGGCCGATTGCGGGACGATTCAAAATGTGCTGTTTCTTTATAGAAGCAAAAAAAATCCGGGTGTGTTCTATGGCCGGACTGAGCATTATCGGCTGGTTAAAGTGGAGTCAGCCCGGTACTTGGTGGGGGACTGCCTGCCTGTTCTCATCAGTGGTGGCAACAAGACTGCCCTTGTCGGAGCGGTCGTTGGTGAGCCAGAACATCAGGGACCCAATCACGAAAAGCAGCCCGGAAATTCCGTGCAATATTGACATCAATAGCGTCATGTTATGGTTCATTTCTCTCATCTAAAAAAAGCATAAAAGTCGACTGGGATTTCCTTTTGCTGGGGATCCGTGGTCTCGATGAATAATCTTCCGTGAACGCTCCCGGCTTTTTCCGTTTTGTTCATCAGGTCGAGTGCAATCAATTTTTTCAATTTATCGGTACTGACAGGATTTACCTTTAGCAGGGTCGACGTATCTTTTATTTTTGCACCGTTTAAATTCAAGTCCATTCTGACGTTCTTGATCTCAAATTCTTGCAAGCCGGTGACGGTAACAGATCGGCTGCTCTTATCGGTTGGGGAAATGGCTCCGAACTCGAGGTAGCGCGGTTCGATCTCGATGTTGCCACGAATCGTTGCCCGGACGGGCAGTCGCAGTTCGGGAAGTGATTTTGAATTGTTTTTGACGTGGATGGTTTCCTTAAGAAACCCAGGGGTAACATTTTTCTTCAGTTCGATATTCAGGAGGTAGCCACCGTCTTTGGCGCTGGACGATACTTGTAGGGCTTCGGCATTGAATCGAATTTTCTCGATGACAAACTTTTGTCCCGGCAGAGCCTTGATAAAAATTTGTTGGGTGCCACCATTTTGGGAGAGCAATTGGCCAAAGTCCGCCAGCGGTGGCGTGACTTCGAACTCGCTGACGACGATGGCACGGATGGATAGTGTTCGGTCAGGTACCTGCCGTTCGTTTGTCATTACTGTGACCGTTTTAACGACGCTGCCATTGAAGTCGGTTGTGTCAAAGGTGATATCAACGGCACCACTGTCCTGCGGTGCATACTCTTTGTCCGTATTGACTTCGGCAGCTGTGCATCCGCAGGATGCGTGCACCCCTTGAACCTTCAATGGACCCTTACCGATATTTTTGAAGATGAAGCGGTGGCTAAGTTTTTCGCCGCGTTTGATGCGCCCGAAATCAAAGGCGTTCTCATCAAAGCGGATTTGCCCCAAATAAACTTGGCGCGCGGCCCGCAGCACAGAATCCTTTTCAGTTTCCCCTTGTTCTTCCTTGGCAGTGTCGGCGACAGAATCCTCGTCGGCGTCGTCTTTTAGCTCATCCATTGAGGCTTCGCCCTGCCCCGCGGGCATGGCCGCAAGGGCTGGATTTCCAGCAAGGCTGCCAGTGATGGCCATCAAGAAAAATGCCAGGGCTGCGAACAGGGTCTGGTTGCGCATTGTCTTCCTCACCGTTGCAATTCGAATTGCCAAGAATTCCGTTATCTTATACCGGCTCATGCCGACGCCGGAAGCGGAATTTCCTGGGCGAGCTATCTTTAGGTGCCCATTTAGCTGGAACGTACTGATATGCCGGCAATATTTTCCCACTTCAGGGTTTCACAGATTTGCCGAACCTCTAACAGGAGGTATCCAGTGCCAACTTTTCTTTTATCGGTAATGAATTTTGTGAGGGCCTTCGACCTGGGCGACATCCTTGCGACCGCAATCGGCATTGGCGCAATTTTGGTGGTTCTATGGGTTCCTATGAAAGGCTCAGATCAAACCGATTCCTACGGTGGACTAAATTATGCTCTGGCTGTTGTGATGGTCGCTGTGTTTTGTGTGATTGCTGTGCCGATGATCTGGATGGATCGTATTGGACTGTTCTATTCATTTTGTTTTTGTTTGTTTGTCGGTGGCTTGGCCATGTTTCGTTGGTATTTGATGGGTCAACGTCAACTTTTCGGTATCCGGGTAAATTCGGAATCGATTTTTAAGGAGGAGGCTTCTAATGGCAGGCAAAAATCGTGAAACTAGTAAAAAAGTGATCGATCCTAAGATGCGCTATGCCCACATGGTGGTTTTTTTGATTCGCCGGGCGTCTCTCGTGAGCTGGTGTCTCGGAACCGGCGCCTTGTTAGCGATCACGTTATTTCCTGTGGCGACTGGTGTTATTAGAAGTTGGATTTCGGTTCTTCCCATTATTCTCGGTGTTGGATTTGCCACGTTAATGATTCCCCCGACCGAGGAGTGGGGGTACACTCCCTGGCAGGCGGAAGCAGAACGTTATGAGCACTACACGCGCGACAGATAGCACCGTCCGGTCCAGTCGGACAAAGGCTGAACCGGAGCGCGACTACTATACGGATCCTGAAACGGGGTTCATGGTTTTTACCGCCCACTATCTTTCCGTTCGTGGATTTTGCTGCGGCAGTGGTTGCCGCCATTGTCCTTACGACAAGAAGCCAGAATCTCCATAAGACTCAATAAAATGGCCAACAAAAACAAGAAAACCATTCAACGGATTCCTGGTTCTGCTCTAGAACGTTCGATGCGCGTTCTTGGGTTTGGGATCAAGACTAGCATTTCAGCCATCGCGAAAACACGCACCGTCCTTCAGCAGGCGGAGGCTCTTGCTAAGATGATGAGCGAGATGAAGGGTAGTATGATGAAGGCCGGGCAGTTGCTCGGTATGGTGGGCGAGCATTTTTTTCCGAAGGAAGTAAACGCAGTCCTGCGAACTCTGAATGCCCAGTCGGATCCCGTGGCATGGACCGTGATTGAAAGGGCTTTGATTCGGCGCCTTGGCCGGGAACGTCTAGCTGAACTTGTGATTGATGAAGAACCTTGGGCCGCGGCAAGTTTGGGTCAAGTGCATCGGGCAAATATTCAAGCCACCAATCAGAAAATCTGTTTGAAGATCCAATACCCTGGAGTGGCTAGAGCCATCGAAGGTGACCTTCGTAATTTGCGGGTGCTTTTGAAATTCATGGGGGCGCTGCCCGTTAAGATTGATGACGGCCCGATCTTCGCCGAAGTCCGTGCAATGCTGCGGCGCGAGGTGGATTATGTCCAGGAAAAGGAATCAACCCGTGAATATTCTGATTTCGTTGCCGGTGATCCCCGGTTTCTCGTTCCGCAAGTGATCGACGAATATTCCGGCCCTCGCATTTTGGCAACGACTTGGATTGACAGCGTTGAAATTGAAGACCCTGCGGTCAGGTCCATGCCAGAAGAGCGCCGCAAGGATCTGGCGCAAAGTTTTCTTGAATTGTTCCTTGCCGAGTTTTTTTCCTGGAATCTGGTCCAGACCGATCCTCATTTTGGGAACTACCGGGTTCGTCTTGGGTCAGGCGATGAGCCCGATCGCCTTGTCTTGCTTGATTTCGGGGCAATGCGAAGGTTTCCCCCTTCCTTTGTCCGTCGTTACGCACAATTGGTGCGCGCGGCTTTAGATGGTGATGAATCCGGGATGGTAGCAGCCGGAAAAGACGTCGGAATTCTTCCCAGGAATGCGTCGGCTTCGATGACTAGGACTTTTGTTGAGCTGTGCAACCTGGTGATCGAACCGTTTAATCATGGAATTTACGACTGGGGTAAAAGTGATTTGCCACAGCGCGCAACGCGAATGGGTGTGAAACTTGTGGTCGATGAACGGTTGCCATCGCCGCCTCGTGAACTACTTTTTCTCGACCGGAAGCTTGGTGGTGTTTTTGTTTTTTTGTCCCACCTTGGCGCGCGCATTGACGGCAGGCCATTACTCGAAAAGGCGATTTCGGCCTGCCTTCAGGAAGAAGAGGTTTCTCCATGAGCCACAAGCCAACAATCCTCGTCATCGGTGCTGGCTACCTTGGCAAAGTCATTTGTCGGATCGCTTCTGATGCCGGTCACCAGATTTTTGCTGCCCGCCGCTCGCAACCCTCGCCTGAAGAGGTGTCGGCTGTGCCTCTGGTCCGTTGGCATGTGATGGACGTTATGGATCCCGTGCAGGTTCGTGACGTGATCGGAATTATTGCGGGCGTGGCGCGGATCGATGCCGTCATCTACTGCGTTTCTGCTGGTGGCGCGTCCGTCGAGGCCTATCACAATGCTTATCGCCATGGCGTGACCAATGTTTTGGCCGGCCTTGATTCGATGATCGATAGGTCTATTGAGCAGCCAGAGGGTATTTCACCACGTTTTATTTTTGTTTCCAGCACGGGGGTTTACCCTGAAGACGAGGGGCAATGGCTGGATGAATTCCATCAAATCAATCCAGACCTACTTCCAGCCGCGCAGCGCGCAATTTTAGAAGGCGAGGCCTTGGTGACAGCCCGGGAGGGCGCGGTCGTGGCTCGCCTTTCTGGGATTTATGGGCCTGGGCGCACTCGTCTGCTGACCATGGCGCGCAGTCTGCCAGATCCATTGATTATCGAAGAGATTGCTTGGACCAATCGGATCCATGTTGTCGATGGTGCCCGTGCACTAATTCATTTGGCAACCATCGAATGTCCCGGCCATCTATATTGCGTAACGGACCACGATCCTGCGGCCCAAATTGAAATTTTGTTTTGGTTAAGGCATCAACTCGGCTTACCCAACCCTGCGATTCACTTTCAGCGAGACGGTATCCCTGTGGCTTCCGCCAAAGGTTTGCTGGAATCAAACAAGCGAATCGGTAATAATTTTTTGGTCTCGACTGGATTTGAGTTTGATTACCCGACCTACCGCGAAGGCTATGCGCCACTATGCCAGAATCGATGATCCAAATGTTTGCGACGCCTCAATGGATTTGCGCCAGTCTTTTGGGAAACTGTGCTGCCACCTGGTTCATGGTTGGTGTCATTGTCTTTGTCCAAATCGTCCACTATCCCCTGTTCTCAAACATTGGGCGCGATGGTTTTTCTCACTATGCAAACCGGCATCAGATTCTGACCACTTGGGTGGTCGGGGCTCCAATGATTGCGGAAGCCCTGCTCGCAACAGTTTTTATGATTTGGCTGTCAACGCCAGAGGGTTCTGCGCGCCTCGATGGATCAACTGTATTTCTAAATGTTGGTATCGAAATGCTCATTTTGGTCGTGACCGCGGTTTTCAGCATTCCGTGCCACGCAGCCCTTGCGCAAGGCTTCGATCAACGGGTCGTCAAGCGTCTCGTGTGGACCAACTGGCTCCGTACTTTCGCCTGGTTGTGCAAAGGGTGGATCGCCACGGTAATGCTGGCAAAGAATCTCATCTAAATCGCGTTAAAATTTCTTCGCTGACCTGCCAAAGCCTGACGGCTGCATCATCATTCAGGGCAGCCAGCGACGGTTTGCGCGCCCGGCATTTGTCAAAATATTCACCGTTGGTGTTGGCCACAGAGGCATGATCGGCCAAAAAGACGGAGGTCTCGGCTCCGCGGTCCTCGTTTATGGCGAATAGGGCTTGGGTGAGCCTTACGGCGGGCCCCCACAGGCCGGCGTTGTTGTGGCCAAATTTGCTGGCCACAAATCCGGGGTGCAGCGTGTTGGCCGTCACCCTGGTGCCTTTTAGCTTTTTCGCGAGCTCTCGCGTGAACAAAATATTCGCCAGTTTTGACTTCTGGTAAGCCCGCCAACCACTATATTTGTTTTCGCCGTTGAGGTTGTCGAAATCCAGTTCGCACCCGCGGTGGGCCTCGCTCGCCACATTGACAATCCTGCCCCCGTTGGACGCAATTAGAAGTGGCAACATAAGGTCCGTCAAAAAGAAATAATTCAAATGGTTTAGCGCGAAGGTCTGTTCGATTCCGTCCGAGGTTTTTCCGTAGTGGGAAAAGAAAGCCCCAGCATTATTTACCAGGACATCGAGGCATTCAAACCGGTTTTGATAATCGTGGGCCAGTTGCTTCACTTGTGCCGGCCGCGAAAGGTCGGCGATCATCCAATCGACTTTGCCTGTGATTTCTGCGGCGACGCGCCTGGTTTTCGCCTCGTTACGCCCTACGATGATGACGTGGTGCCCGCGCGCTGCCAGTTCTCTGGCAGTCACCCTGCCAATTCCATCCGATGCGCCAGTGATTAATATTTTTTTTGTTTTCATCAACGAGCCCTCATGGTGGCAAGGCCACCGTCGATGCTCAGGGTATTTCCCGACATCCATGAACTGTCGTCCGACAACAGCCACGCTGCGGCGGCCGCAACATCTTCAGGCTGACCAATACGCCCCATGGCATGCATGGCAACGGATGCCTT
>CAMDHM010000016.1 GCA_945898195.1 Pseudobacteriovorax antillogorgiicola | reverse complement strand
TGTATTGGAGGCGGC
Source organism: Pseudobacteriovorax antillogorgiicola (assembly GCA_945898195.1). Lineage (GTDB taxonomy): Bacteria > Bdellovibrionota_B > Oligoflexia > Oligoflexales > RGVZ01 > RGVZ01. The sequence continues at coordinate 54,958 of CAMDHM010000016.1, read as the reverse complement.
GCCATGAAAATGGACGCGGTGGTGAGGTGTACTCAAAATGCGGGGTGGGGAAGGAAAACGCAAGGAAGGTGGGGGAGTAGTTGAGATATTGGTCGGTTTTAGGGGGCAGAATTCACGCAGCTAGAGGTTTGGGGCGCGAAAACGTTGCCGGGAACGGCTGCGGGATAGATCGTGAAGTGTGGTTGAATTTCCTACAATCGATAGCATCAGACCCGATCATGATAAGCGGATGATTTGTAGGATCAAAAAGTATTTTGAGCTTCCCGACATGATTTGAGAAGGTTTACCGTTGCCGCGGCTGTTTTACTGGCAGGAGGGACCAGGAGGGGTCACACCCCGCCCTGGTAGACGGGGTTGCTCGCATGATGCGTGTAGCGGATTTTTCAGTAAAATTTACTTATGACTAATTACATCACTGATACTCTCGTGCTGCCCTTTGGTATCGATGTTTAAGATCACTACCCCATAAACCTTCGAGTATGACCCGCGGACGGTTGATTCAACTGTGACAAAAACGGGCGCATATTCCATAGTGCAAATGCGAGCGGCTTCATCGCGGCCCATTTTTACCTCGGCAAAAACCACGACAACGTTTTCGTCTTGCTTTGACAAAAGGTTAGCGGTTTTGAGCTCAACTGTGCGGCCGTGTGCGTTGCATGGGTTTGAGCCAAGCTCAACGCGACCTTTGATTTTGTATGCAAAATAGTCCGGATTAATGCCACCGTTGATCTGCTTAACGTCGAGGTCATAAATCACAGCGGCAGTGTCCGCTATTTTTCTGACGTCGGGGCCTTCAAAGTATCTATAGGCCATGGCAGGGTGAGAAGTCGCGAGGCCTGCCATAAGGGTGATGCCCAGGCCGAGGCGGGTGACCATGTTGACTGAGACGGAGGCGGAAGATTTTAGGGTGTTTTTCTTTGAGGACATGTTTATTTCCTTTTAATTGATCCTGTCAAATCCCGAAGACAGGGGGCTTATAACGATTTTGTTTTGGAAGTGTTAGACTTGGCCGGCCAGTTAACGGTTTTTTATTGGTGGGAGTCGGGATTTGTGAAGCGCTTTTTAAGATCTCCAGCGATCTGGCTGATTTTGTTGCTTTTTACAAATACAGCCTTCGGCGATGAATACTATTTCTACCCTGGCCAAGGCAGTAGCGCTGACAACGCTTCATTTCGAATGCTCGATCCTCGTGGGCTTGCTTTTCTTGGCTATTTATCTGGTTGGGGTGATTTTTCTCAGTCAATTACCGGGGGATTGGGTTTTGAATTAAGGCAAAAATTTTCTTCGTTAAGTTTGGAGCTACTCAGTGGGTCGGCAGAAGGCGGAGGAAGCTCCTTACGATTCGGATTATCTAGAATCACGGATACGTCATCTTCTATTGGCGAATTAAAATTTATGACGGCCAGTGGCAGTGATTTGCAAATCGGCGTGCCGTATCTGCACAATGTTGCGACGACCGATCTTAGGGTGTTTGTTGGTGGCACAATTACAAATGAAATTGCTTTGGCCGCAACTCTCTCGGCGTCGGAAAAAAAATCTCAAACTACCGCCGATTCTGATTTACGTTCTGATGGAACGATCAATTACCACCAGGTACATTGGGCGATTGGTTGGCGGCACGGCGGACATCAGTTTGGAATTTTATTTCAGCCGACGGTCAACGTTAATGAGTCCGACCAGGGATCTGAGGCGCAGGCGCGCTCGGCAAGCTTGAGTTACGCCCGAGCTTTTGATCAAATGAATTTTTCCGCGGCACTGACTTGGCATGGTTATGCGGATCTTGATTCCGGTTATGACAACAAGATGTCTTATGATTTTAGTGCGGAGCGAAAGTTCGGAGGCGGAGAATCAATTGAGCCCAGTCGCGGCGGCACTCGACTTGGCATTGATGTCAGCTGGGCTCCGGCATATTACGGCACAATTGGCGGAGTGGATGTGGGGTCGCTGGGAGGCGGCGGTGTCGTCGTCCGTTGTGATGCATATGTCACTCAGTCGCTGGAAATTATTTTGCGAGCGGGCTATGAGCCTGGCCTCAGCAAGTCTGAGGGTGAGGGCCGTGTGACCTACTCGGCATCGAGGGGTGGCTTCTCAATTTATGGAGTTGGATTACGGAAGTCTTTCTGATGGGACGGGTCGTCGGCTGAGTTTAATCCAGACGATGAGCAGCCAGATGGCGACGGCAATCAGTCCGGTTGCGAGTCCGATCCATAAGCCGAGGATGTTCATGCCACGACTGAAGCAAAGCCAAAGCCCAATCGGTAGGCCTAGGAAATAGTAGCCGAGAAGGTTGGCCTGCATGGAGGCGGCCGTATTACCGATTCCACGCAATGCGCCAGTGGCAGCAACTTGGATGCCGTCAAACACTTGAAAAATACCCATGTAAAGCAGACAGGATACGCCAAGGCTGAAAACGCCGGGATCACTGGTAAAGCTGCCGTAGATGATCTCGGGGAATAACAACATCGCCATGCTGCTGATGGCCATGACCCCCGCGCCAAGATAAATACCAGACCACCCAGCACGGCGTGCGCCGTGGACATCCCCTTCACCCATTCGGTGGCCGACCATCACCGACGTGGCCTGGGAGACTCCGAGGGGAAACATAAAAGTAAATGAGGCAATGCGCAGGAGGACCTGATGGGCAGCCGTAGCCTGTGCGCCAAGGCGGGTGATGACAATGGTTGAAAGTGAAAACGCGCCAACTTCCGCTGCGGCCTGGGCTGCGGATGGAAGGCCAAGTTTCATAATGTGACGAAAAGTTTCCCGGTGTGGCGCCCAGGCTTGATGAAACGTTTTGATTAACTGTCCACCGTAAGACCAGTTGGAATACCCAAGGATTGCCACCACCATAAAAATACGGGCAATCAGGGTTGCCAAGGCGGCGCCCCGAGCCCCAAGTGGCTCAAAACCGTAATGGCCCAAGACCAACGCCATGTTAGCAAAGTAGTTGATGAAGTTTGCGGCGACGATAATTATCGCCATGGCAATGGGGCGTTTGCGGGCCTGCCAAAATGAATTCATGATGTTGATGGTGATGACCAGAGGGAAGCTCAGAAGGATCGTTTGGAGAAAGGCTTTCGCAGGGCCAATCATTTCGGCGCCAATGCCGATTTCAGGCAGGAAGTTGCTGACGCACCAAAGGATGCCCACTCCAAAGGTGGAAAGCGCCATCCCAATGATCAGTCCATGAAGGAGCAGGTTGTGGGCATCTTTGATATGACCGGCCCCGAGTTTACGCGAGAGCATGGAATCCAAGGGAAGGACCACCGCAGATACCGTGACCGTTACAAACCAAAACAAGGCCCCGCCAGTGCCAACACCGGCAAGGGCAGCGGCACCGACTCGCCCAATGATCAGGGTATCGACGATCTCCATGGCGTAAAGGCCGACGCGGCTCATCACAACCGGAACGGCAAGCCGCATCAACAAGGCCAGTTGAGGCAGGCGAGAGTTTTGGCGTGGAATTGTATCGGAGCGTTTCATAATTTTGTAGTGAAACAGTCTGCGGCGGCCATGGCAAGCATCCTGTGGTATAAAAAACGTCCTGGAGGGCATTATCATGTTCAACGAACGCGAAATTTCAAGCCACATGAGTTTTCAGGTCCTGGAAGAGGGCGAACCGTTGCCGCCCACCCCTGATTTTGAGCAGGGAATTCGGCGAGCGCCGATGCGCCCATTGCGCCTTGACCGTCAGGATGTCGAGTTGGCATTGAAGAATGCGTTGCGCTACATCCCTCAGCGACATCATGCCGCGCTAGCTCCCGAGTTTTTAGATGAGTTGATGGCCAAAGGGAGGATCTATGGTTATCGCTTTCGGCCGCAGGGTCCGATCAAGGCCAAGCCCGTCAACGATTATAAGGGACAGTGCCTGGAAGGCCGCGCCCTCCAATTGATGATCGACAATAACCTTGATTTTGATATTGCACTTTACCCGTATGAACTCGTTACCTACGGCGAAACGGGTCAGGTCTGCCAGAATTGGATGCAGTACCGGCTGATCAAAAAATATTTGGAAAACATCACACACGAACAAACTCTGACCATTTATTCAGGCCATCCTATTGGCGTTTTCAAAAGCCATGATCTGGCACCGCGCGTGATTACGACCAATGCGCTGATGATCGGAATGTACGATCATCCGGAGGCCTGGCACCGTGCAGCGGCGATCGGTGTTGCAAATTACGGACAAATGACGGCCGGCGGTTGGATGTACATTGGTCCCCAGGGGATTGTCCACGGTACCTACAACACGATCATGCTCGCGGGCCGGCTCAAACTTGGTTTGAAGGAGTCCGAAAATCTTGCCGGGCGCTTATTTGTCACGAGTGGCCTTGGGGGCATGAGTGGTGCGCAAGGCAAGGCTGTGGAAATTGCTGGAGGCGTCGGGATCATTGCGGAAGTCGATCCGTCTCGCATTGAGACCAGGCGCAACCAAGGTTGGGTGAGCGAGGTAGCGCTAACGCCGGCGGCGGCTTTTGCTGCGGCACAGAAGGCCATGGCCGCCAAGCTCCCTCGGGCGATTGCGTTCCAGGGAAATATCGTCGACCTTCTGGACCACGCGGTCCAAGAAAAAATTACGATTGATCTTTTGTCCGACCAGACGAGTTGCCATGCGGTTTATGAAGGTGGCTACTGCCCGCAGGGGATTGATTTTAGCGAGCGAACACGCCTGCTCACTGAAGATCCATTAACCCTTCGCAAGATGGTCGATCGATCTTTGCGACAACACTATGCGATGGTAAAGGCCTTGGTCGCATCCGGTACCTATTTTTTTGATTACGGTAACGCGTTTATGAAGTCGGTGTTTGATGCTGGAGTTATCGACATCGTGAAAAATGGTCGCGACGAGCGCGATGGATTTGCCTTTCCAAGTTACGTTGAGGATATCCTTGGGCCAGAGCTTTTTGATTACGGGTACGGGCCATTTCGCTGGGTGTGCTTGAGCGGAAAGGCGGAGGACCTTGCCAAAACCGATCTTGCTGCGGCAGAAGTCATCCAGTCAATTCGCTCCGAACTGCGGTATCAGGATCGCGATAATCTTGAGTGGGTGCAGAATGCTGGGAAAAATAAGCTGGTGGTGGGATCTCAATCTCGGATTTTATACCAAGACGCCGGTGGGCGAAGGGCGATCGCCCTGAGGTTCAATGAAATGGTGAGGAACGGCGAAGTTGGCCCAATCATGTTGGGGCGCGATCATCATGATACAGGCGGAACGGATTCGCCGTTTCGCGAGACGTCCAACATAAAGGACGGATCAAACATCATGGCCGACATGGCAACGCAGGTCTTTGCGGGTAACGCAGCTCGCGGGATGACGCTAGTCGCATTGCACAATGGCGGTGGCGTTGGCATAGGTAAGTCGATCAATGGGGGCTTTGGCATGGTGCTCGATGGCAGCGAACGGGCTAGTAAAGTGGTCGACATGGCGATGCCGTGGGATGTTATGGGCGGCGTGGCGCGTCGTAGTTGGGCACGGAATCAAAATTCGATCGCGACATGCATGGAATTTAATCGTGATCATGTTGGGAAACAGCAGGTCACGTTACCTTATGAGGCAAATCCGCAATTGCTGAAGGATCTCATCGAAAAACACTTCAGCCATTGAGGGTCGCCCCATTGACGAATTCCATTGTGGAAAAAGATCCCCTTGATTTACTAGGCATTCTTCCTCGCCGCGTGGTCATTGTTGATGATGAAAAAGCTGTTCTTTCGGCCTTGGAGCATGCCTTTCACGACCTCGGCGTGAAGGACGTCATGACATTCGGCGATGGGATGTCGGCGTCGCGGATTATTGCCAGTGGCGCCGCAATCGATGCCTTTATTATTGATTGGAGATTGCCCGATTTAGGCGGGATTGCATTGCTCAACCGTATTCGTTCCAATGCTGCATTTGATCGGACGCCTGTTTTAATTTTGTCAGGCTTTTTGGATAAAAGGGATTTTCAGCTAGCGGCTGAGTTCCCGCTTTTGGCACTGGTTGAAAAACCATCCCACGCAAATTACGTGTTTAAAAAACTTGGTGATCTGTTTCGCGAGCGTGATTTTTTTGACGCCGAAGCACAAAATCTAGGGGTGGAAATCCAGGGATTTGTTCCTCGTGCAAATTTCATCGACGACCGATGGGAGATCCTGAGGTCAAGATTACGTCAGGCTCCGCGCCCGGCGCCGGTGTACTTCATTGCCATTCGCCTGTTGCGTGGTCGCGGCTTGGAAAATATGGCAGAAATCCTGTTGCAGGATTTAGTGGTCCTTGATCCAGATTGCGCTCCAGCGTTGATTGAGTTGGGTCGGAAGAAAATTGCCGCGGGAAATTTGCCGGCGGCGACAAAACTACTGCGGCGAGCGGAGGCACTGGCGCCACGAAATATGGAGCGGCTATGCCTTCTCGGAGAGACTCAGATCAGGTCCCTCCGCAGCACTGATGCAAAGGACACATTTACTGATGCTGCCACCATCGATCCAAAAGATGATCGGGTGATCAACGGCCTTCGGATTGCGACCAATATGGAACGGCACATGGGCGTCATTGACCTTGCGAAAATGCAGGGATCTCTTGCGTCGATGTTGAATGCTATTGGTGTCGTGATGGTGCGTGAGGGCAAGATCGAAGAGGGAGTCGGTCACTACACATCTGCACTGCGATATGCTGACAACGATTCAGACTGGATCAAGCTTGGATTTAACCTTGGACTTGCCTATATGCGTTGGCAAAAACCAGTCGATGCAGCCGCCTGGTTCAAACGCGCTTGGGATAGGTCTAAAGGGAGCTTTTTTAAGGCCAAACGATACTTTGATCAGACCGTCGTTGAAGTGCGCAGGCTTGGCTTGAAGGTCGAAGAACACTCCAAGGTTGCAACGAAAGGGGAAGATGAGGTTTCAAAACGCGCCCCATCCAATCGACCAGATTTAGCCCGCAGGGTGGCGAGTCCCATTTCAACCTTTGATGCGATTGACGTTGTTGAGTCAGGTAGCAAGTTGCCACCCCCGGAATTTCCTCAAGATCATTACGCGTGGGATAAGATTCGGAAGGTGTTGCGTACCGTTCAAATTCCCGATCCGGATCTTTTTGCCAAGACGGGGACCCTTGCTCTCAAATCGGATCATGTTGCCTATGGGGGATTGATCGGTGAGTTAAGTATTTGCGTCTTGATACCGAAGTCTGTTTCGGCAAATCAGGTGCCGCACATGGAAGAGTCGGAGGCCCGTGCTTCCGGCGTGAAGGCGCTGCGAAGCAGACGCAAGGTTTGGGCCCTGATGTGGCCGACGGAGGAATGAGGCCAACGATTACTTTTTTGGCCGTCCTTTGCGATTCGTGATCAAAAATTTGAGGCTAGAACGTGCTGCGCGTTCGGAGTAACCGAAACGTTTTTCAAGCTGTGCAAATCCTGTGCGAGCCAAGTGCAGATCCTGATCGGGGATACTTTTTTCCGAATCGCTCCCGAGGGCGAGCATGGCTTTCTGAGCCGCATCGATAACCTTGGATTTTTCTTCGTAGTAGTGCTCGTGCGCCTTGCGCAAGAAGTCTGGGAAGATTCCGGCGATGTCGATTTTTGTCGACGGGTTTTCAATCTTCCAGGCTGCAACTCGGCCGAGAACATTCTCGCGATGCTTCTCGACGTTGCCGGTGATTCCCAGAACCTTCTCCAGGTCCTTCATTAGATTCTGATTCGCTGGTTCATAAGATGAAGTCTTGGAGTTATAGATCTTCTCTTTTTTGATCTCCGACACGATATTTTCGACGTAACGCTGAATTAGTTGTTCGTACTGTTGCTCTTCGACCAAAGTTAAAGAGGACAGAAGTTCTGTTTCGAAAATGTCGGCAAACTCATCCTGCAGCATTCTGATGAATATTGGGGCGTCGTGATATTTCCCCCCTGGTTCGAATTGTAGAAAATCATAGACCGAGCGATCTTTTACCAAAATTTCGAGCTCGCGAAAAATATCGCTTGGACCAAGGAGCCCGTCTCTCGAAGTTTGTCCTGCCCGGTAAAGGATTTGCCGGATTTCTCGCGGCGAGGCTCCGAAACGTCCTTCGTAGACCACGGAGCCGACCGATTCAGCGCAGATTTGCTGACGTAGCTCCTGAAGTTGATGGATGTCTGATGATTTGATCCCTTGTAATTCTTGACCTTCATAAAGGCGGATCTTGTTCCGTGGGTCCAGTTTTACGACGGCTCCCCTCATGGGGGCATCGTAGGCCTCTGGATCAGGTTGTTTCAAACGGGTCATCACGGCCCAAAGGCTCAAAAGATCTAGTGTATGCGGCAGAATCTCGTGGGACTTAGCTAATGCAGCACGATCCGTTTCATAAATTTTAACCTCAAGGGACGGCCGGAGGAGGTAGGGCACTTTGATGAATTCAAAACGCCCACGAAAGGAACTGAAATCCGGAATGGTTTTGAACGCGTCCAGGTGTTTTTCATTGCTCGTTGCCAGAAAAATTACGTCGAGTAATGCCGTTGCTGAAGGCAACGACACCATCCCACGTTCAATCGTCGATAAAAGGTATTTAAAGGTTTCGACTGGACGTTTTAAAAGATCAGAGAACTCAATGATTCCGCGATTGGCTTCAACCAATTCGCCTTGTGCCTCATAAAATCGCAGGTTTTGGAGAACGCTTGGCAGGTTGGTTAGGTTCTTGTCCATTGTGAGTTGTTTTTCTTGAGCGTCGATAGACATTTGAGGCTCAACCGTTGACATCCCAACGCGGTACTGCCGCGAGTAGAAGAAACGTTCTATCTGGATGTGACGAAGAACTTTTCCGGCGTCTCCATCAAAAGCGTTCAGGAGATTTTCGTAGATTTGCTGGTTCTTTTTCGAAAGTCCCCCCAGAAGTATGTTGGGGGGAAGTTCCACGTGATCAGGCGCGATTCCTTCCTGCTGACCGATCCAATTGCGGAGCCAAGTTTCCCGGACGGGCATAGGAATCAAATAGATTGGGTTTTCCTTGAATTCAGACACGATTTTTGACGCGATTTCGGATTCATCGAGGAGCGCGTAAGATGCCGATCCATATTCTTCGACCGACGGCTTTCCAAACCCAATTGGCCCAGTTTCTCCGCGAATCTTTGATGTGCTCGATTTGTCGGTTGGAAAGACCCAGTTGAACCGATAGACCGCCCCAGCATCCTCCTCACTATACATTTGCATGGCATGGGCTATGGCTTCAATGGTCGAAGTTTTTGCCGAACCGTTGGGTCCGTGCAGCATGATCAATTTGTTGGAAACCCCCTGGCGCACAAAGGCTTGGACGATATTGTACAGTTCACGCTGGACGGCCTCGCCGCCAATGATTGGGATCTGCCGGTCGGTGCCAATATCGAAGATCTTGAAGCGCTCGATTTCGCTCAGAGGCGACGGTATTTCGTTGCTGGTCGACTTTTGTGCACCAGAGGTACCGAAATAGTCAAATACGTCCCTGAGGTAGCTGGAGCTGTTTCGGATCATCGAACGTGGATTTTTTTGGACGACGGCCAGAAAGTCCGCAAAGGTAAGCAGGGTCTTTCTTTGTTTGAATAGGGATTTGCTCGCGTCGGTGAATCCCGTGAGTAGGCTCTGAATTCCGGCGTTGGAGCCGGCAGGATAAAGGTCCGTTGGCCGGTTGTCGTCTGGTGTCATTTTTTGACTCCCCCCCTGGTTCAAAGATATCGGAATGGGAGGGCGGTGTCATTATGGGGGGGGTGCCCGAATTAATGGCATCAGCCTGCCATGACAGGGATCATGAATGTGTGTTACCGTTTTACCAATTCAGCCCTTTTACTTAAGGCGAGGTTTATGAAAAAAGTTTTTATCCTTGATACGAACATTCTTCTGAACAACCCTGACAGCATTTTCAAGTTTGATGACAATGATGTTGTGATCCCGATTTCAGTGATTGAGGAAGTCGATACTTTTAAAAAAGATTTGAGTGAAACGGGTCGCAATGCCCGTGAGGTTTCCCGGATCCTTGATCGATTGCGAGAAAAAGGAACTTTGTCGTCGGGTATTCGCCTGTTTGATGACAAAGAGGAATCAGGCAGCCTGTTCGTTTACCTCGGTCATAATATGAACGTCCTTCCGGATGTTCTTGCCGACAACACGGACAATCACATTCTGTCGATTGCGCTGACGTTGCAAAAACAATTTGGTGATGGCCGCAAGGTCAGCATCATCACAAAGGATTCAAACCTTCGGATTAAGGCCGACGCATTCGGAATTGCAGCGGAAGATTTTGAGGCGGATAAGGTCGATATTTCTCATCTGTATTCCGGCTACCGTAATGTCAAGACTTCTTCCCAGTCGATCAACGACTTGTACAACCGGCGTGAAATGAAGGCTCCGGTTGCCGACCTTTATCCGAATGAGTTTGTCATTTTGGAAGATCAAGATGACTCCAATCAATTTGTCTACGGGATGTACGATCCCCAGGGCGAGGTGGTTAGGATGCTTGAGCCTCACTCCGAGGGAGTGTGGGGGATTTATCCTAGAAATTTGGAGCAGACGTTTGCGCTTGAAGCGCTGCTAGACGATAACATCAAACTTGTGACCCTTAGCGGTGGCGCTGGTACCGGTAAAACCCTGATGGCAATTGCAGCCGGATTGGCAAAAACCACGGACGAGGACGAGTATCATAAATTACTTGTTGCTCGACCGATCTTTCCCTTGGGCAAGGACCTGGGTTTCCTGCCCGGCGACCTTGACGAGAAGCTCAACCCTTGGATGCAACCAATTTACGACAACCTGGAGCTGTTGCTCAGTGGCGGCGCCGGGGGACGGCACAAGCGGTTTGGTAAGGGCTATCAGGAATTGATCAATCAAGGAATGCTGGCGGTTGAACCCTTGACGTACATCCGTGGCCGATCTCTACCGAATCAATATTTTATTGTAGACGAGGCGCAGAATTTGACGCCTCACGAGATCAAGACAATTTTGACGCGAGCGGGAGAGGGAACGAAGATCGTTCTAACGGGCGACCCTTATCAGATCGATAATCCATATATCGATTCAGAGAATAACGGTCTTACCTACGTGATTGAACGCTTCCGGAATGCCAAAATTGCGGCCCACGTCACCCTGAAGCGCGGTGAGCGAAGTGAACTGGCGACTTTAGCGGCTTCGTTGCTGTAGTTATAGCAGGTCGATGGCTGCCAGGACTTCGTCCGTGTGGCCATCGACCTTGACCTTGGGCCACGCTGCGGTAATTTGTCCAGATTTGTCGATCAAGAAAGTCGATCGTTGAATGCCCATGTAGGTCCGGCCGTACATGCTTTTTTCGACCCAGACGCCATACTTTTTTGCGACCGTATTTTGCTCATCCGATGCGAGCGGGAACGGCAAGCTATATTTCGTAATGAAGCGTTCGTGCTTTTTTACAGGATCTGCGCTGATGCCTATCACGATGGTGCCGGTCTTCAAGATCCGTTCGTAATGGTCCCGAAAGGAGCATGCCTCGGCCGTGCAGCCGGGAGTGTCATCTTTCGGATAAAAATAGAGGACGACATTCTTTTTACCGCGGTATGAAGCTAGGTCGATTTGATCGCCCGGGGAAGCAGGGAGGGAAAATTCCGGCGCATGCACGCCGGAAGACGGGATGGGACCGCCGGTGGATGTCTTTTTGACCGACTTTTTAACGGTCTTTTTTTTAACGACTTTTTTCGCCACCATTTTCCCTGCTCCTGGTCTCAGCCTAATGATGAGTTCGCTTTAGTGTGCTGGCTTCTTTTCTACGGGCTGCTGCAGCTCAAGTTCGATTTCTATTCTAACTTCGTCGCTGACGACCACTCCACCGGTTTCTAGGGCTTTGTTCCAGGTGAGGCCAAAGTCTTTGCGGTTGATCTTGGTCGAAGCGCTCAAGCCGCGCTTGATATTGCCCCATGGATCCTTGGCTCCCGCGGTCGGTCCCGTTACATCAAGCGTCACCGACTTGGTGATGTCGCGAATGGTGAGATCACCGGAAATTTTCAATTGATCCTTACCCGCTTTGTCAACTTTTTTCGAAACGAATTTAATCACTGGGAATTTTGTGGCGTCAAAAAAATCAGGACTCCGAAGGTGCTCGTCACGTTTTGGGTTATTGGTGTTGATCGTTTTGATGTCTAGCGTTGCTTCAACCGTCGACTTGGTAATGTCCTTGTCGTTAAGGTTGATTTTTGCGTCAACACCAGTGATGTCACCAGAGACGTTGGAGATCATCATGTGTTTCACTTTGAATTGAGCCGAGGAATGCGCTTGGTCGGTTACCCATATGGCGGAAAAAGCCGGTGTGGTGCTCGCGAATGTAGCGACCGTTGCTGCGAGGGCTGCGCTTAGGACGTTCACTTTAAACATGTCTTTGAATATCATTTCTGACTCCTGTTGGTTTTTTATCTCTCATCCCCCCATTCTTTTTTTAAGATTGAGGGGGCGTTCCGAGATCTTACGGCACGACTAGCTGTCAGGGCAAAGATTTGGTTAAAACTTTCTTACCGGTCCACTCAGACAGGAATTGCGATGCATCCTGTTTGAGCATGCTGGACAACCGCTCCAGAAGGGCCGCGTTGACTTTGCGCCTGCGACTGAACCACAGCAGCGCCATCGCCTTGTCGGCCGGGATGTATTCACGCCATTCGTAATCGTGAGCATTACGACGTGCCCGGAATTCAACCATGTGGGTGCAGTCCTTGAAGGCCTTGCCTTCAGCGTCGTCTTTGGGGTTGGCCATCAACTGGGCCCTTGGGCTGAACGAAAGAGATCCCGCGGGAAGTGCCCAAAGGTTTTTGTGCAAGGCCTTAAAGCCCCGCCAAATATCGCGCGGCGGCGAAGTGTCTCCGCTTTCAAAATATTCCGCGTCTATTTCGGACCGGTATTTCTTTGGAACAATACGCACTGAGGCGCGATCAAATTTATGCGCCTCAAGAATGTCGATGGTATTGGCGATTTTCCACAGCTCATCGCGATGTTTTCGGACAAGATCCCCGCAGGCCTGGAGTAGTTCGATTTCGCGGCCATAAAACTTGCCCCATACGAGCTTCAATGCTGCCGGTGTCCAGGCGCCGGTTTCTGGGTCTGAAACTTTTTCAATGGTTGTGGAAAGTGAGTTTAGGCGCTTCATGTAAGCTTTGACGTCAAATCCGAGTTGGTTCAATGCCCATTGGCCAAGGCCCATCTCCACCTGCTGCGCAACGGTTTGCAAGCTGGACCAGAATCGGTCACCCTTGTCGCCGTGATCATGTTGGCAAAAGAAAGTTGAGCAAACCGAATTGCGGAAGGCGTAAAGGTTGCATAGTCCAGATTTCTGTTCCAAGAATGGACAGAGGACTTTTTCGCTGCGCCCAAAGCGATCTTCACCGGTGTCCGTTAAATAATGTGCCCATTGATTTGGCGAAGAGATCATGCCCTCCGGTAATAGAAAGCCCTTAAGGACAAGGGTCTTTATAATTTTCTCGGATGCCGGTTGACTAAGGGCGAGCCCTAAAAGAAAATTGGGCACGCGGGGATGATAGGTGCAGCATCGGTAGTCGGGACGCCAGCCCTCAAATTTGGCGCGCGGGCAATTTAGGCAGGTCGCGCGCCGTTCCTGTGGCAAAGTGATGTCGGTCAAGGCAACGGGCAGCATGTAGCGCCAGATCCCGGGAACCCAATGTTCCCCTAATTTGAAGGCTTGTTCGATCGGGTCAGTGATGAGAGGCTTGGTTGGCGACATTAGTAACCGTCTGTAATGATTGGTGTATGTTGTTTTTATGGCTTTGAGCCACAAGGGATGTTTATTCAAGGCCTCAATCTTGCTGGAAAATTCTGTTAATTTGTATAAGAAAGTGCTGGCGACCTTAAATCTGGTCGTCGAGTGCCCGTTGTAAAACCTGTCGAAAGGACAAATCGCTTTTGGAAGTCATAAATCGCACCAACTCCCGTCAATACCCCCAAGTCCGCCTGGTTGGCGAAGAAGTAAACGAAATCGTTCCCGTCACGGAAGCATTGCGCCGTGCAGAGGAAGAGGGTCTTGACCTTTGCCTCGTCAGCGACAAGTCGACTCCACCGGTTGTTCGTCTACAAGACTTCAAGAAGCTTCTTTACGAACAGAAAAAAGCGAAATCCAAACAGCAGAAGAGTTCTGAATTGAAAGAGATTCAGCTCAAGATCAACATCAGTGATCACGATCTGCAAACTAAAATTGGCAATATCACCAAGTTTCTCGAGCGTGGAGACAAGGTGAAGGTTATCGTCCGCCTTCGTGGTCGCGAGCGCGAGTCACCAGAACGGGCTCGTGTCCTCCTTGAACGCGTCACCAGTGTGGTGAAGTGTAAGGTTTCCATGGTTCCAGGACCCATCACCATCGCCCTTTTGGAACCAGCCAAGGCCTGAGCGCCTTGACCGGTCCCAAAAAATCGTTTCTAATTGAATACAGCCATTCCCTAACAGTTGTAAAAACAGGCTTTTAGTGCGGCATGAGGCCGCATTTCTTTGGCGCTCAGGAGATCTGCAAAATGCGGATCCTTTGGGCTTCGGCCTATGACACGGAGGTTAGCCGATATGAAAAAGACGGAAGAGAACCGCTACCCGCATTCCGCCACCTTGTTTCGTTTCTGCAAGGAGGCTCTTGAAATTCGCTACGAAGGCAACGTCAAGGTCATTGACCAGGATGTTGGTGCGATCCTTGGGTACGATCCCGCTGATTGCAGCCATTGGAAAAAGGGGAAGAAGAACATTCGCTCCCTTTCGACCTTGCGAGGGCTCGCTGATCATTTGAACGTCGACGAGCGGCTGGTGATTGACATCGCCGCAGGCGCGGTCGGTCTGGACGAGGCGGTCTTCGAATACCGCGGCTATGGTGCATTTGCGATGTCTGGGCGCCAGCAGGAGAACCTAAAGAAGGAATTTTTTAAGAACCCCAGCCGCTGGCAGGCAGATGGGTCTCCCGCTTCCTTTGAAACCTTGTTTGATGTGAATCGCGCAGCAGTCCTCAAGACGGTAAAGGCAATCATCGAGCTGGGCCGTTTCACGGAAGCCCCAGTTTATATCCCCGAAGTGCTTCAGATGTTCCCGGCAATTTCGATTGTGGCCGAGGCTACCCTGGTGAAGCCTTTCGTGGCTGAATACACTGGTGAAGGCTCTGAAACCAAGCTGATCATCCGTCACCGCGCCAGCGATTCACGTTCCTTCATCCGATTCTTGATCGCCAAGGAAATTTTCAATTGGCTGGTCCGCACAGGCCACGCTCTGGGCGCTGCCTTTGTTGGTGCTCCAGCGGAAGCTCTCGACATCCAGGGCAACGCTTTCGCGGGATTGTTGCTTGTCCCGGGTGACTTCATGCGCCGCGAAGTAGAGCGGATCGACAGTAGCCTAGACATTGTACAGCAGCTCGCATCTACCTTTTGGGTTTCCAAGGCACTGATGAATCAACGGCTGCGTGACTACATGGAAAATCTGAGCTAAGCGAACTTTTTGGATTTTGTTTCTTGAAATATATTTGTGTTTTCGTGATTATTTCTGGGCCCTTAGACGTGGACTTCCATGCCTAAGGGCCTTTTTTTTTGCCTGCGTGGGTCAAGTGACTGGGATTGCTCGCCGATTGGTTCTCAACGGGATGAGCTTAAGCGCGTGAAGAACTCACGCGTGTGAGTGGCTCAATCAAAGGGAGCGCCAATGGGTACGCCATTTAAATTAAAAAACGGTTCTGTTGCCCTCTTGGCTGAAGTTCCAGGGGGACTCTACAATTCAGCCCACTTGAAAAAGTTGGCCGCATTGTCGGAACAACATTCGGTGATCATCAAGGCGACCGAAGACCAACGCCTGGCCCTTTTTGTGGTGCCGGAACAAGTCGAGGTGATCACCAAGGAACTTGCCTCCGGTGGGCTTGCGGTCCGTGACTATCAGGATGGAATCCATCAGCCGCTGGCATGCCTTGGCGCCTTATGTCCGGAAAGCAAGCAGGATGCCCTTAAATCATCTCTGGATATTACGGAGGCACTGGCTGGGGTCGAGGCGGGCGCGGCGCTTAAAATTGGAATCAATGGCTGTGCCACATGTTGCGTGCCCTGCCACACGTTAGATATTGCGATCGTTGGGACGGAAGAAGGCTACCGTATTTCCATTGGCGGCAAGCAAGCTGTCATTCCAGAGCTGGGTTCATTTGCTGCTGAAGGAATTCCGGCCGATCAAATCGTTGAAAAAGTGAAGGCCGCGGTTAATGTCTGGAAGGAAAACGGACAGGCAGGCGAACGCATGCAGGCCGTCATTGAGCGTATCGGTATGGAGCCGTTCATCAACGTTTTGGCGCCTTACAGCGCTGACGCTGGCGGCGATGCCAAGCAAGTGGCCGAAGCTGCTGCAGTTCCAGGCCCGGCCGATGAAGTTGTGATGGAGGAGGAAATCGTGGGCAATACCGAACCACTCCCGGAAACCACTTCGGAAGATGCTCTGGAAACCACCATGGTGGCATCGATGGAGGCTGAGGCAGCCTTTCCGGTTGAAGCTGATGAAAATGCGTCGGTTCGGGACGAAGTTCTGGAATCGCTTCCTGAAGTGATCCCTGAGTCTGCCCCCGAAGAATTACCGACGGAAGAAAACGTGGTCAGTATCCACGGTGGGATTGACGCCGAGCCGGTTCGCTCGGTCTCCAGCGATGTTCTCGAAGGAATGGAAATAGATCCAACTGGTAAATTTGTTTTTAGCTTCGGTGGCGGCGCATCAGTCTCTGTCGATCCAATGATCATTCCGTTTGGGGGGTCGAGGACGTTGAAGTTTGCTGGAAAGGAGCTGACCGTTCGGGCCGATGGCAACGGATTCAATGTGGACATTGATGGCCTCAGCTTTCACATGCCGCTCAACGCTGCTTAATTTTTTTGGGCCGATATTTGGTGCCCATTAGGCTATCGGAGGAAGCCCTCAGCCACTGCTTCGGCGAGGCAACGCATCGCAGCGACAGATTTATTTTCCACGCGCATGACGAGGCATATTTCATCCCGGTAAAATGGCGCCCCTGCTAAGCGGATGATTTTTTTGCTGGACCGTTCGGCGACTCTGGATGGTAAGACTCCAATGCCACATCCGCTTGCAGTGAGCTCAGCGACGACCTCCAGGCTTCCTGACTCGATGATCCGCGTAGGATTAAATCCAAATTTTACTGCTTTCTTAAGTAGAACCTGAGATTGAATTAATTCGGGGTCATAAATCAGGATATGCCCTTTGCCACCGCGGTCTGAAAAACTTTCCTGTTTCTTGCTATCACGAACCCAAAATCCGACGTCATCATCGGCAAGTTTTTTGATCAATAGGTCAGGATGGCGATGTGGGTTAACCACAATTCCAAGGTCGATTTTTGAGGTCACAACACCCTCAGTGATTTTTCGCGAAAGGTCGTGAACTAAATCCACCTGAAGGTCCGGGTGAGCTAGCAGTACCTTTGGTAAAAACAAGGATAGAGAATACAGGGCAACGGATGGGTGACAGCCGAGGATGTAGTTGCCTTTGATTGTTTGCATCGATCCCCGCGCATCCGCCCGCACTCCATTCCAGACCTCCAATAGATTTCGTGTCTGCACGAGCAGTAGCTTTCCGCCCTGAGTTAAGGTGACGCCACGCTTACTGCGCAGAAAAACTTTTTCCCCAAGATCCGCCTCCAGCCTTTGGATCGCCAACGATAAGGATGGTTGAGTGATTCCAAGCCTTTCGGCGGCTCGTGAAAAATTTTGTGTATTCGCGGCCTCAAGAAAATAGTGCAAGTCCGTAGGAGATGGAAACATAGTTTTTCCTTATCACATATATAATTACAATTAATTTTACCAATATGTGGAAACATAGATATGCTTCTTTTCTCAAAGAATCAATTAACAAAAACTATTTAGCGAGGATGATTAGCTATGGGAAAATTTGATTCAGCGCGTCGGGAGATATTAAAAAATGCAGGGCTGGCAGGTGTCGGGGCTTTGGCCAGCGGGTTTCTACTGAATTCAGCAGCAAAGGCCGCGGGGAACATCAAAACACCTCCACAAACGGAAGGCCCCTTCTATCCTATCCTGAACCAATTGGACAAGGACGCAGACATGACTCGCGTAAAGGGTCATGCGGAATTTGCCGACGGGCAAAGGATACTTTTGAACGGTGTCCTGTTGGATGCTGACACACGTGAACCAATTGCAGGTGCAATGGTCGAGTTTTGGCAAGCCTGCGCCTCGGGTAAATACGACCATCCCAACGATTCCAACACAGCACCATTAGATCCTCATTTTCAATATTGGGCGCAGGTCATTACGAATAACTCTGGCCAGTTTCGTGTCCTATCCATCAAGCCAGGAGCTTATCCCGCGAGTGAAGGCTGGGATCGTCCGCCCCACATCCACGTGAAGGTCCACAAGGTAGGTTATCCATCCCTTACGACGCAACTTTATTTCAAGGGAGATCCGTTGAACGAAAAGGATCTGATTTTGAAAAAAATAAGCCCTGCAGAGCGTCACCTGGTCGTTGTGGATTTTGCTGAGTCGCCGGAAGTCGCCCGAGGAACCTTAGAGGGAGCCTGGTCTATTTATATTGGAAAATTCCTGGCGTCAGGAGGCAGATCAACGGTCTCAGGACGAATGCTCAGCACACCAGAAATTGAATAAGAATTTTGAAGGCAGGATTGCTCGGCAACAAGATAAAATGATCGCAATTTTTCTAAGTGGTTTTCTGAAATCTGCTACTACCACGAGTAATAGCAACAATAACTCCAATGAATTTTTAGTTTGATCACACAAGCGCGACATTTTTTTACATAGGGATAATTTTAATGGAGTTGGATATGAGTGCGAAAAATTTCCCGTTGACAAAGATTAAAGGGTTCGGCAGTGCATTTCCGGACATGGTCTATACGCAGGACGAAATCGCCAAACTATTTGCCATAACCAATCCGACCGTCTTAAAATTGATGGCTTCTGGCCATGTCAAAACACGGCATCTTTACCTTCCGCCACTTGCTCCTAAAGCCGCCAAGCTTCGATTTGAAACACCAAACGATCTCCACAAAAAGTTCAAGCAGGGTATTCTCGATATTGGGGTCAAAGCAACCCAACGAGCCTTAGATCACGCAGGTCTTGATGCGAGTGACATTGATGTTTTAATTGCGGTGACATCCACCGGATTCTTGGTTCCTGGTGTCTCATCCTTGGTTTCAAGATCCCTTGGTATGAAACAAAACTTACATAGGATGGATATCGTTGGTATGGGGTGCAACGCTGGAATGAGCGCCCTATACTCCGGTGCAAAAATGTCGTGCGCCAACCCAGAACAGAATATTCTGGTACTTTGCTGCGAGGTCAACTCGGCTAGCTACGTTCGTGATGATACGGTCCGCACAGGCATTGTAAATAGTCTATTTGGAGACGGCGCTACAGCATTGATCTTGAATAAAGTCCGGCACACGGGCAGAGACGCGGGAATTCGCTCCCGAAAATCAGGGTCTCGCGCCCAATTAAGCATCTACGATTTTGAATCTTTCACGATTCCGGAACAACATGGCGCTATGACATTCACATGGGACGAGGCTCAAAATAAATGGAGCTTTTACTTAAGTAAGGATATTCCGTTCGTAATTGGCAACCATGTGCAAATTCCCGTGCAGCGGCTACTTGATCGCAATGGCATTACCAAACAAGATATCAAGCACTGGGTCCTACATACGGGTGGAGGAGCGGTGATCGACGGGGCAAAAAAATCGCTCAACTTACGTGAAGATGATGTGCGCCATACACGCTCTGTGCTTCGCGATTATGGCAATATTTCATCGGGAAGCTTCATAATGAGTCTGGAGCGCTTGCATGAGGAAGATAAGATTGAGCAAGACGATTTAGGCGTTTTTATCGCTATGGGGCCAGGGGCTACCATGGAAGCCGCACTCGTTCGATGGGACTAAATTCAAAATGGGCGGGACTGTTAAACGGCTTGCAAATAAATCGCGGTGAACATGCAAACCCCTCTCGCGCTAGCATTCGACCACACCTCACGCGCAATGTGGTCAGCCTTTTGAATCGCACGCCTAGCTCCGCTTGATGGACGAAAAGCTATTCGCTTACAGGAACATTCACTGACCAGATCCGCTTATCCACAACCAACTTTCCGGCGATCAAATACCCCGGCGCCTACCATCTTCTTTACCTCCTGCGCATTAATGAGCTGGCATGTTAAAAACCCTCATCGCCGCGCAAAACCAGCGGGGCGATGAGGGCTTTTTTTGAATGCCACCTACTTACATTCGTAGGTAATGCGCCACTCAGTCATGTTTTGCTGCTCTGAAGTCGATGACTCTGAAGCAGGCCGTGCATTCACGGTCCACTTGCCCATTTTCTGACCCGCAGAACCCTCATTTTGCTGGGTGTTTGAAACCGACTTAGTGCCAACAACCTCCTCGCCTTCTTCGGTAATTTCAGCCTTCTTACCACGGCACGTCTGGCTCATGATTTTCTGCGCCTTGGCTCGGGCTCTCGGGTCGTCGGGAGGATTCAAAGTCAAAACTCCGCCCTTACCCGCGCGAACTTTAATGGTGCGTGCCGTCGTAAAATCCCAAGTTGCGCAACCAGAACACATCAAAAAAAGTACCGCAGCAAAAATCTTCATCCCGATATCCTCCGTAAAAATAGTTCCCAAATTAAAACAACGAACGTTTTCTTAAAATAGATATTAAAACTAAAAAGCCGGCACCAGCACCCGTCACCATCGCCACCAACGCTGGAACCGGGACCCCCAACAAAGAACGGCCATCCGTATCTCGCGTCAAAATCGCCCCGGCAACAAAAAGTGCCGCCGACACGAAACTCAGGGCCAGACGAGCCGAGGCTCGATCCAACACCTCGCTAAGGGAATCAATACTGTCGCTTTCAACTTGGAGGCGCAAATCGCCATCAATTGCCGCCTTCAATAGCCGTCGAATCTGCAGGGGTGCATGACGCAGCAGCGCGGCAGCATCCCGTGCGATGACGATCGCCTGATCCCGAAGGTTTTCAGGGGAGTATAAATCCTTAACGATTTTCGCCGAAAATTTTTCACAGGTCGAGATGATGTCGAACTCTGGGTTCAGGTGCAAACCGATACTTTCGAATTGAACGAGGGTTTTAATAAACATGATCAACTCTTGAGGCATTGGAACACCGTGGTGCGCTGCAATTTTTGCCAGATCAAAAAGCAACCCACCAGAACGGATGGCCTTCAGCCGCAAGCCCACAAAGGGTGCCACGGAATTCGCGATGTCATGCTGAAATCGCTCAAGATCAAAATCTGAGGATGGCTCCGACAGTTCTACGAAATGCTGAACCATCCGTTCAAAATCCTCGGCTACCAAGGCGACAAGAAGTCCTGCCAAATGTTCACGTGTAAAAGTTGAAATGCGAACGACCAAACCGAAATCCAGAACTCCGACGCGGTTTTCAGGCAAGACCAGGAGATTTCCGGGATGTAAATCACCATGATAAAATCCGTCCACAAATACCATCTTGAGAAACATTTCAAGGCCTTGCTCGACAAGCATGACTGGATTTAGCCCAAGTCGCTGGATCTCAGCCTTGTCCCAAGGTGAGGTCCCTCGCAAGTAAGTCAAAGTCAACACGTGAGTTGTGGTGTACGCCCAAAAAACTTCCGGAATAACGACGTAAGGGACATCGCGGAAATTCGCTGAAAATTTAGTTGTGCTCCCCGCCTCGCGGATAAAATCCAACTCACTCGACATTGCGCGACTGAGCTCATCTGCCATGGTCGACAGGCGAATTGAACGTAACTCTGGAATATATTTTTCAAGTATCGTTGCCAGAGTTCCTATCAATTGCAGATCGGTCTCAATTTGATGGCGGATGTTGGGACGCTGAACTTTAATAACAACGTCTTCACCGGTGCATAATTTCGCCGTATGAACCTGCGCAATCGATCCGGCAGCCAAAGGCCGCTCACTAACTTCAATGAAATCAGCCATGCGCTCGGCACCAAGCTCCTGCTCAAGGCGCTGTTGGATTACGGAAAAGGGCAGTGGCTCAACCTGAGAGTGCAACTTGCGCAATTCAGCCAAATATTCCTCTGGCAATAAATCTTCACGCACAGCCAAAACCTGACCCAGCTTCACAAAAGCGGGGCCAAGCTCCTCGAAGGCCATGCGGAGCCGCTCGGGCAAAGATAAATCACGATTACTGCGCCCTTCAGCCGAAGATTCCGCTTCAGCGGTGCGCAATTGATCTGGGGTTAACCATCGATCAAGTCCCGATTCGCGAATGAAACCCCAGAAACCGTGGCGCGCAAAAACATTTGTAATCTGTGCCATGCGTCCGACATTGCGAACACGACGACCTAGGAGCCTCGCAAATGAGCGTCGCTTAAAATTACTTGGAGCCATCAATTTAGCCTCTTAATCGGAGACGTTACGATCCGCGCCTTGGCAGTGATTTCCGCCATTTCGGCCGCTGGATCGCTGTGCACTACGATACCGCTTCCCACGGCCAATTCAAACTTGTCGTTAAATTTCCTGACAATGGTCCGGATCAACACCGAGGAATCGAAGGTTCCATCTTGACGCCAATGAAAAACATGGCCCATGTGGTATCCGCGCGGCCGATCCTCCAAGTCGGAGATTGTCTTTATCACTTCAATCTTTGGCGCTCCAGTGATCGATCCAGCAGGGCAAACAGCGCCAAGAATTTCAGCGAAATTCACGCCCTCCTTCAGGTTTCCAGTCACCTGAGCGTGCAAATGATGGACGTTGGCATGGGAGCGTATTTCTTGAGCAATCGGTACGGCGACGGATCCAGGTTTGCAAATTCGGTGAAAATCATTCCTCATTAAATCGACAATCATGTGGAGTTCGGCCAGATCCTTCGCGCTTTCAAGCAGCTTACGGGAATTAAACGCGTCCTTCTGTGGATCAGGATCTCGCGCAATGGTTCCCTTCACCGGGAAGGTTTCAATCCGCTCACCTGAAATCGAAATAAATTGTTCGGGGCTTAAGGATGTGACCCGGACGCCGTCACCGATATCGATCATAGCCGACCACGATCCACCAACTTTTTCGATCCGGTTGATTGGCCATCCGTGCGGGACCGTTCCTGACAGCTCAAAATAGCGCAATAAGTTCAGTTGATAAAAACGTCCATCATAGATCATTTTAACAACCTTGCCAGCGGTCTCAAGGTAGCCGTCGTCTGAAACCTCCGCATTGCACGCCGGCTCCCAGTCTTCCCATGCTTGGGGAAGGTCTGTTTTGCCGCAGGTCGCGACCGCAATAGTCCGAGCGCGATCCAAGAGGTCGTCCATTTGGGCCAAAGATACGGCACGTAAATGCGCAGGCCAAACCCCATGAATAATCTCGCGTTGCGCATCAATCTGGAGCGCGGATTCCACGGCCCAAACCCGAGATAGAACAGGCAAAAAATCCCGCAAGATCTCCCCCGGTTCGCGATAAGCCAGCCGGGCAACATCGTCATAAGACAAAATTCCAACGAGGCCGCATGCAGCCTTCGGCCATCGCGAAGAAACCGAGTTAGTTCCAAATGGCGCAGCTAGAACGCCATCCCATTGCATTGCCGATCGGACCAACCCCAAAAGAATGTTCGAGCCGCGCCCTCCAAGGTAAATTCCGTCACGAACTTGCTCTGCACCCAGAACCATCCATTGCAACAACTCCGAAATCGAGCCTTTAAGGCCGTGCCGACCCAATATTGACCGGGCATCCAAAACTTCCGTCTGGATTTCTAATGGCGATAATTTCTGGTGATTGTGTTGCATTTAAGGCCTATTCATCTAAGATTCCCGAAGATTTTTGCACGAGGTGAATCAAGATGGGAATTGAAATCGCGGGATTCAAGGCAATTGGTGTGGTGGGTGGCGGTCAAATGGGTGCAGGAATCGCCCAAGTCTTTGCCACTCATGGGCTTCAGACGGTCTTGGTTGACGTCAGTGACGATCAACTTCAGAAGGCCAAATCTGGAATCCAGGCCTCTCTGGAGAAGCTGACGGCGAAAAACGTCATTGAGGCTGCTAGCCGAGAGCGCGCTCTGATTGCCTTAAGCTTCAAGAACGACATGCAGGCCTTAGCTGGTTGCGACCTGATCGTGGAAGCCATCACTGAAAACGAAAGGGTGAAAATCGAGGTCTTTCAAAAACTTGATAAAATCACGTCACCCACGACCATTTTTGCCAGCAACACATCCTCCATTCCCATCACGCGCCTTGCTGCGGCCACCAGCCGGCCGGGGCAATTCATCGGAATGCACTTTATGAATCCCGTGCCGTTGATGAAATTGGTGGAGATCATCCCTGGAATGACCACTTCCGATGACACCACCCGGCGAATCCTTGATTTGGCCCACGCACTAGGCAAGGAAACCACCCGCAGCGCCGATTACCCTGGGTTCGTGGTCAACCGGATCCTGATGCCGATGATCAATGAGGCCTTTAACGCCCTCATGGAAGGCGTGGCTTCGGCCGAAGACATCGACAAGGGGATGAAACTCGGCACCAATCAGCCCATGGGACCGTTGACCCTAGCCGATTTTATCGGGCTAGATACCTGCCTGGCCATCATGCGCGTCATTCACGACGGACTTGGAGATCCGCGCTACCGTCCATCGCCCCTTCTCGTAAAACACGTTGAAGCAGGATGGCTGGGTCGAAAATCAAAGCGTGGCGTCTACTCCTACTAGTCGATGGAAGGTTTGAATTTCATGCAGAAAACATTCACGGGGCCATTCGAGACACTTCTCGTGGAGTCAACCCACGGCGGGCAGGCCGCCAAGGTGGTGATCAATCGCCCAACGTCACTGAATGCCCTAAACCGAGAAATACTCGAGGAACTGCGGGATGCACTAACTGGGATCAGCGAAGCCCGGGAGGTTCGAGTCATAACCATCGAAGGTGCTGGAGAAAAAGCATTTGTTGCCGGTGCGGACATTTCACAAATGCGCGCGCTTGACGCCGCGGGGGCCCGGCAATTTGCTCTGCTTGGCCAGGAAGTAACAACTTTGCTCGAGTCCATGCCGCAAATCGTGATCGCCAAAGTCCGCGGATTTGCCTTGGGCGGCGGCTGCGAGTTGGCCATGGCCTGCGACATTCTGCTGGCATCGAATACGGCGAAGTTTGGCCAACCAGAAGTGAACCTAGGACTGATTCCTGGATTTGGCGGAACTCAGCGCCTTGCCCGCCGCGTTGGCCTACCTGTTGCATTGGATATGATTTGTTCTGGCAGGGGGCGAACCCTGAATGCAGATGAAGCCCTTAAAGTGGGATTGGTGTCTCGGGTGCTTGATTCTGAAAAAATGGACGCGGAGACGCAGGCCCTGATCGAGGCAATTCTGGCTGCCGGGCCGGAAGCCGTTCGACGCTGCAAACGTCTAGTTCGGGATAGTTTGACGATGGATCTAGCAGTTGGTTTGAGCTCAGAGGCAGAATCTTTCGGCGATTGCTGGTCCGCCGGCGAAGCGAGCGAAGGAATGACCGCATTCCTCGAAAAACGGCCCGCAACATTCAAATCGAAGCGCTCTCAGCCTTGACGCTGGAGGCGATCGACCTTAGTTTCGTACGATGGAAACGTTTTTTAACCTTGGAGAGAGAATTTTATGAAAGACTTCGTAATTAAATTGCAAAAAGACCTGGCTCACCTGCAAAAAACACTCAAACAGGAAGGCGACGATCTGGTTAAAAAACTTCGCACGGCAACGAACAAAAAGAATCTGAAGGCAACTGGCAAGCATTTGGAAAAAATGGTTGAGAAACGCCTAAAGAAATTCGAGCCACAAGTGAATCGCGTTGTGTCTGATTTACGCAAAAACGCAAAAAAAGCTGGCATCAATGTTGACGCGATTGAAAAAAATGTACGCGCACGCCTTGGCGTTAAGACCAAGGGAAAGAAAAAAACCACTGCAAAAGCAAGCAAAGTGGCCGTTCGCAAGGCTCCAGCCCGCAAGGCCACGGCTGCCAAACGCACGAAAGCTTCCGCTGCAGCACATGAGCCAGCGGTAAACTAAATCGCTACGTTAGAGCCATCCATGCAACTTCTGGCCTGGTACGACCAAAACAAGCGCCCTTTGCCCTGGCGGTTGGACCAGGCCAGCTTGCGTGATCCCTACCGGACTTGGATCAGCGAAGTGATGCTGCAACAAACTCTGATTCCGGTGGTGATTCCGGCTTACCAAAGATTCCTTGATAAATTTCCCGACGTTTTTACGCTGTCCCAAGCGACAGAAGATGACCTGCGTCCGGTGGTCAAAGGCCTCGGATACTATCGCCGTTTTGGCATGCTTCATAAGTCTGCAAAAATAATTGCTGCTGCCTCAGCGCCGGGAAAACCGTTATGGCCCGAAAATCAGGAAGGCTGGAAAGCACTACCAGGAATTGGCGAATACACGTCCGCCGCGATTAGCAGCATCGCTTTCGGAATTCCGGTACCAGTCATTGACGGCAACGTTGAGCGGGTTCTTTGCCGCCTGGCTGACATTCGAAAGGCGCCCAACCTTCCAGAATTAAAACCACAATATCGGCGGATGCTTACCAAAATGCTGGGGAATCCGGTCGCCACGGCCCGCCCAGGAGACTTCAATCAAGCCATGATGGAGCTTGGCCAGCGGGTCTGCACACCTAAAAACCCTGACTGCGACGCCTGCCCCGTCTCTTCAGAGTGCACCTCTCGCAAAGCCAAAAGCCAACATCTCGCCCCGGCTCCCAAAATTCGACCTGCTTATGAAGAAGTCCGGTTACAAATGATCATTGGATTACGACCAGGCCTGGATGGCACACGGGAAGTGGCCCTCTTCCGACGTGGATCGAAAAGCCGGTTCCTAAAGGGAAGCCGCGGATTTTGGTTCAGCGAGGCGTGGGATCTTCCCATTGGAACTCAAAATGTTGGCGCGTTCCGCCATTCAATTACGAAACACAAAATCACGGCCGATGTCCAAATTCTGGAAATGAAAGCGACCACAAAAAAATCCTGCAGGATTTCAAAATGGACAAAAGAAAGCCCCGACTGGGTGCCAGCCGGGGCCGTGGAAGACGAATTAATTTCAAACCTCGACGTAAAAGCCTGGCGCTTGGTTACTCGTCGGTTCCAGCTTTGAAATCACCACCAGCTTTAAAATTAAACCCGCTGACGATTCCACTGACATCCAACTTCACAGCACCAAGGACCGGAACACCGGCAAAAATAGCGGCACGAACCCGAAGGTCCTCCACGTCAGCCCGGGTGCCGAGCTGCGACTGGGCCGCCATGGCAATAAGGTCCTGGGCTATGGTGAACAGGCCCCCAAGCTGGCTATCGGTGCCATAGGTCTTCATGTCGTAAATAAGAATCTTGTCGCAATGAGGGTAAAGGTTGCCGTCCATCGTACGTGCATCCACGAATCCTTCGTGCTGGATTTTAAAATCCGGACCAATATAGGAACCATTCGCACGCAGATTGGCCATAAACTCCGGGGAAAAATAATCAGCAGGAACATTCACCTTTTGTGTGCCCGACTTGCGGCCAACCATCTGAACATTAAAATCGTACGTCATGCTTGATTCGTAGGCTGCTCCATCCTTGTGACCAGGGATATAAGCATCCACACTGACATCTACTTTTCCACTTAGGATCATGCTCGTGGTGCGGGAAGAATTGCGATCAAGGTCGTAATGAGCCTTGTCACCGACGGGAGATGCGTAAACATTAGACGAGGCCGCCACAGCGACAAAAACAACGGACATTAAACCTGTGGAAAATTGGGCTAGCGTGAATCCTCTCATAAATCCTCCTAGAATCAATTCTGTTGGTCTTTGACCGTAATGTTACCCTATTCCTGACAAATTTAGGGGGCTTCCGCCCTGAATCTGATTCAGGTAGCATGCGCGGGTAAATTTCATGGCTGGAATCCACCGGGGATTCAACTGCGAAAAAGGGACCAAAAAATGCCAATTTATGCTTACAAATGCGGGACTTGTGACAAAAAGTTTGAGATTTCAGCGCGCATGTCCGACCTGGCCCCGACCCGAGGTGAAGACTGCACTAGCAATAAGTGTGTCCTGGAAAAGATGATGAGTTCGGTTTCCATCGCCCTCGCCTCCAGCGGAACAAAAGCCCGGCGGGAACGCACACCGGAAGCCACTCCCCCAGCAAAGCCCGCTCACTCATGCGGCTTTGGCTGCAAACACTAACGATGACCATTTTTTTTTGAAAGCCAGATCATGACCAAAATGCCTAAAAAATCAAAAATGCCCTTCGTCGTTGCCGGCGCCGTTGCGGTGCTAATTATGGCGATTTCGGCTGCTTTCATGACCGGCACACGCTCGCCACTCTATGCGTCGGGTTCCGTAACGATCGCACCAGACCTTGAAGCCTCCGCCCGAGGCATCCGAACCCTGTACGTTGTCGCCTTGCCAGCAGGAGGCGGCCGCATGCCACTTGGCGCTGCCCGGTTCAGCATTTCCGCTGATCCCCAGGGAAAATTTCATGATTTTATTTTGACTCCGGAAACGATGACGATGATGCCCGGCGCTGCCGCCAGCGGAATGCCAGAAACCTTCACGATCAAGGCGCGGCTAGATTCCGACGGAGCCGGGGGCATGGACCAGCCCGGTGACCTGACCGGTGAAGCCACTGAAGTTCACCTTGGCTCCAAGGGCTTTAATGTAACCATAAATCGCGCCGTCAAATGAACATCAAGACCGAAAAACTTTTCCCAGATGCCTATGGCATCGACAAGGCTATCGACCTTTTGAATGCCGGTGAACTTGTCGCGATTCCGACAGAAACAGTTTATGGGCTTGCCGCCCTCGCTTTAGATGCCAATGCAGCGGCGGGGATCTTCGCCGCCAAGGAACGCCCAGCCTTCGATCCTTTAATCGTTCATGTGCCGCGAGCATGGCATTCGTGCGCGGAGTTGATTGCGGCCAATATTTTCTCTCCGAGCAAAATGGGGCCTAATCAGCAGCTTGTCATTGATTCGCTTATTCGGGCATTCTGGCCTGGGCCGCTGACCATCGTGGCACCAAAATCAGAAAAAATTCCAGACGTCATTACCAGCGGGCTACCCACCGTAGGCGTGCGAATGCCTGATCACCCGGTTGCACAAGTCCTCCTACAACGCCTCGGCCAACCTTTGGCCGCCCCAAGTGCCAACCGTTTTGGACGAATTAGCCCCACCACAGCAGACCACGTCATCGACGAACTTGATGGGCGCATAGCTGCAGTCCTGGATGGCGGGCCATGTGATGTGGGCGTCGAATCGACAATCGTCGCCGTCAATCAGGATGGCTCATTGACCGTGTTGCGTCCCGGCGGAGTCAGTATCGATGCCTTGCACCAGGCCCTCGCGTTTGAATTGAAAACCACCAGTGCGACCGCCATCGCAATTCAAACTAATTCTAATGGATCAACCCCCGCTCAAGCTCCCGGAATGATGGAGTCCCACTATGCTCCTGGAAAAACCATGTTTTTGATGCCACCCGGAACGAGCAGGCACCTCGCACGAAGGGATGCTGCGACGATCCAACAACTTAAAGATGCTGTGGAAAAAATGAGTCCAGGCGCCTTGAAAATTGGATACCTTGTTCCGACTGGAAGTCAGGCCCTACACCAAAAGGCCGTCGAGAGCGCTCTTGGCATTCCGGTTACGGTGAAATCCCTCAGTCCAAAAGGCGACATGATTGAGGCGGCGCGTAATCTTTTTGCCTCGCTAAGATCCCTTGACGACGACATCAGCCTTTCCTGTATCATCGCCGAACCATGCCCCGATGACACTGGGCTGGCTTTTGCAATCAACGACCGATTGAAACGAGCCGCCGCCCGGGTCCCCTGAGGCACAAGGGCTCATGGGGATCTCATGCTGTACCCGATGATCAGGCTGATTTGTTCGTCCGTAATGATATTCACCCTGTTAGGCGTGACGCCCGTATGGGCTGCACGTTTGGAATGGGCCATCATTGGTGATGCCGGGCAGTGGACCGCCGAGGCGAGAAGCGTACAGGAGTCCATCTTAAAAACTCCGGTGCGGAACTTAATCCTACCGGGAGACAATCTCTACACTTCAACCTACGCCGAGGTCTGGAATCACTGGTCTGAAAAAAATTTCAAGTTTGACGTCGTCGCAATTGGAAATCACAATGCAGGTTACCCGGAGGAAAAACGATTTTTCCGCATGCCTGGCGAATATTACAGCAAGCTGATGGGCACTGCACGATTCGTTATACTCAACTCAGACAATGTCGACACGGCCAACGCCCAAGCAGCATTTCTCACTTCGGAACTTTCAGCCGCACAAGAGCCATTTGTTTTTATAGTTTACCATCACCCAACCTACACACTGTCCCACACCCATTCATGGGACGAAAAAAAGAACTTTCAACTGGCGATTCGTCCGGTTCTTAAAAAATTTCGCTCAAAAATTACCGCTCTGTTTGTCGGCCATGATCACCTTGCGTTACTTGCTCATTATGATGACCTTCCTGTTGTTTTATCCGGAGCAGTGAAGGAAGTACGGTCCGACACTCCCGTTTCAGGAATACAAGATGGCGTGGCAGTCACAACTGATTGGATGTTCAACACGAAGCCACATTGGGCCCGCCTCACCCTGCAGGATGGCGCCAGCGCGGCGAGGGTTGATTTTATCCGGGCAAGCGATGATCATCTGGTCTGCAGCGCAACGCTCAAAACTGGCATTCGAGCAGAATTGTCGACCGGATGTGCCTCGAGAAAATAAAAAAACCACGGCCTAATTAAAGGCAATCTTCTGGAGCTAGTTAACTTGGCGGTTACGCCCCCGCCAATAAGGCTCGCGTAACTTAAATTTTTGTAATTTTCCCGTTGTCGTCCGAGGTAACTCCTCGCGAAACTCAACCTTCTTAGGGCACTTGTAACCCGCCAACCTGGTTTTCGTGTATGCAATCAATTCATCCTCTGTCACAGCTGCTCCGGGAGATTTCACGACAAGTGCCATGACAAGCTCACCCCATTTTTCATCCGGAACACCAATAACGGCCACTTCAGCGACATCTTTGTGCGAAAATACGGCGTCTTCCACTTCGATAGAACTGACGTTTTCACCGCCAGAGATAATCACATCTTTTTTTCGATCGCTAATCGTTACGACGTTTTCATCATCAATAACACCACCGTCGCCGGTGTAAAACCATCCGTCCACAATGGCCTCTGCAGTTTCCTTCGGCTGATTCCAGTACCCCTCCATCACCACGTTGCTTCTGGCAAGTATCTGGTTACTAGAGTCCGTCCTAACTTCAACGCCTAAAGCAGGAGCCCCCGCAGCACTGAGCTTCACCGCGCGTTCGGAGTGAGACATGCGATCGAATTCAGCACGAGGACGATTTATAGTGAGAACTGGCGCCGTTTCGGTCAGACCATAAATCTGATTAAACTCCCAACCAAGCTCTTTTTCGATGCGTTCTATCGTGCGCGTGGGCGGCGGTGCGCCGGCAACCACCATCCTTACGCGACCACGACCTGGTATGTCGCCTGGCCATTTCGCAGCGGCATCTAGAATCATATTGGCCACTGCAGGCGCTCCACACAGCAGCGTCACACCATGCTCATCAATGCGACGCAAGATCTCTGCACCATCAACCTTACGCAAGATGATGTGCCGTCCGCCCATAGCGGTGACTGCGTAAACCAGCCCCCAGCTGTTGCAATGAAACTGGGGCAAGGTATGTAAATACACATCACGATCTCCGACCCCCAAGTGCCAGCCGAATATGGCTGCATTCAACCACAGCGTGCGATGCGTGAGCTGCACTCCCTTTGGCCGAGCCGTGGTGCCGCTGGTGTAATTAATCGTCGCAGTTGCATCTTCATCCGGCGCCCAAGGCTGCGCCTCAACACCAAATTTGTACAACTGTTCATCAGACTCAGAACCGATGACAAAGCGATGTTTTGCCTTTACCTTGATCAGCGCTTTATCAAGTTGCGGATCAACCATCAAAACATCTGCTTCGCAGTGATTTACGATGTAGGAAACCTCTTCGGCCACCAAACGAAAGTTGATCGGCACAAAAATGCGCCCTGATCCACTGACACCGAAAAAACTGTTGAGCAAACGGGCGGAGTTCTGACTCACCACCGCCACGCGAGCACCACGGGGTATGCCCAATGCATCTAGGCCAGCAGCTTGGGCCCGTGCACGATCTGCCATCTGCGCATAGGTTTGATTGCCCAGGGAGATTGCCGGCTGATCGGTCTCATCAACAAACCCAATTCGGTTGCCGTAGACTTGCTCAGCCCGACGCAAATGATCAACGATTGTTAAGGGAACCTTCATCTCTTACTCGCAGCAGTCCTCGCCTGATTTCTCTTACCCCAGCCGCTCCATCCGAGCTTACATCCAAGCAGCGAGCCGCATGTAGACCTGCCGTGCCTCCCGCAAAATGCTCAATGCGGATTGATCCGACTCAGATTGAACAAACCAACCACCGAAAGACAACTTCCAAGTATTTTTCGACGTTTCAGCGCCACGCCATTCCAGTGTCACATCAGGATTAACGAGCCAGGAACGTTCTGGCCCCGTAATTGTTGCGTCACAACTAATAAATAAATCCTCAAATGACTCGTTGGATAGCCTCACCGTCGCCGTATGCTCCTTTATTAAATCTTCCGTTCCAGCACCGCCGAGGGCTCGACCTGTGACGCGAGAAAACGTCATGTATCCTTCTGAGTAAACCTTCAGGTGCTTTGAAAAAACGTAGTCAAAACCAATCCCGCCGCGGAGCCGATCTTCGACTGCCTCGCGGCGGTACGCCCGACCTCCAAACAGTCGCGAAGGATCAAGAGACCCAAGGGTCAGAAAAGCGGCCAATTCATCTTCGACTAAAATTCCTGGTGCGCGCCCAGGCTCATAAAGGCTGAAAAGCCTGAAAACGGAAGCCTCAGCGCCATAGGACGCAAAAGCACCGTAGCTATTCATCCTGGGATATTGTTCCGTTGCGTGTAGATCCCAAAGTTGGGATTGAGCCGCGGAACCTTCGCCCTCAAAGATAGTCAGTTCTAGGGACGGAGTCCGCTGATGCCCATGCCAAGCGAAGGCTGAAAAATCGATTCCTTTTGCACTCGCTAAAAAGCGGCTGCCAAACTCCACCTCACTGGTATCGACCGGAATCTGACTGGAGACCAAAGCTGGCCGTATCGAGCCCCGCACACCAGACGCCGCCAAGACCCGGCCTACGCCATCAAGGAGCCCATTTACGCGCTCAACGTAACCGTAACCATTCTCACCCTTGGGCAAGCGATGATGCTTGGCTCGCGGGACCACCATGAATTCAATGCTACCAAAACCGAGTGAAGTATTCGCCGACAGCGCCTCGACTGGTTCAATGATCTGGGAGGCGTTATCAAAGCCACCAAAACGCAAATCCAATGCCGTCACGGCATCGCTGGTTCGCGGTGACAGTGAATCCATCCAATCAAATTGGATTCGCCCAGCTTTGATGGCCCAATTGTCAGTCAGCCAATCAAGGTAAACTTGTCGACTATCGGCCTCGAATCCCTCGTCATTGCGGACTTCTTTTGAGTAGTGGCGCAATGGCAGAGTTGGCGCAGGAAAAAGCGCCGAATCATAGCGAAATCTGCCTTCTATAACCGTTGTGACGCCTTCGCGAACATCGGCGACCTGCCGCAAACTGATTTCCGTGATCTGATGACGAAAGCGTTCATCCGTCAGAAAAAAGCGAGCCGTCTGTGACACGCGTCCATATAAATCAACTTTTGCCGAGGCCTGTCCAGATTGCAGGGCACAAGCGATCGCCAGGAAGGCCACCAGCGTCCCAACTGCACTCGACACTCTAGATCGGCGAATTAGCATGAGCACCTCAGATTCTGCCTTTTAGTTCCGTCCGAGATTTTGCTTTTCAAACATGAGTTCTGGAAAAGATCTTTGCTTTGGATTTTTAAAATTCAAACGCGTGACGTGATCGCTCTTTAGCAAGTTTTTGAGGACAAAGGTCCTGGGTCGCTGCACTCCAAAAACATCTCCAAAATCCTCAAATGTTCCCTCGCGAATCGGCTTGCCGCTTTGTGTCATGTAGACGGCCTTGACTGGGCGCATGGATTTCACGTCAACCCAATATTCTATTTTATCGTAGGTTACGGGACGGTCGGGAATGGAGGTCAGTTCGAGAACGTAAGTATCTTTTCCGTCGACCTTTTCCACCGTCTTATGTTTGGCCGAATAATTGCCGATAAATGATAATCTGGCGACATCGCCATAAGCCGCGTTTCCGGTAAGTTTCTGATTTGCAGAGATACGCATCGGTTTTGCTGCTGTAGGCACGAAAACATACATGTCCGAGCCCGTCATGAGAACTCTAGTTCCTGATTCGGAAGCCGGCTGCACAAATTTAACCAGGGCCTTATCGCGACCCTTAAGGAAAGATTCGTAAATCCGGTGGTCCGTCTTAGACGACTTAGAGTCGCTAAGTTCGACATCAACGGAATAATCTCCACTTGGATTACGAATTCCTTCTGCTTTTTCCAAAACAACCGAGGCATCGATCTTATTAAGTGCCATTGCCGGCATTGCCAGTCCAAAGGCCAGCACCATAACAAGACTAACGCTATGGATCCGCGGATTGCGCAATTTCTTGCTTCTTTTAATCTTCATCAATTCTCCCGTCTTTAATCTTGATGATCCTCTCAGCCATGTCCGCTATTGCCTTGTCATGAGTGGCAACGAAGATCGTCGTATGAAGTTCATCTTTTAGGCGTTTCATCAAATCAAGGATTTGTCCTGCCGTCTTGGAATCCAAATTTGCCGTTGGTTCATCGGCAATAATGATCTGTGGCTTCTTGACCAAAGCCCGTGCAATGGCGACGCGCTGACGTTGCCCACCGCTTAATTCCGCCGGCCGGTGGCTGGCAAATCTCTCAAGGCCAACGCTCTGAACGGCTCCCATGGCCCGCTCGCGAACCTCTTCACGCGTGAACCTTTGCTCTAAATAAAGAGCATATTCCACGTTTTCCAAGGCCGACAAAACCGGAATTAAATTGAAGCTCTGAAAAATAAATCCGATGCATTCCTGCCTCAGGTCGGTCAAGAGCTCCTCATTGGCTTGGGTGACATCCTGCCCACGAAAGCGAATCACGCCATTCGTTGGTTTTTCAATCAAACCCACGACATTCAACAAGGTCGACTTTCCACTTCCAGAAGGCCCTTGAAGTGCCGCAAACTCCCCCCTCCGAAGAGAAAGCGTCATGCCATTCAAAGCATCTACGGGAACATTCCCGACCATGTACGTTTTCGAAACATTATTTAGTTGATAGATTTCAGACATTGCGTCCAAGCGCCTCCACGATTCTGATTCGTGCCATACGCCACGCTGGAAGTACGCCCGCGCCACCTGCAACAAGCACACACAGTGCCAACGTCAACGGAATATTCGCCCACGGAATTAAAAACGTAACATGAAACGGCACCGACATCAGGGGTGGTGGCGGCATCGTGATCCCGTTGGTCAATAGTCCGGTGATGATAAACATACCCAAACCAACCCCTATCAAGCTGCCAAGGGTGGACTGCAGAATTGATTCCAGAAAAATCATTGCCGCAATCGACTGCCGATGGGTTCCGATGGCTCGCATTGTGCCAAATTCGCCCATGCGTTCCATTAATCCCATCATAAATACGGTTACGATACTGATTGTGGCGATGATCAAGATGATGATTCGAAAAACAAAAACCTGTTTCTCAACCCATCCCATCGTATTATCGAAAAATTCCGCAAGTTGCCGCCAATGAGCGACTTCAAGAGTTGGATCGTAATCCGCCACAACCTGATTGAGTTTCTTCTGATACTTCATCTCATCATCGTCTTTGAATCCGATCATGACGATCGGTGCGCCTTCGACCTTGAGAAGCTGCTCAGAAATCCGGCGATGGATGAAATAAGATCCTTCGTCTAATTGGGTGATTCCCGTCTTGAAAGTCCCGACCATTTCCAGGTCCAAGGCATTCATAGAACCGGTCTTCGTGGTCACCAGGACAGTCATCATGTCACCTGGCTTCGCCCTTAATTTTTGTGCAAGCTTGAACCCAACAAAAATCGAGAGGTCTCCGCCATCAGCAAGATGCTTTCCTTGTTCAACCTGAACCAGGGTCAAAAAACGGCGCTCCTCTTCCGCCTCAATCCCAAAACCGATCCCGCCAAGTGAGCGGTCGTTATAATTCAGTAATCCATAAAAAATCTGCCGTTGCGAAAAAAACGACAATGGCGCGACTTCCTTTTCGATCCGCTCGCGCAGTTTCGAGGCCCCGCTGATTTGATAGGCAAAAGGCTCATCGCTGTCGTTTTTGCGAAATCCATGCCTCGTGATCTGGAAGTGGCCGTAATTCGACGTGATAACGTCGTGACGGAACGTCGACTTGACCCCGTTTACAAAAGATTGAAACACAATCATTGCCGCAACAGCGCTGGCAATCGCAAGCAGGCTGATTGCCGTTCTTCGAAATGATCTCAGCAGGTTACGCCCCGATGCCATGAGTAAGAATCGCACCCACAGCACCCTGGCGTTTGTTGAACGAGAACGATTCATTCGCAATTCCCCTAGCAAAACGGCCCCCCGACCCTGACATCACCTGGGCGGGACTGGATTCGCATAAGAGCAAAATCAGCCCCCCAGTGCAAACCCCAATTTCCCCTCGGCCAAGGCCTAGGTGCTGGTGTAAAACTCATCGACTGCAATCGGAGGGTGTCACCTTGAATCAAACTTGGCTTTTCGGGCTGTTCATCGTGGTTGTATTGGGCCTTCTGGCTCTTGACCTGGGCCTATTCCACAAAGGCGGCCGTGAAATAAAATTCCGTGAGGCCATCATCTGGAGTTCATTTTGGATTGCTTTGGCCTTGGCATTCAATGGCGTAATCTTGCTCAATCTTGGTCATGACGCGGCCCTAACCTTCCTGACCAGCTACATCGTTGAGTTATCCCTTAGCGTCGACAACCTCTTCGTATTCCTACTGATTTTCTCGGCATTTCGAGTCTCGCCCCGACTACAACACCGGGTCCTGTTTTGGGGGATTCTCGGGGCCCTCCTCATGCGCGCCGTTTGCATCGGCGCCGGGGTTGCAGCCCTCCATCGTTTTGAATGGTTAACCTATATTTTTGGCTTAATTCTGATTTACAGCGGAATCAAGGCAGCCTTGGAAAAGGATGGCGATTTCGACCCAAACAAGGGAATTGTCGTTAATTTCTTCCGTAAAATCATACCCTTAACAGATCAATTTCATGGGGATCATTTTTTTGTTCGTGATAAAGCCCCTCGGGGCGGAACGCGCTGGGTGGCGACTCCGCTATTTCTGACACTATTGGTGGTGGAGGTTTCGGACCTGATTTTTGCCGTGGACTCGATTCCAGCCGTGCTGGCGATCACCACAGATCCATTTCTTGTCTACACTTCGAATATTTTTGCGATCCTTGGCCTGCGCTCGATTTACTTCGCACTGGCCCGGGTCGTCGACCTCTTCAGGTATCTAAAGTACGGACTTTCAGTCGTCTTGGTATTCGTTGGGGGCAAAATCTTGCTGGCCCATTACGTCTACATACCTGTGTCATTGTCGCTCGCCGTCATTCTCTCAACGATGGGGATTGCCACCTTGGCATCAATCTTTATCAAACCAAGACCTTCGGCCGACCCTGAGTCAACCAGCCCCGCGCATGTAAAGTAGGGATAGGGCACCAAAACTCATTAATCCGACCACTGCCGCAGCCACTAATCCAACCAGAAGGGGCTTAAGGCCAAGGCCCTTTAGCTTCTTCAAATCAGTATTCAATCCTATCCCAGCCAGTGCCCCCGCCAGTGCCCATTTTGAAACCCAAGCTGCCCCATCTAAGAATTTAAGCCACGCTTCGCCCTTTGGGTCAGAATCAAAAACAAAATCACCCATCGAACGCAACGCAATCGCCAGCAGGAACAAAAAAATAAAACCGGGAACGGCATCTTTGACCTGTTTTAAGGAAAGTCCCTTTGATCCAGCACGGCCCTTCCCAAATTTCGTTGCAATCAAGGGAATCAAAACGGCCATGCTCATATTCCGGATCAATTTGGTTACCGTCGCCGCCTGCAGGGCCAATGGCTCACCAAAAGCCTCCTGATAGATCATGCCTGCCCCAGCCACCTGGGATGTATCGTGGATCGAAGTTCCCAGAAAGATTCCAGCCAACAAGGGATCCACACCAAAAAAGCGGTGCGCCAGCCAGGGATAGGTAAATAAGGCCAACAAGCCGAAAATGGTAACACAGGCAACGGCATAGCTAGTTTCATTCTCATCGGCGTCGATGGCCGGGCCTGTGGCGACAATTGCCGTGACTCCGCAAACGCTCGTGCCCACAGCGATGAGGGCGCCTAACTTAGGTGGCAGGCGCAACCAATTGTTAAATACCGTCACCACCACCAACGCGGTACCGATGCATGCGATGACGATTGGCAGGGCCTTACCCGAAATGGCACCCGTTGTGCCCAGAGCCAATTTGAACCCAAGTAAAACGATCCCGATCCGCAATCCTGTTTTCAGAATCCAAGCGACTCCTGGACGGAGCGCCTCAGGAACGCCGAAGAAATTGCGCACCAAAAGTCCGATGATGACGGCAAGACTAATTCCACTGACCAAATGGTGGGCATTCTTGTCCGTGGGATCGATGCCAGAGAGCCCCGCAATAAAAACGCTCAAATAATCTGCAGCAAACGCGCCAATTATGGCAACCATCGCTGCGGCAAGGATGCCAGGAATAAGCCGCCGGATCACAAGACAACCTGCATTCCGATTTCAATGACGCGATTCGGTGGAATTCCGAAGTATGCTGTGGCCGGCAGCGAATTACGGGCAAGGAATGAAAAAAGAGTTTTTCGCCAGCGGAGCATTCGCTCAGGTCCATCGGTCAACAGAATGTCACGACCCAGAAAATACGTTGTCCGTGCCTCTTCGACTTCAAGGCCAGCTTGCAATCGTGCAAGCCGAAAAATTTTCTCAACTTTGGGACTCTGCATGTAGCCAAAGCGTGCGATCACTTCGTAGAATCCCTCTCCTCTAGGAAAAACTTCCACCGCCTCCTTGAGCGGCACAAACGGAACCTCCTCTGTCAGAATCGAAAGAAGGATCACCTGCCGGTGCAAAATCTGATTGTGTTCGAAATGATGGCGTAACGCAGGCGGAACCATCCGTGCATTTCCCGTCATAAAAACAGCGGTTCCAGGTACCCTATGAGGGCGGTCCTGCTGAATTCCCTCAACAAAACTCATGACCGGAGCAAATTGGGACTCCATTCGTTTCGCAAGGGCACCGCGGCCACGCTTCCAAGTCAACATGACGGTCAGGACGATTCCACTGATGATGATGGTAAACCAGCCACCCTCCATAATCTTGTGCAGGTTCGCAGCCAGAAACGTCAAATCAATTCCCAAAAAGACTGCCACCATAATAACGGCCGAGGAGGTCTTCCACTTCCATCTTCGGACCGCGACGAAATACATCAAAAATGAAGTGATCGACATCGTCCCCATCACTGAAATTCCGTATGCCGCAGCTAAAGCAGATGAGGTTTTAAAAATAAAAACCAACATAACGCAGGCAACCATCAAAAGAAAATTGACCTCAGGAATGTAGATTTGTCCTTTGGTGTCTTCTGACGTGTGAATAATTGTCAGTCGTGGTGAATACCCCAATTGAACGGCCTGCTGAGCCAGCGAGAATGAACCGGATATTAATGCCTGCGACGCAATAACCGTCGCGAGGGTCGACAGCACAACCATCGGATAAATCCCCCATTGGGGAACCAGTCCATAAAAAGGATTTGCTGAAACCTCTTTGCCACGCATTAGCAAAACGGCACCTTGTCCGAGGTAATTAATCATCAAACACGGCAGCGCAACCCAAAGGCAAGCCATCTTAATTGGCCTGCGCCCAAAATGCCCCATATCGGCGTACAGGGCTTCAGCCCCGGTTAAGCACAACACCACCGCACCAAGAACAAGAAATCCCTGCCAGCCGTGCGTCAGCAACAATTTGATTCCATGAAATGGGTTCAAGGCCCCAAGAATTCTTGGCTCGGCAAAAATCGCCGGCAAGGCCATAATGGCTAAGACGGCAAACCATAACGCCATTGCGGGCGCAAATATCTTGGCGACACGGGCCGTGCCTCGA
Organism: Pseudobacteriovorax antillogorgiicola; assembly: GCA_945898195.1. Lineage (GTDB taxonomy): Bacteria > Bdellovibrionota_B > Oligoflexia > Oligoflexales > RGVZ01 > RGVZ01. Next base: position 14,896 of record CAMDHM010000016.1, on the reverse strand, counting down.
CGCTGCACCATGAATAGCGAAATTAGAATCACAATTGTTCCTGGAATTACTACTGGCTGCAAATGTGGAGTCGCAATTTCAAGGCCTTCCATTGCTGATAAAACCGAGATTGCCGGCGTGATGGTCCCATCCGCAGCTAATAAAGAAGCGCCAATAACTCCGCTGTACATGACAATCTTGCCAAGGCGTGTGCGTGTTTTTTCCTTAGCCCCAGGAGAAACCAGGGCCATAAGAGACAGGATTCCACCCTCTCCGCGGTTATCGGCGCGCATAACAAAAAATACATATTTGATAACCACGACCGATAGCAGTGACCAAAAAAAGAGTGAAATGATCCCCATGACGTTGCTCGGCACCGGGGCTAAGCCGAAAGCCTCGGAAAAACATTCTTTGACGGCATAGAGCGGCGATGTTCCGATATCTCCGAAAACAACGCCAAGGGCGGCATATGCCAGCAACCTGTCAGACGTGGACCCATTATGACGGTGGCTTGTCGTTTCAATGCTGCCAGAGCTAGACTTCAATTAATTATCCCCGCAATGATTACGATCAGTTATGCCACAATCCCGCAACGTATTCGAAACCAAAAAAAGTGATCGACCCAACAACTGTGCCATTGATTGCTGCCACCAAATATCCGAGTCCAAGGACAATCGAGTCGGATTCCAGCACGCCAATCGCAATTAAAACGACACCAAGAGCCGGCGGAAAGTTTGTTCCGGGCGGCAGCGGCAGCGCCAAAATCCCACCACAAAAAGCCATGGCAAGCCCGGACACGCGTATCACACCGGGAAATTTCAGGAAAATTTGGCCGCGGGGCCTTACGAGAAATTCAATTTTGCGAAGGACCTTTAGCGCAAAATCAATCACCTTCACGACTAATTCCGCCGGCAAGACCCTACCCCTCCACGTGGTCGGCATCCATGGCGGCAGCCCTGCAACCATGCAGAAAGCCACAACAACAATCATGATACCAAATGGAATTGAAACCCCAGGCAATGGCACAGGGGTTAAAAACGGAAATCCAAGAACAAGACAAACAAAGGCATGCCCCCGAGAATTCAGAGCATCTAACAATCCACCAAAGGTTAGTGGACCTGCAGCCGCGAGAGTTCGCAATTGCACCAAGGCATCAGATAATCTCGGACTAGTGGCTTGCATCTGTCGCCACCAATGCCCGAACAACCATTGTGGCAAAAAACAGGGCGCCCATTGTCAAAACGATCATCGCCCCCGATGGCACGTCAATCCAATAGGCCAGAATGAGTCCCACCTTTACGGAAATCGCAGCAAACAAAGAGGCGAACAGCAGCTGTGCACCGTAACTGCCACGCCATAAGGATGCTGCACCAGCCGGAATCGCGAGAAGCGAACTAACGAGCACAACGCCAGCCAAACGCATCGAGAAAGCCACCACGGCCGCGCACAAACCAAATAGTGCGTATTCGGCCAAAGCCACCCGCACTCCCGACATAGCAGCCAAATCCGGATCAAATGCCGCATAGGCAATCCTGCGCCCCCACGTCAGCGCGATCACGGCAATCACCACTGCACCACCTGCGGTAATCATTAGATCTGCCGGGGTCATACCGAGGACACTACCAAAAAGAAGCGCCTCCATATTCAAAGGCGGGGCACCTGAATTGCGGCGCAGAGCCAAACACAAAACTCCGGCTGCAAACATGATCGGAAAAAAAATACCAATGGCTGCATCGCCGCGCAGCTTACCGGTGCGTCGTACCCACGCCATCGCAAAACCGACCAAGACATTCAGCGGCAAAGCCGCCCATATAAAAAAAGCCCCATACGCTCCCCCCCCGGCATCCGCACCTACCGCTGCACCGAAGATTGCATTGATTAGTGCAATGATCCCCGCCGCACCAAACATGGAATGGGCGAGACCATCACCAACAAACGTGATGCCTCGCTGAACAACCAGCACACCCAACATGGCACACGCTATCGCCACAAGAGCACCGCCCGTCAAGGCGCGCAGCATGAAATCCTGGGCCAGAATCTCACCGATAAATTCGATCATGGTCAGTATTCTCCCTTGCCACTGGTGACTGCATGTTCATGGTCATGACCAGTGAAGGCAGTTTCTCTGATCCGAGGATCATGCAGCAATTGAGCTGGATTTCCCCACGCCATGACGGTGCCACCTTCCATAAAAATCACTTTAGTGGCGCAATGCTCCACGACAGAAAGGCTGTGGGTGATCATGACAACAGTCAAACGGCGCTGCTTGGCTAAACCGTCCAGCAACGCAGTGATATCTGTGATGCCTTTGGAATCAACCCCTGCCATCGGTTCATCAAGAACCAGCATTTCCGGATCTGCGACAAGAGCGCGCGCTAAAAAAGCCCGCTGTAACTCGCCGCCACTGAGGTCGCGTAGTTCTTTGTCCAGCAGATGCTCGCCACCAACAATCCGCAGTGCCGCTGCGGCCTTATCCCGAGCTGCAGACGAAACCATAAGGGGCCATGCTCCCGCGAGGTGTGCGGCGATGACTTCCACCACACGAGCCGGGAACATCCGATCAAAATTCTTCCGCTGGGGCACATAGCCAACTTTTTTCCGACCATCACGCGGCAGCAGGCCAAACAATGAAACTGTGCCTAGAGTCGGCTTCCCCAAACCAAGAATTGCTTTAAGCAGCATGGTCTTGCCGGCACCATTCGGACCGCAAATGCACAAAAATTCCCCGCGATCCAAAGTAAAAGTTACGTCGTGCAGGATGGAACGACCTTCAATTGCCAGAGACAGGCCCCTGACTTCAATAGCGGGGGGTCCTTCCGTTGCGTTACCTTTGGATCTCATATTGTCATCTGCATTCATTTTAATATCGTTGCCTTCGAAATTCCATTTGCAACTTCCTTGGTGAAGCGCACAAGATAACGGTCGTAGGCCCCAAGCGAAGCGACTGCCGTTCCCTCCGGATAACCCATGGGGTTGATCCGCGTCACCGAGACTCCGGCCTCACGGGCCAAAGCTCGCGCAACCGCATCATCAATTTGTTCCTCGGCCAACACCACACATGGTTTATTTGCCTTCGCCAATTGAATAAGAGCGCCCAAATGCCGCGGAGTTGGCTCCACATGAGGCATAGGCTCAAGGATTCCAATGATTTTGAGTCCGGTCAGTCGGCTGTAATACCCCAGCGAACCGTGGGCAAGGATCACGTGAGCAACCCGCCATGATTTCGCTCCTTCAATAATAGCTGCGTTCAACCCGGTCATCCTTGCGGAAAAGACCTTTGCCCTTGCGACAACAGCTTTTCTTGCCGGCTCATCAATTGTGGTCATCTCTGCAAGGCGGTTAGCAACAGCCAACGCAGCCTTGCCCATCCGAATGGGGTCTAGCCAGAAATGTGGGTCCGGTAGTCCGCCCATTGATTTTGTCGCAACACTGCCCAAAGCGGCCACCCCAATCGTGTCCCCGTAAATCGCTCGATCAACGTGAGGCAGAATTTCAAAAACCGGAACTTTATTTCCAGTGGCACGCCCCATCCATCCGTCCGTTGTCTGATCGACAATCAAGAGTAGGTCTGCACCGCGCAAGGTCCGTACATCTTTCGCCGAGGCCTCGTAGTCGTGTTCACTACGTCCATACGGCAAGGCTGGCTTCACTTCAAAGGCGTCGCCTGCAATTTCCTGAGCCATCGCGGCAACAGGATAAACGCTGACTAGCAATAATGGGCGGCCATCCGACTTTGCAGCAAAGGCCGACTCCGCCAAAAGGCAAAAAGTTAAAGGCAAGATCAGTCGCTTAATGGTCAAAACTCGCCCCCGCTCGTGAACCGTCGTAGATAACACACCCCACGCCTCCTCGTCATCCGGAGCTCCGCCTTACGCCTTTGACCATCAGCCATCTTCCAGATACTCTCCTTTACCATGAGAACAGCCGTCTTCGTCGCAACAAGATACCTTCGGTCAAGCCGAGAAAACCGCTTTTTCTCTTGGATCACCCTGCTTTCCATCGCAGGAGTGGCCATCGGAGTTGCTGCGATGACCGTCGTCCTGTCTGTCATTAACGGTTTTGAAACCCAGTTGAGAAACCGCTTCCTTGCTGCGAACGCGCATATATTGGCCTTCAACTTCCCGGGCGGTTTAGACAAGCCTGAGATTTGGGCAGAAAAAATTCAACGTGATTTTGGTGTAAATCTCACGGGGATCTCCCGCTTTATTCATTACGAGACGATGGCCCGAAAAAATTCGATGCTTCATTCGACCCTGATCCGCGGCATAGAACCCAGGCAACGCCAATTGGTCCAGGACCTTCGCCCGCTCGTCCATCCGATCACTGCCCTGGACGAGCTCCAAACTGAGATGGAAGTCCAGCCAGGAAGCAACCCCGCCCGGTCAAGGCCCGATAAGCCGTCACCCATCATTCTCGGGCGCGGCCTGATGTCGGTGCTCGATGCAAAACCGGGGGATATCATCCAGTTAGTGGCTCCCGACGCCGACCGAATCGGAGAAATGCAGTCGTTTCGTATCGCCGGGGTCTATGATTCAGGCCTCAAGCATTACGACAACAAACTTGGAATTGTCTCCCTGGCAACGGCGCAGGCTTTTTTTGGCATGGGGCAACGCGTGACCGGGCTCGAAATCGGACTTAAACGGCCGGACCGCAGCACGGAAATCGCTGCCGCTATGAGCGAAAAATACACTATCCAAATTAAAGAATGGCAATCCTTCAACCGTTCTCTGTTTGAAGCCATGCAGATTGAACGGGCAGTGATCGCCGCCCTTGTATTTTTAGTCAGCGGCGTGGCGAGTTTTAACATCCTGACCACCCTGTTCATTTCGGTGACCCAAAAACAGCGCAGCATTTCGATTTTGAAGGCCCTTGGGGCCACCAACCGTGAAATCTTGACGTTATTTCTGATTCAAGGTGCTTGGGTCGGGATTATTGGAACAGCCGTTGGAAGTGCTTTAGCTTTCGGAATCAGTAAATTGCTTGAAAAGTTTCAGTTCATTGATTTGCCAGACTTGTACTTCTTTGCGACCTTACCGATAGACTACAATTGGCGCACTTACGCATGGGTCGGAAGCGGTGCACTCATTGTTTCTGTCATAGCTGGAATCTACCCGGCGTGGCTAGCCAGCCGAGTTCCGCCCACATTCGGAATCAAAGGTCTGACCGAAGGCCCGGCGACGTCCGTCTGACGTCCATCATCATGGCTTCTTGATCAACCTGAGCACCGAGAAGGATCCTTTCCTTCAATCAAATAATCGCTGAAAAAAGCCACTTTGGCCGCCAGTAGCCTCGTCGCCACTGATTTCAGAAAACTTTTGCAGAAGGTCGCGCTGCTCACGGCTCATTTTTCGTGGAATCACCACAGCAAATTCCACATGTAGGTCACCACGGCCAACCCCTTTAAGGCTCGGAACACCTGCTCCGGGCACGGTGATTCGGTGTCCGTACTGGGTTCCTGCCGGGACCTCTACATTATGTTCTGAATCGATCCCATTGATTTTCATTTTGGTACCAAGAGCCGCTTGCACCATGCTGATCTGCTGACTCAGAATCAAATCATTGCCATCACGCACAAACCGGTCGCTTTCCTTCACATGAAGAACGACATATAAATCTCCGGCAGGGCCGCCATTGCCTCCGGCCTCACCCTCTTGAGATACCCTCAGCCGCAACCCCGTATCGACTCCACCGGGGACTTTGACCGACATTTTTCGCTCAACTTTTTTGCGGCCCCGACCTTTGCAGGATTGGCATGGATGTTCGATTGTTTCACCTTCGCCCCCGCAGGATGGACAAGGAGTTGCCACACTAAAAAACCCTTGGGTTCTGCGAATTTGGCCCACCCCTTGGCAAGTCTTGCAGCGAGCCCGCGAGGTTCCCGGCTTGGCACCAGTACCACTGCAACCCGTGCAGTTGGCGATCCGCTCAAATTCAATCTCCTTTTCAACACCAAAGACGGCTTCATTAAATTCCAAAGCCAAATCGTAGCGTAAGTCAGCTCCGCGCCTTGCCCGGCTTCTGCCGCCGCCGCTAAATCCGCCGCCGAAACCAAAAAACTCTTCAAAGATCGAACCGAAACTCTGAAAAATATCGTTCACATCGTTAAATCCGGCTCCAGCCCCCAACCCCTGGTGACCAAATCGGTCGTAGGTCGCACGCTTCTCGGCGTTGGAAAGAACCTCATAGGCTTCAGAAGCATCCTTGAACTTTTCCTCCGCTTCGCTGTTATCGGGATTGCGATCGGGATGAAATTTCATCGCTGCTTTACGATAAGCCGATTTAATCTCAGCATCGGTAGATGATTTTTCGACGCCTAAAATTTCGTAGTAGTCACGTTTACTGGTCATGATTGGACCCTGTTCTTGCATTACATCAGCATCATCAGGATGCGATTAGAATTCATTTTTCGAAGCCGGAAAAGATCCCGACTTAACTTCTTTGTCGTACTTCGTCAAAGCCTCACCAATCACTGCGCCAAGATTGGCATACTTTTTAAGGAACTTTGGGTTGAAATCCTGATCAAAGCCAAGAAGGTCGTGCATGACCAAAACTTGCCCATCACATCCGGCACCAGCCCCGATACCAATCGTTGGAACTGCGATTTTCAACGTGATCTCCGCAGCCAACTCTGCCGGAACCATTTCGAGAACCAGCGCAAAAATTCCAGCCTCAGTTAAAATCAACGCGTCTTCTATCATTGTGTTGCGGGCGTCGACACCCTTGCCCTGAACCTTGTAACCACCGAGTGTGTGTACACTCTGGGGGGTCAGCCCCAAATGCCCCATCACCGGGATGCCAGCATCAACCAGAGCCTTAACCTGGGGCGCAATGCGCCGTCCGCCTTCAAGCTTGACCGCCTGTGCCGAGGTCTCCTTTAGAACCCGCCCACAATTGCGCAAGGCATCCTCAACCGAGACCTGATACGACATGAACGGCATATCCACCACAACAAGTGGTCTGTGCACCACTCTCGTCACCGCACTCGCGTGGTGGATCATTTGTTCGACAGTCACTGGCAAGGTGCTATCAAATCCAAGCATCACATTGCCAAGGCTATCACCAACCAGCACGACATCTACGGGCGACTCTTCAACAATTCGACCAAACGCAGAATCGTAGCAGGTGACGACCGAAATTTTTTCGCCAGCCTGTTTGCGTTTTAGTAGTTGCGCCGTTGTGATCGAATCCCGAATTGCATAGCGGCTCATACGTGTCTCCCAAAAAACGGCCGCGTCAGCGACCGCTCAACCCCAAACAATCCGTCGGGGACTCCTTCGTAAACCAACTCACCACCGCCGGCCGCTGCTTCTGGGCCAATTTCAATCAACCAATCCGCCGACTTGAGCACTTGCAGGTGATGCTCCACCACAATCACGGTATGCCCATTCTTTGTCAACGCGCGAAACTGCACCATTAAACGCTCCACATCAGCATCACTTAACCCCGTTGTGGGCTCGTCGAAAATCAAAATCTTTGGCTTCCCAGCCCGAACTTCCCGCAATAATTCCGATAACTTCAGGCGTTGTGCCTCGCCCCCAGAAAAAGAACTGGTGTGCTGGCCCAACCCCACATAACCAAGACCCATCGCGATCACATGGTCCAGGGTCGTGGCGATTGCCGGACGATCATGAAAAAAGCTCCTCGCCTCGGCAACGCTCATAACCAAAATATCCGACAGGTTTTTCCCTCGCCATGTGACGCTCATGACACCATCGCCAAACCGGCGCCCCTGGCACTCAGGGCAAGTCACTTCCATGTCACCAAGAAATGACAAGTCTTCGGAAACTGTTCCAAGGCCGCGACAAGTTTCACAGCGCCCGCCTGGCACATTAAAGCTGAATGATCCTGGCGACAGATCTAGTTTCTTGGCCAATGGTTCTGAGGCCATGAGTTTGCGAATCTCGTCAAAAATCCCAAGGTAAGTCGCTATATTGGAGCGACTGCTGCGCCCCAGGGACGTCTGACTCATGTGCATGATTTCGGAGTGTGTTTTGATTAGTGCCAAAGGCTTTACGCCTTTCGCAATACAGCGCTCACCCCCGGTTGTTGGAAGATCTTGCCCTAATGCATTTGCTACCATTGGATAGAAAGTATGCTGAATCAGGCTGGTCTTACCACTGCCACTGACACCACAAACCGCGGTCAAAGCGCCAACAGGAATCCGGACTTGAATACCCTTTAAATTGTTGGTTCGGGCGCCAGACAACTCCATAAACTGAGCGCCTCGAACCTGCCACGCCGACTTGCCCGCTACCGGATGTGTTTCGTCTGCTCCGACAGAGCCTCGTGCGCGGGTTTGACGTACCCCCGCTGCAGCAGCTGGTCCCGAGTAAACAATCAAACCACCTTCATGCCCCGCTTTAGGCCCGATCTCGATCAACTGGTCTGCACCCTCGATCACCGTTCGCTCGTGCTCTACGACCACGACGGTATTTCCTTGGTCTCTCATCTCGCGCATGATTTCCAGCAATCGCTGTGAATCACGGGCGTGCAACCCAACGGATGGCTCATCCAAGCAAAACAGGGTTTCCGTCAAAGCACTTCCAAGGCATCGCGCCATATTGATTCGCTGCAATTCCCCACCAGACAAAGTCCGCGATGCCCGGTCAAAAGTCAGGTAGCCGACACCAATCCTCTGCAAATACCCGAGGCGAGCCTCAGCCTCATCAAACGCCTCAACTAGGCCGGTCATTCCGCGCTCAATGCGACTGCGTTGTTTCGGATCAAGAAACCCCTGACCTTCCGCACTTCTCCGCAAGGCACTCAACCAGTCAACAAAAGCATCGATTGGCAAAGACTGAATCTCTGCGATATTTTTTTCGACGATGCGACACGCCAAACCATCAGGTTTTAATCGCGCCCCATCGCATTCTGGACAAATTACATACTTGCGATATCGAGCGGCATGAATACGGTAGTGTGGCTTGTAGCGCTTGCTATCCAGCCACCGAAAATACCCCTCAATCCCATCAAAATCTGATCCCTTTCCCGCATAATCGCTCGGCATCTTCCCGGTCTTAAGCCAGGCCATTTCGGCGACGCCGTAATCGTCGAATGCTTTTTTGGCTACGTTGAACTTTGCCAGTTTGGCGCTGCGCAGGGCCCCATCATAGCAATTGTCATGTTGACCGAAATTCCAACAAGCAACTCCAGCATCAGCTAAGGACCCAGTCATATCCGGCAAAATCTTAGACCAGTCAAGTTCCCCAGCAAATCCGAAGCCCTGGCATTTCCCGCATGCGCCGAGAGGATGATTGAATGACAGGAGGGCCAAGGTTGGCGGTGAATAAGTGATTCCACAGCAATCCAAACCATCCGAAAAATCCAACTTCTTAAAAGTCCCCTTACTAAAATCCTTACCCCCACCCGCATCATCGACCGGATCAAAAATTGCGCAGGCGCTGCCGCGGCCAACTTTCAAAGCCATGCGTGCCGCATCGTAAAGCCTCGGGTCGGCCGCATCCGCTTTGATTTCCAAACGGTCCACGACAATAGCCAGCCGACTCAGTCCTTTGGTCTTGCTCTCCTTAAACTCTTCCAGTCGTGTGACGACACCAGAGTCCAAATCGATCAATCTGGTAAATCCCTGAGCTTCCAATTGGGCTCGCAGCTCTTTCGGTTTTACCTTCTCCCAGCGCATCAAAGGGGCAGCCAATAAGACCGTTTGCCCCACTCCAATTTCTTTGCGGCACTTGCGAACCACGACCGCTGGCGACTCTGGCTCAACCACCCGGGAACAAGTCCGACAAATAATCTGCGACAAATGAACATACAGGACACGCAGCAAATCGTTAATTTCGGTTAGTGTTCCAACCGTACTTCGTGACGTTGCTCCGGATCTTGACTGCTTCACCGCAATGGCGGCGGGAAGGTTTCTAACCGCATCCACATTTGGTTTTGGCAAGGCTTTCAAATACTGACGGGCGAAGCTTGAAAGGCTCTCTACGTAGCGCCGGTACGATTCGCTGTAGAGCGTGTCGAAGACCAGCGAACTCTTCCCAGAACCGGAAACTCCGGTCACCACGGTCAACTTTCCGAGGGGGAATCTAGCATTTACCGACTTCAAATTATGGGTACTTACACCCTCCAATTCGATCGCATCAATTTCCTGATCTTGAATTGCCATATACTTCAGTCCCGATTCGGCCCGTGGCCTCGATAAAGCTAAAAAACCGGCCTTGCCTAGACCAGCGCAGAGGGGGACAATAGCGGTATTGCCCCTATGGACGCAAACAAGGAGCGCATAATGGCTTCACCAGGATCCAAAAACCTAATTTTATCAGCCTTCGTCATCGTGCTGATCGGCGCAACAGCTGGTTTGATCGGGGCATTGGCCTTTAAGAAATTACCGGCAGGGTTGTTTCCCGGCGGAAAGCCCGTGGGAGTTGAAGCCCCAGAACCTGCGTCGTTGTTCTATTCCGTCGTCGGGGACTCGCCGTTAACGAATCAGGCAGGGAATGGCAATCAAGTTGCGCAGGGCAATCTGAACGATGCCAAGTACACCATCGAAATCGCGAAATTAAACACTCGTGACCAAGCGGAAACGCTGATCAAAGGTCTCGCACAAAAGGGTTTAGATGCCTATTACACCCCGCTTTTGAAGGACGGCCGGGTTATCTACCGGGTTCGTTACGGAATTTTTGACACGGAAGTCCTTGCACGATCAGCAATGAAGTCGATCCAAGCCAAACACAACCTGAAAACGACCCTGAGTCGCATGTGATCCAAACTGTTCTTTTGACAGGGGCTTTCGCGCCCTCTATAACCCGATGATCCATTCTGGTTGCCAGAAAACCCAAAACCAGAATCCTGTCACCAGCACTCTGAAAGCCAAAGAAAATCCCGCATGGAAGATCCAGTAATCATTAGAAATTTTTGTATCGTGGCCCATATCGACCACGGCAAGTCGACCCTTGCCGATCGTTTGATTGAAGAAACGGGCGCACTAAGTTCCCGAGAAATGCGTTCACAAGTCCTCGACAGCATGGATATCGAGCGGGAACGGGGCATTACGATCAAAGCTCAAACCGCCTCGATGCATTACACAGCAAAAGACGGCAAACGCTATCTTTTCAATCTAATCGACACCCCTGGACATGTGGATTTCAGCTACGAAGTTTCACGCAGCCTCGCCGCTTGCGAAGGTGCCCTTGTCATTGTTGATGCCAGCCAGGGCGTCGAAGCTCAGACCGTGGCAAACGTCCAACTTGCCATGCGGCACAATCTGGCACTAATCCCAGTCATCAACAAAATCGACTTGCCCTCTGCCGACCCGGAACGGGTAATGGTTGAAATTGAAGAAGAACTCGCTATTGACGCGACCGAAGCCGTTCTGGTGAGCGCTAAAACCGGAGTCGGCGTCGCAGAACTACTCGAAATCATCGTCAAAAAGATTCCTCCTCCGCCCGATCGTCGCCATGAACCCCTTCAGGCCCTGATTTTTGATAGCTGGTTTGACCCTTACCTAGGCGCAGTATCACTGCTTCGTGTCATGGCTGGTTCTATCAAGTTGCACCAGAAAATGCAGATGATGTCCTCTGGCAAGGTATTCGAAGTCCTTAAGCTTGGAAAACTGACCCCGAAGCCGATTGATGCCGTGGAACTTTCCGCCGGCGAAGTGGGTTTCGTTTCAGGATCTATCAAAGCAGTGGCTGACACTCGCGTTGGCGATACGATCACTAACCCTGACAATCCAGCCAGCATTCCCGTCGACGGCTTTCAGGATGCCAAACAAATGGTCTTCGGGGGCATTTTTCCGGTTGATTCCTCCGACTTCCAAAATCTGAAAGATTCCTTGGAGAAACTCAACCTCAACGATTCCTCTTTGACTTATGAACCGGAGAGTTCGAATGCTCTCGGCTTCGGATTTCGCTGTGGTTTTTTAGGCCTCCTGCACATGGATATCGTCCAGGAGCGCTTAGAGCGTGAATACAATCTCGACCTGATTTTTACTGCTCCGACCGTCGTCTATCACATATTTCAAACCGGCGGCGCCGGGATGATCGAAATCGAAAATCCAGCCCACATGCCAGACGTTACCCGGATCGAGCGGATTGACGAGCCTTATGTCCTCATGACCATCCATACGCCAGAAGAATATATTGGCGGCCTCCTAAAATTACTAACGGAGCGCCGCGGGACTCAGGTTGCCCTCGAGTATACGACTAGCAAACGCGTTAAGATCATTTATGAAATTCCAATGAACGAAATGATATTTGATTTTCATGACAAACTTAAAAGCATTTCCCGTGGCTACGCCTCGATGGACTATGAGGTCACCGATTATCGCGAGGGTGACCTTGTAAAGCTGGATGTCCTTGTAAATACAGACGCAATTGACGCCCTTTCCTGCATTGTCCACCGATCAACTGCACCACATCGTGGCCGAATGCTTTGTAAAAAGTTAAAGGAACTTGTGCCCCGGCAGATGTTCCAAATCGCCCTACAGGCTGCCATTGGCAGTAAAGTTGTCGCGCGGGAAACCCTTTCAGCAATGCGCAAGGATGTGACGGCAAAGTGCTACGGCGGCGATATTTCCAGAAAAAGAAAACTTTTGGAAAAGCAAAAAGAGGGCAAAAAGCGCATGAAACAGCTCGGCAATGTCGAAATTCCACAGGAAGCCTTCATGGCTATCCTTAAGCTCGACGAATAGTGAAACGGAATTTCTCTTCGTCTTGGCGAGGCGGGTACACTGGCATGGTTCTGCGCAACCTTGTCCGGACCACGCATTATTCATTAATTCTTGTAGTGTTGTTGGGTTGGGTGCATGCAAATACAGCCTGGCTACGTGCCTACATTATTTTTCTACCCTTCCTGGCAATACATTGGCGACTCAATGAAAATGCCTGCATTCTCACTAACCTTGAATACTGGCTCGAGCATGAATACCAGAAAAGGCCGAAAATAAGGGACCAGGAACCATTCGTCGGAAGAATTTTGCAAAGAATTTATGGGCGCAAGGTAACGTTCCTAACCACGCAATTTTGGTCCCACGGCGTGCTTACATTAGCTTGGCTACTTGGATATGCTCATTTGCACCTGCTTGACGTCCACTAAACCAAAGCAAAAGGCATTCGAGAATGGTCCAGTGAAAACGTACTGCGCTATCTTGAAAGGCGTTTTGAGTTAAACCAGCGAGTAACATTCCCGCAATTGAGGCCAAACCTACCCACCCAATCCACTTCACCGGACTCCGTCTGGTATGTTTTCCCACACTTTTAAAAATCCCGCGCACTCCATCACTGCCACGAATTAAATAAACACATGCAGCAATGTCGACACCAATTCTCGCGAGCCACAGCAACAGGCCAAACACTCCAGTGTTGACTAAAATCTGAAGGAACAAATTGTGTGCGGGATATTTTTTCTCCAATTCCATCAAACCATGGGCATTGTAATATCGGTCCAAATAGTCCTGACGGTACGATAGCCCATGGCCAACAAGCGGTTTTTCCATAAACATGTCCCAATGCACGGCCCAAAAAGCGATACGATCGTCGGCATAACGAGTCTGTTGTCGATCTTCCTTTTGCTCCAGCGTTGAAATGAATCGCCCTCGGATTGGGTTGTCCGTTGTTGCCACCAATACCCCAAGGGAAAAGAAGACTCCCATCGCTATCAGGCGTAATCTGCCCCGAAGTCCGAACAGAACGAATACTCCACCGAGTAAAGCCAGCACAGCCTGTACAGATCTGCTGGATGACACAAAAAGCAAAAACAACAACGCCCCCGCAACAGCGAGGATTAATCTCGATCTTGGATGTTGCAGAAGTAGGGCCACCGAAAGTGGCACATAAAGAAGCAGAATATAGGCCAGACTCAATGGATGAGAGAATAATATTCGCGCTCGATGTTCAGACGGAATGACTTGGATCCCATGAAGCTTCCAACCATAGATATACTGGCTTGCAGCAATCAGGGAGGCCCCAATAAGCAAAATCCAGGCTATCCTCCGAAACTTTCTCGCAAAATCAACAGCTGCAAAATTATCCAAATCCTCCAAGGATCCTGCTAGAGCAGCGAAGGTAAATGGTCCTAACGCCCACCACAGATATCCCCCCAGAAAAGCAGGCAAGGCACCTGATGTCCACGGGTTCAGAGCAGAGGACATAAGTGCAAGTCCAACCCACACAAGACCAAAAATCAAGGCCATCTGAGAAAAAATTGAAGAGCGGTATGAATGAACAAGCTTTTTTGAATCAACCGAACGAAGACCCAGAATCAGCCAAGCTAAAACTAAAAACATTGCCACACTCTGGGTAGCAACCCCAACCCATGAGGCTAAAAAACAGAATAAAGCTACAAAAGTGGCGGTCATGTTATAACAATCCGGTTCAATATTTTTAAAATTATAGCAAAAAAAAACCCCAGTGTTTCCACTGGGGCTTTCAATATTAAGGCTGCGTCGTGCTACTCTCCCACACTTAAAAGTGCAGTACCATCACCGCTGGCGAGCTTAACTTCCGTGTTCGAGATGGGAACGGGTGTTTCCTCGCCGCTATAAACACAGCCAAATCACCACAGGTTTACACCTGTTAGTTTCCTATTTCAACAACGAATACAAGCAATAAATAACATCATGCAATTGAGCCTATTGATTCTCACTGGAACTTATCCAGTCAACTCTGCTGCCTGACGAATCTCCCAAGTGAAGAGTTGTCAGGCGTTAAAAAATAAGCCTCACGATCGGTTAGTACTGGTCAGCTTCACGCGTTACCGCGCTTCCACCTCCAGCCTATCAACGTCCTAGTCTAGAACGGATCTTTAGGGCTTGCGCCAGAGAAACCTAATCTTGAGGTGAGCTTCCCACTTAGATGCTTTCAGCGGTTATCTCTTCCGTACTTAGCTACCCAGCGGTGCCACTGGCGTGACAACTGGTGCACTAGAGGTACGTCCAACCCGGTCCTCTCGTACTAAG
>CAMDHM010000015.1 GCA_945898195.1 Pseudobacteriovorax antillogorgiicola | reverse complement strand
AGACGCTTCGGGGGTCGAGTTGGGCGCGGCTTTTGTCTCGCGTCTTCAAGGTTGACGTCGGACGGTGCCAGTGTGGGGGCGAGCTTCGCGTGATTGCTGCCATCTGCAAGCCAGACGAGGCTCGTCGTTATCTTCGTTACGCAGGCCTTGCCGGCGAGCCACCGGCTCGCGCTCCGCCCAGGTGCGAATCCGTGATGCTGGAGTTTGACACGGCAGATCCTGCGGTGCATCCGGTCTCGGGCCTAACGCCGGGCCTCGTGACGCAGGCTGCGGTATAAAATTCGGCGCGGCGGTGAGATGCATTTAAAAAGCGGGGTGGGGAAGGAAAACGCAAGGAAGGTGGGGGAGTAGTTGAGATATTGGTCGGTTTTAGGGGGCAGAATTCGCGCAGCTAGAGGTTTGGGGCGCGAAAACTTTGGCGGGAACGGCTGCGGGATAGATCGTGAAGTGTGCTTGAATTTCCTACAATCCCAGCGCCCTGAGTTTGAGTCGCAAACCAGACATTTTTGCAATTCCTCCAAGCGGAATCATAGCCCGTCGTGGAGCACTGGGCCGGTCCAGCTGTTTATCCTGCCTCGGGCCAGACTAAAGAGGTGCCTTATTGCCCCGATAAGTAACTGATGAACCAGGGCAAAATAAAATTTAGTCCATCAGCCATCAGCGGGTCGGATCTGGCCAGCCGATTTCGGCGTCCCGGAATTCACTGGGCAAGATGGGTTGCTTACGGTTTGATCACAGTGTTTGTCGGATGTCTGTTTGGTCTGGGGGATATTGGGGAATACCTGAAGACCAGATTGGACTTGCCGCTGCTTTACCGGGCAAGGGAAGCCGCGGGTCGCGGTCCAAACATTTCAAAAAAACTCAGGGTAATACTTTTTGACGATTCTGCCATGGCATGGCTTGGGGCTGCTGAACCTTCCTTGTCCCAGTGGATTGACGTGATCGACGCCATCTCTGCGCGCAAGCCAAAATCGATTATCATCAACAAAGTGTTTGGGATACTGCCCAACGGTTCCAATGCTGGTGACGCGACGGGGTTCGTGAAATCCCTTCAAGCCATCCGGGAACGCGATCATGTTCCGGTGGTTGCAGGTGCGTATTTTTCTCAATCGGATAATGCATTTCGCAACAAAATTTCAGCCTCATCCGTGCCTTCATTTGGCCCGGCATCATGGGGCCTTGATGCCGCGATTCCGATCCCTGCACAACTTGCGAGCCTGAAATTCTTTTCAAACGACAGGTCCGCCGATTACCTCTATGGTCCCGATCCGAAATTATTGCCGGGCTTTTCTGGAATTGGTGCCGTCGATTATTTGCAAAACATGATGGTGCCTGCCGCAAGTCACGGACGAGATAACTCGCTGGTGCCGAACATCATGATCGCTGGGTTTGGAAGTCGGTCTCCGGGGAATGGATTTTTACTGGTGAACGGCTTCCGGGTTCCAGTCAATCATCAAGGCGAGATGCTACCAAACACGGTTGCCCGAAAAAAGATCGCGGGATCAGCGATCTCATTAAAGCATTTTCTTGATCCCGCGACACGCAAAGTGGCGGCAGCGGCGACCCTCGTCGCAGATGATGTCGTCTTCATTGGTTTTTCCACCAGCGGCGATGCCGGTGACTCCGCAGTCCCAACCCCGCTGGGCCTGATGCCTGCAAGTTTCGCCATTGCGGCGATTGGGAACAGCCTCGTCACTGGGGAGTTTATCTCCGGGGCTCCCTTTGAACCCCTCTGGTGGCTCAGTGGTGGCTTGATAGGACTTGTCCTTGCAATTTGGTTTCCTGTGTCAGCGGGATTGCTTGCTTTGGTTGGCGCAAGTGTGATCTGGACTGCCGTCTGCACATGCAGTTTTGTTTTTGGTGAAATGGCTGTTCCTTGGCTTGTCCCGGTGGTGTCGATCATGACGGGAGGATGCCTTGTCATTTCCCGGAAGGCGAACCTGGGCCGTGCGAATGCGATCAAAGTGGCTGCAGCTTTTGATGGCCGGGTGTCCAACGAGTCGATGAAGTCCATGGCTCAGCATCCAGAGCGCATGGACCTTGCCTGCCGCGAAGTCTCGATCAGCGTCATGTTCATCGATATCGCAGGATTCTCGCTGTTTTCTGAACGGCGGGGGGCACAGGAGGTTTTCGATTACTTGCGGGATTTTCTGGCGGATGTCAGCAAGTCCGTCCTGGAATATAAAGGCGTGATTGACAAGAGCCTGGGTGACGGCCTCCTTGCTTATTTTGGACAAGAGATCGACTCCAATGGGGAACAGTTGGACCACGCGGTTCGTGCATTCGATTGCGCGCTGAAAATTCAGCGGGATCATTTGCTGCGAAATGAAGGTGCGTTGGGTTCAGGCCTGCCCGTACTTCCAGTGCGGATTGGAATTAACTCATCGACATGCCTCCTTGGTGACCTTGGGACCGAGAAACGGATGGACATAACCATCATCGGTGGAGGCGTCAATTTCGCCAAAAGGCTGGAAGATGCGTGCGATGCAGGCACAATCCTTATCAGCTCGACAACCTTTTCGCTGGCAATGCCGGACGTGAGAAATTCTGGTTTGGTGCGGAAATTTGTCCGGATTAAACATATGAATGCGCTGGTTGAAGCCTTTGAGTTTGATCCCCTTGCTTCGCAACCACAGTTAAAAGTTAAATTGATGGACGCTTTCCGGAAGACCGTTGCGATTGAACGTGTGGACCGGCGATGGGTCGTACCCCATGGCAAGTCGATCATACTCACAAATGAACTTGGTTCATGTGAGCTGGTGAACTTTTCCGGCAGGGGTTTTGCAGCTAGACTTCCTGCGCTGTTCGCGCGTGGATCCCGTTTTGTGTTTGAAATTGAAAATGAAGACTTACGTCAAAAATTATCTGGTTGCGACATTTCAAAAATCGAAGCCGAAGTTCGGGTTTGCCACGGCTCCGGTCGCAATATTGTCCATGGATTTTTGATCAACGGGTTTTCCGAAGAGCAGTCGGCGGCATTCAACAGGGTGTTGCTTGAGTATTCATTTGCAGATGATGAATTCAAATTGCCACGGATCGGATAGGGAGATGTCAACGATGCAATTTTCTGTCGTTCTGTAGCGGTAAAACGCAGGCTTGAATCTCCGGTCGATTTTGAAGTCCTTCCGGAACGGACGAGCAAGCTCACCGCGGAATTACGTTCTGATCCCGAACTAGCCCGTTTTGCGGTGAGACGTTCTTTGGGAAAGCCGGTGACCTTTGATCAGGGTGTTTTTGGCAAACTGGGGACATCGACGGTCTATATGGCTCCACTGTTCTTGACCGCCAGATCGAGCCGTCCGCCTTCCCGGCGAGCCAAACATCACGATGACCTACAAGTTTGTCATTGCCGGCGCTCAAGAAATTCTAGCCTCCATCGGTGCCGAGTATTCGATCCCGCCGACGCTTCTATCACTTTTTTGAATGGCGTTGCATGGCAGGAAGAATTGCTGGTTGAATTGCAAACCCGCGATCCAGAATTGGCCAAGTATCGTTACTTGGGCTCTGATCTTCAGCTGGACGAACTCCAGTTGGCGGCGTTGCGCGCTATCTGACCGGTCAGACGCAAGTCGAGAGGGCGAACCCATGGTACGGGGTTGCTCTGGAAACATTGGTTCACCATGAATTCCGGTCGGTAAGGTTGTGGCTCTCACCCAATTCACAAATAGTGATCGGCTGCTCTTTGTCAGTCTTCTAAGGCAGCAGTGGTGTGTCATCGTCGTCGATTTGCAGGAATCGAATCATTGATGGTCTTAGCCTCGATTACCGACTCGCACTTTGAAAAAATGGACACTACGGGTTAGGGGCGACTAAGTAGCTGGATCTATCAACTCTTGCCGATACCGAATATCGTCTCGGTCAGAAAATGCTGGTAGGGAATGACATCAATATTGTCTCTCTGTTGGCGATCGTTACCGCGATAGACAAGTATTAGTTCTACGGGTTTTTTGCAGACATCTGCGAATGCCTTTAGTCCATCGAGAAATGGCACTTTAAACGATGTACTGTATTTGATCTCAATTCCGATGATTTTGGTTCCAACATCAATAATAAGATCTACCTCATTTTTGGCGTCATCTCGGTAGAAGTAAATGAGCCATTCCTTTTTGTGATAGCTATTGAATGCGATTACCTGTGTCACCATCCATTGTTCGAAAAGTTTGCCCAGATCTGGCGGAGTAAAAGTATTTCGAGGTTTTCTTAAAACGGCGTTTCTTACACCCATATCGAAGAAAATGAATAATTCCTTTTGGGTCGCTTTTCGTTTTGTTTTTACATCGGTGTAGCTTGGTACTCTGTGAACAAGCAGAGTGTCGCAAAGCACATCATAAAACCTTCGCAATGTTTCCTTTGGGATTTCACTGTCTGATGCCAGATTTGAGTAATTTATTATTTGTCCGGAATTCTCAGCGGCAAGATCAAGAAATCTCGCGTAGCTGCTGAGAAGATCAGCGCCATAGTCGTTAAGGTAAATTTCTGGCAGTGTGCCTTTGCTCAAAGCGACATCGAGACTCCATTGATCAGGCGCGTCGGCTGATATTTCCCAATATGGTAATGGAAACATACTGTGAATAAATATCCGCCCAGGAAGCAGGTTGGCATTTCCTCTGCGAAGCTTTCCGGTAGATGATCCCGACAGGAGAAATCGCCGGATCTTTGATTTGTCACTTGGTCGGTCGATTATTTTTTGCACGGTATTAAGTACGGCGGGTAGGCGCTGCACTTCATCGATAACAATGTTTGCTCCGTCTGGCAGAGGCGCGACTTTTGAGTAACGTGCTCTTACCTGTTTGTCTCGGCCCAAGCAATAATATCAGCAGTATGACCTGTAATGCCGCTTTATTATGCTGCCAGCTTAAAACTGATGAAAAGACCGTCCACTTCGGGCCGCCCCGCCAAAAAAGGCGCCCCGCTTAAAAATAACAGGGGCAATCAAAAAAGAGTGCGCAGATATTGCTCTCGATCCGCCAGGAAAAAAGATTTTGCCCGTGCAGAAGGAACCAGCTGGGGGGGCAGTGAAAGCTGCCTTAGTTGCTATGTTGATTTCGAATTATTGAATTCTCCAAACAGTTTGAGGTAATTGCTCCAAACTGTTTTTTTTGCGTCCTCTTCATGCCAACCGCGAAGTTCTGCAAGGTAGGCCACGGTGCCAATGACATTGGCCGGCTCGTTGCGTTCGCCGCGAACCGGGCCCATATAGGGAGCATCGGTTTCGGTAAGAATAAAATCCGGTGGCAGGGACGAAAGCATCTTTTTGAAACTCTCTGATACGCGCGCATTGGCTGGAATTGAAAAATACCAGCCGTGTTCCTCCGCCCATTTTTGCGCGTGTTTAGATTTGCCACCAAAACAGTGAAAGTCGACTTTTTTGGCGCCCAAGCTAGCCAGAATTTCGGCGCAACGGACTTCACGTTTTCTACTGTGCACGATCACCGGTAGGTCGTGCTCGATGGCTATGCCAATCAGAGCCTCGAATACTTTTTCCTGCAGGGGAAAGGTCTCTGGACCGACTAGATATCCATCTAGGCCGCATTCCCCTACGGCGATGATTTTTTTTTGTGCAGCACATTGCCGGATAAACGCAATTTCAGCATCAACATCAAAGTGGTCGATTCGATAAGGATAGTCTTCCGGAAGTATCTGGTTGATCGCATCGGTGGGATAAATTCCAAGGGCTGGCTTGATCTGGGGAATGCTTGCGGAAAGTTCTAATATCTCGCGGTTTGACGCGGGATTAAGGCCGTTGGTGACAATTGCACCAAGACCAAGGTCGATCGCCCTCGCGATGACCTGTTTTTGGTCGTCGCGAAAGCGCTCGTGGGTAACGTGGGTATGAACATCACAGTAAAACGAATTCATCCACCAAACTCAGCTTTTGCTGCTTTCACCGATTCGTACGTATCAATTGTTCCATAACCAAAGGTGTTGTTTGGTACTGCAGTGCCGGGAATCTTTCCGCAGGACTCGGTGGTCGTCCGGCTGTGGGCGGTCCGACGAATGAGGGAAATCGTATCTTTAATGTTGCCGATCAAAGCTGGCGCAGAACTCCACATCAAGGCGACCTGTCCGACCACATGGGGTCCAGCCATGGAAGTTCCACTCCAACCAAAAGATGCATATCCGTTGCCAGGCGTACAGGACCGGACGTCGACTCCAGGAGCAGTCACATCAGGTCCAGTGCCGTTATCAAAAATGGACGGTCCGCGGCTCGAAAAACCTGCGATCTTGTCCGAGCGGTGATCATGGGCACCAACAGATAAAGTTTCTTCCGTATGGTGTGCCGGTGCGGAATCGATTGTTCCGCAACCAGGACCGCTATTGCCAGCAGAAGCAACGACCATGATTCCAGCGGCTTCAAGGGATTTCAAGACACCAAGAAATTCACTACCATCGCATCCTTCGCTGTGATCGCAGCCCCAAGAATTGTTGATCACATTAGGTGCCAACTCGGGTTTGCCGTCCGTGGCGGCATTGCCGCCCTGCGGGTACGGTGCGAGGAAAAATTCAAAGCATTCAAGGTAGGTATGTGGAGCCCCTAAGCCGGCATCCATGTTCCGGCAAGCGATCCATTTAGCATCCGGAGCAACTCCGATCTTGTTGGCGCCACCGTCATCGCCAACCACGGTCCCGATCGTGTGGGTGCCGTGAGAGTTATCATCGCAGGGAACTTTTACGTTGTAGCCACAGGTGTTGACCTCGTCCGTGTTGACCGGCTTCTCAATTGCATCATGCCATGAATAGGTATGATCTGCCGTGGTTCCATTCCACCCGCGATAATGGTTTTTAAGGGCTGGGTGATCCCACTGCACACCGGTGTCTTGTCCGGCGATTACAATCCCAGCGCCGCGAGCTCCGAATTCTGTCCATGCACGCTCAGCACCGATCTTGATGATATTGTCTCCCGCTCCATTTGGCTGCGGTTCTAACCGTTCCCGGCGATCGGTTGACGGAAACTTCGCACGGATTTTTGGGTCTGCAACCACGCGTTGAACGTCAGGACGTCTTGCGATCTCACGAATAAGGGTAGGGGTCGCGTTCATGATGGCGACCGCATTGCCAAGATAATACGACTTGTATTCGAGTTTTTTGGATTTCAACATGGCAATCAGCCCGCGCTGAGATTTGCGGGCCGTTGCCACAAGGGCCCGGACTACATATTTTCCGCGATCGGCTTTGCTTTCAAGTTCATATGCTTTTTCAACGCTAGCCTGTTCCAGCATGTAGATAAGTGCGGGGATTTTCTGTCCGTCATTAAGCGCTTCAGAGGCCTCAACGGCCTTGATTTGGGTGGCGAGTGCGGGGCTTATTTTCGGTGAAAATTGTGCTCGCGTCGTGCTTGCCGCAACCGAAACTGACGATAGCGACAGCATGGAGATCGTTGAAATCGAGGCCGCAAGGAGCCCTTGTGCAAACGTATTCATGAGTATTCCCCAAAGATGGAAAAGGTCTTGTGAGGGATTTAAAGCCTTTTGCGAGGGAAATGCAACGGCCTTTAGTGGGTGCTGTCGGATGCTCCTAAGGCCCCGTTTATTTTAGATATATTCTCTGCTGTCCAGCGCAGTGAGCCCTTCATTTCGGAACTCCTGCGGAAAACCTCTTGCAGGGAGAATTCAAGTTTTGGCTGGCTGATTGCAAAAGTTTCCATGGAAACGCCAATGTATAGGTGGCGTGTCGCCGGTGTTTTTGGAGGAGCGATATCGCCAGAGCCCATCATGGCATCGAGGCGTGCGGTGATTTCGGTTTCCGACATGAATTCGAGGTTGAGGCCATTGGCCGTCATTTGCGTGAGGGTGCCGTTGCCTGCCTTTAGTTCAAAGGGGCGCATCAACGGTCCAACTCCGCTCCACAGATCGTTCAACTGTTGCCGCAAAGGGTACCGGTAAAGGCGAGGGGCTAAAAGTTCCACTGCAATTGCGGAAAAATCGTGGGTAATTCCCTCGGCGCTTGCTGCGCCTAAGACCGCCGGTCCAGCCGCATTTCCAGCCACCTGCATGATCGTGGCGTTGCCAAAACCATTTTTAGCAAAAAGTGCTCTGCTTTTTCGAATGATTTTTCGAAGGTCATCGGCGGGATAGGCCGTCATGAGCACCTCTCTGCCGCAATCATCGAGGCATTGGCGGGGGCTTAATGTATTCCCCCAAAAGGTCGGACTATTACGGAAGGACACTCCGGCTGATTCGGTAATCGATTTCCATCCGTTAAGGTAAATTCCGACAACATCATCTTTTCCTATTAGCTCGAGTGCCTTGGCTAGCTCGTTCTCCCGGATGCGAGAATCTTTTACCGCCCTGGTAAAGTAAACCGGACTGATAAAATGGATCATTTTAGCAGCGCTAAATTTTTGCCGAAATGCGCTCAAAGACTCTTTGTTGATCGAGGACAGTGCTTCGCCTTCCCAAATCAAAGCAACGGAAATATCCAGTGGGTCAGAGCCACCCTGAGCAAACGATTTAGCCGAGGAGGTGTTGATGGCGAGCGCTACCATGAACAGTATGACCATGAAGACCATCATGATATGGATGGCCTTCATGGGGTGGCTCCAGCCGCGGTGTTGAAGGTTCATGATTGAAGCCTTTTGGCCAAGAATCGTACACCGACAAGGAGCGGGATCGCCAAAAGCAAGGCCAAGGAAATATCGATTCCAGAATCATTTGCCGCGTGTATTGGAATTCCTGCTGGTGCGTGAACGTAGATACCCATCTGCATCGGCCCAGCAGCCGACTCTCCTTGGGGCGGAAAAATCGGGGGATTGGCCATCACGGTGCAACCAAACAAGTTGCCGGATGACTTGCGTTTTGTTGTAGAATCTGTGGGGAGACCCGCCCCAGCAGATGCCAAGCTCTCGTTAAGTCTGCGGCCCAAGATTTTTTGTTCAATGGTGCCTTGGTGAGTGCTGTTGAATAAGATGCGATCGGAATTCTGAATCGCATTGGTGAAATCACCGAAATTGGCTGCCTGGGGCAGAAGGTCAATGGCCCCAAGAACGATTTTGACCAAATCACCCGAGTCTACTCCGGACAGTTTGATGTCCCAAAGCAAGCCAGAGATGAGTTGTCCCTTTTGGTGATCAGCGGCAGCAAGAAATTCTGCAGAGCCATAAAGTAGATCGTTTTCAGCCGTACGCAGACACTGGTTTGTGTAACAAATTGACAGGGCGCCTGATGGACAAATCCCGGAGCCCAAGCATGGGCTGCCCGAGCGCATCATGACGAAGAAATCGGCCAAGCCTTCGTGGAGCTGCAGGGCCTCCGTGTTTTTTGAATAGGTTGTGATGGCAGAGAAGACTACGTGGTGACCCAGTTCATGACTTACCACGCCACTGTCAAAATGCAGATCCTTTAGGGACAGGCCATCACCTTCCGCGACCCGGATGGATGGCGTCTTATATTGGCTATCCATTGGGGCGTAATAGGCGTTGGATTTATCGGAACATGTGCTGCCAGCTTTGCAATTACAAGTATCTTCTAAGCATTCAGAAACCCGCACGGTGATTGGATTGCTGCTGGTCCATTTATAGCCTTGGGCAAGTAAGTAGTCCAAATGTTCGCTGGCATGCCCAAAAAGATTGGCTTCTCTGAACTGAGCTGTATCAGCAGGAAAGTCGAATTTGCCGACGAGAACGGTGCCTCTTGTCTGGGTTGGATACGCCATGGCGGTTGTGAAATAATTATTTTGAAGGTTGTTCTGCCCGTCCGTAATGGAAAAATAGACGTTCTTGAGCGTTCCCGCCGTTTTGCTCGCGCTGTAGATGTTTGCTGAGGCTTGGGTCGCGTCAAAAAAACGGGGGGAAAAGCGAAAAATTTCGTGACCATCACTGATCGCTTCATACGGCATGCTCCCGACGGTTAGCTCGAAGCGCCACGCTGGAACGAGATTTGCCCCAGTTGCAAAAAAGACTGGTTCGGAAACCGAAGCGATTAGATTTCCGTTGTCATCCTCTCGACCACTGCCCGGCTGAAGGTTATCTCTGGCGACGGCAAGGGAAGCTTCTTTATCTGGCCAATCCGCCAAGCGCTGTAAGGCTAATTCGGCGGACCCCTGATCGAGCGCCGGAATATTGCCAGCCAAAGAGATATTCTGGTCTGTTGAAGGCAGCGGGACGGCTTTAATCCCGAATCCATAGATTCGTTTTCCCGCAAGCCAGAACTCGATGGTCTGTCCGAGTTCCCCTGATCCTTTGGCCAGGCCTAGGTCCCGGCCTTGGGTACGAAATTCAATAAATGGGTGAAGCCCCTCATCTCTCAGTTGGGCGTCGAGTTGCTTTCCGAGGGTCATCATAACGTCGCGTTGCGCATTGAGGCGAAGCCTGCGCTCAACGTCCGTGGGCAAGGTATCAATCCAGCGTACGACAGGATGATCGAACCCAGCTTCGAAAGAAAAACCGCTGACCGCAAAGCCCTTCCCAGGAAGAGCCAAAAGCAGCCCCAAGCTCAGGCATTTAATTATTTCGGTGTTGTGGCCCACTTTCCCTCCCAATCAAATGACAAGCGCCAATTTGGCACCTCCCATCCACATTCAACTTCGGTATTTAGAGGGCGAATATTGAGTGCGGGGGAATATTCATTTGGCTGCAAGCCGCCAAATCGACTGAATAAAAGGTTTTGATTATAGTTATCCACAGGTTCTGTTGATAAGTGCTTGGCCTCGCTTTGGGTTTCCTGCACACCACGCGTTTTCACCGTCCAGCTCAAATACTGGGCAGCTTATTCCTGCAGAATTGAGGTGTTGCGCGAATTAAATGGATCTGGCAGGCTCGGCGATCCTCTGCGAGGTTACGCCATGAATTCAGCTTACATTCCGCCTTCAAGCAGCATTACCGGCGAAGTCGCCGTGACTTCGATTGAGGGCAACCACCAATGGCTGGACGGTGGCTCTATGTTCGGCAACGTGCCCCGTCCCGTGTGGGAGAAATGGGTTAAGCCAGACTCTCTCGGCCGCATTGAATTGGCCTGTAGGGCGATGCTGGTGCGCGTATCAGGAGAGTCGGGCGATAAATGGATTTTATGCGAGGCCGGAATTGGCGCTTTTTTTGATCCGGCCATGGCAGAACGCTACGGGGTGCGTGAAAAAGATCATCGCCTGCTCGCAAACCTTGCTGCTGCCGGGGTTGATCCCGACGAAATCGATTTCGTGATTTTGTCGCACCTGCATTTTGATCACGCAGGTGGAATCCTACCTACGTTCGATCAAATCCAAGCTGGCAATAAGGACCTTCTGTTTCACAACGCAAAATACGTCACTGGCGTACGCGCGTTTGAGCGGGCGATGAAGCCACACCTCCGCGACCGCGCATCATTCATTCCTGGGATGGCCGAGCAATTGAAAGCATCGGGGCGTTTGATCTTAGTCGACGGTGAAACCCACCCCGACGTGATGCCCCACGTTTGTTCTTTTCGATTCTCGGATGGGCACACTCCGGGGCAGATGCATACCGTGGTAACAGGAGCAAACTCCAAAATAGTTTTTGCCGGTGACCTTGTGCCGGGTAGAGCTTGGGTTCATGTTCCGGTATCTATGGGGTACGACCGGTTTCCTGAACAGGTAATCAATGAGAAGGAAGCCTTATATGCCGAGGCCGTGCCTGGGCAGTGGTGGATTTTCTATACTCATGATTCAATTTGTTCGGCTTCACAGCTTGAATCCATAGGCGAAGGCCCAAGGACTAAAATCCGTCCCTGCAATGAACAGGCGTCTCTCTCGTTTTTCAAAATATAAGCCATTTCAGAAATATCCAATTGATAATCATTGCGCAGCAATTTCGTTGGGATCAACGGCGGTTTGCCTCTTGGCCATGGCTGCAGCAATTAATTATAAGGCCCGATTTTTCCGAACACACCTGGTGAATTATGATTGGACGGGGGGTGGGAGTTGAAGAGTCGGCGCGTGCTGATTATTGTCGCAGCCCTGACAGCGGTATGGCTTTTTTCGTCCTTGGCTGCGTACTACTTTGAAGTGGGCGATGCCAACTCGAACATCAAGACCGTTGGCGATGGCCTATGGTGGGGAGTGGTTACATTTTTGACGGTGGGCTATGGCGACCGTTTTCCTGTGACGGCATCTGGGCGCATGGTGGGTGTCTTCCTTATGATGAGTGGTGTGGCGGCAACCGGAATTCTTACGGCTCGTATTTCGGCATGGTTTCTTGAAGAGGCAATCCTTGCAAGGAGGCGCAACGTGGACGAACGGCTTAAGGGTCACTTCATCATTTGCGGATGGCGTGACGACATGAAGGATCTTCTTGAACACATGGTGGGAAAAGATACGGGAAATGGTGCCGAGAAAGTCGTCATTGTCGCCAATGTCGGTCGTGACGAAATAGACGCAATTCGTGAAGACAAGCGTTTTGAAAAAATCAACTTCGTTGGCGGCGATTTTTTTCGCGTAGATGTTCTTCAACAGGCATTTCCAGACAAGGCCAGCCGGGTTTTAATCCTGGCGGATCGTGCGCGATCTCAAACCGGCGTGTCGCCAAGTGCAGAGGAGGCAGATGCTCGGACAATCATGGCGGCAACGGCTTTGGGGAAATTGGCCAAGACAGCCTTCGTTACGGCCGAGATCATCGATCCGAACCTTTCAAGCTACTTGCGCATGGCAGGTGTGACCGACATTATTTATTCGCGGCAATACAGCCGTTTACTATTGGGAACAGCTGCAAGCGGGACTGGGCTAGCGAATGTTCTTAATGATTTGTTGGACCCTAAATCTGGCACCGCCCTGCAAACGCTTGATATACCAGAGGCGCTTCACAACAAAACATATTCCGAAATTTGCAAGACGCTAGATCCAAGCGGGCGAACTTTATTCGTCGGATTGATTGAACATTCTGGAAACACACATACGATTCGAGATCGGGCTTTACGCGAAGCTCAGAAGACTAGCAATGTGAAGAAGTTGATCGACAACCTGCAGTCGGTTAAGCAAATTCGTTGCAATAGTCCAATGTTTAATCCATTGCCCGACTATATTGTTCCATCGGGAACCGTTTTAATCACGATTCGCGTGGATCATAGTGTCACAAGGACAGAGGGAGCTGCATGATGGGGCTCAAGGAAGTCGTTGGTCATTCTGAATCAAAAGCTAAAATGCATAATGATGAAATTCTAAAATACCTTGAAGGCATTGTCTTACTGGAAGAGCTTAAGGCAGATTCCAAAGGTTTGCGGGCCTTCTCGGAGTTTCTTACGGTTACCGATTTTCCGGTTGGGTCTGAAATTATTCGCGAAGGCGATGTTGGTGGTGGGATGTATTTTTTGATGAGCGGAAGAGTTTTGGTGATGAAAAAAACCATTCAGGGTGATTTTTATCCGGTAGCAAAGTTAGCTGGGGGAACTGGGATTTTTTTTGGTGAAGGCGCATTATTTGGACAGGAAGCCAGGTCTGCATCTGTCATAGCTGATGAGGCCTGCCGTTGCCTAGTTCTTGATGGCGGTGATTTTGAGCGGTTTTGTCGCCTTTATCCCCAATGGTCGGTGGGCGTCATTTTGCGATTGGCAAAGGTTGTCGCGACGCGTCTGCGAGCCCTTAACCAAGATTACGTGATGCTTTATCAGGCGTTGGTTTCAGAGATCAGAGGCTGATGACTCAAGGTGCGTCCGGAGTTCGGTGAAATACCTCAAACTTTACGAAGCATCATGATTCCATCTGCCACATTCACCAGGGTTGCTTCCACCCGGCGATCTTTGGAAACTATGTCATTAAAATTCCGGATCGCGATGGTGCATTTGTCCTGGCTTGACGGATTTGTAACATCGCCATTCCAGAGGGTGTTGTCCGCCAAAATCAGTCCGCCAATCCGAACTAATTTCAAACAGCGCTCAAAGTAATCAAGCATCGGTCCTTTGTCGGCATCGATAAATGCAAGATCAAAACTTTCTGGCCCATGTTCATCGAGTAATTTATCCAGTTCGTCCAGGGCGTTGCCTACTCTGGGAATAATTTTTTGGGACTGCCCCGTGCGCACAAAATAGCGTCGCGCGACGGCCATGGTTTCTTCGTCTTTGTCGATCGTGACGACGACGCCACTTGGCGGCAGGGCCGCGGCCACGGCGATGGCCGAATATCCCGTAAAACAGCCCAGTTCCAGGCACTTTGTTGCACCAATTAACTTGGCGGCAAGATACATGAACGATCCCTGCTCACGAGCAATCTGCATCTCGCTGCCGATTATTCCAAGTGTCTCGCTGCGAAGCTCCTCCAAAGCAAGGGACTCATTGGGCAGTAAAGCATGATCCAATGCCGTCGCATGAATTGACAGGTATCGGGCCAGTGGTTCTGTGGCGGGGACAAGTTTCATGTAGCTTCTTTCGGGGGGTGGCAGAGTTTGGCGTTGGCCGCATCGTCGGTGCGGAAAATCAATCGCTCGGAATCGGTTTTATTGAACTGCTGTGTGGTGATTATTTTTAGTGAATGCATGCGTATTAGCAAAGCGTTCATCAACTTCGTGAAATTTTCTGTTTCTTGGTAATGCCGGCAGAATGCCTCCATCCTGCTGACCGGAGCAGGTAGAAGGTTTACAAGAAAGATGCTTTCCTTGAGGCTAAGATCTGACGGTTTTTTTCCGAAGTACCAGTCGGCGGCTTCGCCAACTCCAAAGATGTTGGGGCCAAATTCGACCACGTTGGCGTACAGTTCCAGGATTCGCTCGCGGGTTAAGGCTCGCCCAAGGTGCCACGCAAGAAAAAATTCCTGAACTTTTCTGCTCGCTGTTCGCTCCGGGGTAAGTAAAATATTTTTTACCAACTGCATCGTGATCGTCGATCCGCCGCGGGAAAGACGGCCCTCAATTAGGTTGTCGCGCAGTGCATCAAGAAAAGTGAAGGACGTAATTCCTTTGTGGGACCAAAACCCGGTGTCTTCCGCCGCAACAACGGTCGTCAGGAATGAGCGGCTGATTTGCTGATAGGGCGTAAAATCAGGGTTATTGGGCGAAAGTTCGATGGGTCGTTTAGGCATGCCCCGCGAGGCACGAATGATTTTGAGTGGACCTTTGAAGGATTCGGCAGCATAGCCAGCGGGTTCGCTGGAGACTTCGCAGGTAAATTCATCGTGGCTAACATTAAGTTGAAAATCAGCTGGACTGTCTTTTGGCCAGGTTAGGGTGGCAATTCCCATGAAATCCCCCCCGAGTTCAAATCGATCCAATGCTGGGGCGAGCTTTGACGGCAGGATATCAACCAGCGCCTGACAGGGAGTCCGTGCCACAAAGGCTCGGACGGACCAGTTCGTGGGTGGCTTCCTTGGGGAAGATGGTGGAAAATAATGGGTTAAAAATCGTTGTGCTGTTTGTGGTAAGCCCACGGGACCACTGGCACGAAGATTGATGATCACTGCCGGTTCGATTGCCCCGGTGACTTCGAAATCGTAGTTTGACCGTTGCGCCATATCCCGTTCCGCGGGCTCAAAATCAAGGGGTGCTGGAATTTCAATGCGCCCGTGATCAATGATTAATTCCGAACTGCCTGGATCATAGGCGCCTGTAAAATTGGCATCGAGGTGCAAGGGGCCGATCTCAGTTGCTGCAAGGCTTTGGTGCCGAAGGTACAAATCGCGAAAATTAACGTTGGCCTTGAAAGACATCATCTCCTTGCCCAGGCGCATTATTTCTAAGTTAGTTTCAAAGGTTGTGTCGGTTGATGGAACGATCAAAGATCCGAACAAGGAAGCAAGCGAAGGAGGCATGTGAGCACCGCGGAGGGCGATGTGAATCTTTTTCGTGTCGGTTCCGGTTTTAACGCGAAGTCCCCAACCATGATATTTTGCATCAGGGGTTTGGGAAATAGTGAGTTCAATGTCCCCCGTTTTAGGCCTAAGCCTAAGATGTCCGCACACTTGAGAGTCAGCAATAAATCCAGTCAATTGTAGTTCGCGTGCGCTGAAGTTGAGTCGGGGTGTGCGCTGGTCAATGCGTACATGAAGTTCTTTCGCTTGCAGGAGCAATTCGTGTTGTCTTGTTTGGGATGCGATATCAGCCGCAATGATTTCCGCCTGGGCAATGTCGAATACAATTCGGTTGGGCATTAGCCAGATTGCAAGCCTGGGTATGATGGATTTTGTTGGGGGGGCACCAGTAGGGGAACGCAACTCGAGGATTAGAGCGCGTAAAGCGGGCTCGATTTGTTGCCATAATGCGAGGATGTCCGGATCTTTTTTTTGCTCTGAATCAGTTCGGGTTTTCCCGCTTGGCGCATGTTTCGGAAAAATTATTTTTAGGGAATCGATCCTCATCGTTCCAAAGCCTAGAGTGAAGCCCGTGGCGATGGTCTTGATTCCTGTTTTATTTTCCAGCGCTGCAAGTCGAGAGTCCAGGCGCAAGACGGCCTGCTTATTGAATTCTCGGATGACAAGGTTGAAGAGAACGGTGGCGAGCACTGTGATGCCGAGCAATCCGAGGCCAATCCTAAAATGAAGCTTTGAGGGTAAACCTTTCACAGAACTCCGGATTAAAATGGTTTGAAAACCACAAGAGCCACGATAGCCAGCATGAGAATCGTTGGCGCCTCATTCAAAAATCGCAGGGTTCGCGAGGATGGCAAACGGCTTGGATCAGCGCTGGCGTCCCGATGTAGTTTGCCAGCATAAAATGTGGTGAACATGAGAATGAGGACCAAACCAAACTTGCTGCTGAACCATCCAGTCCGACCGAGGTCTGGTGCCAGACCTACCATGATGAGGCCGGCGGCGACGGCCACGGACATTGCGGGAATGGTTATGTAGCGGTAGAGGCGCATTTCCATCAACGACAGCAGTTCGTGGATGGAGGGATCTTTAATGCCCCGCTCGCTGTGGTAAATCAAAAGGCGGTACAAGTATAAGATACCTGCCATCCAACTGATAACCGCAACGATATGCAGCCATTTCCAAAATAAATAACTATCCACAAGGTTTTCCATAGGGCCTCAAGAGACCACGAAGTTGACGATTTTTCCCGGCACGTAGATTTCTTTCCGCAGCTGTTTGCCTTCCAAATGGCGTTGAACTCCTTCCAGAGCCCTTGCCGTGGCGAGCACGTCGGATTGAACCGCGTCCTTGGCAACTTCTATGGTGCCGCGCATTTTTCCATTGACGCTTACGGAGAGGGTCACCGTATCGACCTCGCACAGTGCCGGGTCAAACTTCGGCCACGGTTCATAAGCGAGTGTGTTTTTATGGCCAAGTTTTTCCCAGAGTTCCTCCGCCATGTGCGGTGCATAGGATGCCAAAAGCAAGGTCATTGTATTGGCCGAGGCGCGAGAAATGGCAGATTCTTTGTAGGTAGCGTTCACAAGTTCCATCATTGCGGCGATGGCCGTATTGAATCGCATGGCTCCCGTGTCTACAGTAACCTTTTGAATGGTCCGGTGCAGGGTCCGACGAAACGATTCGCTGTCTTCTTTGGCCTGGATCTGCCCGCTGATGTGGCCTTCGTCCGTCACAAATAGTTTCCAAAACCGTCGCAGAAAGCGGTGGCAGCCAACAATCCCGGCAGTCTGCCATGGCTTGGTGGCTTCCAAAGGTCCCATGAACATTTCGTAGAGGCGCAGGGAGTCGGCGCCCCATTCGCGGATGATATCATCGGGATTAACGACGTTACCGCGGCTTTTTGACATTTTTTCGCCATTTTCGCCCAGAATCATTCCTTGATTGACGAGGCGCTGGAACGGCTCTTTGGTCGAGACCAGGCCGCAATCGAAGAGGACCTTGTGCCAGAATCTTGCGTAAAGCAAATGTAAGACGGCGTGCTCGACACCGCCCACATACAGGTCCACCGGCATCCAATATTTCTCTTTGGATTTGCTCCAGGCCTCGTGATCATTGCGCGGATCGATATAACGCAAGTAGTACCAGCAACTGCCGGCCCACTGAGGCATCGTGTTGGTTTCGCGGCGATAGGCTTTGCCGTCTCTATTGTATTCCAGCCAACCTTTCGATCGCGACAGCGGAGACTCTCCGTTTCCTGACGGCTTGAAATCTTCAAGGTCTGGCAATAAAACGGGTAGCTCTGATTCGTTCATCGTCACGACATTGCCAGCTTGATCTTGCGCTATCGGGAACGGTTCTCCCCAGTAGCGCTGACGGGAGAACAGCCAGTCGCGTAGTTTATAAGTTATGGTGGGTTTGCCAAACTTCTGTTCTTCGAGCCACCGGTTCATGCACGCGATGGCAGCCGTTTTATTTAGACCATTCAGGAAACCTGAGTTGACTAGGATGCCTTCACCCGTGTGCGCGGCCAAGGTGATATCTTGCTCGTTGTCGCCTTCAAGCGTAGCTGGTCCGGTCAAGACTCGCTTGATGGGAAGGGCGAATTTTCTGGCAAACTCATGATCGCGTTCATCGTGTCCGGGAACAGCCATGATGGCCCCATGGCCGTATGTGATCATCACATAGTCGGCGATCCAAACCGGGATGTTTTCGCCATTGGTCGGGTTGATGGCAAATGCACCAGTGAAAACCCCTGTTTTTTCTGTATTGAGTCCGGTGCGTTCAATGTCGCTGCGGCGCTTAGTTTCTTCGACGTAGGCGGCAATTTCATCACGCTGCGCGAGTGTCGTGATCTTAGTGACCAGAGGATGCTCCGGGGCAAGGACACAGAACGTGGCGCCAAACAGGGTATCTGGGCGGGTCGTAAAAACCGTAAAGCTGTGAGCTTTCTCGGGCGTCATTTTTTCTGCAATTTTGAATTCAACCTCGGCACCGACACTTTTGCCGATCCAGTTGCGCTGCATTTCCTTGACGCTGTCTGGCCAATCGACCAGATCGAGGTCGTCAAGAAGGCGCTCGGCATAAGCCGTGATTTTTAAAACCCACTGGCGCATTGGTTTACGGATGACTGGATGGCCGCCGCGCTCTGATTTGCCGTCAATGACTTCTTCGTTCGCCAAAACGGTGCCAAGGACAGGACACCAATTGACCGGCTCGTGGGATTCATAGGCGAGTCCCCGTTCAAACAGTTTTAAGAAGATCCATTGAGTCCATTTGTAGTAGCCGGGGTCCGTCGTGTCGACCTCGCGGTCCCAGTCATAACTCAATCCGAGGGATTGGATTTGTTCGCGAAACCGGTTGATGTTCTTGGCGGTGGTGACGCGGGGATGGGTTCCCGTGTTGATGGCGTGCTGTTCCGCTGGCAGGCCGAAAGCGTCCCAGCCCATGGGGTGCAGGACATTGAAACCGTTCATGCGTTTGAACCGGGCGACGATGTCGGTGGCCGTATAGCCTTCGGGATGGCCGACATGAAGGCCATCACCAGAGGGATAGGGAAACATATCCAAAATATAATATTTGGGCTTTTTTGGGGCCGACGAGTCGTCCGGGTCTGGGGTTTTGAAGGTCTTATTTGCAAGCCAGTGGTGTTGCCATTTTTTCTCAATGTTTGAGAATGGATAACTCTGTTTTTCTTCCATGCCGTTTACCTGCTTCTGGATTAGGATGGTGGGCATCAACCCCGTTGCCTGTTTAGATAGCTTAAAAAACCATCAATGGCCCGATTTTACAACGGAAAAGCCATTGCGACGAAGAAGTCCAAGCTTAGATTCCTTTTGTGGAGGTTCTGATGGAAGTTTCCGCTCAAACTCAGGTTCCGGTCATTGATATTTCCGGCCTCAGCGGCGGACGAGATTCCAAGCTTGATGTCGCTCGGGCCATTGGTAAGGCTTGTCGGGAAGTTGGCTTTTTCTATGCTTCTGGACATGGAGTCAGCGTCGAGCTGCAGGAAAAGATGATGGCCTTAAGCCAACTCTTTTTTGCGCAAAGCCATGAAATAAAAATGCGCATTGCAATGGCCAAGGGGGGGCGTGCATGGCGTGGTTTTTTTCCAGTGGGTATGGAGCTCACGGCGGGATTGCCTGATATCAAGGAAGGCATTTATTTTGGTCAGGAGTTATCGGACAAACACCCGGCGGTTCTTGTTGGCAAACCAATGCACGGCGCGAACCTGTTTCCTGAGGAACCACGTGACCTGCGCGATGTCGTCCTAACGTACATGAACGAAATAACTGCCTTGGGGCATGCGTTGATGGGGGCTTTGTCGCTCAGTTTGGGGCTTGAAGAATCTTATTTTCACGACCGGTACACAAAAGATCCATTGCTCCTTTTTCGGATTTTTCATTATCCGGCGCCGACCGTGAAGCAACAGCAGCTGTGGGGCGTGGGCGAGCACACGGATTATGGAGTTTTGACCATTCTGAAACAAGATGATTGCGGTGGACTTGAGGTCAAAACGAAGGCCGGCTGGGTGGCTGCGCCGCCAATTGAGAATACTTTTGTGTGTAATATTGGCGATATGCTGGACCGGATGACCGGCGGCCTTTACAAATCAACGCCCCACCGTGTGCGCAACGCGTCGGGTCGTAACCGTCTGTCTT
This sequence comes from Pseudobacteriovorax antillogorgiicola, assembly GCA_945898195.1. GTDB lineage: Bacteria > Bdellovibrionota_B > Oligoflexia > Oligoflexales > RGVZ01 > RGVZ01. Next base: position 34,963 of record CAMDHM010000015.1, on the reverse strand, counting down.
TCCCGTTCTTTTTCGATCCCGGTTTTGACACCTTGGTTCAACCTTTGCCTGTTGTCGATCGCGACACGATCACCGATGATTCGCAAGAGCGTTGGGACAAAGCTAATGTCCATGCGGTCTCGGGCACATACGGTGAGTATATCCTTGAGAAGGTCCGGAAGGTTTTTCCGGATGGTCCCATAGATTGATTTCGCCGTGATCTTGTCGTGATCGTTGCCTAGTCTCTATTTGGGCTCGATGCCTTCGTAAGTGGCAATGGCCTTTGGATTGTTGGTCCAGTCGAGTTCTACGGCGACATGTAATTCCAAAAATACTTTTTGACCTGATTGACGTTCAATTTCCAAGCGTGCAGCCGTTCCAATCGATTTTAAAGACGAACCGCCCTGACCAATGACGATTCCCTTATGGCTTTCTTTGGAAACCACGATGGTTGCCTGAATGTGCAGGATTTTCTTCGACTCATCGACGCCGTCGACTTTAACGCCACAGCTATATGGAAGCTCCTGATTTAACTGACGAAAAAGCTGTTCGCGAATCAATTCTGCGAATAAAGTCCGCTGTGGCATGTCACTCAGATCATCTGCAGGGTAAAGCCAGGGACCGGCAGGCATCATTGCGAGGAGTCGGGTCCGGAGTTCCGTGACGCTCTCAGGCCGTTTTGCTGAGACCTCGTTTGGAACCGGTTTCAGAAATCGGGACTCGGATCCGGGAATCTGACGAACGACGGCCTCCCACTCCTGTTGGATTTTGGCAACGTTTCGCTCGATGATGTCCTGTTTCAGGGCATCGATTTTGGTCGCCATCAAAATCACTGGTTTGTCGGTGCGACCGAGGACCCCGGCCAAATACTTGGTATCATCGGAATGCCAACCAGCGGCAGCGTCAACTAGGTAGCAAACCACGTCGGCATCGTTTACCGTATTCCAAGCAACCGAATTCATGGACATATTCAGTTTGGACTTGCCGGACGCGTTGTGCATCCCTGGCGTGTCCAAAATCAGCATTTGAACGTCGTCCACAGTGTAATTGCCAAGTAGGCGGTTGCGCGTCGTTTGCGGTTTATTGCTGACGCTGGCCAGTTTGGAGCCGACAAGGGCGTTGAATAGGGTGCTTTTGCCGGCATTGGGGCGGCCGTGAAAGGCTACGTAACCACATCGTTGAGACATCTATGATGGACCTTTTGAAACGGTGTAAATCCCAGTGAATTCGCCCGGGTCTGTAGAATCGTTTGCTATGCTGCTTTGGCATGATGAGTCAAGCCTTCCGTAACCGAGAATTAAGAACTGGGGTCGGCCACCATGGCAAAAACCTTTGAAGCCCTCAAACATCGAAACTATCGGCTCTGGTTTTATGGTCAGTTGGTCTCTTTGATGGGCACCTGGATGCAAAGCACCGCCCAAGGTTTTTTGGTTTTCCAATTGACTCATTCGCCCGCGTATCTGGGCTATGTTGCGTTGGCGTCAGGTGTACCGCCCTGGATTTTCATGCTTTTTGCTGGGGTCGTGTCGGACCGGATGTCCCGGCGAAAGCTGCTGATCATCACTCAGATTGTGATGATGGTGCTGGCGTTCACCATGGCGTTGTTGGTGGCGAGCGGGCTCGTGGAACCCTGGCACATTGTGCTCCTGAGCGCCTGCCTCGGTGTCGCGAATGCGTTCGATGCACCGGCAAGGCAGTCGTTTGTCGTGGATATGGTGCCAAGAACTAGCATGTCCAACGCCATCGCCCTTAATTCAACGATGTTCAATGCTGCTGCTGCGATCGGTCCAGCCTTTGCTGGATTGGTTTATGCGGCGATTGGACCCGCCTGGTGCTTTGCCGTGAATGGCGCTTCTTTTATCGCGATCATTTGGGCTCTCGGATTGATGCAAATTAAACCAGATCCCACGTCGAATACCGAAGGAGCTTCCGCTTTAGAAGGCATACGTGAAGGGTTAAAGTATGTGTCAAGCCATCCAAAAATCAGAAAGATTGTTCTTAACATTGTCGTCCTTTCGTTGTTCGGAAGCGCTTTCATCACGCTGATTCCAGCCTGGGCCGTGCAGGTGCTGCATGGCGATGCCTTGACGGCGGGGCTATTGCAGTCGGCGCGGGGATTTGGGTCCGTTGTCGCAGCATTGATCGTTGCGACGGTTGGGCACAGTTTCTTCGGTGATCATGCTCCACAGCGCAGCACGATAATCCTTGCTGTATGCCTTGCTGGGTTTTCGGTTTTCCACTCCCTTGCGCCAGCCCTTCTTCTAATTGCTTGTGCAGGCGCGGCTCTGATGATGAGTATGAACCTGAGTAACATGTTGATCCAGGATCTTGTTTCCGACCGGCTGCGGGGACGCGTGATGGGTATCTACAATTTGGCGATCTTCGGGCTCCTTCCCTTCGGGGCCTTTTTGGGGGGCATCGCAGCCGAACACTTCGGCGCACCGGAGACCGTATTCTTCTCGGGCGTTTTTATGGCATTAATTGCGCTGATGTTGGTTCGTTCGCTGCGTGGGTAATGGCGCTTCGCGGACGGTCTATGTTTCGGGAGTCGATACTGTGCTAGGCTTGCCCCTATTATGAACACGCGAAAGTTCAACACGATAAAATGTTTCAGCGCAGGTTTGGGCGCAGCTGTTTTTTTCGCTGCGACCTTGGTCAGCGCGGCATCTCCTGGGATGACTTTGGCGGAATGTGCCCGTGAAGCGCTGAGTCATAATCCTGGTTTGAGGTCGGCGCGGGCGACGGCGAATAAAGCGAATGCTTTAAAGGACAGTGGCACTGCGCTTTTTCTGCCTGCTGTTGATCTTTCCGCCAATCGAACCTTTGACCGTAACGCCGTCAATGCCACGGACACAAGCTATGCCCTTTCGGTTAAACAAAGTCTGTTTAAAGGCTTTTCAGATGTTGCCACCGTGCGGCAATTGAATGCCCAGAAAGAGGCGGCTGAAGCTGGCGTTGCGAAAGATGATGTCGACCTTGCCTTCGAACTAAGGGTCGCGTTCGTTCAGTCGATTTATGCGAGAGACCTTTCACAATTGCAGGCCAATCTTTTTGAACGTCAGCAGTCAAATTTGAGGCTGGTGCAGATGCGTTTTGAGGGCGGGCGGGAAAATAAGGGCTCGGTTTTGAAAAGCCAGGCAGCCTTTGACAGAACTAAATTCGAGTTGGCTCAGGCCCAACGTTCTCGTCGCGTCCACAATTTGGAGTTGGCCGTCGCCATGGGGCGCAGCATTGCAGATTCGATGCCAATGGTGGAAGTTTCAGGAGTCCTTCCTGAGGTTGTAAATACTCAGGTAAAAGGACGTCCAGAAGGGCGCGGTACGGATGATGTATCTAAACATCCAACGGTCCGTTCCGCGACCCTGCAGGCGGAGGCCGCGGGCTTTGCGGCGCAGGCGGTGCGGGGAAGGTATTATCCTGAAATCGCGGCATCTGCCTCGTGGACAAATTCGCTGGAAAAATCGAGTGCACTGAAGTCCTCAAACTCCGATGTCAGATACGCAATTTCCCTGAATTTACCCCTCGACGTCTCGGGAAGCATCCGCAGCGATGTTCATGCCGCGGTTTTTGAGAAAGCACGAATTGATGCTCAACTAGAGTCCGCCTTGGGGGTCGCCGTAAAATCCTTGGCACAGGCAAGTCAGGACCTTGAGGATGCTGCGGGGCGTTTGGGCTACCTCGAGAGCTCTCTTAAGGCTTCGAAGGTTCAGGTTGAAATTTCCCGTAGCCAATATTCGCTTGGATTGATTGCATTCCAAGACTGGGACCGGATCGAAGGTGAACTTATCGATAATGAAAAAGCTTTACTGGCCGGACGACTTAACTTGGCCCTCGCACAATCTGCGATGGCGAAGGCATTGGGCCGCGGCTTACCTGAACTCATCGCGGAGCTGCCATGAACGAGCTTAAATCGAGCACGAAGCGAAAAAAAATCATCATCGCTTCGGTCGCTGGAGCGTTGGTGGCCGGAGCAATTTTTTGGCAAATAAAATCAAAGAAAGCCGGCGTTAGAGAGCCTAAATTCAGGTCTGTGACGGTCGAGCGCGGTGACCTGTCGATCAATGTCTTGGCGACGGGTGCGGTCCAACCAGAGAATCGACTTGTCATCAAGCCTCCAGTGGATGGCAGGATCGAAGACGTTTTAGTCAAGGAAGGCACTCGGGTCATCAAGGGTCAGGTGTTGGCCACAATGAGCTCGACGGATCGGGCCGCTTTGATCGATGCCGCTCGTTCAAAGGGTAAGGACGAGGTTGCCTATTGGGAAGGCATGTACAAGGCAGCTCCTATTATTGCGCCCCTTCCAGGTTTAATCATCGCTCGCAGCGTTGAACCTGGTCAAACCATCACCCGCCAGGACGGAGTTCTGGTGATGTCGGATCGACTGATTATCCTCGCCCAGGTGGATGAAACAGATTTGAGTCGCGTCCAGTTGAAACAGAAAGCCATTGTGACTCTTGACGCCTATCGGCAAGAAGAAATTTTTGGGCAAGTGTTAGAAATCGCGTTTGAAGCCAAAACCGTCAATAATGTTACCGTTTATGATGTTCGGGTCGTCGTCCAAAACCCGCCTTCCTTCATGCGCAGCGGCATGACGGCCAGTGTGAAATTCCTGATCGATGAACGGAGCAAGATCCTTAAGATTCCGGAAGCCGTGGTGAGGCACAGTAATGGAAAAGCCAGCGTTCTGCTTGAAACAGCGCCAAACGAGGCGCGGGATTCAACGGAACCGTATGAGCTTACGAAAACGGCGAAATCCATCGCTGTCAAGCTCGGCCTGAGCGACGGTAAGTTCACGGAAGTTTTGGAAGGACTTGCTGAAGGAGATGTTGTTTTGGAGGAGGCCATTGCTATTGGTTCGGGCGAAAAAAGTGGCGCGAGTAATCCGTTTGCACCGTTTGGTGGCGGTGGTGGGAGAAAGCGTCGCTAGTGCATGCAACAATGATCGAGATCAATGACCTGCACAAACGCTACAAGATGGGCGATAACATCGTTCATGCCTTGCGCGGCGTATCACTTAAGATTGAAGCCGGCGAATTTGTAGCAATCATGGGTCCGTCTGGATCCGGCAAGTCGACCCTAATGCACATTCTCGGCCTGCTCGATGTTCCTGATGAGGGTTCGTATAAATTATATGGGGAGGAAGTTTCCGTACTCGATGAAGTCGCGCTGGCGGCTCTGAGAAGTCGGACGGTCGGATTTATTTTTCAGCAATTTAATTTACTGGCCAGAACTTCTGCCGGAGAAAATGTCGCCTTGCCCCAAATTTACAGTGGCGAGGAGCCCAATTTGATCAAGGCCCGCGCCTTGCTTGAGCGGGTCGGGCTTGGGACCCGATTTGAACATCGTCCGAATGAGCTGTCGGGCGGCCAGCAACAGCGTGTGGCCATCGCCCGTGCTCTAATTAATGATCCTCGCATTATTTTTGCGGATGAGCCGACGGGAAACCTAGATTCGCAGAGTCAGGAGGAGATCATGGGTCTCCTGACGGAATTGAACAATCAAGGGATTACGATCATCCTTGTGACCCATGAAACTGAAGTTGCTGCGCACGCAAAAAGGATCGTTCGCGTGCGCGATGGCCAAATTCAGGAAGACAAAATAATCACGCCTCATAAACCTATTGATGCCGTTTGGAATAGGGTTGCCCCTAAGGTGAATGTGCCCAAGGCTGGCTTCGGACGGCTTTCCCAATCGGCGGTGCGAGCCACGCGAGCTTATGTCAACGAAGCTCTGCGGGCGCTGCTGGCGAATAAACTGCGGACAGTTTTATCGATGCTGGGCATCTTGATTGGTGTTGCAGCAGTGATTGCAATGCTGGCACTTGGGGCTGGCGCAAAATTGTCGATTGAAAAAGAACTTGCGTCACTTGGGACCAATTTGCTCACTTTGTCCACCGGTTCCCCGCAATCGGGTCATGTTTCCCTCGGTGCCGGCATGGTGTCGAAGCTCACGCTTGATGACGGTTTAGACATTCCAAAAAACATAGAGCATGTGAAAAATATTGCGCCAACAGTGAATGGCCGTGCCCAAGTCGTGTTCAACGACAAAAATTGGAACACAAGGATAATTGGCTCTGGGCCTGGTTATGCGCCCATGCGTGCAGCCGTTCCAGTAATCGGACGATTTTACACCGATCAGGAAGATCAAGAGCGAGCCCGGGTTGCGGTGATCGGCATGACTGTGGTTCGCAATCTATTCGGCGAGGCCAATCCATTGGGTGAGATGGTGAGGATCAACAAGGTTTCATTTCAGGTTGTCGGGATTTTGCCGGAAAAGGGTGCCGGTCCGTTTTTCGATCAAGACGATATTGTCGTTGTACCCGTGGCAACGGCGATGCGGCGTCTTCTTGGGAAAAGCTTTCTCGACTCAGTCGATATTGAAGTGGACGATTCAAAAAATATGACAGAGGTCTCAGACGGCATCATCGATCTGATGCTCAAGCGACACCGTTTGACAGAAGATCAAAGCGATGCATTTCAAGTCAGAAATCTGGCGGATATCCAGGCCGCACTATCTGCGACGAGTCGAATCATGGCCGTGTTGCTGGCCGTGATCGCCTCGATTTCTCTGGTTGTTGGTGGCATCGGCATCATGAATATCATGTTGGTATCGGTCACGGAGAGAATCCGGGAGATCGGGCTCAGAAAGGCCGTCGGCGCGCGCCCAAAAGATATTCTCATGCAATTTTTAATCGAAGCGACGGTGGTTAGTGTGTCTGGTGGAGCTTTTGGGATTGCGATTGGCTGGGGGATTTCGGCGACGATGTCTTGGCTTGCTGGATGGCCGACGACGGTTTCTCTAAATTCAGTTCTGTTGGCATCAATATTTTCTGCGGCCATCGGTATTATCTTTGGCCTCTGGCCGGCCCGCAAAGCCTCCCGCCTTCATCCTATTGAGGCCCTTCGGCACGACTGATGAATGGCGGGGCTTATATCGGTTATTCAGAACATTCGAAACTAGCGTCGATCCCAGCGGCCACCGTGTTGCGGGTAGTTTTACTAATCAACTCTTATTTTCTTATGGTTCGATTGGGTAGGTTAATTCACAGCATTAACCGGCAGTTAACACCAGCGATTTAGGCAGGAAATTATTGGGCCAACTTAACGCGCAGAGCCTCCGTGGCAGGTAGGTTCAAAATTCCTGGTCTGCGGATCAAAGGTTCGTACTCTTTTTGATGGGTGCGCCGTTCGGCGTATTTAAGATCCCAGTAGCGGAAGCAGAAGTCTGGATGGATGCGATCCTCTTTGTCGGTGCGCAGTCGGCCCGGTGCTGGGGATTCTGAGGTGATCGCAGCACAGTTGGTCTTGCCGACCACGTACTGATATATTTTTTCAAATGTGTTTGGATAAACATCAGCATCAAACCCAGCTCGTAGAAACAATTCAAAACCCACTTCGTCGGCTTGTTGTTCATTGAATTGTTCGCGTGGAAGCGAGTACTCTTTTAAGGTATCCCATGCCTGGTGGGTGGCTTGATCGTATGGGTCAAGGCCAGAGTCCAGTGCCTCCCTTGATACGATCAATTGTGTGGTTTTAGCGAGGGTTTCCGGAGACATTAAATCAGGGAAATTTCCTGCCGCATAATTTCTGATCCCGATGATATAAGTATCAAAGCCTGCCATGGCCTCTTGTGCGGGGAGATCCTCTTGCGAGGAAATGGTTTGATTCATCGCTTTTTGAAATTCAATAACCCCATTTCTTAACCCTAAAACTGGCGTGTTTGGTGCCATGTTGGCGTTAACTTCTGCAACGAGATTGCGGAGCTCTTGCGCGTGGAGCGAAAAAAAATCGCGAGATTTTTTAGCAAGAAAATGCTCGCGATTGGACCGGGCTTCATCCACAAGTTTTCTAAGCTCTTGTTCTCGGCTTACATCATACCCTGGCGGTATATTGTCGGTGCGCACGGCGCCATTTATGTCGTGCCCCATGGTGAAATGGGCCAATTCGTGGGAAAGGATGGCAGCCACGTCAGCGTCAGTGTTGAATTGAAACTTCGGGTCAAGCACCCCCTTGAAGACCGTCATCATACCGTTTACGGGATTCATATTGGCATTGAACGCGTTCATTTTAGCCACCCTCACGCAAATAAATTTCGCATCCAGGTTTCCACGGAATGAATTTGGATTGTTTTTTATGATGTGGTCCGTGATCGCACGAATGTAGAGCCTTTGGGTTTCATTGTCCGTGCCTTCCTCACACTTTTCTGGTGGTGTGGAACGACTGGCTATTGTCTGCCCAAAAGAGTGTTTGAATTGGGCCGTTCCTTGGTTTTGTGTTGTTTTGCAGCCATAAATTGACGCAATTAGAACCAAGAAGATTAGATGGTTTTTTCTAAATATTGGCATGACTTATTTGCTTTCAATGGTTGCTTGGTGGGCGGTCATGTAGCAAAGGCTGACAATTTCCTCTACGGTGGCGCTTTGTTGCAGAATATTTGCAGGTCCCTTTAGGCCGACCAGCACAGGTCCGACAGGCGTCACATCTGCGATATTGATCAAAAGTTTGTAGGCGATATTAGCTGCGTCGAGATTTGGAAAAATCAAGACATTGGCATCACCATCTAACTTGCAGAATGGAAATTCATTTTGCCGCAGGGTTTCATTTAGTGCGACGTCGGCCTGCATTTCACCGTCGACACAAAGGTTGGGGTGACGCTCCTGAAGGATGCGGGTTGCCGTGGCCACCTTGTCGACGTGTTCGTGCCGGGTTGCCCCAAAGCTAGCAAAACTTAGCATTGCGAGGCGAACCGGGTCCTTCATGTATCGCTGCGCGATCTCGGCTGTGGCCTCGGCAATCTCGACAAGTTGCTCGGCGCTTGGGTCTATGTTGATGGTGCAGTCGGCTAAGAAAAATAGTTTTTCGTTGGTCATGATCAGGTAGACGCCGGCCAGGGCCTCGCCCTCGGCGACGCCGACGGTTTCAATCAACGGCTTCACGGCGCGCTGATAGCTGACGACAAGGCCGGATACCTGGCCATCGACTTCGCCACTGGCTAGCATCATACCAGCAAAATAGTCGTGACCACGGATTAGCTCCTGAGCTGCAGCGTGGGAGATGCCCTTGCGTTGGCGGAGCTTGAAAAGTTGCTCGCCGTATTTTTGAGCCAGTTCCTCGTCCTTTAGCGGGTCAATGATTTTGACTTTGCCTTCGAACTGCTTGAGGCCCATTTCATCGGCCATACGGGTTATGTGTTTTCGCGATCCCAAAAGGGTGATGTCAATTTCCCCCTCGTCATAAAGCTGAGCTGCCGCGCGAACGATCCGCTTGTCGTGACCATGTGGAATGGCCAAGTGAATTTTCCGGCCAGATTTTTGACGATGGGCGGCAAGGTCTTTACGGATCGATCTCATCAGGCGTTTTGAAGGCCCGCCCATGAGCTCGAGTTTTTCCCGGTATTGGGTCATATCGATTTTGACGCGGGCAACCCCAGTATCCATCGCAGCCTGAGCAACGGCTGGCGCAACGCGGAGGAGAACCCTTGGATCCACCGGCTTTGGAATCAGGTAGTCTCTGCCAAATCGATAATTTTGATCCGTTTTGTAGGCGCGATTTACGACATCAGGGACATCTTCTTTCGCCAGGTCAGCAATGGCACGGACGGCGGCGAGTTTCATTTCGATATTGATGGTCCGTGCGCGAACATCCAGAGCACCCCGAAAGATATAGGGGAACCCAAGGACGTTATTGACTTGGTTTGGATAATCGCTTCGCCCGGTTGCGACGATGGCATCGGGGCGTGCGGCCAATGCGACGTCGGGCAGGATTTCTGGGTCTGGGTTGGCAAGGGCAAAAATGATCGGGTTTTTTGCCATTTTCATGATCATCTCTGGTTTCAGTACGTTTGCCGCAGACACCCCGACGAAAACATCGGCTCCATCCAGCGCCTCTTCGATGGTTTTCATGGCGGTTTCGCGGGCGAATTTAATTTTATATTTATTAAGATCTGTTCTTGAAGTTGATACGACGCCCTTGCTATCGCACATCGTAAGGTTTTTGCGTTCGACGCCGAGGGCGAGAAATAGATTTGCGGTGGCGATGGCTGCAGCACCACTGCCGGAGAACACGATTTTGGTTTTTTTGAGATCGCGTTGGGTGACGGTCAAGGCATTAAGGAACGCTGCGGAACAGATGATGGCCGTGCCGTGCTGATCGTCATGCATGATGGGTATGTTCATTTGTTCGCACAGTGTTTCCTCGATCTCAAAGCATTCAGGGGCTTTGATGTCTTCGAGGTTGATGCCACCAAACGTCGGCTCCAGGGCCTTTACGGCAGCGATAAAATCGGCCGGATTTTTTGCGTTGATTTCGATGTCAAAGACATTGATGTCGGCGAATTTCTTGAAGAGCATGGCTTTGCCTTCCATCACCGGCTTGGATGCGTGGGCGCCAATGTCGCCAAGCCCTAATACCGCTGTACCATTCGAAATGACGCCAACGAGGTTTCCGCGCCCAGTGTAGCGAAAGGAATCATCTTCATTTTTCGCGATTTCCAAGCATGGTGCTGCGACGCCGGGTGAGTAGGCCAACGTCAGATCTTGCTGGGTTGCCGCTGGTTTGGAAAGGCCCGTATAGATTTTTCCCGCGGGGGCGCGTTGATGATAGGCAAGGGCAAGGAGGTCAATTTCATCATCGCTCAGCTTTTGGGGTGTTCCATTGCCGTTTCCATTTGAGTTATCAGAGTTGGCCATGGCGAAATTCCCTTCAAGCGCCCCGTTGTTTGGGGCTGTTTTGGATCACACAGAGCGTTCGAATTGCAGGTAGCTGATGAAGAAATCTACAATGAGAATGGTGACGAGCGAAAGCACCACGGCATCGGTCGTCGCCCGTCCGACACCCTTTGCTCCGCCAGCTGCATGGAAGCCTTTGAAGCAACCTGTGACGGAAAAGATAGCTCCGAAGACGGCTGCCTTTTCAAGGCCCTGCACAATGTGTCGAGGAGCGACGATAAATCGGATTTTTTCGAAAAATATTCCAACGTCGACATCGTACATCCCAACCCCAATCATGAATGCACTGGTCACACCCGCAAGAGTAAACAGGGAAGTGAGCAGTGGCATCATGAGGATCGAACCAAGCATTCTTGGAGCAACAAGATAGTTGATTGGGTTTACCGCCATGACCCTCATGGCGTCGATTTGTTCGTTGACTCGCATGGTACCAATTTCTGCAGCCATGGCCGACCCAGCCCGTGCGGTTACCAGAAACGATCCCACCACAGGTGCGAGTTCTTTTGATAAGGCGAACCCAGCGGCAGCTCCGATCATGCTTTCGGCACCAAAAATCCGAAAAATTTCGCCGAACTGCAGTCCAAAAACAGCTCCGACCATCGTTCCTGCGAGTATGATGATGGCAAACGAGCGATTTCCGATAAATTCGAGTTGCCGGAAGACGAGAAAGCCGCGAAGGTCTCGCGAGAACATTTGACGCAGACCACTGCCAAGAAAAATGACAAAGTTGCCAAAGCCCTCAATCTGGCGAAGGGTAAGACGACCGATGGCATTGACGGTTTGCTGTGCCGGCACGAATTATCCCTGTGTTTGTTGGTGTTGAGATTTCAGTACGATTATACCCTACGGTGGCCTGATGGGCGGAGTTTCCTGGATGCGATTCTTAAAATGGTTGGTGATTATTCCCGTCGGCCTTGTCCTGTGCACTGCAGCCGGGTTTATTTTGTTTGTTTGGTTAAGTACGCCGCGCGGAACATCCGGTGGGATCAAGATGTCTTGGCCGCCACACGATTCCAAAAATACGGTTCGTTTGTTGGTTTTGGGTGACACTGGAACTGGGGGAGCCGGACAGTACAAGGTCGCTGCCGCAATGGAAGTCGTCTGCAACCTGGCCAAAAAGCAGCCGTTTGATGGCATTCTTTTGCTCGGAGACAATTTTTATCCGGCGGGCGTCGCCTCGACGGACGATCCGCAGTGGCAGGATAAATTCGAGAAGCCGTACGGAACGCCTTGCCTCTCCGGGCTGCCGGTTTACCCGGTGCTAGGTAATCATGACTACCGCCTCTCGCCTCAGGCCCAGATTGATTATTCTGCCATTCACAGCCGGTGGCGGATGCCGGGTCGGTTTTATTCCGTCGATTTTGGTCCACTGGTTCGGCTCGTGGCAACCGATACTGTCCGATTTGATTGGTGTGGATCGTCGCGGGATTGTGTTTACGATTTTATGAAATCTCGCTTGGGAACGGCCAATGGGGCCTGGAAGATAGCCATGGGTCATCATCCGATGGCTAGCTCGTCGTCTCATGGCAGATCATACGATGGCACTTATTTTAAATACACAATTAGGCCACAGGTTTGTAAACAAGCTGATTTCTATTTTTCCGGTCACTCTCACCATCTCGAGCATCTGCACTTTGATGGCTGCGACACCGATTTTATCGTGGCGGGGACTGGCGGTGGTGATATCGGAGATTTGAAAGAGGATCGTACGGGTTCAAAATTTGCGGTAACGGCTTTTGGATTTATCGCGATGGAACTTAGCGCCGAAAAGGCGATATTAAATTTTTATAACGAAAATTCTCAGCCAATTTACCGGCTCGAGCGTACTAAAAAATAAGATTGGTGCTGCGAAGTAACAGGTGCCTGTCTGCGGCCTGGGTTCCGAGCTGATCTAAAGTTTCGCGGTCGCCCTCTGGGGCGCGTGAGGCAAGCGTTGCATACATCAAACACATATGCTTTTCGAGTCCTGCGAGGCGTGTGCGGCTAAAGCGCTGGTTGATTTCTGCTGGCATCAGAGCGCAGATTTGCAAGATTGCTTTGTTGAGCCCTACCATGACTTGCGCTGGGCGGTCGGCCGGCACCCCGCGCCGCGAAATAACCAGCACGGCAAGTTTTCGGGAAGCGTGAGAGTGTTCATCAGCCAGAGTTCCTGCGTCGAAATTCGCACTGCGCACGAGGAGGCAATAAATTTCCACCGCGGCGAGTTCGCAGCGTATGGCTTCGTTGAGTGCATCAATCCACGGTGAATGACGGAATGTTGAACAGTTTTCCGTGGTCCAATGGTTGGACATGAGGCGTACTTCGTTGGCACCAAAGCTCATCATAAAAGCAGCTCCTTCAACCTCATAAACCAGTCTTTATATTATCATCTTTTTATTAAAAATCGAAGTAATAATATAAATATCAATGATTTCAGGGATTGAGAAGCGACCTTATGTTAACAGGGTGAAGTCACGCAGCGAGGTCAGATGCGGTTTAAAGCCAGATGCCGGCAGCGATCCAGCCAACAGGAGTTAACTTCGAGTCGTAATTGCGTAGCAAGTTTTCCAGCTTATCTTGAGACTTGCTCGCATTTTGATCCTTGAGCAAACCCAGTGCGGTTTCGGTGTCCGGATCATTCTGTCCGGGTGTGTCTAGTGTGAGGGCAACGATGGTTTTCTGTTTTGGGTTTGAAACCCGTTCTGCGCCAAGCGCGACTTCCAGAAAGGTCCGTCGCAAAAGGGAGTCGCCCTCTCTTCCGGTGAAGGCGCCGCTACCGCTCGCTGCAAAATTCCAGCGCCAGCCGGTCCAACCGCGGAGGGCGATGCCAGTGCTCTCAAGTTCCGCGTTAATTACAAATTGGGTCCTGGTCACGAGTGCTGCGTCAATATTGCTGCACGGCGGGTCTTTTTGAGCCTCGATCAAGGAACAGATCAAAATAGGTGATTTGGTCGATCCGGTCAGAGTTAAACGCCTGTGGACCGCTCCAGCGCCGATAAACCATCCACCACCATCTCGCCCGGACAGATACGGATAATAGACGGCGGCAATGCCGCCACCTGGGCCACTACCGGCCTTGGATGTGATGATATAGGGGGGATTGGCGACACCAACGCTTTTCTTTGTGCTGATCAAATCTGCAGGCATTTCGATTCGAATGTTTAGCTTCGTTTCCGGGGCAGCCCTAAATTCCAAAGCAAATCTTGGTGACAAGCGCCATTGCAGCGTCATCGACCATAAATCAGGAATGGCAGCGTTGACGGCAAGGGAAAAATCGCGAACTTCGACAGAAGGCCTCAAAGAGGGGCCGCCAGGAATGTCCCGGCCGGCATGGGTCCGTCTCGCGCGCGGTCCGGCCGTACCCCCAAAGCCAAAGTTACTGTCGGAGGTGTCGGCAAATGCCATGCCTGTGAGTAAACAGGCCAAAAGTCCTGTGACGAACTGTGTTAAGTGCAAAGAAAATTTCATTCTCACATCCGTTCCGGGGGCGTAATGCCAAGGAGTGCCAGCCCCTCTTTGAGCGTTGCTGCAAAGGCGGCCACCATCGCAAGGCGCGCCTTTTTAAGGGAGTCGTCCGCAGTTTTGAGGACCGAGACATCGGCGTAAAAACGGTTGAAGGCCTTGCACAAATAGAACAGGTGGTTCGCCATTGTGCTGGGGCGGTAGTTCTCGCACGAGGCCGCCGCGGCATGATTGAAATCTTGGATCCAGCGGGCGAGTTCACGCTCGGAATCCGCAACTCCGTGGCGTGCATAGGCATCATGCAGGATCGTTTCATGCGCCAAATCGAGGCTCACACTAGCCTCTGTGGCTTTGCGAAGGATGGATTGCGTTCGCGAGTAGCTATACATCAGGTATGGGCCCGTATTGCCCTCAAAACTTAGCCAGTTCTCCATGTCGAAGACAACATCCTTTGCTGGATCCGAGCAGAGCATCCCATACTTTACGGCCCCTTCGCAAAGGCGGTGTGCAGTTGTTGCGAGTTCTTCGGCCGTCCATTCGCTAGAATATTTGGCTAGGATTTCGTTTAGGGCAGTCGTCATTTGTTCGCGCAGCATTTTGAAGGTGACGGTGTTGCCGGCGCGCGATGACATTTTTCCATCGGGCAAGACGACCATGCCATAGCTTAAATGAAAGCATTGCTTTGCCTGCTTGAAACCCATGAGGTCCAAAGTTTTGAAGACTTGTTTGAAATGGTGATTTTGTTCGCTGGCGACGACATAAACTGAACGATCGATTTGGAATTCGTCAAACTTGCGGCGGGCAAGGGCCAAATCCTTCGTTGCGTAAAGTGTATTTCCGTCCCGTTTACGCACGAGCATAAAGCCAAGTTTGAAGGGCTTTAGATCGACACCGATCGCGCCATCGGATTCAATAAAAGTACCTGATTTCAGATATTTCTCGACAATCTCTTGGCTTTCCTCTGAAACTTCACTTTCGAAGAATATCCGGTCGAAGTTGATGTGAAACCAGTTGTAGACGTCGTTGAAATCATCCAGCGACCACTGACGAGTCTCCCGCCACAGGTCATAGTCAGGCCCATTTTTCGATTCAATTCCGCGCAGGATCGCGGAAATTTCTTCGTCGAGTTTGATCTTTGCCTCAGGTGAGTGCGAGGCTTCCGCCTCTAATGCCCGGGTTGCCTCGACATACATCTCACCGAGCCATTCGCCTTTTTTAACGGCCGGGGCCTTCGCGCCAGCACGCTTGATATGCCACAGGCATTTGGCAATGTGGGTGCCTTCGTCGCCAATGTAATTGGCCGCAATGACGGGATACCCACAATAGCGGAACAGCTTTACCAGTGAACTCCCGAGGCAGATGTTGCGGACATGGCCAACGTGGAATTCTTTGTGAGTATTTGGCTGCGAATATTCAATCATCACCTTCGTGTTGGCCGTGGTTTTATTTTGGGACATGGATGCGAAAATTTTGCCACTGGCTGCGAATGGCATCAGCCACGCCATGAGGCGCGGTTGATTCACAGTGATGTTAAGAAACGGGCCTGCAGCAGTGGCTGCGCTGATCCAGCTGGATTTGGTATCAATCAAATTTCCGAGGTCGCGCGCGACTTCATCTGGTTTGCGCTTAAGGGCTTTTACGAACCGAAAGCAGGGCAGCGCATAATCACCGAGGTGTGTCTCGGGCGGGCGTTCCATCCACTTTGCGATTTCGGCCACACTGGGAAGGTTAGAGGGCATAGCATCAGCCAAGTCCACCGTTGCCGCTAATTTGATCAGGGCTGCAGCGACGCCTTCTGCAACACCGATTCGGGCACGATCCAAATGCAGTTCGTGGCTTAAAACAGGAGCGGAATTAGGAGTTATTCCAGTCGTTTGCATCACGTTTTCGGGTTTCATCGGCGACAGGCTCCAGTTGTCTTAATATGGATTTTTGCAGGATGTCATGAAATCCCACAACATGGAACTGCCCGATTCCATGTGTTTTTTGAGATGGTTCCCGGACTTGGATGCCGAGGCGCCTAAAAAACTGGTGGGGGAAACAAAACCAATGGAACAGCAGAAATCAACGAATCACCGCCTTGTAAACCAAAGTCACATTCCGCAGAAACTCATGATTCAGGGTCTGGTAAGGGAAGGGGCCAACGTTCAACTGGTGGAAGTTCAAGCGGCCTACACCCGAGGCTTCGCCGGTGTGCAGCTATTGGGTAATCTGACGGAAGTTTGCCGCAGCGGAAAAGAACGGGCGCGGGCCGCCCTTGAGTTATTGAGCATCAATTTGGCCGCCCAGAGGCTTGTTCTTGGGTTTACTCCGGCTGGGATCCGAATTGATGGTGCCCAGATGGACCTGCCCATGGCGATCGCCTTGGCGGAGGCGAATGACGGTTTCAAATTTCAAGGCAAGGCCTCCCCTGGGATTGTTTTTGCGGCTGAGCTCGGTTTGCAGGGGACGTTGCGTGCCGTTCCCGGGATGGTTGCTCTGGCGCTTGGCGCGGCCCGTCAAGGCTGCCGCCACATGGCCATCGCCAAAGACAACCTCGATGATCTGCGGGGCATCGACCTATTACCAATGGAGGTCCATGGGTTCAGGGATTTGCAATCTGTTTTGTCATGGCTTGAGGGCGATGATTCGGTCATTTGCCCACCGGACGTACAATCTCAGGAGGTGTTGGACCCTGCAGCACATGTGATCCCATTATTTGACGAGATGGACCTTGCTCCTGAATTGGCCCAGGTGGCTATGGTGGTCGCCGCAGGGCGGCATAATTTGCTGATGCGCGGGACCCCAGGCTCGGGAAAAACCATGTTTGCCCAGCGATTACCGGGCATCATGCCGTCCCCGGAGGGCCATGAGAAACTGCGTTGCCTGCACCTTCATAATTTAGCGGGAAATTCTCTCGTCGGGATTCGTGCTGGATTAGTTCCGTTTCGTTCGCCTCACCACGGTGCCAGCATGGCGGCCGTCCTTGGTGGCCACGCGACGCCGGGCGAGATTTCGCTGGCCCACGGCGGGATCCTTTTCCTTGACGAATTGCCGGAGTTCAGGCGCGACTTATTGGAATCCCTTCGCGAGCCTCTTGAAAGCGCAGAAGTTCATTTGGCACGCGTCAAAGGCCACGTTGTTTGGCCCGCCGGGGCGATTCTTGTTGCTGCCAGCAACAATTGTCCGTGCGGTTGGACGGGCAGTCGCATCCGTCGTTGCCGGTGCGCCACGGGTCAAGTTGCGGCTTACCAGGGGCGGATGTCTGGACCATTACTCGACCGCATTGATATTCATTTGAACATGCCGGAGCGGCGCGGCCTTGCCTCTGGCCTGGGTTCTGGAGGGCCAGGCTCCGACTTGAAACGGCCGACTAGCCGGCATTTGCGAGATCAAGTCCGGAAAGCAACGGACTTTGCGCGAATGCGTTCCGTAAAACTTGGTTTGGAGCCAGCGACCCCAAACGCACGCCTTCCAGACCCGCTGCTAAAGGCAGCTATGGGCTGGTGCGGAGGGGAAGGCGATCCGGTTGCGGTCCGCCTGGAGAAGGTTGTCACGGAAGACAGCCGGGGATTTTTAGCTGACGTTTGTCGGTCGATCAGTGCTCGTGGCCTTGTCCGGGCATTGAGGGTTGCCAGAACCCTCGCCGATCTGGACACTGTCGAAGTGGTCGGGCATGAACATTTTAGGCAGGCTTTGTCATGGCAGGCCGAGGCCGCCGCCCGCGAGCGCGGTGACATAAACTCTGCCAGGCCGGCAGAACGGAGAATCGCTTGGAACCGATAATTGGTAAATTTTCACACAGCTTGAAGTCCGTTCGGCTTGGTGCCGCAACCCTGAATCAGACACCGCTGGATCTTGCAGGGAACACGAGGCGCATTTTAAAGGCGATCGCCGATGCGCGTGGCGCTGGTGTTCAGATTTTGGTGCTCCCAGAGCTTTGCCTAACTGGATATGGCTGCGAGGATGCTTTTTTTCGCCCAGACCTTTCGGTTCGTGCCATGGACCTTCTTGTGAAAGAAATTGCGCCGGCCAGCAAAAATATCGTCTGCACCATTGGTTTGCCCGTCGTCATCGAGGGTGCTTTGTACAATGCTGTCGCGGTACTCGCTGATGGTCGAATCCTCGGCATCAATGCCAAACGGCGTTTGCCCCGCGACGGAGTTCACTACGAGCCGAGATGGTTTCGACCGTGGCCTGATGGTCGTAGCATCGAGCTTGATGTCACTGGATTCAGCATTCCGTTTGGAGATCTTGTTTACGACGTCAACGGGGTCAGGATTGCCCTGGAAATTTGCGAGGAGGCGTGGGGCGCAGTTCCCGCCGCAGCAGCTGCAGCAGGGTTTGCAGATGTCGTTCTGAATCCAAGTGCTTCGCATTTCGCCTTAGGGAAATATGAGACGCGAGAGCATCTGGTTGCAAATAGCAGCCGTTCTTTTGGTGTGTTTTACGCCTACAGCAATTTGGTCGGCCTGGAGGCTGGCAGGATGATTTATGACGGTGGGGCTTTAATCGCCTGCGACGGAAAGATCACTGGACGAGGGCATAGATTTTCCTTTGGTGACGGGGACCTCGTCACAGGCGACGCGAATTTGGACGCGGTTCGCAGCAGTAAAATGCGCAAGAAATCTTTTTCAGATAGTAACGATGGACCGGGGTCTTTGCGGATCATCAAAGCAAATATCGATTTGGATGCTGGAGGGGGTGCAGCTCCTAGCAAAATGATTCCACACCAGATGATTCCAGAAGAAGAATTCCTGCGGGCCAGTGCCCTCGGGCTTTTTGATTATTTACGGAAATCAAAATCCAAAGGCTACGCCCTGTCGTTATCTGGAGGCTGTGATTCGGCGGTTTGCGCCGTTCTTGTGGCGCAGATGCGTCATTTAGCCGTCGCAGAGCTTGGCGAGGCGGAATTCCTACTTCGTAGTGGGCTTGCAGATGCGGGAATGGCGACGATTTTACTGTGCGCATGGCAGGGGACGAATCAATCTGGAACAAAAACCTTTGAGGCAGCCCGCGCCGTCGCAGGCGCAACTGGGGCTCGATTCGTGGAACTGAATGTTCAGCCCGCGGTTGATTTTTACCTTGGTGAGGCCGCACGCACAGCGGGCCGCAAGCTTGATTGGCAGCATGATGATTTGGCCCTGCAGAATATCCAGGCGCGAGCCCGGGCACCGATGATCTGGCTGTTGGCAAATATGGAGGAACGTTTGCTGATCACGACGGCAAATCGTTCCGAGGCTGCGGTTGGTTATACGACAATGGACGGAGATGCGGCAGGCGGGTTGGCGCCTCTGGCAGGAATCGATAAGGCATTTTTACTCAAGTGGGCTGCTTGGGCTGCAAATAGTTGCACCATTGGAGTGGGCGTAATTCCTGCGTTGAATTTTGTATTGAGACAGCCCCCGAGTGCGGAGCTGCGCCCATTGGAGGCCCATCAAACAGATGAAGCTGATTTAATGCCATATCCGGTCATGGCGTTGATCGAAGGCTGCCGGGTGCGAGACAAACTAGGGGTTTCCGAGACGGTGCTGATGGTGACCAATGCCTTTCCCGCCAACAGCAAAGCGGAGGTTGAGGGATGGGTTGCCCGATTTGAACAGATGTGGCGAGCCTCCCAGTGGAAGCGGGAGCGTTTTGCGCCTTCGTTTCATCTTGATGATTTTAGTGTCGATCCAAAGGGATTTTGTCGTTTTCCCATTTTTTCAGGAGAAGGCTGAAGGGTGACCTGCGGCACGGTCTGTACGAAGGTTGGAATAGTTATGATAGGCTCATAACACAGGAAGATGGCTATCCTATTTTCAATGGTTTAGCCCTCGGTGAAAAGTTGCAGATTTGTGCGCGACCCTGGTTTTTTCTGCCCTTTTTTTTATTTTATTTCCAATGATATTAGTGTTTTATAATTGTTTTGCCTTCGACCCTAAAGTTTTTTTTCAGATGGCCCGTTACTGTTTTTATGAGCAGGAGGATTACCATGAAGTCTAAATCATTAAACTTGTTTCGATCGGCGAAGCGCCAAGGTGGATTTAGCCTTGTGGAATTGATGATCGTCGTCGCTATCATCGGTATTTTGGCGGCGCTGGCAATTCCGCGTTTCCAGCAGTTCCAGTCTAAGTCGAGGCAGGCAGAAGCTCGGTCTAATTTGTCGCACATTTATACGCTTCAGGTGTCTTACAATGGGGATAACGATACGTTTTCCAACTTCACGTACCTGACCCTTGGAACGATGACCAAATCGGCCAGCGGATCGGCCACAAGGGCTTCAGCAACTGGCACGGCTGCTACGGCTTGGTCTGCTTACAATTCCTGCAACACGACCAATGATCTCGGCTTCCGTGTGACGGATTGTAAAAAGGTTCGCTACCTTTATTCGAACAGCGGGATTCAAAACCAGTTCACGGCGACGGCGTCCGAACTGGATGCGGCATCCGCTTCGACCCGCCGTGTATTCCCAGGCTGCTCAAACGGCAATAACGACGAATGGCAGATCAATGAGAACAAGGAATTGTACAATTATTCGATTGGTGGAATGAACGCTTTGCAGTCATGCACCAATTAATTGAACAAAGTCATTTTGCGATTGGTTTGAATGGTTTGAATGGTTTGAATGGTTTGAATGGTTTGAATGGTTTGAATGTTTGTCTTATGAAAGGAACGATTTATGCGTTTACAAATCAACAAGGCGGCTAAATTAGGTAATCAGGCGTTTAGTCTGGTGGAGCTAATGATCGTCGTCGCAATCATCGGTATTTTGGCGGCGCTGGCAATCCCGCGTTTCCAGCAGTTCCAGTCTAAGTCGAGGCAGGCAGAAGCTCGGTCTAATCTGGCGCACATCTATACGCTTCAGGTTTCCTACAACGGGGATAACGATACGTTTTCCAACTTCACGTACCTGACCCTTGGAACGATGACCAAATCGGCCAGCGGTTCGACCACCAGAACTTCAGCAACTGGTACGGCTGCTTCGGCTTGGTCTGCCTACAATTCCTGCAACACGACCAATGATCTCGGCTTCCGTGTGACGGATTGTAAAAAGGTTCGCTACCTTTATTCGAACAGCGGGATTCAAAACCAGTTTACGGCGACGGCGTCCGAACTGGATGCGGCATCCGCTTCGACTCGCCGTGTATTCCCAGGCTGCTCAAACGGCAATAACGACGAATGGCAGATCAATGAGAACAAGGAATTGTACAATTATTCGATTGGTGGAATGAACGCTTTGCAGTCATGCACAAACTGATTTTGTTTACTTGAGCATGGCCGCCGAGGCGCTTT
The DNA here is from genome assembly GCA_945898195.1 of Pseudobacteriovorax antillogorgiicola. Taxonomy (GTDB): domain Bacteria; phylum Bdellovibrionota_B; class Oligoflexia; order Oligoflexales; family RGVZ01; genus RGVZ01. The sequence continues at coordinate 13,563 of CAMDHM010000015.1, read as the reverse complement.
GAAGTTCTCCAGATAGGAGATACGTGATGTTGCTCAGGACTAGATTTTTTTTGAGGACCAGTTCCAAGGCTTTTAGCCTTGTTGAGTTGATGATCGTGGTTGCGATTATCGGGATTTTGGCAGCTCTGGCAATCCCGAGATTTCAGATGTTTCAGTCGAAGTCCAGGCAGGCAGAGGCTAGAGGCAATTTGGCCCACATATATACGCTCCAGGTGTCTTACAGCGGTGATAACGACACCTTTTCCAGCATGGCATGTTTGACTTTGGGGACGACGACGGCAATCGGATCAGGCGCAGCCCAGTCGACGTGTGGGAATCTCAAGTCTGGTGCGTGGGCAGATTACAATAGCTGCAACACCACCAATGAAATTGGTTTTCGGGTCACAGACTGCAAAAAAGCCCGATATATTTACACCATTGCAGGAAACCAGAACCGCTTTACCGCGACGGCTTCGGAATTGGACGCGGGTGGGGCCTCTTCACGGCGTGTATTTCCAGGTTGCAGCAATGGGTCTAACGATGAATGGCAGATCAATGAGAACAAAGAACTGTATAATTACGAGCGCGGTGGTCAAACGGCCTTGCAGAGCTGCAAGGACTGACCATATAACTTCAGCATGAACAGGCCGTTTTTGGCCATTTGCTGGAGTTGACAACCATGGCAATGATTCCCCTTCGTACCCTTCTTGATCACGCTGCCGAGCACAACTACGGTGTGGCAGCATTCAACGTTAACAACATGGAGCAGATCCAATCGATCATGGAGGCGGCGAAAGCCACCGACAGTCCGGTGATCATCCAAGCTTCTCGTGGTGCACGGTCATATTCCCAAGACGCTTACCTGCGTCACTTGATTCTGGCTGCTGCGGAGCTTTACCCAGAAATTCCTATGGTTATGCACCAGGATCACGGCAATAGCCCGATGACTTGCTATTCGGCAATCAAGCAGGGTTTTACGTCGGTGATGATGGATGGCTCGCTTAAAGAAGACGCAAAGACTCCCGCCGATTACGAATACAATGTCGCAGTTACTAAGAAAGTTTGTGATGTGGCCCACGCCTTTGGCGTCTCGGTCGAAGGCGAACTCGGCTGCCTCGGATCCCTTGAAACCGGCCAGGGTGACAAGGAGGATGGTCACGGATTTGAGGGAACCTTGTCCAAGGAGATGCTGCTCACGGATCCGGCTCAGGCCGAAGATTTTGTCGGGCGGACGAACGTTGACGCTCTGGCGATTGCTATTGGGACTAGCCACGGTGCCTACAAGTTCACCCGTAAGCCAGATGGTAAGATTTTGGCGATGAACCGTGTGGCCGAGATCCATAAGCGTCTGCCGAATACCCATTTAGTCATGCACGGGTCTTCATCTGTTCCGCAGGAACTTCAAGATGCGGTCAATAAATACGGCGGCAAAATCAAACAGACTTGGGGTGTTCCGGTTGCTGAAATTCAAGAGGGCATCCGACATGGAGTCCGCAAAATCAATGTTGATACCGACAACCGGCTTGCCATTACGGCAGCGATTCGGAAGGTTCTTAGTGAGGCTCCCCATGAATTCGATCCGCGAGCTTATATGAAGCCAGCGCGCGAAGCGATGCAGAAGGTTTGTGAAGACCGGATGATTGCTTTTGGGCAAGCCGGAAATGCGCGAAAGATCCGCCAGGTTACCCTTGAGGAAATGTCCAAGAAATATTTCACATAACCTTCTCGAAGCCCATCACATGGTCGCGCCAATGATGCGTCGTTGGCCGATCGTGTGCCCGTCCAATCATGACCAATGGATTGACAGTCCAATTGCAAAGTGTTGAAGAAACTGGTCTTTTTTTTGTTTTAGTTTTTGCAACCGACCGATTCTACGGGTTTTTCTCGCTGTAGCAGCCTGAACCAATTCTTGCACAACAGTCAAACGCTTGATCTTGAGCACAGTCCTCTGTGCGGTCAGGTTGGTCTGCTGTCGTTGTGGAGTTCGTTCATGCGGTTTCGGGTAATGACCTTAATTTTTTTCGGGACAGTCCTTCAGGGATGTAGTGGCTCTGCCATGGAGTCCCATCGCGTTCCTGGCGTTCCAGAGTCATTGGTGCCAGGCATCCCCCTCGAGGTTGGGAGTACGACCTGTTACAAAGCAAACGTCGAAACCTGTGCCATCGAGCACCTTATTTTGGACAAGACCAACGCCTACCGGACCAAGAGCGGATTGCAGCCTTTGAAGTATGGATACCGATTCAGTTACGCCGCGCGTGACTGGAGCACCCAACAGGCTAACCGCGGTGGCATTAGCCATACGGGCTTTCCATCGGCCCGAACTCGTTTTTTGGTCGCTGAATTTGGCAAGAATGTTCCAGTCGATGTCTCTGTGGAGAATGTCGCTTGGACTGGATACGGCTCAGAAACAGCGGAAGCTATCGCTAGTGATTTCGCAGAAATGTGGTGGGGCAGTTCTGGCCATCGCCGCAATATGCTCGGCAATTATCAATCGGTTGGTGTCGGTGTTTACCATGGTGGTCGTGGTTGGTATGCGACGCAAATCTTCGGCGCGGAGTGAAACAGTAAAATGGTCACTATGATTCCAGACGTCGAAAAACAGCGCGTGGTTTTCCCTAGTAGCGCTGAAGAAGCGTTTTACCGCGTCGCAGGGCAAAGCCTTAGTGGTGGTTGGCGAGTTTATTATTCCTGCGTCCTGTCGGCCTTCGAGCCTGGGGAGGGATTGCAGGAAGGCGAAATTGATTTTGTTTTGTGGCATCCGTCAGCCGGATTTGTCGTTGTTGAAGTCAAGGGCGGTCGCATCCAAATTGAAAATGGAGATTTTTTCTCGATCAATCGCCAGGGTGAGCGCTTCCGAATTCAGAACCCTTTCAATCAAGCCCTGGTCTGGAAAAATCGATTTTATCGTTTTTTGAAACGCGAAAACATGCGCATGCCAGTTTGTCATGCGGTTTGCCTGCCGTACCTTGACGAGTCTGATTTGCCGATGACTGCCGGAGTCGAGCGTGATTTGGTGATCGGTCGCCAGCGCATGGATCGTCTCGAAGAAACTCTGTTTGAAATTGTGCGCAAATCGCATTTGGAAAAGTATTTAAAGTTCAGTAATCCAGGCGAAAAAACCATCGATCGATTGCTGAAAGGTAGTCATTTTGAAAGCCGCAGATTTCTGCGCGAGTATGTCGATCATCACGATCTTCGCATGGCGGATATTGAATCCATTCAAGAGTCCTTAGTGACGCCCGTCACCAGCGCCTTGCGCCTCGGAATCGAAGGTGAGGCTGGAACAGGGAAGACGATGCTAGCCGCCATGCTTGCTCGGCGTTACCGGGATGAAGGTGCAAAAGTCCTTTTGACGTCATCAAATCCCGTTTTGAACGAACGCCTGCGGACCGACATCGGCCGTGGCGTAGATGTTATGACTTATGGGGAGTTGGGATCTCAGTTTGGTATTGAACTCATGCGTGTTCCGGCTGGTTATCAGGGCAAACTTGAAGATTGGCTGCAGTTTGATGGTCCTGAGAAACTCAAAGCTGCCATTGCTTCCGACGCGCGCCGTTACGATGTCATCTTATGCGACGAAGCTCAGGATGTTCAGCCATTCTGGTGGGAAGCCATTGAGCATTTACTTTCAAGCCCGGAGAGCGGACGTTTTTACCTGTTTTTTGACCGTAGCCAGGGTGTTTTTGGTTCCGGTGGCGGCGAGACACTGTTTGTGCCTGAACAGGTTTTACCAGTGGCTTCGCCCTATTTTCCTTTGGTGCACAATTATCGGACCACCAAAGAGATTTCGACCTTTGCGCGCGAGTTTCGCACTGGTGGAAACGTGCTCAAGAGCCACAGCGGACGCAGTGGGTTTATGCCGCAGATTGTGACCTACAAAGACCGCGCCGACGCCCAGAAGAAACTTGAATTGTTATTATCTGATTTGGTTCGTCGTGAGCACCTTCGCCCAGATGAAATTGCCTTGATCTCAGCAAGGAATCCTAAGTCTCCAGATTCGATCTTGACTGGAATGAAGGGCGGCATAGCCGCCGGTGAGAGTGGCCCGCAGATCGCGACGGTTGCAGGATTTAAGGGCCTTGAGACCAAGGTTGCTGTGCTGATCAATTTTAGTGAACACAAGATGGAACTTTCGAACCCAATCATGTCGAGCATGCTGTATGTCGCAGCAACACGGGCTCGCCACTTGGTGGTGATTCTGTTGCGTGAAGATGATTCCAAGGTCGCCGCTGTGAGGGCCGCCCTTCAGGCTGCCGCAGTCCAGGGAAGCACTGGAGCGCTGGTGATTGAGCGACCGGAAGACATCAGTGAGTCAGAGGGTGTCGTAACCTTTTTTGACCCTGATCGCATGGGTTCTCTGACGATCGATGATGGGGCTCGCGGCCGTCGTTCATTCATGTTTTTCCCCCATGATCTTGGACGTGCCGGTTTGGAGAATATTCGGGTGGGCATGAGGTTGTTGTTCAGGCCGCGTCAGATTGGCGATGTTGTTGTTGCCTCTGATTTTAGGGTTCCGCGTGCAAGCTGAGTTTTAACTGGAATTTCTCGGTGCTCGATGTTGTTTATTGTTGTTGTTGTTGTTGTTGTTGTTGAGGTGTTGCTGATGTTAATTCGTAGCTCCAAAATTGGGTTATTTCTTGCCGTAACGGGTGCTGCCTTCGCCGCAAATGCATGCGGGTCGAAGGGGCAAGGATCCAATTCGAATCCTGAACTCAACCCGACCGATACGACGGAAATTGCTCATAATCCAGATGGAACCGATGCCTTTGGATTTGACGATGCCTCGTGCCAAAATCAGGCTATGGGTGCAAATGCTGTGGTAGAAGCTGGCCTTTTTGAGTGGCATCAAGGCCAGATCAATAAAATAACAGCTCCGTTGACAGCGGTGACGTCGTCTCCCTCGCTGGGTTCTCGTCATATCACTAAAACGAGCTATGGTTTACGTGAGCATGCTTTATGTGAACTCAGTGGCTCGCAAATTGTTTGTCCGGATCAGTTTCAAGTTCTTGAGCAAGCCAAACCCCTGAAGATTTGTCATGATCACGCGAATTTTCCCCGGACCTCTTACGAAACGGTGGCATTGGCGGGCTTGTATACGCTCAATACAGCGTACGAGTTTCATAATGCTTTGCCAGCTCACCTCAATAATTTACCGTTGACCGAGCTCGTTGTTTTGCCGCGCGTTGAGCGATCTTTTTCCTTTAATAATGCCAATGGGTCGAGTGAGACGCGCGTTTCCTTGATCACGGACAATTTGGCTTATGTTCCTTCTTACCGATCTGGCCCGGCATTTATGATTTATCCGAAGAGCCAAAAAGCTGAAGACAGCGGACTTTGGAAGAACCTCTTTTTGTGGGAAGTTCCTTGGGCGTTGAGTCATGAGTTTGGCCATCATGTTTTGCGTACGTATGCCCTTGGTGGAAATAGCACATTGGCGCTGGCGGAATCGGCTAACGGCACTTCTGATCGTTTGATGGATGCCACACCCCCAATGTTTGATTGGTCGCGAATTGGGTTTCGTGCTGCAGGATCAGGTTCCCTGGCATCTCCTTTGATGAACATGGTAAGCGGCTTCGGTATAATTTTTGGTACTCCTGCCCAGCCAACGGGTCGCTCGGTCGGTCCAGCCTTGTTTTGGAGTGCCATCAACGAAGGTTTTGCTGATCTTTATGCACGCTACACTCGCAATAGCGAGGACGGTCAATTGCGGGGAGTCGATTGTTTTGCTGGTTCGCGGGATGTGGAGTCGGCAGTTTTTGGCGATGGCACGGCGAAAGTTTATAACGATCGCGTAAAGGGGATTTTCCTTTCGACTCAGGAAGTCGATGGTTCGGATTCCTGTTCGGCCCCCGATTTTCAGGGGATTCATTCCATCGGTGCCATCGTTGCTCATGGCGTCGACGCCGTTTTTGAGTCGACCGTTCAGGACATTGCGACCAAGCGAAATTTTGGATCGGAGGCTGAGAAATCGATATTCAAGGGTAATTTGTTGCTGCTCTGGGCGAAAAAGATGGGGGCTCAGATCCGTTCAAATAGTCAGGTAACCTTAGGTTCGTTTGTACAGAGCGCATTTATCGTAGCGGCGGAGGCTCGCACTGCTCAGGGCTTTCCGGCGCGGGAGTTGGGTTCCAGTCAATGTCGCGCATTGCAGGCTGTTTTACCTGCGTTGATTCCTGATGTGTTAGCCAATGGCGGCTTGCGCTGTGCACCATAATTTTATAACGAGACAATGAACCGCAATGTAGGGGGAAGTGCCCGATGAGCCTGAGTCGCCACATGCAACAGACTATTCCAGTCGCCGATTTGAATGATTTTGTGTCGAATGACCCCATGCGTCGTGGACGCTTTGTCGCCACTGTGGGCGAAGCCCTCAAGGATATTGGTTTTTTTGCACTTGAAAATCATCGCGTCGACCATGACTTAATTGATCGGGCCTATGGTCTGACTCAAAAGTTTTTTGAACTCTCCGAACAAGAGAAAATGGCCTATGAAAACCCAGATTGGCACGGTCAAAGGGGTTTCATTAGTTTTGGGCGCGAGCATGCCAAGGATTCCAGTGCCCCTGATTTAAAGGAATTTTGGCACGTTGGTCGAGAAGAGTGGAAGCGTCCCGCCGGAGCGGGGGGGGCGCGTTTGTACAATGTTTGGCCAAAAGAAATTCTAGAATTTAAGCCAGTGATGCTGGATCTGTACGAGAATATGGAGCGCTGTGCTGTCAGTGTTCTGGAAGCCTGTGCGGATTACCTGGGAGAGCCAAAGGACCGTTTCACGAGCATCTCCGAAGATGGTGACACAATCCTAAGGGTCATCCATTATCCGCCGGTGCCGATGGAGTCGGACCCAGCCAGCATCCGGGCTGCAGCCCATGAAGACATTAACTTGATTACCCTATTGGTCGAGGCGACGACTGGTGGCTTGGAGCTTCTGCAGCGGGATGGGAGATGGCGTCCGATTCACGCCCTGCGCGGACAAATCATCGTGGACGCTGGCGACATGATTCAAAACATGACCAATGGGATTTTGCGTAGCACGACCCATCGGGTGGTGAACCCTGACAATGGCCGCGAACGTCGTTTTTCTATGCCGTTTTTTGTTCATCCACGGAGTGAGGCTTCGTTAAATCCGTTGAGCGGCTGCATCGAGCGGCAGGGTGGCGATAAAAATTTTCCCGATCTTACGGCGGGTGAATACCTGGCCCAACGTTTGCGAGAAATTGGATTGATCAAGTCATAACCCCTCAAGCTGCCGATGGTTTGAGGGCTTCCCGATATTCCTTGAGCTTTGCTGCAGCCTGGGCAAAATCTGGATGTTTTTTTACAACACGGTCAAGCAGCTTAATTGATTCTTCTTTGTCTCCTTTGGAAAAAAGCAGTATCGCCTTGTTGTAGAGTGCTGATTTGTTTTCTGGATCAAGCTTAATGATTTGATTGTAGGTTTTGGATGCTTCTTCATACTGGGAAGTTTCTTTTAGGCATATTCCGAGCTGGTTTAGATACGTTATATTGTCGGGCTCTGAAATCACGGCGGTCTTGATGAACTTCATGGCCTTCGGGTAATCCTTCACCATAAAGTACGCTTGGGAAAGGTAGTGATTCAGTTCAGGGAACTGCACCTGATTTTTATGGGCGATTTCAAGGATTTCCGCAGCTTCAGTATAGCGTTGCATCTTGAAAAGCATATCTGCTGCGCTTTTATAGCGGATCGGATTCAGGGGCGATAACTCGATGGCTGTCTTGTAACTTTCGACGGCACCCTGCATGTCTTTTTTTATCAGTTGTAATTCGCCTTTTACAACAAACGTCGGCACGTACTTTGGATTTACATCCTCGGCCTGTTTGACTAGAGCGATGGCATCGTCAACCTTGCCGTTAAGCATCGCCACGCGTGCCAAGCCCAGCAAGGGGCGAACTGAATTTGGTGAGGCATCGCGGAGCGCCGTGTAAACTTCGACTGATTTTTCGTATTGTTTTTCCCGAAGGTGGATCTTAGCCAATTCATAAACTTTTTCGGGGTTTTTGGGATTGTGGAAATTTTTAAAGCAGGACGTCATTTTGACAGTTAGGTCTTGCAGCGTGAAAGGCTTGGCAAGAACTTCGTCAACGCCGTGCTCCACGGCATGCATTAGTTTTTCACGACTCGCGCCGTCCAGCATCACACAAAAAGGGATGCGATTAAGATCAACTCGCTCCTTCATTTCATTCAATAAATCTACAGCATTCATTTGGGGCAAGGATGAGTCGCAAAGGACCATTGCGCAGTTTTTGGTGTTTTGCAGGATGGTTGCGGCCTCATAGGCATTCGACGCCTGCAATACTTTAGAGAAGGAAAGTTTAGCCAAATGATGGCTAATGATCAGGCGGATATCCGATTGATCATCGACAATCAGGATCGGCAAAGAAGGATCCTGTTTAGTCGGAATCGGAATTGAAAATCTTTTCGAAAAATCGTTCTCAGCGCTCATTATTCCAACCATTAAAAGTGGTGGCAGCAAGAACCGCCCTTGGGGCGGCAACCTGAGGCCTTTGTCGGAATAAAAAATAAAGTTTTTAGGGGTTACGTAGCCGGAAGTATGGCTCCGGTTGGCCTAAGAGCTCTGTGTCGCAGCCAAAAAGAGGTTGTTTTGTTCGGTAGTTCCGATGGTTACCCGAAGGCAACCGGCGAGGCCAGGGCCCTTCGAGACATCGCGGATAAGGATGCCCTGCTCCAAAATATGGCGGTAGGCCTTGTCGCAGTCTGATTGATTTGGCCATTTTAGAAGGAGGAAGTTCGCCTCGGAGGGAATCACCTGAAACCCTTTTTTCAGAGCTATGGCCTGCAGAGCAACAAAAACCCGATCGCGTTCTGCGATGCCTTTTGCGACGATTCCTTTGAAATGCTTTTGTGTTTCGATGTCTTCCAGCACCATCCTTGCAGCCACTAGACCAAATAAATTGACCATATAGGGCAGCCGAATTTTTCGGAGCTGTTCGATTAGCTTCGGAGCCCCTAGGACGCACCCCATGCGGATGCCGGCGGCACCGAGGGTCTTGGAAAACGTCCGTATCAATAGGATATTGGCGTGATCCTTGAGAAGAGGTGTGTAAGGTTCCTTCGAGTATTCAAGGTAGGCTTCGTCAGCGACGAATAAAACATCTGGATGGCGAGTCGCGAGGGCCTCTAACGTTTTATAGGGCAAAACGTTGCCGACTGGATTGTTAGGTGAGGCGAATACCACCATTGATCCCTCAGTGAGCTCGGGCAACAGGGATGTGTCGTACTGCATGTTCACATCCAGATTCCATGGGTGGACCTGGATTCCGTCGTAGGCACAGTGAGATTCATAGAGTGCGAAGGATGGTCGCGCGACCACCATTTTGCCTTTGTTCTGTCGTGAAAAAGTGCTCATGACAAGTGCCACGAGATAATTCGAACCAGGGCCGAGCAGAACGCAGCCGTTAGTCAGCCCGGCCTGAATCCCGACAAGATCGGCGAGGTCGTCAGAGTAGGCTGAAGGATAGCGATTCCAGGGGAGGCGACGTAGTCCCGTGACGATCTTGTCTTTAAGGTTCTCTGGCCAGTCCCACGGGTTTTCGTTTTGGTCCAACTTTACGGGAGTCGTCGTCGTGTCAATTTTGTAAGGACTGGCTGCGACGAGGCTGGGTATTAGAAATTGTTCAAGCCATTCGTTCGAGGCATGTGGTGGCGTGAAAAGATTCGGTTCTTGGCTCATAATTCCCTCTGAACATGGCCATGCAATTTGCCCTGGCGTTTCATCAATTGGTGGTAAAGCACAATCGAAACCGCGTTTGCTAGATTAAGGCTGCGGACTTTGTCGTGAAAAATTGGGATGGTGTAAAAATTTTCTGCGTTCGATTCATGTAGTTCTTTGGGCAGTCCCTTGGTTTCTTGCCCGAAAACCAGGAGGTCGGTATCGACAGGGATTTCTGTATAAGAGCGGGTGGCGCGTGCCGAAAAAAAAGCAACCTTGGGGCTGTGCATTGCAAGCAGTTGATTTAGGTCATCGTGAATTTCAAGGTCTAGATAAGGCCAGTAGTCGAGTCCTGCACGACGCAGATTTTTATCGTCTGTGGAGAATGCGAATGGTCGGATTAAGTGCAAGCGGCATTGGGAACCCGCTACAAGCCGACCGATGTTCCCAGCATTTTGTGGGATTTCCGGGCGGTAAAGACAGACATGAAGGTGTCCTGGAATCATCGGTGACGATATTGCCTTTGTAGAGCTAAAAGCGATACCCCATTTACCAAAAAATGTCCCATTATGGCTGGCCATAGGCAGTTCGTCTCAAGGAACGTCCATCCCAGAATAAGTCCGGCGCCAAAAGCCCAGAAACTCCAAACCCCAACTTTGCCGTCCGGGCCGACGTGGGCCAGGCCAAATAGGATGCTAGTAGGCAGCAGTCCGAGGCTTGGTTGAATTGCACCGCGAAATAGAATTTCTTCCCCGAAGGACGATAAAAAGGCCAGCCATATGGCAACCCAAGTCGATGCTGGACCAATCAATTTGATGAACATTTTTTTCAGGCTGCGAAACGATTCGTTCCAGCTTTCAAGGGCTGCACTGCTCGTGAGAAGAGCTCCTGCAGCGAGCAATCCGGCGGCTAATATTCGAACGCGCTCCGATAGATCTGATGGAACCGTAAATGCATGGGTCAGATTATTCTGCCCAAAACGCATCAAGATCAGTCCGGCAAGGATCATGGCCCCGTAGAGGATGGTCGACATTCGGGCCAGTGATGGAGTGCGCGTTTTACTGGTCATGGCGTTGTACCAAACTCAATGGCTACGCCTTTGGCAATAAGAGAGCTTAGAGTGAGGTCGTCAGATTCCAGTAGGGCAGGCGGCATATTTCCCAGTTTAAGTGACTTAAGTTTTTCCAGTGAGAGCAAGGGCTCGAGCGAGACGACGGGGTTGTCTGAAAGGATCAGGTGTTCCAGCAACGGTAAATCAGCAAGCAGGTTGAGGTCTGTAAGGTTTCTGGATGACAGATTAAGGTGAATGGTTTTGACGAGCCTGCTGTTGATGGATTTGCAGTCGTTTGAAGCGAATCTTGCTTTTAACGCCCGGATCATCGCCTGATTTTCAATTGGAAGTTTGGTTTGGTCCGTCTGAAGGCAGGTGGAAAGAAACCGGGTATCTAGAAAAGTTGACGCTTGGGTGTGAATTCCAAGAACCTGGATGCCAAAGCGTTGCAGTAACTCAATCTGTGATGACGGGACATCGTTGAAGGAAATATCGACCACCCTGAGGGCAGGTAGGCGGAACAAATCCGAAATGTCTTTTAGGTGATTGCCTTTTAGATTTATTGAGGTCGCGTTCGGCATGATGTCGTGCAGGTCTGCAATCGACTCCAGGTACCACTCCGATAAGTTCAGTGTCGATCCGACAGGTTCATCAGCAAGGACGGCAGATCTCAGGGCTTCTTTTTGCGCAAGGGAATTACCACAAGGCTGTGCAACAGGAATGTCAAAGCCTCGGGCTAACGATTCGTCATGAATCCAACAGGCGGCGTCAGCCACGACGGATGCAACGCCACCACCACCGCAGCCAATATTCAGGCCGCGTGAGATCACTCCATATAGAGATCCGTGCTGGTCAAATACAGGTCCCCCGCTGTCTCCCTCGCAGGAGTCTTTGCCTGCACCACCAAGTGCCAATTCGGAGGGATTCATTTGACTTGCAGGCGCGGTCACCACATATTTTTTTCCAGTGCCACCGTCTTCGCGCCGTCCATAGCCGACCATGGTTAGCTGAGGCGCGGTATTTAGATCATTCGCGGGCAGGACGGATGTTTTAAATATTAGCCGCGCTTTTTTGGGGTCAGAGACCAGCGATGAAGGACTAGAAGATGGACCTAATGCCGGTTGATCAAGAAAAACGAGGCCGATATCCATATTGCCGCGGGGGTGATGTCTAAATTCCGGGTGAATTGCGGTTGCCGCGATGGGTTGTTGTGATGGCTTACGGCCGCCCTCACGGCCCTGCCCGAACGAGACGCCGGTAAGGGCAGACGATCCTGGACGCGTTTCAGCGCAATGTGCTGCGGTCAGGATGACCTGTGGGTGAATCAAGGTTCCGGTGCAAACGACCCGGTTCGGGTCGTGAAGGGCGACGACCGTGGTGAAATCACCGCTGGGGACTGGGGCGCCTCCATAGATCCGGAGGGAGGCCTCATTTTCGTTGAGCCCGGTTCGGCCACAAGCCAACGTAAAAAGTAAGGCGTTTGCGGCGAATAACGCCACAACCACCCGTTTATATTGATGTCCTCGGATCTCTGACATTCGGCACATTCCCCGGTTTGGCGTTCAATCGTAAGCGCCGCGGCCAGTTAAGCCTGTCCGATATTGTTACTACGAGGCTGGGTTTTTTGCAAAATGAAGGATGAGATTAATCGTCGTCTGATGGCCAGATGCCAGGACAGAGTCATTGACCCGTTGTGTTGCAAACGTCCGGCAGGATCCGGGCCCACTGGTAATTGTACATGCTGACGGCGGTTCTGGCGTTGTCTCCGCACTTCGATGCGGGATTGAACATGACCTCGAGCCTTGACCCGGGTTGAAACGGCATTTGATAGGTCGGCTGATCGCTCGCGATGAACGTCCGCGTCCATGTGTATGCTCCCGGGCCAACGATGGAAATCGTCATGTCAGCGTTGCAAGAAGATCGGTGGGTGACGACCCCTGCGATAGTCTGCTCTTCGAGGGAAACGACAGACCCGGCCGACACAGCCACCTTCCCCGTGAAACACAACACGGCGTCGTTGAAATCCTTGTCTCCGGAAAACGGATGGTCCTCGAAGTTGACGCCCACTTTTTGTGCCGAGACGCCTGGAAAGACTTGCAATGTCGCACTCGCGGTTTTCCCGGCTAAGCTGGCGACGATCCCCGTCGTTCCTGCTGCAATCCCTTTGAAACGACCGCTGCCTTGTGACAATCCGATCGCAGGAGCATTAGCACTCCATGCCGCCTGCGCCGTGACGTCCTTGCGTCCAGAAATTCGATAGGTGGCAAAAGCCGCGAAGGATATGGTGGTATTGATGGCGATCGATTTCAACGCCGGAGTGATTTCAAGGGACTGGATTTCATCGCTAGGCTGTTGTGGTGGTGGAGTTGAAGACGGCACTGGAGAAGCCACTGGAGAAGCTACTGGAGAAGCTACTGCTATCGCAGGCAAGGCCATCGCCGGCTCATCCTTCGACTTGCGAACGCTCGTCGAACCCGTCAACTCACTTTTGCCGCAGGCGGCAACCCCTGAGGCTGCAATGCTCAAAGCCACCAAGGCAAAACTGGTACGCCACATCGTATGCTCGCTTCCGATTTTGTGACTTAATTCCATCACATGGTTATCGGCACTAACGCAGGAAAAATGAGAAAATGGATTTTGTATCAGTTAATATTGGATGTTAGGGCGGAATATTTGACCCTGCGGTGTCGTCGCCACTGTGATTCATCAGCGATATCGTCCCGTCTGAATTAATCAGCGACTTCGTCCCGTACCCCCTAAGCTCTTCCTATCCAAATCAATGGGTTAGGGATCGAAGGGGGGCCTTAATGGCAGCGGGAGGTATTTTTATGACCAAGAATGAATC
>CAMDHM010000014.1 GCA_945898195.1 Pseudobacteriovorax antillogorgiicola | reverse complement strand
CATTCGAAGAACGTTGGGTCCGTCATCACATTGACCGACATCAGTAAGGTAAAAATCCACGAAATCGAGACGCGGAAAAGCCGGGATTTCTTGCAGACGACCCTTGGAAGCATTGGTGATGGGGTGATTGCTACCAATGCCGCGGGGATCATAACTATAATCAATCCCGTCGCTGAAAAAATATGTGGTTATAGACTCGACGACGCGCTGGGCATGCCTTTTACCGATGTCTTTAAAATCAGATCCTATTCTGGCGAGACAGCCGTTGAGGACATTGTTACCCAGGTTCTCCACAGTGCGTCTGTTATGACCTTGCCCGACAACTCTGAACTTCTCCTACGGGATGGCACCCTCGTACCAATCGAGGATCACGCTGCACCAATTTTAGACGACTCTGGTAAAATCACCGGTGTCGTACTGACGTTCAGGGATGTAACAGAAAAGCGAAAATCATTCTTATGCCTCGCAAAAAGTGAGGAACTTCTCAATCACGCCCAGCATATCGCCCAGATTGGAAGTTGGCACTGGGAGGTCAATACCCAGACGTTTACTTCATCCAAAGAATTCCAACGCCTATTTGGAATTAACCCTGAGGTGCAAGAGCCACAGGGAATCTGGGCTCAACTGGAGGTTTTAAGAAAGAAGTCACTGGAGAGCGGAGAGGGCTACGCAACTGAATTAGAAGGCACGCCCGGCGATAGCCGTGGTTCCGAAACCTCAATTTGGGTGAAGTGCCACGGCGAGGTTGAGCGAGATATTTCTGGCCGAATCATTGGCATGAGCGGAACGGTGCATGACATTACACCACTGAAAAAAATCGAGATTGAATTAAGTCGAGCCAAAAAAGAAGCCGAGGATGCCAATAGATTGAAAAGCGAATTTCTGGCTCTGATGAGCCATGAGATCAGGACTCCCGTAACTGCAATTTTAGGGTTCTCAGAACTCGTGACGAATCCAGAAGAGAATTTAGATGACAGGAAATCTTACAGCGAACGGATTCGTCGAAATGGCGAACACCTTTTGCGCCTTATCGACGATATCCTTGACCTTTCTAAAATCGAGGTTGGCAGGATGGAGTTCGACAGTGTTCCAGTCAACATCCATGAAACTGTGGGTGATGTTTTTACAACAATGCTTTCATTGGCCAGCGCAAAGGGCCTTCAGCTGAGCCTGACGATGGGCCAGTTTTTGCCGGTATATATAATGACTGACCGGACTCGACTCCGTCAGATTCTGACTAACATAATCGGAAACGCGATTAAATTTACCCATGCCGGTTCAGTGAGAGTGAGGGTAACGGCAAGTGATCTCGATAAAAATCTGCATATAATTGTGACCGACACTGGAATTGGCCTTACGGAAACGCAGGCACGAGGGATCTTTCAATTGTTTATTCAGGGCGATTCGTCAATCACCCGGAAATTCGGCGGCACAGGACTTGGCCTGGCTCTCTCCAGGAAACTGGCCCAGGCACTTGGCGGTGACGTCATCTTGGCTGAAAACCGCGGAGTTGCGGGGCCAAATCACGGATGTACCTTTGAGATCACCATTGCCATGACCGACGCAACGTACCAAGAGAAACCTGTCCCAGTGAGTGCAGACAATCAGCCATCGGCAAACCTTGACGGGATCAAAGTGCTCGTCGTCGAAAGTAACCCTGAACTGCAGTACTTGATTAACAGGTATGTAACATCTTCGGGCGGAAGTGTGGATCTCGCCTCCAGTGGCGAGGACGGCGTGGTCATGGCTTTATCCGGTAATTATGATGCCGTGCTGATGGATATCTGGTTGCCCGTCATGAATGGGCGCGAAGCGACTCGGACCCTTCGAGCAAAGGGCTACAAAACACCCATCGTTGCGTTGACCAATCACGCCATGCAGGATGAGGTGAAACTCTGTGAGGATGCCGGGTGCACTACTTACCTGCCAAAGCCAATAAATAGAACAGATATGGTGAGCATGATCGCCAAGATCGTTCGCCATTAGGCTAGGGCGAAAGCAGGGTTGTTTTCCAAGAGGAGCCGGCGTCAACCGATTCCGAAGTCAACGTGTAAACCAGTCGTTCGTGAAGACGACTTGGTTTGCCTGTCCAAAATTCGATGCGCGACGGCGCCACTCCAAAACCGCCCCAGTGTGGGGGGCAGGGGACCGGCGCGTCTTTGAATTTGGCTTCGAATTCGGCCACGCGTTTTTCCAAATCTAAATGGGACGAAATCTCGCGACTCTGGTTTGACGCCCATGCCCCGATTTGGCTGCCACGCGGGCGAGTTGCAAAGTAGGCGTCCGAACGATCACGGGAAAGTTTTTCCACGCGGCCTTCGATGCGAACCTGACGATTGAGGGTGGGCCACAAGAAAACAAGGGTGGCGAACGGATTGGCGGTGAGTTCGCGCGATTTGCGGCTTTCGTAGTTGGTAAAAAAGCAGAATCTTCCAGCTTCAACGGCTTTCAACAGAACAATCCGGGCCGAAGGTTTGCCATCAAGGCCGATCGTGCACAGAGTCATTGCGTCGGCGTTGTCGAGGTTTGTTTTGAGGCCGTCCTTGAACCAGGCGTCAAACCATTCAAATGGATCGCGGATTTCATGGGACATGGGGGAATTCCTTAAAGAAAAGATCCTTCGCTGCGCTCAGGATAACGACACACTCATCAGGATGACGACTAGTTGATCCACAGCGGCAGGGCAACGGAATCACGGGCGGAGTCGTCAAGGACCGCACGGCCAATGCGAACCCCGTCCAGCGCAGCACTTACAATGCCACCGGCAAAACCAGCGCCTTCACCGGCAGGAAAAATGCCGGGATGGCTGACCGATTGCAGGGCGCGGTCTCGAACCATGGACACCGGTGCCGAGGTTTTCGATTCAAGGCCGACAACAACGGCTTCCGGGGAAATATATCCGCGCATGGTCTTGTTGTAATCGTGCATCGCGCCGCGCAAGGCCTTGACGATGAAATCAGGAAGAACTTGATCCAAACGGGCATTGGTGATGCCAGGCTTGTAGGTTGAGGTGATGGTGCCTTTGGAGTCACGGCCCTTCATGAAATCAATCAGGCGTTGGGCCGGGGAGTTGTAATTGCTGCCACCGGCTGCAAATGCCTGACGTTCCAAAGCGGCTTGATAGTGCATGCCGTCCAGAACGTGACCCTTGAAAAAGTCCTCGCGCAAAACATTCACAACAACTGCGGCATTGGCAAAACCACTTTTGCGGCCATGGTAACTCATTCCATTGATGGCAAGATGGCCGGGCTGGGCGCCGGTTGGCATCAGATGGCCGCCGGGACACATGCAAAACGTCCAGATGCCGCGCGAAGTCGACGTCGGATTAAGTCCGCCAGCGGAGTGGGGCGCACTTTCCACTTGAGAGGCGAGCTTGTATTCGGCGGCCGCCGGCAGGGAACAGGAGCCAAACTGGATGCGATTGATTTGATCTTGGGGATGTTCAATGCGGGCGCCCATGGCAAACGGTTTGGGCACCATGGCAAGGCCCTTGTCAAAGAGCATCTGGTACGTGTCGCGCGCAGAATGACCAATGGCGACGATGAAATGATCGGTCGCAAGTTCGCGGCCGTCGTCGAGTTTGACGATCCAACGCGCTGTGGGGCCGCCATCAGAAAAATCAGTAAAGCGGTGTCCAAAAATAAATTCTGTGCCGAGGGACTTCAGGTACTGGCGCATGTTGTAGGCAATGCGCATCAGAAAATCGGTTCCGATGTGCGGCTTTGCATCGTAAAGGATGTCAGCCGGTGCACCGTGGCGGACAAATTGTTCAAAGACGTGGCGGATCAAGGGATGGTTTTTGCCGCAGGTTAGTTTTCCGTCCGAGAAAGTTCCGGCGCCACCTTCCCCAAAGCAGTAGTTGCTCTCGGCCTTGAAAGTGGCAATCCGACGGAGGTTATTAACCGTCCGCATCCGGCCTTCCACGGGCTCGCCACGTTCGACAATAATGCACGGCTGTCCGGCTAGGGCCATCGTCAGGGCCGCGAAAATTCCGGCCGGGCCAGAGCCGACGATGACGGGCTTGTGGCGCACGCGGATGGCGGCGGGATCCATGCCGGCCAAAGGGTCCGCAATGTTGATGCCGGGAGATTTTTCCGCAATGGCCTGGTTGCGCGAGAGGACTTGATCTTCGTCCTCAAGGTCAACGTCGACCTGATATTTATAGACGATGGCGGACTTGCGCCGGGCGTCGAGGGATTTTTTGAGGATCGTCATCGCCTTGAGGTTCGCCTGCGGCACACCCAGCATGCTGGTGACAGCTTGCTGCAGGGCATCTGAAGGAACGTCCGTCCCAACAGGAATCACGACCTCTTTAAGGCGCAGGGTCATCGGCAAGGAATCCTATTCATTGAAATCCGAGTCGATTATTAGAATGTTGCTTGAAACAGGTCAAGGTATTAATGAAGATGAGTGCCCTTGTAACCTTTTGGCGGCGCTATTGGCAGGCTTTCGCCTCAAAATTAACGCCGGCTGGACGCAAAATATAGGCCGCACAGGCGCCCCCGGGACCATTGAAATTCATCGTTATATTAGTGTCTTGCGGTGAAAAACGAGTTGCCGCAGACCAGCCATTCATCTGGATGCTCAGGTTTCCATTGTCGAACAAGCTGCCATTTTTGGAACGAGGCGAGGTCGTTGCCGTCAACAAATGACCCTTTCTCGAGTTGTCGACCAGATTAATCGACTCCGAACGTTCGAAAAGAAGGCAAGCACCGAGGACGTCGCCTTTTGATTCTAAATTAGAATTAACCTCAGCATTCGCCTCTGAATTTGAGCCAGCGCCCCGACTGATCAAACAAGGGCCGCCGGTTGATGAGCCATCGTCATAACCACGCCAAAAGCGCTGCTCAATCGGAACCTCACTGCGTGGGCCAACATAGCGGCCTTCCACCCGTCCAAAAAACCGGTAAGCCCTGCCGGTTTGGGGCTTAACTTGCCCGTGGGCTGGACACGAGAATGCAGCGCTCGTTGCCATGACGGTGCTCGCCTTACCATCTGAGCCCAACTTCGATAGGTCCCGTGAGCTGCATGAAAAGGTAAGAGTGAATGCGGAAATCTGACGATCAACGATAAGATCATCCGTCGTCAATGCCGTGGACGAAAAAGACTTGGTGAAGGCTGGTTTTGTCGCACAGCTGCTGACATCAGCCTCGTAGGTCAACTTCAGATTTCTACCCTCAATTCGGGCGATGTCTGTGACGATAACTTCGCCGTCACAAAAGACAAATTTTCCAGAAATCTCTGAACTTTTATTCTCCGGCGTTAAAAAAATACCATCGTCGAAATCAAACATCCGTCCAAGGGATGCATCGGCAAGGGCCATTGAATTGACCATTGCGGCGTCAAGCTCGCCCTTGGAGGCCACAGCCAACCCCGTTGCATCTAGAACATTGCGATCGTCTACAAGAATACTCGGCGAGTGATGAGTGCCGCGGTCCGAGCCAACATCTTTTCCGCAAGAGTTTGCTACCGCACAACAATAAATCCCCAAGACCACCACGGGTAAAGTCCAGCGAGTTAACATCATGATCAAGCCACCTGAGAAAGTTCGCCAAGGAATTTTCGATAATTGCGCTTGGTGACATCATCGCGGAAAACGGGCTCAGCTTCAATCGAGAACCAGGGTGGCTCAGCGCTAATTTGTCGAATCTCCTGGACGACCACCTGCACTCCAGGGGGAGTGATCCTAATGATCGCACCGGCATCAAGCCGACATTTGGAATAAAGGCGCATCGTATGGGATCCCAACGAGGCCAAATAGGCCTGGGATGATTGGTCGGTTTGCTGAATGTTTACCCTCATAAAGAGGTTGTCGGCACGCCTGGGAAAAATGGCCGCCATCAGGCGGCCAGCCACAGAAGATTGCCGGGCCGAAAGGCACGTAACCAGCAAAATGGTCGCACTCAGCACGACGACCGCAGCAATTAACAGCCACGTTTCAGTGGCCAACAGAAACCATGGCCCGCCGTCGGGGACTTTCGCATAAAATTCGAGTCGATCCACAACTGCCTCCGATGGAATTCAGGACGAGCCTTTGGGCAGGCTTAGGATATCCAAAACACTGTCGGCCCCACCGTTCTCGGAACGGTCCTGCTGCATCACGCGCAGCAAATCCGTCGACGTAATGATACCAAGCAAATGATTTTCATTGTCCGTCACCGGGAGAGAATCGATTTCCCTCTCCACCATAGTTTCAGCAACCGCCGATAGTTTGGCAGATGGTCGGCAACTGATAACCTCGCGCTTCATGATCTCGCCGACCTTGACGTCAGGAAATATCATTCCGCCCTCGCCAAATGTGGCGCGCAAAAGGATATCCCGATCAGAGATGATGCCAATGAGCTTGCCATCTTGAACCACCGGCAAATGGCGGCAGTGAATGTCTTGCATCAAGGCAAAGGCGTCCTCCACGGGATCGTCCATGAGGGCACAAAGGACATGCCGCGTCATCTCACTTTCCGACCGCTGCTTCGCAACGGACGGTTTGCCTTTTTTTTCTGAATTCGACGACGGAATCATCTGCGCCTCCTACCAGGACCGCGCGGATACTCCCGCGCGATAAATCGTACATTCGGAGGAAAGCAAGAAATATTCCCAATCAATGCCGCCTTGGCTTAATATATTGAACAAGGCGGACATAAAAAATGACGATGACGAGAAGATCAATGGGTCGGACTGAGCTAAACACGAGGCTGTTCTTCTTGGTCAGCATGGCGATGGCAACGGAACATCCGGCCTTAGCAATGCCTGGACCAAGCGGAAAAAATTCACCGCCCGAAATTTCCGCCCCCCCCGATTCGGGCGCACTTGAAGTACCAAAACCTCGAATTGATTCTCTTGGCGGAAATGATCCTAGAAATGATGTTGGGGCCGACGACGGACGCCTTTTAGCGCCCCGCAAGAAATTGCCAAGGCGCGGACGGGAGCCAAGAATCTGGAGTGTTGGACTTCGTGCCGGCAGCCAAGGAAATACTGGAATTCTCAGTCAGTATGTTGGGGACGGTGAGGTCGCCTGGAACGTGGGGTTAAATATGTCGGACTACAACGGAAAACTTGGAGTCGGTATCATCATCGATCGCTTGAAACTCTTTGATGATGAATTTAATTCCATCACCTTGCCGACCCTTCCAAAATGGTACGCCAGTCGCGGTAAAATCCTTTATCTGGCTGGCTTAGGGATTCAATTGGACACCCTAGGGCTTTACCCGAGATTCCCCATCGGAGCGCAGTACACGATGCTCGGCGATCCCGTGACATGGTCGGCCCAGGTGACTTTATTTATCGGACAGGTGGCCGGCACGAGACCCGCGGTGGGCTTTGGATTGGCCCCAGAAATCGCCGTTCGGTATGTCATCGAGTGACCTTGAATGGGGTCCGAGTGACTTTTTTGCTTGCCCAAGTGAGCTCGCTAACATACAAAATCGGCTGAATCCGCTTTTTGTCAGTCACTGAATCGAATTGTTTTTCCCATATAAGCCGGCGATTGGGCTGGTGTTTCTACGGGGCGCCGCAAATGCCCCTCTATGAGGAGACCGAAGATGAGTCGTTTCTGCTTGCGTGCGTTTCTATCCTGTAGTGCCCTCTCTTTTGCATCTTTGATGACCTCTTGCGGCGAAGCTCCAAGCGACTCCGCAGCCTATCTCGCCAACGTTTCTAGCAGTGTCAGGCCTAATGAAGGGGGACGTTTCCCTCGTAACCCAAACAAACAGATGACCCCCGGCAGCAAATGCGGCAAGCCAGATACTTATCGCTACGGCGAGAGAATTCCCTACTGCGAACGCAACGTAAAGTCGTCCCGCAAGGCTGCGCTTTTTGTCCGTTATGACGAAGAACTCGGGTATGCAACGACCAGAATGCAACGCACCCAATTCAAGATCGACCATCACATTCCGCTGTGTATGGGCGGAAGCAACGAAGACAGCAACCTTTGGCCGCAGCACAGCACGATTTATGAGCTGACCGACCCAGCCGAAGGATACTTGTGCGAGAGGATGGCCGAAGGCAGTTTACGCCAAGCCAAAGCTGTTGAAATCATCCAGTCGATCAAGCAAACGCCAGAGCGCGCTGCACAGATTTTGCCAGAAGCGTTTTAGACACTGATCACTTCATGGCGCCGCAGGTTTAGCGGCACCATGATTCGTGAGGCAAGGCCCTGCTGCTGGCGCCAGGCACTGTATTCATCGCCTAATAGCCAAGCCTCCAAATCGCGCAATACCGGAAGCTCTAGCCGCATCTGGTGTAACGATTGCAAGGCTTGGCCATGATCGGGATGAATCATCGTGGTCAAACGAGCCAACACCTTACCTAAAAGATCCTGGGCCTCTTGATCGGTGAAGGCGCGGCTTTCTTGTCCCAAATCCTGCCAGGCAATGCGTTCCTCTGCGCTGAGCTCACGAAGCCAGCGGGCCACTTTTGACGTCTGGGTTTTATATTCCGGAATGTGGGCCACTCGTGGAATCATTTCTGAAACAAACGACGCAAGCCGACTCACCTGCCAGTTCCAAGCATTCATCCCGAGGCGCTGCCCTAAAAGTACATACAGCAACCCCCAAGCAGTGGCCGGGGCTACTTGGACCAACGGGGGCAGGGTAACTCCGCCAAATGCTGCTTGCTCGTGACTGAAACGATACATTTGCGCATTCGGCGGCAACCATTTGAGGCCCTTCAAGGCACCTTCGACATTTGCCTCAATGGAACCCGTCGGTGAGGACACGCCCTTCAAAAGCCGCGCACGGCTATCAAAAAGGCTTAACAAGCTGGGCAGACGTGGACCCGTTCGCAAAATGGCGCGAGCAAAGCGCGCCTCGCGAGGCGCGAGCCCCGCCAAGACGGCCACTTCCATTGCATCCATGGTTGGAGCAAGAAACAGGCAAAACCCGCGTTTCTCACCCGAAATATCGAGGGCATGCCGCACCGACGGCGCAAGTGACTGACGTGTGGAAAGGATGGTTGCCACCCGCCAGGCCAAATCGTCACTTTGGGTTGCGTTAGCAGAATGCCAGATGGCGTCAAGATCGGTGTTGGTTAATCCTGCAACTGCCGCCTTTTTTAGAATCGCAAGGCGCTGAACATCAGGGGCTTTCTTTTGGCGGGCAAGGCGCTCCATCTCAGTGAGGACGATGAGTGGCGTTCGCCAGCTCGACCTTAAATAATTTTCAATGTCGTGTGCACTAAAAGAATCAGACTCGCCGGCGATCGTCAGTTGGGAAAGGATCGCTCGTTTTTCGTCCTCACCGGGTTGGATCATTGCATAGGGATTTCGTGACACATGGAGGGTTGCTGCACGCAGCAGGTCGCTCCAACGAAACGGCAATGCAAACTCCGCACTGGCCGAAACATCCAAAATCAACCGACGACTTTTCCAAAGCGTTTCTTCGTGACCACTGCCGTGGGCAATGTACTGATGCAGCAAAGCCACGCCGTGCCACCAAGCATCCAGAAGGTTCGAAGCATCCACTTCAACCTTCAACGGCCCTTGCCAAAGGGCAGCATCCAGTGAGGCCGGATGAAACGTCAGCGCATTTAATTGAAGGGGTGCGTACAGAGCTGGAACAATGCCAGCCAGGTCTCGATTCAAAACAATCAGTTCAGATAGTTGTGCCCAGGCATCTGGGATTTGCGGCAAATAATTCAACGCGCCCTTGAACACCTCATTCAAACGAGCGCGCCCCGGATCGCGCGATCCAGCCGACCGACGGGCTGAAGCCAAACGGCGATCAAGAACCTCGATGCGTTGTTGCCAGGTCCCCTCACTCAACTGAACTTCCAAAGGATCTGCCGCAGCTGCCGGAGATTCTTTAACCGTTTGATTAAGCAATTCCACGGCATCGGCGTAACGTTCGCTATTTCGAGGTACAAGACGGACAAGGTCACGAACATCAAAATCAAATCCGAGGTCAAGGGCAAGGCGCGCCGCCTTTAAAACAACCTCATCGTAGGAAGAGGCCGGTCCAGCATCAGAATTTTTGGTGGCGTCAAGAATGCAAGCCCGATGGGCACGAAAATACATAAATGCCGGAACGGGATCCGAGCTTCCAGAAAGAAACAAGAAGACGAGAAGGCGTTCGGATGGCAATAATTGCGCCGAGTCCCGAACGCGAATCAAGGATTCAGCAACGAGATCAAATCGTCCGCCAGTCCAAGCTATGAGGGCAAGCTGTTCGCGAACCGACGGGTGCAAATGGAGGTAAAATGAATGCCGACCTTCGCGTAAAGTGCCGGCGAGGTCCATCAACTCCTGCTTGGTTCCATGTAGGGCACAAAGTTCCAAAAAATGAGCCGCAGAAACATCGGCCGGCGACAGCATGAAGAGCTTCCAGGCGACCGGTTGAAGCTGGGGCCACCTCCCCCCAGAGTCGATCAAAGCCGATAACATTCTGCGAAGCTGCGCAGCATCCTGCTTTCCAGGTGCCGCACTTTGAGCCTCAAATTTCTTGTGCATCGGCTGTTCTGGAGGCTTAGGTCTAATTGCCGCCAGTCCACGTTCGATAACCTCAGCCATCGGCGCGCCATTGGCGCGGGCCTCGCGCAGGATTCGCGCCAGCTGAGCGGCTGACATGTCGCGCTTCTCATCCATGATTTGCAACCTGTTGAAGGATATTCCTAGTCTAACACGAATCAGAACTTTTTCGCGGTTGCGGCCACCCCCCGGTGTCCGGTACCATTTACTCAACAAAAAGGGCAAAAAATGCTGCCATATCCGAATATTGACCCTGCAATTTTCACCATCGGGCCGTTTCAGCTGCGCTGGTACTCACTCATGTACATCATCGGTCTTGTGGCCGAGTTTTTGTTTTTACGTCGCGCCGCGCGCAAGGGCAGACTGAAAATGACGGACGAACAAATTGAAACCTGCCTCGTCTACGCCCTGGTCGGAATGATCCTTGGCGCCAGAATTGCTTATGTTTTCATTTACAACTTTGACTACTACCAGCATCACCTGAGCGAAATCCCGATGATTTGGCAGGGTGGACTTTCCTTCCACGGTGGTCTCGTGGGCATGATTCTCGGCCTGCTTCTCTTCAGCCGTCGCAATAACACCAGTTTTCTAAACCTGACCGATCATGTTGCAGCCATCATCCCGGTGGGCCTTGGTTTTGGAAGGATTGGCAACTTCATCAACGGAGAATTGTGGGGGCGGGTCACCGATGTCCCATGGGCCATGGTTTTTCCGACCGGTGGACCGTTAACCCGGCATCCCTCCCAGCTCTATGAATCCTTTTTGGAAGGATGGTTCTTGCTGGCGTTAACTTTATTTGTTTACTCACGAAAACCAAAAATAGGCGCCGTCTCGGCAACGTTTATTCTTGGCTATGCCAGCTTCAGATTTATCGCAGAGTTTTTCCGAGAGCCCGACGCCCAACTGGGCACCGTCCTTGGACCATTCTCCATGGGCCAAGTTCTGTGCGCGCTCATGTGGCTGTTCGGAGCCATCGTTCTCGTTATCTCCCAGAGTCGGAAATCTTCGGCTGCTGCCACCTGAGCGAGACGAGTTCTGTACCGTAGGTCCTGATTAGGGCGATGGTGGCGGCGGAGATGCCGCTGCCGGAGATGCCACGGGAGATGCCTGAACCACAGGCGTTACCGGGGGGGCCGAGGGAACTGCGGCCGAAGCTGTTTTTGCCGCAGGCACCGCCGATTTTTCGGCTGGACTTTCGACCAACGGTTCTTTCGGTAGTCCCTTGCAATCCGAAAATTCTTTGCGCAAAGACGAATTCATTTCCTTCAGCAAATCGTATTCTTTGCCGGAACGAACCCGCCCAAAATACTCACTGAGCTTCACAGATTTATCGGCGCTCATAGTTTCAAGAATCAACGTCACCTGTTTTTGACGAAGGCGTTTAAATAACGCGACCACAAGGTCTTCGTCCATCTTCTCAATGACGGGCGACGCCTTCTTTGGCTCCATCTTATCGTATAGCTCGACCAATTTATCGAGGCGTTGGCCCTGCAAATCCTTCTCTTGCTGGATGCTCTGAGCAAAAAACTTTCTTTCCTCATCGAGGCGTTTCAATTTGTCGTCAATAGACTTTTCTAAGTTTTGAAGTTGCCTTTCTCGCTTACCAAGTATCGTGACCCGCTCATCGATCTGCTTTTTTTTGCGATCGGCCATAGTTAAATACCGCGCCACATCTTCCTTCTGAAGCTTATCCCGGTTGAGTGTTGGCAACTCAAGCAGATCGTCTAGAAAACTTTTTCGCGCGCCGTCAGCAACCGGCACAGGGGTAGCAGGCAATGCAGCGCCCTCCACGCCGCCCTCGGCAGCATGGAGCCCAGACTCACCAAAGGTCAGTTGACCCGATTGCACCGCAAAAAAAACGGCGACTAAAGTGATTTTAAAAGCGCCGACCCATTTAAGCCACGTCGGAAAGCCATTTGTTTTATTCTCGGAGATATGAATCATTGGGTCACCCTCGACTGTAAAAATCTGCGAAGCGCAATTTCATCAAGACCCTTCTGCTCATGGCGAGAAAGTTCCTTCCTCATCCTGATTTTGTGCGCCTCTTGAAGTTTCTCCACCGCACTTAACTCTCGCTGCACAATGTTAAGCTGCATCACTTGCGAATGCTCCACGCCATCAACTTCCTTAAGCCTTTGAAAAAGAGCAAACAAGGTCTCGCGGGCGTGATCCACAGCAGACTCCAATGCCGAAAGCATTCCCCGGCCCGCAGATTCTCGCTCCGTATTAAGTTGCCCCACCCCATTCAAGTAGCGTTGCTGCCAGGCAATTAACTCAGATTCCATTCGGGCTTTCTCGCGCCTGATATTAGCCAAAATAATGGCCTCTTCATCGACCCGTTTTTGTTTGATTCCGACGACTGGATCGAGGCGGGCGATTTTTTTTAGGTGTTTTTGCATTTAGATCCCGCCAGCTTCATTTAAATCCGACCGGCCAATAAACCACGTAAGCCGGCAAGAGCTTCATCGAAGGTCGAAACCTCATCAATGTCTTGCTTTAAAAACCGTTCAATCTGAGGCATCAGTTGAATCGCAAGATCTAAATTTGGATTGGATCCTGGCTGATACGTTCCAATCTGAATGTAATCAAAATTTTCCTCATAGACTCCCAAAAGAGAACGAAGCTTATTAGCAATCGCCCAGTGGTCCTTGGAAACAATATCAAACATCACTCGACTGGTACTCGAGACAATCTCAATTGCCGGAAAATGGCCCTTGGCCGCAAGTGAGCGCGAAAGGTTGATATGCCCATCCAAAATTGAACGGGCTGCATCTGGGATAGGATCATTAAAATCATCACCGTCCACCAAAACGGTATAAAGTCCGCTGATACTTCCCGACCCTTCGGGCATTGGACCACAACGCTCGAGAAGGCGTGGAAGAAGTGAAAAAGTCGATGGTGGATATCCTTTTGTTGTCGGCGGCTCGCCCACGGCGAGTCCAACTTCGCGCTGGGCCATAGCCACCCGGGTAAGCGAATCCATCATCAAAAGAACTCTTTTTCCCTTTGCCGCAAAGTATTCCGCAATTGCCGTCGTGAGCCTTGCTCCACGCAAACGCATCAGAGGAGATTGATCGCCGGTGACCACCACCACCACCGATCGGGCGAGACCAGCTGCACCCAAATCGCGCTCTAAAAATTCGCGGACCTCCCGGCCCCGCTCGCCAATTAATCCGATCACGTTAATATCGGCAGAAGAGCCCCGGGCAATCATCCCCATCAATACTGACTTACCGACACCAGATCCTGCCATGATCCCAATCCGCTGCCCCTCTCCAAACGTGAGCATGCTGTCCATGGCCCGCACCCCAAGGGTCAATTGGCCATCAATTCTTTTTCGCAGCATTGGATTTGGGGCATCGCGATCTAGCGGCACAACAGCACTGGCTTCACTATCCAACGCCCCCAAAATTCCAGTCAATGGCTGCACCATTGGGTCGATAATCTTGCCAATGAGATGATCGCCAACGGTAACGCGATCAAACCGATGAATGGCGGAAACGGTACAACCCGGGGCAATGCCACCAAGGCTGTTATAGGGCAGGATAAGAGAGCGATCGCCTCGAAATCCAACCACTTCGCCGAGAACCTCGCCCTGGTGCCCGCCAATTGCTATCGAAACAATTGTTCCCAATTGGGATCCTGGTAAAAACGCCTCAACCACTGTCCCCACCACATCGCAGACCTTGCCGCGAGGATCCCAATTAATGTGGGAAAAGGAACGAGAAAGGTCTCCACGAGAAAAGCGCCTTAGGTTGACCGATGATTTTGCAACGTCCTCCGTCATCAGCTCGCCTTCCCGTCTTTTGCAAATAACGTCACATCGGCTTGGCTTAAAAGGTTTTTAACCATCTTCTTTGCCTGAACATCGACCACGCTCAACTGGGATTCGAGCCGGAACTCCCATGCGGGGATTTGCGCGTCTTTAACTAGATGGTCATCAAGATCCTTAATTCCAGCCTTTGCCATCGAATCGGCTGTCTCTGGATTTAGGCGAATCTTAAACTGATCGCCTTTGACCGTTTCGGAAACTGCCTTTCGCATGATTGTGGCAAATGAGTCGGGACGAATTTCGAACTCCCTTTCCAAAAGGGCTTCGCCCATCGCCTGGCACAGATCAAAAAAGTTCTGCTGAACATTCTCGAGGATCTGCCCTTTTAGGGATTCAAACTCGCGAATCAATTCTCCCGCCCGACCAAAAAACTGGCTGGCCGTCTGACGAGCCCCTAATTCACCCTTTTCTTCCCCAGTTCGAAAGCCGTCCTGGTAGCCTGTGTCATAACCAGTCTTCTTGCCTTCCTGTATGGCTGCTTCCTTCGCCTCGGCAACCGTCTTCACCATTTCCTGCTCAAGATCCTTGCGGACCTTCCATGCATCGACGGCCTCATGCTCAACGGACTCCGCTTGGCCAACAGTTCCCCCCGTTGCAAGGGGGATGAAAGCATCAGATGCCGGCTCGTCGCGACTGATGCGAAATGCGCCCGCCTCCCGTTCAGGGGATGACACGGGCTCAACTTTCTTGACGGTCTCTGGCTCCGCCGTGTTGGCCCAAGCATCCGTTGCAGCCTTCTCTGCCTGCATCTTCAACTGATTGGAATTGCCCTGACGCCCCTGTTCTGACGCCTGATTTTTTCCAGAGGCCTGTTGGTGCAATAGCTCTTGGCCAAAAATTTTCTCAAGCTCCCGCTGCCCTTCGTCGCTCAGCTCCATCGCATCATCGCCGCGTCCGATTCTGCGCCGACGACCCGTGGAGGGGGACACCACCTGGTTCCACTCCGGGGTAAAATCCACCGGTCTGATCACCGAACGATCGCCGTCATGTGGACTTAATATTTGATTAAATTTCGGGTGCGCCAATACGGTTTTTTTTAAGTCGGCAGCGGTATGAAATCGCGCATGGATGATCGAAGAATCCTCATTGTCAAATGACGCAATTGGGGTCGGGCAGATTTCCTCGAACGAGTATTCACCGATAGACACGTGATTCATCAGGCGGTCATTCCCCTTGATAAATCTCCCCGCGCGTTTTCTACCATCCTGATTCATCGTTGCCATGACGATCACCCTGCCTGATTGGGACTGAGGATCATGCGAATAGCTTCAACCGTTCGCTTAGGATCATTCTTAGCGATATACATGATCTGTTCTTGAGGCGACATTTTCTCGAAAGGAATTTCCTCTTTAACTTGCAGCGATTGCACCATGTTCTGCTCAAGATCAGGCCTATATTCTTCGATAACAGCCGCCTGGTGTTTCCGTTCATTGTCATAGGTCAGCCAACGGAAGTAAGGCCGGACAATGAAGGCAAAGAAAAGGACAAGGGAGAGTGCGACTGCCAAGGACACGGCCACCGTGGAAAAGTATTCGCGACGCTCTTGCGTCTCCATCGAAATGACTTGACGCTGGGTATTGTCCAACTGAAACATCATGTTACTGACCTGAACTTCATCACGCCCGTCTTTGAAGCCCATGGCGCGCTTGACCAATTCTTCGATTTTTTTCATTTCCTCATCGGATCGTGGTTCAAAAGCAACTTTGGCTCCATCGCCAAGACCCTCTTGTTTTCCATCCACCAAGACCGCGGCCGTTAAGCGGCGAAGCGTGCCCACCGGCATAAGTTTCTTGC
The DNA here is from genome assembly GCA_945898195.1 of Pseudobacteriovorax antillogorgiicola. Lineage (GTDB taxonomy): Bacteria > Bdellovibrionota_B > Oligoflexia > Oligoflexales > RGVZ01 > RGVZ01. The sequence continues at coordinate 39,904 of CAMDHM010000014.1, read as the reverse complement.
TAACCGTCTTCGACACCTCAAAATTTACAAGTTCAGAATCGCGTTTATTTGACGAGGAATTTCCAGTGCTGGACGGTGCCTCCTGCTCGCCGGGAACGTTGGACTTGCTGCCCGGGATCCCCGTTGGATTCAGTCCGCTTCCTTGCATGGTCTCGCCAGACGTATTACGCGAGACAACGGCTGTTTTGTCTGGATCCACGTCGGAGATCGTTTGCTCTTCCTGAGTGAAATCCACTGTGGCATCAACCTTAGCATCGACATGTTCGTGCCCGACGACCTTGCCCACAATCGACCGTATTTTCTCCTCGATTTCTCTTTCTACGGTCTGCTTGTAGCTCAACATCTCCTTGCTCATTTTCGACGCAAAATCCTCTGATTCAACCTTTGTTAGGAGCTTTCCCTCCTGATCAATGATCGAAATATTATTCGGCTTTAGCCCTTCAACAGCCCGGGAAACCAGGTGCTGTATTCCGCGGATTTGCTTGTCATCAAGGACGACCCCGCGCTTCGTTTTGATGTAAACGGCGGCCGTAGGATCCTTTTGTTCTTGGACAAACACGGTTTGTTTCGGAAGAACGATATGAACACGAGCAGAATTGATCCCATCGATCGACTGGATGGTGCGAGAAAGTTCACCCTGTATCGCCCTCAAGCGGTTTATTTGCTGTTCAAATTCAGTTCTAGCAAATTCCTGCTTATCGAACTTTTCCCAGCCAACCACACCGTGCGCCGGTATACCTTCTTGGGAGAGCTGAAGGCGAAGGGAAAGAACGCGGTCCTTGGGGACCTTCACACCCTTTGAATCAACGACAAAATCGTTAACTCCGTTGCGCTTAAAAAAATCAACAATCGCCTGCGAATCTTCCGAGCTCAGATCCACAAAAACATATTCATAAGGATCCTCATGCCGCGTCACGATCAGACCAGCCATGCCGACGATCAGCGCTGCAGCTACGACCCCAATGGTGACCTTGCGCGAAAGCGACTGGACAACCCAGAAGGCCGACACTTGGGCCCAAACTTTTAAGATAAAATCACGAAGGTTGTTCACAAATCACTCCGTCAGACTGGCATCCGCATGACTTCTTGATACGCTTCGAGTGCTCGGTTTCGGACCTGAACCATCAGATTAAACGTTAACTCTGCGGTGGATGCCGCCAACATGGTCTCGTGCAGATTTTCTGACTTCCCCGTGACGACGCTCGTTGCCATTTTATCTGCGGTCTTCGCATTCTCATTAACTTCTGACACACGCGCCTGAAGTTGATCGAAAAACGACATCTTTCCAGTGGCCGGCGCCGCATCCGGTTGAACAGGAGTCGCCAAGCCAGCCGTGGAACTATCCCGCCGGATTTCATTAAACCTTGCAAAGAGGTCTTCCGCGGACTTCGCTGAAATTGACATTTGTGAACTCATATCAAACCCCCTTCAAAACGGATCAACGACCGATTTCCAGTGCCTTCATCGCCATCTGCTTCGTCTCTGTCAGAGCCGTTGCGTTGGCTTCGTAGGCCCGCGTCGCAGAAATCATGTTCACCATTTCCGTCATCACCTGAATGTTCGGCATTTCCACATAACCATCCGCGCTAGCATCAGGATGGGATGGATCTAACATCCGGCGCGGCGCACCTTGATCCTGATGAATCCCCGTCACCTGCACCTTCGCCAACTTTGTATCGTAGGTTCCATCCAGATAATCATCGAACTGATTGCCCGTCGGCTGCGCCGAGAACACGACGTCACGCCGACGATAAGGTCCGCCTTCTGGTGTACGCGTTGTTTGCGCATTCGCAAGGTTGGTGCTCAGAACATTCATCCGCAACCGCTGTGCTGATAAAGCTGATGAACTGATTGCCATAGATTTAAATGCGCTCATAATCACCGTCCCCCGCTGATGGCATAACGCAGCATGCCAAGTTTACGGTTTAAGGTTTCGACGCTCGCCCGGTAAAGGATCTGGTTTTCAGAAAACTGAGCCATTTCCGTATCAATATCGACGGTATTTCCATCGTGTGGGACGGACTCCGTTGGCCTAACAAAGACATCTGGGCGAATCGATCCGTCGGCCTGAGTGAAGGCATTCTGCAAATGTTTTGGACTATTTGTCCTGACTGGCAAAAGTTCACTTCCGCCTGCCACGTCTTGGAGCTGTTTTTCAAAATCATATCCGAGGGCGCGGTAACCCGGTGTCTCAGCATTTGCAATGTTGCTTGTGATCACCTGACTGCGACGCATTCGATGACTGAGGGCCGACATTTGGACCCGGTCATTGAAATTGAACAAGCTGTTGACTGATTGACTCAACTTGCCCTCCCAGTAAGCGGCGCGATCACGTCGATCCCTTCCGCTAAAAACTCGTTAATCTTGTTACGCAATGTTCGAAGGCTTATTCCCAAAGTTTTTGCCGCGTGCGTCCGATTTCCTTGATGATGCTCTAATGTACGAAGGATGAATTGCGTTTCCACATCCTGCAGGGTTCGGCCGATCGGCAAAGTCTCAATCCATGCACTGGCCAGACTTTCTTGGCGTCCACCCGCGCCCTCAAAGCCGAGGTCTGCTGCCTCCAGTACGGCAGTCGTGCAGCCCACCACAGCGCGTTTAATGACATTCTGTAATTCGCGGACATTCCCTGGCCAGTTATGGTCACACAAGGCCTTACGTGCGCCCTCTGAGAGACGAAGCATTGGTCGCCCAGCGCCGATAGATTCTTTTTCAACGAAGTGCAAGGCAAGCGCATCGATGTCTGATGGACGCTGACGCAGTGCAGGGACTTCAATATGCAAAACGTAAAGACGGTAGTAAAGATCCTGCCGAAATTCACCCTTCGCAACCATTGCCATTGGGTCAACGTTGGAGGTTGCGATGATCCGTCCGTTGAGGGCAATGTCCGCGTTACCGCCAAGGCGCCGGACCTTTCGCTCCTCAATAACACGCAGCAATTTTGCTTGATTGCTACCATCGATATTCGTCACCTCATCCAACAAAAGAGTGCCATTGTTGGCGCTCTCGATAAGTCCAATGCGCTCCGCAACGGCCCCAGTGAACGCGCCCTTTTCAAACCCAAAGAGTTCACTTTCAAACATCGCGGAAGGAATTGCAGATGAATTCACTGCAACAAACGGACCAGACGAAAATACTGACCGTGCATGAATGTACCGGGCAATTGTTTCCTTGCCGCTCCCAGACTCTCCGGTGATTAAAACCGGCAGGTTCACGGCCGCAATCTGGTCTGCGATTTCTTTGATCCGGCGCATGGCGGGATCTGCCACAATCCAACCACCATCACAGACGAGCGGAGGAACAGCCTGCGCGGTAGCTTGTTTCGCCTTGGCGTATTCCACATACCCTGCCGGGTTGACCGGGTGATTCCTGGGTTGTGATGTTTGGAAGCCAGATTGGTCTCTGCGAAGGGCAGCGTTGTTCATCGAGTCTCTCCGGTCGATAATATGGTCTGCGTTACGAAAGGCGCTCAAAAACTATTTTTTCTGAATTTGTGTCAGTCTCTCTGTGGCTAGGTTTGCGTAAAAAAGATTGTTTCCATCTGCTTTGGCTTTTTCCAATGCCGCCACAGCCTCATCTTTGCGACCTGCCCGGTAAAGGAGCAGGCCTGCCTTATATAAAGTTTCCGCCCGTCCCTCCCAGTTTTCGCTCTCGGTTGCGACGAGCCCAAAGATGCGACCTGCTTCGAGATATTCATTGTCCTTGCGGTATTCCTCCGCCAGAAGAAGGAGTTGATCCATCCAGGCCTTCCGCGCCTCTTTGTCATCACCAAATTGAGCGGGTTTCATATCGCGAAGGAGTCCCAGGGACTCGCGGCGCTCCTTTTCAAGCCCAAGAGCGGCAAATCTTGCGGAAAGATTTGAGATAAGTTTCGCCGATGCTGCCGACGGGGCAAATTCATTCTTCAGGTCTGGCGCGGTACCGCCAGAAGATGTCGTCTGACGGGCCGCATAATGGTCCTTCCACGACGACAGAATTAGTTTTGGCGGGGTTCTCAATTTGGCACCAGAGGTCAGCGACGACTCTAGCGATTGCCGAAAGGTGGCGTACAATTGTTCGCGTTCCGCAGATTTCAAGGAAGCTAAGGTTGCCGCCATTCCGCGATCCGCTTCCACGGTGCGCCTCTGAAATGGGGAGATTCTCGTTTGCCCGGCCTTCATTCTAGTTAGGAGGTCCGTCGCCTCTGATGAAGTTTGCGCAAGCCAAAACTGCGCTTTGAAGCGATCTAAGCCAGACCCTTCTTGAGCCGCGGATTCATAAAACGCTACAGCCGGCTGAGGTTGACCGATGTTTCGGTACGATTCACCCAGAGCCCATGCTGTTTTTGGATTTTTCCTCACGGACTGCAACGGCTTTGGCAAAAGCTCGAACGTCTGCACGGCATCCACATGACGCCCATCTGCCGATAGTTTCTGGAGCAACTGATCAAGGCGCAAGCGCAAGCGAATCAAAAGGCTGGCGCGCATTGGATCGAATTCTGAGGTCTTATATTCCCGGAAATAATTTGCTGCGAAATTTCCGGCGTCTACCGTCCATTCTCGACGAGGATCAAGCCGAGCAGCCAGGAGCAATGACGCCGCCAAAAATCTGGTATGGGGATGACTGATTCCAGAGAATGCGGACTCAAGTTCCCGTGCCTCCATTTCCTCGAGCGGCGGAATCACGGCCAGACCCTGGTTGCCTTGGCTATCTGCCGATGGCTTCATTGCCAGCGCTCGCCAGTAGGCCATGCGCAAAACCTTCCCAGCTCGTCGCTCGGCGCTTGCGGCGGAAACATCGAGGGAAAGCAGGGCGGGTGAAACCTTGGTCAAGATGTCTGTCTCGCCGGCTGTTGCCGCTTCAAGGGCCTGGATGTCAATCAAACGCAGGGCAGCCAGGCTATGTTGTGGAGTTCCAGGAAACCGTTTCACAATTGCATCGTAGTAGCCACCGGCGAGAGACAAGTTTCCTTGCCCGAGATGGATCTCTGCCATCCTCCACAGGCTCCCAGGGTCGCGTTCGATTGCAAGGGGGTCATGAAAAAGAAGCTGTTGGTAAACAAACATCGAGCGCATTTCTTGGCCGTCGGCATAGAGGGTCGCCGCGAGGTCCGATAAACCTTGAGTCGAGGCCATGCTGCGTTGGCAGAGATCGAGGGGAATTTCCCCGCCGAATTTTGCTTTTTCTGGAACACCGTCGAGCCTATAAACCGGGTCCGCCATGTTTCCCCAATTGGGGGCGCGCCCTGGCTTTGCCTGCTTCAATTGCGAGCAAAGGTCCGCAGCGTTCTCGAATTTTTTTGGCGCCGGCTGGAAGATTCGGCGTTGTGGGGACTTGCTGGAGGCGGCTTGCGACGGTGGCGTTTTCGCTGCGGGACCGGGATGCTCGGCAACAGCCGAAGTTAGCGCCTCCACCGGTCGTGCCGGATCGTAACCACGTTTAAAGAGTTCCACGACAATGCGAAACGGCTCGTCGAAGTCATTAATCGTTGCGACGACATCACGTGACGTAAGTTTTATCGTGATCTCAACGCCGTCAGCGCCCCGGTCTTTCACTAGGAGGCGTCGAACGAGGGTCTCGTCGTAGTGTTCAAGGGCTTGAAGTTCCGTCGACGACGTTTTCAAAATCTCGATTTTGACGCTATTAGCCACGGCGTCGTATTTGGACGTGTATGGACGAGCATCGGGAAATGGCAAGACGATTTCAGAGTAATCCGCCGCCAGCGCAATTTGGCCCGAAAAGGCCAAATAACAAGAAAGAATTATCATCGAGCCCGTAGGCAGATGCTTCCTACCGATCCATGGCTGTGGACAGGAGCTCATGGGACCTCTCACATGCTATGCAGTTTAGATTTTAGGATTCAAAGAAGTCTTAGCAAGGGTCATGCCAACAAAAAGTCCGAGTGCAACTACCCCGGAACACGGCACTATTTTCACCGGAAAGTTTCTTCCGGACAAAATTTTGCAGGGTGAGAATTTCCCTAAGAAAGTTCTGCCTCTGCCAAAGATCCGCCACGAAATGAGACTCGGTCGTCAACCTGATGACGCATTCGCCAAAGTTCTGGCTGATGAATTGACGCGCCATGAAAAAAAAACAAAAATGGCCTAAAGTGCCATCAAAAACTGTCGATATAGCTGAAGGACGTTGGAATTGGCTAGGGACAATGGCCTAATTTAAAAGGTTAAAATGTCGCAATTACGAATCAGATCAAAACGTATCGAGACCCGCAGGTTCCGCGTCTCGGGTCGGGCCATTGGTCGCCTTGTATCCATGTCTGGCGACCGCCTAATTAACGTCCGACCCACGGATGTTTCTCGGCGAGGGCTTGGCTTCATTGCAAGAGAGGCCTTGCCTCACGGCGGACAATATTGGCTTGAAATTGACGAGGCTCGCCTGCGCGTCGAGGTGACTCATTGTCAATCCCACCTTGGAATTGAAAGCATGTACCAGTGCGGCGTATTTACCCGCGATCCAGACATCGACTTGGAACAAGTCTTTGCTGGCTTGGGGTTACTCGAAGAGGTCCTTCAGGCGGACGGTTTCTGAATCGCCGACATCACCTGTTCGACCGACGCTAAGCCCTTTCGAATTATTGGAAATCCGGAATCATTATTCTTAAGATGACCGAGATCCCAATCACTGCAGATAACAATATCTTTTACGCCGGCCTCTCTGGCTTTTCCTGCAAGCGTTATCCCATCCATTGATTCGCGATCAAACATATAGTCAATGACCATGATTGGAGCCCGAGACAAGAGTGCGACGTCGGCCGCGATTTGCGCTAAAAACTCGCTCGGAGATCTAAAGACAATAACATCAGCCTCGGTGGACTGACGCTCCCACATATCCCGAACAAAAGGGCTGTCATCAACGACGATGATGAGTCTGCGTTTTTTCTGTTCGTCCCGAAGTCCCGAATGATTGCTGCGGCGCATCACCACGTCAAGATCGGGCAAGCCAAGATCGACCGGTATCGCGACCTGAATTTCAACAACGCAGCTAGAGGATTCGTAGTAATACTGAACCAATCCACCCATGGATTCCGCCAGGCGACGAACGATCAACAAACCAAGGCCCCGTCCATCCTGACGATTCCTCACGCGACCGTCACCCAAAACCGCAAAGTCGTTCGCTGAGAAATTTGAGACGACATTTCCAATCGTCATCATGCATGCCGTCACGGAACCATCCGCCGTCTGCATTCCGATTTCTCGTGTATGGATATTGATGCGGCTTCCTCGCGGGGCTGAGGCTGCTGCATTATCAATAAGATTATCGATAATCCTGCGCATTGCAGCGGCATCACCGAACAGGCGTGAATGGTGTTGCCACGATATTTCGAAATCTAATTCGCGACCGTTAAATCCCGGCATCAATTGCGAAAGTGAAGCTTCCGTTAGATCGACAATCGAAAAACTTTTGGCAATTGACTTCTGCCAACCGCTCACTGGTTGTTCCAGAGCCATCAGCTCGACAAGGAAACCGTCTAGGTAGGCGATATTGGCTGGATCATGGCCTTTTAGGGCGCGCCGAAGGTCATGCACTACCATTCTTGCCTGCTGAGCCATGGCCGACTTGGCAAGCTGCATCCCCGATAAATCTGAGGCGATCTTTCTGATCCGCACATCCCGTTTCGCGGACCTGCGCATCACTTCGAATAATGATGGGATTACTGCGGAAATAAATACCGCCGTTGCCGGTAAGCCAATATTTTTCTGATAAATCAGACTCACAAAAACTGAAGCCACAACCCAGATGATCCCGAGAAGGATGGCTGATGCGAGTTGCATTGGTATGACAATCAAATAGGCGATTAACGCCACAACCGCCAGACCTGCCACTGACCAGATTGATAGCGGCGCAGGCAGCGCCCCACTCATCGCTGCATTAGCAATTGCAGTGATTCGTGCAATAGAGGCTGAATTCGCTGCCCCCATGATGACCAACTCTGGAAGGGCATCCGACACATTGCTGCGTAAAAGTATTTCTATGGACTCTTCTGGCATTATAAAAAATTGTTGATCTCGGCTGAATTGATTGGAGGGCATTGGTATAAATCCATCTCGCGGGGCCACTATTTTATTGGCGACCATAGTTTTCCCACCAGAGATCGTGACCCCCCAAGAGGACTCTCGAGGTGCAAGCGCAAGGTCTGCGATAAATCGATCCTCGCGCCAGCGGGCCAAAGGCATGAACGCATCAGGCTCGATACCAATCAAGCCTGCTCCGGCAACAACGTCTGCAAATTCTGGGGCAGGACCGGACAGGACCTTGCTGCTGATGTCCGGAATTTTTTTTAGGTCTAGCAGGGACGTAACTGCGGGGGGCTTATCAATGGGGTCATTTGGCTGAGATGCATCACGAATATACGTTTCCACTGGGGCGCCAAACAGGATGGGGTCAGCCGGCGTGTTCCCTGGGTGAGGATCGACGAACCGCAGTGGCGCGTAGATTTGTAGGCCTTTTGACGCTGCGTCACGGAAAGCCTGAATGTAGCCAACGGCAGATGCATTGACGCGGGAAAAGACCTCTTCATCTGGGATCAAAATTATTTTTGCGCCACGAATATGCAAGGCCTCAAAGATCTCTCCCCAGTCTTCTGCCGCAGGTAAAAGCCTGCCCGCACGAACGCGCCACAATTCATCCCACACAAAAATCCGTATTTTGTTCTTCACTGGCTCGTCCGTTATATTGCCCACGATAGCCCTAAGAAAATTGCGCTCCGCCGTGTCGCGCAAAACTGGCCCAAGGGGAGATATAGCGACCCAAGACGCGGCCACAACGGCCGAGGCGGTAACCGCCAGCGAAGCCAAGGAAAACCTGTTGATCCAGAATTGGCGCTTCATTTAGTATTTGCTGCCCTAATAATGCTATCTATGTACAACCCCTTCGGCCCAAGCTGAACCAGCTGAAGTCACGTGGGACGTCAGCAACGCGGAGAGAATTGGCCAAAACGAAAAAATCAGCGATAATGATGATCTATTCTGCAAGGTTTATGCATGACCAAGTCTATTGAAATTGAGTCACTAAAATTTAGCTACGTTGGCGACGCGGATATTATCGACATCGATCGGTTATCTGTATCGGCGGGAGAACGGATTTTCGTCCATGGTCCCTCCGGGTGCGGAAAAACTACTTTACTTGGATTGCTGTCTGGAATTCTGCCGTCACCGCGGGGCAGCATCAGGGTCCTCGGCAAGGATCTAAGTGCCTTGCCTCCTGCCGAAAGGGATCGCTTCCGCGGCGATCATTTTGGGTACTTGTTTCAGATGTTTAATCTGCTGCCCTATTTAAGCGTCATGGATAACATCCTCCTTCCCCTGCGCTTAAGCTCCTCCCGACTGAGCAAGATTTCTAAGTCGCCTGAGTCCGAGGCCAAACATCTTGCCCAGGCTTTGGGCATCGGGCATCTCATGAATCGGCAGGCGCCAGAACTCAGTGTCGGTCAGCAACAGCGGGTTGCCGCAGCGCGCGCCCTAATCGGTAATCCAGAGATTCTAATCTGCGACGAGCCCACCTCGGCCCTGGATCACGTTCACCGGGACCGCTTTCTGGATTTATTGATTGATGTGGCCGGGGCAAGCAAGACTTCGGTCATTTTTGTTAGTCATGACCGATCTCTTGCGAATCGCTTTGACCGTAGCGTTGACCTGACGACGCTCAACCGAAAATTTCGTGCGTCAACTGGCGACGATTAAGGAGAGATACGATGTCAACCATCATCCATCTTGCTCTGCGCTCGATCTTGAACCGGCGCGTCACAAGTCTTTTAACAATCCTTGCCATCGCTCTAAGTATGTCTTTGCTCCTGATCGTCGAACGGTTGCGGACCGGTGCAAGAGAAGGTTTCACCGGTGTTATTAGCCAAACCGACGTTATTGCCGGGGCTCGGAGCAGTCCGATCCAATTGCTGTTGAATAGTGTCTTCCAAATCGGAAGCGCCTCAAACAATGTTACCCCGGAAACCTGGGAACACTTCCGGCGGCATCCCGCGGTGGCCTGGACCATTCCCGTAGCCATGGGAGACAGCCATAAAGGATTCAGGGTTATCGCGACGAATGAAGACCTGTTTCTTCATTATCATTACCAACGCGATAGGCGCCTCGAATTTGAATCAGGAAAGCCGTCGGCCGATGATCATGACGTCGTGATCGGCGCGCGCGTCGCTAAGGAGCTCGGCTATACCGAGGGAACAAAACTTGTTCTGGCCCATGGTCTCGCGGTGGAATCCTTTGTTAAGCACGAGGACCATCCGTTTGTCATCAGTGGCATTCTTAAACCAACAGGAACACCGTTTGACCGGAGCCTATTCATTAGCCTGCCCGCAATGGCTCAAATGCATGCGGGTGCCGCCGAGCATCATGATGAACATGCGGATAATGCCGATGAACCTGATCATCATCGCCACCTACCAGGACTGTCCGCCTTTTTTATCGGCACCAAAAGCCGGACGGATGCTCTGGCTCTGCAACGTGAAATCCAAACCTATGCAGGCGAGCCAATGACTGGGGCCCTGCCGGGACTGACCCTTGCCCAACTTTGGAGCGCCTTGTCCTACGCCGAGGAGGCCCTACGAGCGGTGTCGATGCTCGTTATCTTGGTCGGCCTGTTGAGTATGATCATTGCCCTCTACAATTCCCTTAATGAACGCCGCCGTGAAATGGCGATTCTGCGTGCCCTAGGGGCCCGGCCTTGGATGATCACCGCCATTCTTTTGGTCGAAGCCGGATTCTTAACTGGAGTCGCCGTGGCGACAAGCATCGCCCTGACCTATGGGGCCTTGCTCGGCGCAACCGGACTGATCACCGCCAACTTTGGGATATCACTGCCAATAACAGGGCTTTCCGGAGAAGAATGGGCACGCCTTGGCCTCATGTTCCTCACGGGATTGGCCATGGCTGCCCTGCCAGCATGGCAAGCCTACCGCAATGCACTTGTGGACGGACTGACAATCCGGATATGAAGTCTAAGCCATGAAAATTCAGCAGCTCCTTTTGATTGCAAGCCTTGTCGCAGCCCCAGTTGGGGGAATGTTGCTGCAGTCCTGGTGGACGTCCCGGGAAAGCCAAGCACACCCAGCGCAAAGTGGCTCCGACGAGGTGAAGACGATCGAATGGCCGACTTTGGCACAGTACGACCTTAAAACAGGCAAACCATCCGCATTATTAACTGAACTCGATGGACGCCTTATCCGTTTGCCGGGTTTCATGGTTCCGCTCGAAGACAACACGCAACTAGTCAAAGAATTTCTCTTGGTACCGGACCCACAAGCGTGCATCCATTATCCGCCGCCGCCACCCAATCAACAGGTGTTGGTGCAGATGGTGGGAGACGAATCTGCAACGGTTGATTGGAAGCCAGTTTGGATTGAGGGGCACCTTCGAATAACCTCAGGCACCACCAAATATGGCACGGCTATTTTTCAAGTGAAAGCCCGTCGAACTGAAGCCTACAAGGCAGGTTTTTGATGAATATCGGGATTTACACAGGTCGTTTGGCAGTTAAGGCCGCGTCGAGATTTCGTTTTTTGTTAAATCCGATATCGCTATTCGTCGGACTTCAAATCCTGTCGGTCACCACAATCGTCCTTTGGGTCGTGTGGTTTACCAAGCAGGAAGACCGCCTGAGAAATCTTGTTGGGTCACGAGAATGGGTCAATCTCGAGAGCGGAACGACCGTGGCAATTTTGGTTATCGGCTGCATCCTTCTGGGCGGAATTCTGGTGCTGACCGTGGTCTGGTTTCTTGACGGGCTTCGGCAAAGCGCGATCATCAAACAACAAAGAAATTTTCTATCTAGCGTCACCCATGAAGTTCGTTCCCCCCTGGCCAGCATCCAACTTGCCCTTGAAACCCTCAGTCGCCGCGAACTCGACCCTGCCATCCGCGATCGACTCATTGGCGGTGCCCACCAGGACATCGCGCGAATGACCCGACTGGTCGATCAGATCTTGATCGCAGCCCGATTAGACCGTGGGATCACGCTATTCGCAGAGGGCCCTGAAAATATTGATTTAACAGAGTGGCTACCGGCTGTTGCCGCAGATGCGTCGGGAAGTCGCCTTAATCCCGAGACACCAAAAATTAACGTAGACGTGACTCCGGGAACGCGCCTGCGAGCCCCAAGCCAGGCCCTTCGGGTTGTCGTCGAAAATCTAATTCAAAACGCCATCAAATACTCACCGGCTGGATCTCCCGTCTTGGTCAAAGCAGAATCACGGGATGATGGCAGCAAAATTTGCATTACCGTTCACGATCAGGGAATGGGCCTGGACCAGCAAGAAATAAAACAAGTTTTCAGAATCTTTCGACGCGGCAATCGCGCCGTTAAAAAAGCCATTCCCGGCACCGGACTTGGCCTTTATATTGTCGAGTCCATGACCCGGATCATGGGGGGGCGTGTCCGCGCTGAATCTGCCGGCGTCGATCAGGGAGCCACCTTTATCATTGAACTTCCAGCTGTCGCAGCGGGGAAAAAATGAATCCTTTAAATAGGCATCAAACCAGTGAAAAATCCATGGGATCCATTCTGCTGGTGGAAGATGAACCGAATTTGGCCTTTAGCCTGGAATTAAATCTCAAGGCGGAGGGTTACAACGTCACAGTGTGCATGGATGGGGACGCCGCCGAAGAAATGATCCAAGCGGGCACCTTGCTTTTTGATTTATACTTGCTCGATGTGAATCTTCCCGGACGCAACGGCTTTGAAATTGGACAAACGATCCGAAAAAAAAACCAGCGGGCTGGAATTATATTTTTAACGGCAAGGGCTGCTGAAGCGGACTCTGTCCGCGGACTCTCCTTAGGCGCCGATGATTACATTACGAAACCATTTCGCTTGGCCGAACTGCTCCTCAAGGTCAAAAGAACCTTGGCACGGTGTGCCATGTTTGAACTGGGAGAAAGCTTGGAAGGTGGGCCGCTTATTTGGGGCCCATTTCAACTAGATCCAGAAAAGTTGAGGATCCAGACGCCTACAGGAGTCGCAGAGTTGACTCGCCTTGAAGCAGATATGCTAAAGGAATTTTTCGTAAATCCAGACCGCGTCCTAAGTCGGCAACACCTTCTATCGAAAGTTTGGGGTGTAAGCGAGGATGTGGAAACCCGCACGGTCGACAACTTTGTGGTTCGACTGCGCCGTCTGATCGAGACCGACCCGGCAAATCCCCGCTACTTGAAAAGCGTCCGTGGAAGGGGATACGTCCTTGCTCCTTGAATTTGAAAAATGGCATGGATGCAAAAATGATTTCCTGGTGACGTGGATCCAGCGAACGGACACGGATCTGATCGTGCCAAGTTTACAGCGTCAGGCTGCCCGAATTTGCAATCGTGACGGTTCGGGAATCGCGGCTGACGGAATCCTCATTCTGATCACCAAAGATCGCCGCGAAACTTACCCCGAAGAACTGATCGTGATCAATTCCGACGGAAGTCTGGCAAAAAATTGTGGCAACGGACTACGCTGCGCAGCACGAAGCGTCCTTCGCAAATTGGACGCCACGGGAACGTCAACCCGTGATCTACCACCTGCCCTTGAGATCCCGATCCAAGGCCGTCCGTTTTGGTGCAAGGTCTTTGGCACCAAAGGTTTTATTGGTGTCGACATGGGCTTAGCCAGCGTTGAAGCCATAGGGTCCGGGCACGGGCTTCGCAAAATGCTAGATGATGCCCTGACCAAATCAAAGCTTGTTCAGCCGAATGGAATCTACAAGGTTGATGTTGGAAACCCGCACCTGGTTCTGCTTGGCGTGGAAAATTTGGATCTGAAAAATATCGCCCCATTTGTGGCCTTTGCCAATGCCATCCAAAAACTTGATGGATGGGATGGCATCAACGTTCATATGGCAGTCCAACTTGACCGCAACGAACCCGCCGTCACGTCGGCCGCAAAAAGTATGAACATACCCGTAGAACAGATTTGGAATGCGATCCCATGGGAGCGAGGGGTGGGGTTAACCCAAGCATGTGGCAGCGGAGCGGTCGCCATTGCCGCCGCAATTGAGACTCAAGACAACATGGGTGAAAGCAGCGCATGGTCCGCCATCCGGATGCCAGGAGGCGATCTGTTTGTTCAGATCACGGAAGGAAATCATATGCTCGCTGGCCCAGCCGCGCTAACCTTTACTGGATCACTAGAAATATAAAAAGGGTTTGGAATGACACAAAAAACCAGCAAAAAAAATCTGCCCGCGCTGGTTCCGCCGGTTGAGGATACGTCCGAGGTCAACAAAAGAATTCCGCTTTTGATGCCACTCTTGCGGACGCTTCAAACCTACCATCGCCATCAGGTTGTCGGGCTCCGTAATCTCCCGAAATCAGGGCCCTACATCTTGGTCACCAACCATAGCCTGGCGACCTACGACATCCTACTTTTGTTTGGCGCGATCTATCAGAATTCCCGACGGGTTGTGCGTCCTCTGGTCGATCGTGCATTCTGGCGTGTTCCCTATCTCGGCAATATTATGAATTTCTTCGGATCAGTGCAGGGCAGCCATGACAGTGCCAAACAACTTCTATCGGATGGTAATATCGTTGCCGTTGCCCCCGGTGGAATGCAAGAAGCACTGCGCACCTCTGACGAACGCTACCAAGTCCGCTGGCGTAAACGCAGGGGCTTTGCACGCCTCGCAATGGAAGCCCAGGTTCCCATCATTCTTGCTGCATGCCCCAGGGCCGATGATCTTTTCGCGATTTACCCAAATTTCTTAACGACTCTGATTTACGACAAACTGCGTTTGCCTTTTCCGCTGGCACGCGGAATCGGTCTGAGCATCATTCCACGGCCTGTTAAACTGGTTCACTACCTGAGCGAGACAATGCGTCCACCTAAAATGGATGTGAACCCCGAAGTGAACGCCAAGCGTTTGGAAGCCTGGCATTTAAAATTGACCAAGCGAATGCAACAATTGATTGGTGAGGCCATCGCCCATGAAAACTGAGGCTCCGAAAAAATCGGAAACCGTTTTGGTCACTGGTGGATGCGGCTACATTGGTAGCCATGTGGCACGTCAGTTAACGGATGCTGGCCACAAAGCTATCGTCCTCGACAACCTGTCCACGGGATTCAGGGATCTGCTCGTTCGCAATGAACTTCTTGTGGAGGGCAACTGCGGCGACAAGGACATTGTCACTAAAATCATTCGCGATCATCACATCACCACCGTGATGCATTTTGCAGCATCAACCGTGGTGCCCGAATCAGTTGCCAGTCCGATCAAATATTACGAGAATAATGTCGGAGCCAGCCTGGCCCTGATTGGTGCCAGCGTTGGAGCCGGGGTCAAAAACTTTATCTTTTCCTCGACCGGTTCCGTCTATGGCGAGGCGGCCCCTGTTCCGGCATCCGAACATCACCGCCTTGATCCCTCGAACCCCTACTCGCGTTCAAAAATGATCACGGAAGTGATGCTTCAAGACATCGCCGCCGCCACTGGTTTGAACTATGTGATCCTCCGCTACTTTAATGTGGCGGGCGCTGACCCAGAGGGGCGCCAGGGACAGAAATCCAAAAGCGCCACACACCTGATCAAAATCGCCTCGGAAGTAGTCTGCGGCAAACGGAAATCATTGAGCGTTTTTGGTACGGACTACGACACGGCCGACGGCACTGGAGTGCGGGATTACATCCACGTCGAAGACTTGGCTTCGGCCCATCTTGCTGCGATGACGCACCTGACCCGTGGCGGGACTTCGGATACCTTCAACTGTGGCTACGGACATGGATTTTCGGTTTTAGAGGTCGTCAAATCGATCGAAAATGTGACCGGCAAACGCCTCGAGGTGAAATTGGAACCACGTCGGCCTGGCGACATCTCGTCCTCCGTCGCCGACAACCGAAAGATCAAGGAAGTTCTTGGTTGGAAACCGCAATATGACGACCTAACAAAAATCGTGCAGCACGCCGTTCGCTGGGAAAACTCGCTAATCTAACAAGCCGGTTGAATTATTAAGATCGCGATCTAGAGATTGCGCCGATGCAAGTGCCGTCACAAACGTTGTTAGTAACGTCACCTGACGCTCCGTGACATGTTCAAAACTCAAGCCTGCACCCACCGCCGTTATTGATAACCGGCGAACCCGAGCAGACAATCGAAAAATTTCGCCTTCTGCCGGCACGAAAACATCACCAACTGGAATTTGAATCCGCACCTGTGACTTTAAATCAAAGGCGACTTTTGGTTCATTTGCGCTGAGCATTGCGCCGTGAAGGCTGAGATCCAATAGAGTCCCCTTTTGCCATTCGTCAGTTCCAAGAACCTGGAAAGACACAGGGAGATTCACTTTGAAACGACGGCTACGGCGCCGATTTCTAAACTCAAGGGCCTGTTTAATCCGAGCGACAAGTTCCACGGAATTTTGGCCATTAAGGTCCATGTAATCATCATTTTCCTGATGGGCCACCAGGATATCCCGGTACGAAGTCGTCATTGCCTTAGGCTCGCGAGTCAAAAACAAAACCGGCAAACTTTCGGATCCCTTTTTTTCTTTCATAAACTTAACCAATTTGAGCAAACGGTCGCGAGGCGCAAAAGAGTCGTCCAGGATCATCAGGTGAACCTGCCGAGATATCTGGCGCGCTAGCTCATCGGGATCCTTCGGTTGAGCCAGAACAAAGACCTTTGACAGGGTCGATAAATACTTCAGCAAATCCGCTTTGTGGTCTTCCGAAACATTGGATGCGAGGCTCATCACAATATACGACTTCAGCTTTTTTTTCGGAGCTGAAAGGTAATCCGCAACACCGCCAAAGCCGCCATCCGATTCCTCGCGGCCATTCCTAGGATTTTTCTTTTCTCCGGCCATCGCTTTGCTCCCGCTTAAAGGCGCTTTTGAATGTTCCAGCCTGTCACATATTTGAAGAATGAATATGGCTCGATTCGAACACCGCTCAAATTCTCCTGAAAGGCCGCGTGATGCGTCAGTGTCCACAAAAATATGTAAGGTGTCTCTTCCGCGATAACCGCATGAATCTTGTGATTGATGGCACGCTTCTTCTCAAAGTCATTTGTCGCATCGGATTCGGTCAACAGCGAATCAATACTTTTGTTCTTCAATTGCACAAAGTTATTGCCCCAGGGACCACTACTACTAGAATGAAAGAGACTCATGATGTTGCTGGCGTCATCAAAACTCCACGATGCCAACGTCAAATCATAGTCGTGCTCAAAAAGAACTCGTTTCTTCCACGCCACCCAATCCAAAAATTGCATCTCAATCTTAATTCCAGCCTTCGTAAAATAAGATTGTAGGCCCAACACAATCTTCTTCAAAGTCTCGCCTTCCCCAGACACTGGAACCACGATCGAAAGCTTCAAGGGTACACCCTTACTATCTTCGAGAATTCCATCGGCGTTTCTATCGACGTATCCTGCAGATTCCAAAAGCTGGCGCGCTCGCGCAAGGTCATAGCTGACCCCTGGGACATCCAGGTTGTAAGCCCATGAGGTCGGCGGGAACGGCCCGGAAATTAGCCGCCCACGTCCCTGAAAAAATGCGTCCATCATTTCTTTGCGATTAACGGCAAGGGCCAAAGCCTGACGCACACGGCGATCGCTCAGTGCCGGACGAGAAGTATTCAGGGCCACAAAACTGTAGGACAAGGCATCATAGGGGAGCAGCAACAGGCGTTTGTCCGCCATAATTTCGCCAAGGTCTCGTGGGCTGACATAGGTAATTAAGTCCAGGGCATTGAACATGAGCGACTGCGCCATAACACTCTGATCGGCGTAGCTCTTCATCACAATGGTCTCGATCTTTGGAATTCCGCCAAAATACGACGAGTTAGCCCGCAAAAGAACTTCACCCTGCTTGTTTGATTTTATGAATTGATAGGGGCCTGTTCCAATTGGATGCTGGGCGAAGGAACTCTCGCGGAATAAGGCGCCCGGTTTGTTACCCACAAAGGCTGACGCGGGAAGAACTTTGAACATCAGCATACGCAGGGGATCAGAAACAGCGCGGCGCAAAGAAATTTTGACCCTCAATGGCTCCAATTCCTCGGCGGAGGAAATCCCCGAAAATCGTTCCGAATTCGGAATGCCAGAGCGGCCTTGGACCAAAAAGTTCACGGTGGCAACAACGTCCTTGGCCTGAAACGGTGCGCCAGCATCCTTTCCGACTGCCTTATCCGAAGCCTTCGCGCCCGCTGCAGCATGATGCCAGGTGACATTATTGCGAAGATTAAAAATAACCTCGGTTCCTGCTTTTGAAACCTCCCAGCTGGTTGCCAGTGCCGGCGCGTAATCGCCGCTGCGGCTTAGGTCAACCAATCCATCAAAAACAAGATCCGATAAACGCTGCGCGGTAGCCTCATGGGCCGAGTATGGATCATATGTCTCAAGACGTCCGGTCTCGCCGTAGACCATTCGATTATCGGCAGCCATTGAGCTGCCAGAAAAAATCAGACCACCGATGATTAAAAAACTACGAATGGACATACTTGGCCCCTAATTCTGCAAAAACACTGGTCTAGCCTGTTGGGGGGCTCTCCCCTGCAACTGGACGCCTTGATTTGTCAACGCTACAAACACTTTGTCCCACGCTCCAACCTGAGCACGAAAACTCAATACGCCAAGTTTTGACATCATAATGTCACGATTCATTTTGGTATTGGTCTTAAAATAATATGTCTTTCCCTCAAAGAGATCGTAGGCATAAATCGGGTTGAAAAGTGCTGGGTCACGCTTCACATAGATCACCTTGCGACCATCCGGTGTCCAAGCGGGTCCCGTATTGAGATCGACGACAACATCCCGGGCAACGAGATACTTGGTGAGGATCTCGTCCGAAAGGGGAAATGACCGTGCATCGGTCGGCACGACGTGAACATTCCACTGCAGACCCTCAACAAAGGAGTCCTCTGTAAGTTGACGCGCTGCACTGTAAAACGCGATGAATCGGCCGTCTGGAGAGACCGTAGGACGGAGTTCATCGGCATCACTTTTCGTAATATTGAAGGGCTTGCTCCAGCCACTCCCAACGGCGTTTCGCCGAACCATCACCACATCGTGATTGTGCGCATCACCGCTCGAAAACACAATCTTCTTGCCATCCGGATACCACTCGGGAAAAAGATCGGTTTCGGTTGAATCGCTGACCTGAAGCACGTTCTGATCATCAACTTCGACAACATAGATTTTTGCAGTTCCCTTGCGGGAACTAACAAATGCAATCTCACTTCCGGCTGGGTTCCATGAAGCGTAGCCATTTTTGGCACGACTTGATGCGACGGTTTTTTCGCCCCCGGCAACGCTCCCAACATAGATATTGAATTCACCTACTCCGCCATTTGACACAAAAGCAAATCGGTTGCTATCGCGGGACCAACGCAGGCCCGCATTAAAGGATGTCATTGAATTGCCATTGCCAGAAATCCCCTCAAGGAAATTTCCGGACATTGCCGCCGGCAAAACCATCAGTTCACGGGCGAAGTCTCCCATTAAATCTTTTAGCAGGATCCTTCGATTCTCGGTCCCAATCACTTCAAAACCGAGGTAAACGCCATCTGCAGACCAACTCAAGTTGGCCTCATTCATGGCATCATCGGTGCCGGTTAGCTTTCGAACTTCGACCATCTGAACACCCTGACGTGCGTTCGAGATTAGAGGAAAGTGGCTTTCAAAATAGGATGATCCTGGGAAAAAACGTTTGATGAAAAGTGGAAAGTACGACGCGTCAGACGCCTTGAAGTCCACCAGATTGTCCCGGGAATCCTTCTTGAAATATCGTCCAAACCAATTTGATGGCGACCACTTCCGCCCACTGGTCGTGCAACTGGCAACAGATCCAATGATGAAGAGGAGTCCCATCGATATGCGCAGCGAACGTATACTCATCGCTTAGAAAGTCCTGCCTGTGTTTGCTTCAAGTAAATCCGGGCATTTGCTAAAAGTATATTGGACTGTTTGTCTGAATCGTCATTTGGTTTCAACGCGTCAAGGTAATCACGCCATGCTCGGTTAGCACTTTCAAGAGCCGCCTGATCACTGATCAGAAGCCATCGTCGGTGAAAACTCAACGCACGAAAGTATTCGAGATTCTGAACGGATTGTTTGAAATCTTTTTTTGGAAGAAAACGGGTGTATTTGGCCGCGCGGTCCAAGATGGCGGCAGCCTTTCCAAACCCTTCAGCGGCAGCTTTTGGATTTGATCGCGACGCCTTTTCCGCGATCAGGTGAATCGCGATACCCTCGTTTATGTGTGCACCAATAAAACGTTTGTCGATGAAATCACGCACTTCAGGGGCCGACGTAACGCTGGAGAAGTATTGTTCTGCTTGTTCTGGATCGTTTAGTTTTCCTAACGCCAATTCGCCAGCCACATGACGACTCACCAAATAGTCCGTGTGCTTGGCGGGGACCTTTGCGAGCAAGGCGATCGCTTCGGTGACCTTGCCGACGTCGGACAATTTTTTGGCTTTTACCACCAGATCTTCTTCTAACTGCACAGCCCTAGGCCCGGTGAGTTCCAAGGTTCCCGGGTCAACCTCTAAAATTGTGCCATACTTTTTATAGCCATCTGGACCGGCTATCTCTAGTTTCAGAAAGGCTCCTGCCCCATCAATCTTGGTATCAAGGGGGGTCTTTCCTGCCAATTTTCCATCGAGATAAACGGATGCTCCCGAGGGAATCGAGTCCAGACGAAGGCGGGCGTCTTCTGCTTGCATTGGGACCTCCAGCTGCTGTCCCGAGGCAGGCTTGGCATCGACGGCGGTTGATGTCCAACCTGCCTTAGCCACAGACACCTTTCCGGCGAGACCCTGCAACTGTGACGGCAGATAAACAACCCCATTGGGGTTGGTCGTTCCCACCCAGACATCGTTAAAGTAGACGTTGGCCTGGGGAACGGGGCGTGGGTCATCACTGGATTTATTGAGCACTAGCACCGAGGCCGCACCCTCGTTGGGTGAAGTTGTTCCATCTCGCATGCGAGTGCCTGACTTGCCCCTGCCGGTCACCTTGGCCTCAAGCTTTTGCTCGATTTTTCTGGCTGGTTTTGACTCCGACTTTGATTCGTTTTTTTCAGTCGTCTCAGGAATCTCGATGGCGATTCCCCGCATGACGACCACGTCCCCGCGGCTAACTGCTTTTCCAGTAGCAGCATTTTCGAGGAGCAGCGTTAATTCGGCTCCCGAGTCACTTGAGGCCGCTTGCCCCGCAGAAGTCATTGCGGCGCCAGGAACTTTGGCACTTCCAATATTGCCAACGGTTTGCCTGCGCGCACGGGCGTCGAATTGAATGCCGAAAATATCAAAACGATCACCAGACTTGACGATTGCCGCCAGTTGACCAGGCAATAATGCCCGAATCTGGCCGTTATCGGCGGCCATAACGACACCTTGAAACGGCAGCGATCGCATTAAACGCTCAACGAGACCATCCACCTGTATCTGATTCTTTGCCGTCATCTCTGGCTTCGTCGGATCACCAGTCAAGGTCTCCTTTGCCGCAGCCAAGACGATGCCCTTAGCATCGACAACGACAAGTTCAATTTGAGTCCCGTCGCCACTCCGAGAAATAGTCCGGCGAAGGCGCATGTCAGGATTTTTTTGGTTCGCGTTGGCCCTCACCAAAATTTTTCGTGAGAAGACTTTCCGGTCCAGTGCCGTCTCAGTCAACTTCACGACGGCAGCATTCAAGGCAAAATCCGTTGATGATGAACTTTGGCGAGAGTCCTCGACCATGGCCACAGGCGCCTTCGATAGGCCACCGACAAAATGTCGAACGAGATGAATATCTCCGGTCGCAGCAAATTCGGATTCCGTCGATTCTGGAAGAAATCCTCGCGGGGGAGCCATTTCGACCTTTAAACGCGGCGTATCGATACCCTTCCCGGCGGGACTACCCTTGAAGTTAAACACGAAGCGGCCCGACTTATCAGTGGTTCCCGCCGGTTTACCGTCTACCGAAACCACGACGCCCTGCAGGGGGGAGGTCGTCATTACGCCGCGCGCGAATGCCTGCACCTCCATTGACTGGCCATTTTGCAGGTGAATGCGTACCAATTTGTTGGTCTGATCGAGTTGAAGTTCCTGATTTTCGGGGACGTAGCCTTGCTTTGCAACGCGTAAGGTCCAGGCAGAATCGGCGTCAAGCTTTACCGCACATCGGCCTCTGACATTGGTTACGCACAAGTTCTTTTCAGGCTGATCGCCCGATCCGGATACTCCTGTGATTTTTGCGCCCGGGATTCCCGTGTTTCCTGAAAAAACATGAAAGGTGACAAGAATTTTGTTTTTGGGCGCTAGTTTGGCGTCTTCCATTTTTTCTAGCTTTGATGGTTCTAATTTCTCCGGAAATTCAGGGGAAATTTCAACTTTTGCCACGGTTGCTTGGGCTGAATTTTCAGCAGCAGCGGAGGGAGATGGTGGCACGAGTTGTTCGACGACTTGCACCGCCGGTGCCGCCGATGCTGAAGGCAGCGGGGAAGCCACAGCTACGTTTGGCGGCACAGGCGCCGGGTCAACGGGCTTTGGCTTCGGTACAAAATACATCACGGCTTTTATGACGATTGGCCTTGCCGAGGACTTGGACAGATCCAACGTTTCCATGTGTGGCGCGAAATAATAACTATCACTGGTCTTTATGATCTCGATTGCAATCTGAGAGTCTTCGACAATGCCGGGCTTAACTTCAAGCATCCCCTTGGCATCAGTCGAGCCAAGGATTCTTCCGCCGACCTTGACCTGAGCCTCATGAACCGGATCACCTTGATTTGTCCGGACCTCAAACTTCAAAGGGGTTATCACCTCGCGCCGACACGATGCGACGGTCAAAGCGATGGAGAGGCTTGCTACTGCGAGGAGTTGGCTTCTAATCATGGCTAAAGTCGACATTGCGACCTCCAATATTGGATGAGATTCAAAATTGTGGCAGAGTCAAAACCGCGCCACCCTCACCCCTACTTGCAGCAGGGTCGCCATTCATTTCTGAAGTTTTTGCCCGGGCCTGGCCCAAAGGCTTAAGGATCAATTTAACCCGCTGTGACTTATTCAAATCAAGTTGCTGAGACACGGTCTCATATCCAGGAACTAGGGCCTCGATTAAATATTTTCCCTTAGGAAGATTTTCTGAACTTGCAAACGACCCATCCTCTTCAGGAACCAAAATCAAGGAGGCCGGCTCTTCGGGGCTCGGGCCGTCAGCGGAGCTCGTCTCAAGGCGCGTCACATTTACCCTCGCGTCTCGAAGGGACTCGGAGCCGAGCTCGGGCCCCTCGAGGCGCCCCGATAACGTCGTCGAACACGCACCCAGCAGGAGCGTCAAAAAAATACATGGCATTGCATGGATCAGACATTGAACGGGTAGGGATGAGCGAACCATGGCAGCTTTCTCCACGTAGGGAATCGTAACGAATTGATATGGCATGCTGGCCACAGTTTAGCCTTCGTCATCCGCAGATGACGGGGCCTCTCCGTCTGGCTCCGCAACACTTGGCAATGGTTTATTTTCCTTGGCAGCTTTCTTTTCCTGCGTCGCCTTATTGCTGGCGAGGTGACTGAAACGCATATTGATTGGAATTGTGTATGAGGACTGGTACTTGGCTCGCTGCCCGGAAAATGCAATATCAACCGTCAGAACCCGGCCATCAAATTGTTGGGGCAAAGCAAATACAAAGCTTCGGCGTGCAAAGCGCCGAATTCCAAATCGCTGTCCATGCTCCGGATTGAGGAGTTCTCCCGCAGCAGAAACCGTGAGGGCCTTTGGCACTGTAACCGTCATTTGTTCGCCGTTTTGTTTTTCCATAGCGGCAATTGCCCAAATAAAACCCTCGGCCTTACTTGAGGGGTCGGAATTGCGCAGATCAAAAAAGACTTCGAAACTGCTGGCACGTCGAATAATACTTGGATTTGACAATGAAACCGGAGCCTTAGCATCTTCTCTGGAGATAATTTTCGCCTTCTCTGGAGTATCTGTGATGACGGGAACTCCAATCTGAGTGGCATTCCCAGGATTAGCGGCCTGAGCGGCGATGGCAACGGACTTAGCCGGGATGGGCGTCAATCCAGAATATCGACGTTCCCTGAGCTCAGGATACGCTTGTTCAAAGACACCATCATAAAGCGTCTGGTATTCAAAGATGACGGAGCGCGAGAGGCTTAATTCTGTCCGTAAATCGCTCTGTTTGGCTTGCGTGCGAAGGAGCAGCACGCCGGACGCAATGGCCCAGATGATCACAAGCGCGCTGGCTATGACCAAACAAGAAGCAGAGCGCATGCTAATCCGAAAAGTTTTCGTCTTGGCGGCATCGACGAAATAGATCAGGTTCACATGGCGCTGCGTACTGAAAAATGTTTTCCAATTTCTGCGTGCAGGCATTTTTCTACCAGTTGCCAGTTTATTTTAAATCTATTTTAATCAAACTGGGGATTTTTATCAACTATCAGGGTTTTTAATTTAAAATTGAACCACTCAAAATCAAATTCAAGTCCACTCCGCGTTGCCGTCATTCGATCTTCGAGCATTGGTGACGTCGTTCTTGCGACCGCAGCCATCCAGTATGCCAACGCCTGGACAAAGCTCGGCAATCGATCCGTTGAATTGCATTGGATTGGCCGAACTCCCGCTCTGGACTTGATCCACTTGTACTGCCCGGGCGTCGTCTGCCACGACATTGACGCTCTAACCAAAATTGAGGCCGGAGGCCTTAACTCGACCCATGAAGGGCGCCTTCCCGCCACCATCGATGCCTGCATTGA
The DNA here is from genome assembly GCA_945898195.1 of Pseudobacteriovorax antillogorgiicola. Classification (GTDB taxonomy): domain Bacteria; phylum Bdellovibrionota_B; class Oligoflexia; order Oligoflexales; family RGVZ01; genus RGVZ01. The sequence goes on along the minus strand of CAMDHM010000014.1, from coordinate 15,229 downwards.
CCTCCAGGGGAACCTCCGTTCCCGCAACCTCACGCGGCGCATAAGGCAGCGGCATGGAGGCATCATTGTTAGATCTTCCAAAAGGTACCTTGCCCGGTCGCTCCTTGTCCTATGTGCTCGCTTATTGGGTCGCAGCAAGGTTAGCCTCACAATTCAAAGTTCCCTCATTAGGCACTTTCCACCGATTCCCCAATTCCGACTGGCTGCTCTGGCAATGGCCCAGGCTTTAGGCGAAAATTCCGAGGCCCTGAACCAGGGCACGCCAAAACTAGATACACCCACATTTGACGAACGACTTGATCCAGTAATTCCATGGCTGGCAATCGCTCCGGGCGCATCACATCCCGCAAAAAAGGCGCCCGTTCAAGTCTTCGAACAGGTCATGGGTGCCCTCGCCGGAAAAATTCCTGCCGACTCCCGCATTGGAATCGTCTTGCTTGGCGATCCGCGCGAGCGAATTGACTGTGATGAGCTTGAAAGACGCCTCAACGCGAATCAATGGGACGGGCCGGTGTTGAACCTAGCTGGCTCAACCAAATTGCAGGACACGGTCGCAATTCTGGCTGGCTGCCGCGCCATCTTGAGCAACGATTCTTCCCTGGCACACATTGCGGAAGCCTTGGGTAAACCATCCTTCATGTTGTTTGGCCCGACGACCGAAGCCTTTGGATTTGCTCCCCACCTAATAGCGAGCCGCACATTTTCAGCGCCACTTGGCTGTCGGCCATGTTCCAAACATGGCAAAGCCCAATGCCGATACGGCGACCAGGCATGCTTTCGGGGAATTAATGCTCGCGACGCCGCCAATAAACTCGCCGGAGTTTTTCTGTGAGCCTTCCTCCGAACAACCTTAAATTCTTGGCCGTGATTTTCACATCCTGCGTCGTTGAAGTCCTTTTCCAATTGGGGTCCTTGTTGAGTTCTCTTCCGGGACTGTCAAAAAGTCGCTTCGCGCGCCAATTAACTGGACGAACCACAGGTGGCGACTCCACCAAGTCGATCGCACCGTCAAACCCCGAGAGCCGCGGGGACCTCCTTTTCTTTTGCAGCTCTGCAGGAGAATTTGAGCAAGCCCTTCCAATCATTGAACGACTTTCAACCCATCTCGGACTGGAGCCGTTAGTCCTGTTTTTGTCTCGCTCTGGCCTCGAATACATGCGTGCACGAGGAGAAACAATCCGGGCTGCCCTAGCCCCACCAGACTCTCTTTGGCGCTGGCGGCGATTCGAATCGCGCCACCGGATCTGTGCCTCCGTGGTGATCCGTCATGAATGGTGGCCCTCTTTTTTGAGTGTTTTTGGCCGCAATCGGCCAATGTTTTTGATCGATGCAGGGCGCCCCGCAGGCTCTCCTGATTCAAAATTAAGAAACTTAGGACGTGGCTATCTTGCGCGACAATTCACCAGGATTTGCGCCGTAGATGAGGCCAGCAGGGATTTCTTTGTAAAACGGTTCCAAATTAATCCACCCCAAATTGTCGCCACTGGCGACACCAAGTTTGACCGGGTGATGGACCGCGCAACGAGGACAAAAATCGGCGGTGATCTGAGAAACCAGGTCCTAAATTTCACCCGCGGCCGCAAGGTTTTGGTCGCGGGCAGCATTTATACCGCCGACCTTGATCTGCTAACGGCTGCCTGGCGAACCAATCCGGACATCGCAACCTCATGGGCCGTGATCGCTGTTCCCCATCACATCGATGGTGGAACCACCACAAAATTGCAAAACCAAATTCAATTGGCTGGCTGTGACTTTCTTTTGATCAACCAGATGGGTGTGTTGGCAGAGCTCTATTCACTGGCCGATGCCGCTTGGATTGGAGGAGCCTGTCACAATAAGGTGCACAACGTTTTGGAGCCGGCTTCTCACGGCTTAAATCTTGGCTGCGGAATGAGATTCACCAACAGCCCAGAAGCCGTTCAAATGGAGAGGGCTGGAATATTACGCGCCGTGGCGACATCTGATGAACAAGCAGAATGGCTCATGAACATGACTGCTCAGCACGCCGATGGTGCGTCGACAAAAAGTTCGCCAAGCCGATCTTTTGTTATCGAACGTACGGGAGCATCCAAAAAAATATGTAGCCTGCTCGAGCAGAGCCTCACGACAATGGAAGGTATTTAATGCTGGAAAAACAGCTGATCATTAATATTAATGAAGGCGAAACTCGGATGGCGCTCCTCGAACGCGAGGACCTCACGGAGCTATACATTGAACGCCATCACGAACGTGCCATGGTTGGAAATATCTACAAGGCCCGCGTGAATCGGGTTTTGCCGGGGATGCAGGCCGCGTTTATTGATATCGGAGCTGACCGATCTGCGTTCCTCTATGCGGGAGATGTCATCAAGGGTGACGTTACCAAAGGCCTTGAGGATGAGACCGAAGATCAGTCCGATTGGCAAGAAGAAGACTTTGGTCAGCCGACCCGCGTCAATCGTGGGCCCATCGAAAAAATTCTAAAAGAAGGCCAACAGATTCTCGTCCAAATCAGCAAGGAGCCGCTTGGCACCAAGGGAGCCCGGGCCACCATGCACATGTCCTTGCCGGGTCGATATTTAGTTCTAGTCCCCGGCGCCTCAAAAATCGGAATCTCAAAACGGATCTCCGACGAGGGCAAACGCCAGCACCTTAAAGATCTCGTCAAATCAATTAAACCAAAAGGGGTTGGCGTCATCGTGCGGACTGCGGCACAAGACGCCGACGAAAGAAGCCTAGCAAAAGATCTTCGCTATCTCATTCGCAACTGGCAAAAAATCCAACTCAAGGCACCACGAGAATCCGCGCCCAATCTTCTCTATCAAGACCTTGACCTTGTCAGAAAAATAACGCGCGACCTTTTCTCTGAGGACATCAGTAAGATTGTCATCGACAATCAGAGTGCCTTTGATGATCTGCAACGTTTTTTAAATGCGACAACTCCCGGCGCCACCAGAAAACTGGAGCTGCACACCGCAAAAATTCCACTTTTTGACCTTTACGGTATTGAAATGGATATTGGGCGGGCCTTGGGTCGTAAGATTGATCTACCCTCCGGCGGCCACCTTGTGATTGACCAAACCGAAGCCTTAACCTCATTTGACGTAAATACTGGGAAATATGTCGGGCACAGCAATGTGCGAGACACCATCGTCAGGACCAACATGGAGGCCGTGGTTCAGATTGTCCGGCAATTACGGGTTCGCAACATCGGGGGAATCATTGTCCTTGATTTTATCGACATGGAACGCGAATCGGATCGTGAAAAGGTATTTCTGACCCTTCAAGAAGAACTAAAAAAAGATAAAGCCCGTAGCACCGTCTTGCGGATCAGCGAATTCGGACTGGTCCAAATGACGCGCAAGAGGACCGCCGAATCACTTGAGCGGCAGCTGATGGAACCGTGCCCATGTTGTGACGGGCGAGGCAGAATTCGCAGCACGCAGACCGAAGCCTACGATCTGATCAGGGAAGTGATGCGCCTTTCTCTGCAAAGCGGAAAAAAATCCTTGCGCCTACGCCTCCGTGACGATGTCCGCGACTGGATTCTTCACGAAGAGAATGTCTTATTTGATCGCGTGTTAAAGGACTATGGCATCACGGCCGTCTTTGAAAACGCACCTGTAAGCCGCGCGGACCTTACGCAGGCGGCATTTGAAGTGTTCCCCGGCTAGATTAAATCGGCGGATTACTTAGCTCGGCATTTAACCCGGCCGGAAACTTCGTCGGGTGACCACCCTGCCATGCAGACGTGGAAGTCAAGGTTGAATCTCGCCAAGCATAATCCTGGTCCTTCGCCTGAAACTTTTATGCTCGGCTGTTCCCCTGCGGCCGTCTCCACTTCACAAATCGAGGCTTTGACATCGACCGAATCACACGAGGGTTGAACGGGTGGGCAATCGCCCGCATATCGGGCCTGGGATTCACAAGAAATCCCATCGAGAGACAGCGGGTTCATGTTGCGCGAACATGCCATCTTGGAGAGTTCGTAACGTGCGACGCAAGCATTCGCCCCCCATGCAACCATTGGTTCGTTCGCTGCGATATCAGTTTGAATGTATTTTTTGGCACTGCACCGGCTCGGCTCAAATAGTGTCATGCATATACCGGGCAGGACCGGACACTTATGATCCGTCGCATCAGCTGAACACTTTATGGCGGACAAGGTTTTTATGTCCCAGCCATGCTTGCACGCCTCTACCAAAATGGCTTTGCGGGTTTCGCAGTCACCGCTACCATAGGCATACTTATTATGCCCCTGCGTTAACACCACCCCATCAAATTCACGCAACTCGCAAAACCTTGGACTCGCGTCAGGCTGGCATGCCTTCTCGGCTTCTTTGCAAATCGCCGGCCGCGACGTTACGCCGTCTGCGCCAACCTTTGTGTCTGACAGAACAGGGGATGCGGGTTTTTGGACGGCAACAGCGTCTGGTCCGGCGTTGGATCCAGAATTGCTTCCAGCATTCTCTGACCTGAGGGTCCTCTTACCCATGCAGGCCGACACCGCAATCAGAAGTATCAGCGCACTAATCATTCTGAAGGACTTAGGTATGCTCATCTTCATTCTCCGGAACTATTGCCACTGACCCGTTGCCAGCATCCATCGTAACAGGGATCGTGATTGCCGCGGCGCCAGAAACTTCACCATCGGTGGCCTTGGCATCTTCTAGCTGCGCGCTTTCGGACCGCTGTTTGTCGTTGGATTTATCATTTACCTTTGGTTTTTCATCCGCCATTCGCACGGCGACCACATCACTGGCAGAGATCTTCCCTGCGGCCGTCATGAATGCACCTGCAGGGTCCTTAAGGTCGACACCGGTCACCTTGATTCGGGTTTGGAGCGCAACCGGCACAGCCTGTCCCTCATCCGCCGTTGCCGTAATCGAGAAGGTGTAGCCCCCGTCTTGCAATGGCTTTCCATCGGTACCAACACCGCTCCACTGCAGATCCTGTTCGCCCTCGCGCAACTGCCCAAGATTCTCGGTGGCGACAATGGCTCCTGCGCCATCGCGAACTTCAAGCGTCGCCCCTGCAATTGGGCGGTCAATATTAAAGCTGACTTGCCCTGCATTTCCTTGCGAAACTAGAGCCCGCCCGCCTTCGACCGTTACATCACGGCCAACGTAATCCAGCATGCCAAAGTTACGACCATTGCTTTGTCCCTTCAGCATCTCCGTCAGAGTCTTGTTCACGTTTAGCATCTGTTCAAGTCCGTTAAACTGAGCCAACTGTGCCGCCATCTGTGCACTGTCATCCGGTTTCAACGGATCCTGATTCTGAAGCTGCGCGATAAACAGTTTAAGAAAGTCATCTTTATCGAGTTGAGTTTTCGGACCGCGCTGGGGATTGTTCCGGTCATTGATGGCACGAAAAAACTCCTCGTCATTCTTGGCGCCAGATAGGTCGCCATCTTTGCTCGAAGCACGTTCTTTTGCGACATCAAGGTTAGAACTCATCAGGATATTTTTGAAGGAGGCATCACCCTGGGTCGAAGCGACTTTGGCGGGTCCGGCAGAGTCCATAAGACTAGGCGCCCCTTTGCCCTGATACGGACTTATTTTTTCTTGCATCGATGTGCGCATGATGTTGCCCCCTAAATCAGCAAATCAAAAATAAAAGGTCGCTCACCAGATCACGCTAAAACTCTGATCCGACCATCTCCACCAACGCTTCGGTCCGACAGATCGACAATCCGAAAGGAACGCAACGCTTGACGCCCCATCTGTTCATTCAAGGCCTCGATTGACGCCCCTCTACTGCGTGCCACCCCATTGAGCCCGCCTATAGATCGGTCCTGTGCATTTCCCCAGCCCTGATTGTCTCGGTTGTCATGATTGTCACGGCGGTCTTGCTGCCCACGACTCCTATCATCCCCAGTCCAGGCCCTACTGTTGAAGTCGCGAAGGTTTATATTTTGTTCGCTGAGTGCGGATTTCAATTGCGGAAGTTCACGACTAATCAAATCTCGAAGTTCGTCAGAGCCAGCCATGATACGCACATCTACCTGCTGATCCTTATCAAGGCGTACCGCTATTTCAAGATTTCCAGTCTCGGGGCTGGACAGGTCAAGGCGCATTGCACCGAGATTGCTGACGGACGTATGTCGAACCGCATCTTGAATCCTGCGGAAAGTATCGCTCGCCTGACGGGCTCTGATTTCATTGCGTTCCGATTTTTCAGGAGCCGGTGCTTCGGCCGTTTCTGCTGGTTTTAAACCATCTTGCACCATCGCTCGGTCGACGCCGGGCAGGGTGCTTTGATCGGGCTGACTTTGCTCAAACTTGTTTTGTTCGGACTCAATGGGTTCAGGATCCTTTGGCGACGGGGATGCCTCTCTGACATCCTTTCGTGTTTGCTGGATCAAGGTTTCGCTTGGTTTTTCGGTAGGCATGACAGGAGCGATATTGCTGCTGGCATCGGTTCCTGACTCCAAAAATCCATCCCAAGCGCTGGCACCAACGGCCATCACCGTGACCTTGTCGCCGAACTCGGACTGAAGTTTAGACTTAAAATCTTCGAGATTCATGGGATTCATGGGACCCGTGAGCTCCATAAAGTCAGCGACTGGAGCAAGCCCGTTCAACAGTGGCGCGGCCGCCAAAGATTCAACCTCTGGCGTGGCCTGAGTTGTTGCCTCCTGCGAAGTCAAATTAAATGTCGGGCTATCGAGAGGCGTCGCGGCACTGAATCCACCCCAACCAAGAGCCTGAAAGGCGGCCTCTACGGGCCGCATCATATCATGTGGCCCCCAATTGCTGGACGAGGCGAGTGCCTGCGCCATAATGGCTTGCATCTCGAGGCTAGTGCTTGATTTGAAGTCGACCAGATCCGCTGAATCTTCTTTTATTTCGGGGCCGGTCAATTTATCCATGATGCCCGGCTGTTTTCCCGACGACTTCGCCATGCTTAGAGACTGTTGCATGTACCCAGCAACACCCTCCAGCGCGATGGTTCCCTTCAAACGGTTCAAATCCGACTCAACCCTTTTTGGATCCGCACCCAACGCGCCCAGGATTTGGCCACGTTGCAATGGCCCAGACGTATCAACGCCTAGCGCCATGGCCTGCGTGATTAAATCTGGACCGAACCCGAGCTCACGAAGGACATTGCTTGGTTTTACGTCTTCGCTCATATAGCCACCGAGATCTTTTTCCAGCAAGGCATCCACAATGAATCGGCTGGATGCCATCAATTGTGGCAACTCCTCAATCGCGTCAGCCGATGGTGTGCTTTGTAGAAACTGCAGGGCGGCAGGCTTCGCATCAGGATGCTGCTTGATCAATTGGCCCAAAATTTGATTGACCATAGTTGACGGGCCACTGCCCTTTGACTCACGTTCCACCTTAGATTCTTTGGAATCTTTGGTTTCCTTGGCGTCACTTGTCCCGCTGTTCCTGCCGGATGACTTGCTGCTTGCGACCTCTTTAGCCTCGGACTGGGACTGGGACTGCGCCTTTGCCTCAGTCGTTCGTTCCACCCCTGATTTTTCACCCTCTGTGACCTGGGATTCGAATTCTTTGCGGGTCCGGTCTTGGGCTGCCCGGCGCGGAACATCCTGCCCCGAACTGGACGCCGAGGAGGGCGCCTGAGGCACGCCCGATGAGGGCGACGATGCTGAAGACGAGGACGAAGACGACGATGCTGAAGACGAGGATGAAGCCAGCGCCGAACCGAGCGCTGCAGAAATAGATGGATTCTGCGGATTATTTGAAATCATCTTCTCGCCTCCGACGCCTTGATGAACTTTCGAATTGCTGCCAACGACTCTTCCGGACGATCTATGGTCAGTTCGTGCCCTCCGCCTTCAAGGCCGAGCAATTTGGCACCGGGAATTAAGCTCGCAATCATCTCGCTATTGACCACGGGAACGAACTGGTCCCCTGTTCCATATAAAACTAACGTTGGCGCTTCGATTTCACGCAGGTCATCACGCACCCTAAATCTGGCCGCCGCTAAAATTTGTTTTATAACCACAGCCGGCGCAACTTTTGTTGCCTTGTCAATTTTGAGCCAATCTTTTGCGACTTTATTGCGCAGATCAGATGGCGCCTGCGGACCTAAAAGAAGGCGCGCCAGATCATCGTAAATGGCAGGACCAAGAACCACCGCACGCAGCAACAAAAGCATGGCCGGCGTACTCAGACGCCGTTGACCGCACCCAGCAATACTTGAATTGACGATCACCAACGAGGAGGCCCTTGCAGGGTGTTTAACCCCGACAGCCATGGCCACCATTCCGCCCAGTGAGACTCCCAAGATGTTGGCCTTCTCACTGCCCACTTGGTCTAGAACCTGGACCACGTCATCGGCCAAATCATAAATCGTATCTGTTATCGCCATACCACGCTTGGTCTGCCCTATTTCCCGAGCATCAATCGTGATCGTGCGGAAATGGTCCGCCGCCTTTCGATCAAATCCCAGCCAGTGTTTCATATTGCGCCCAAGCCCACGCAACATAACGAGGTCGGGACCTTCGCCCCGAACCTCAAAGTGAATGTCCGATTTGCCTTTGCGTACTCGACTCACTTACCACTCCCTGAAATGACGCAGATAAATCATCCACTGGTATTGGCAATACGGATTGCTTGCGATGTTTTTATTGTAACCCGCGTAAGGCGTATGGATCCCACACTGGGCAAAAGTTTCCCTGTGGCCAAACTGCCGCAGGGAAACTTTTGCCCAGTAAATTATTTTGACCGACAGGGTCGGTAGATTATTTATAGATTATTTATAGATTGTTTTTGGTCTTGTAGTTTTTGGACCGCAGAATCGAGCTTACGAAACTTTTCCTGCATGGCCTCCAACTTTTTTTCCAACGCCTGGACCTTCGAATCGCCGGGTTTGCGAAGCTGATCAAGAATACGATCCACTTCCACCCGTTCTTGTAAGGGCAATGCAGGTCGAAGGCCCTCCAAGGCTCGGGCAGCCTCGGCGACGCCGCCGGATCCAATGCCGCGGTATGTCCCCTGGCGAATGGTTGCGAGGTCATTGCGTAAAAGTGTTGTCAGCTCAGCAACGATCTTGGTTTGGACCGGCTTTTTGCAATACGCATAAAGCGCAGCCACGGCCTGGGCCGCAGCCGGCATCGCACGGTAGGAGACAACGCCAGACTTCATGCGGCTGAGGCAAACATGCGCCGCATCCTCTGAACGAAAGCTTGCCAGCGCCCTAAATACAGCTGCTTCGACGAACCCATGGCGATCGAGGCAAGAAAATTCGCGGTCGACTGCCGCCATCAAAGCCGGCTGACGCTGTGCCGCAAGGCACTCAATTAAGGCGCCGCGGCAAAGGGGCGGCAAAGCTTCTTGAAGGCGCGCCTGGACCACCTCGACAATCCGATCATCGATGAATTCGCGTGCGGCATTAGCCATGGTGTGAAGGACCCGCGAATCTTTTTCGGTTTTCAGCAATTCGACAAGATTTGCCAAACTGGCTTCCGTATTAGACTCACCAAAAAAAAGTGCCACTTCACAGCGGACCCCCCAATGGGGTTCTTGCAGCATTGCGGCTCCAACCGCCTTGATGTTTGCGACGCGGCCCGATTTTATAAGTTCATTGGCAGCAAGGATCCGACCAATCACATCGCCAGCCCCAATCAGCTGGGCCTTCAATAAATCGTCACCCGGGTTGAATTCGAGTTTATGCAAAATCCGGCACTTGGGATCAAAGCGGACTTGATCGGGGCGCTCTGGCATTGGCACGACAAAATCGTGATGTTCACGTTCAATGATTACAGCGTGGGTATCAGTGAAGCCCGATGCGGTCCATCCAATGTCAGTTTCCAGCAAATACGGTTGCGCGAATTTTTTGTTCTCGCCGTCAAGGCTGCACTGCTTTTGCTCTACCGAAAAAGTTCCTGTTTTTGCGCTCTCATCCCAGGCAAAAGAGACCTTCAAATCAGGATAACCACCACCGAGGATCCACTGGTCAAAAAACTTTACGAGGGAACGTCCTGAGTGCTGCTCCAATTTTCGCCGAAAATCATCCGTCTCCACCACCCGACCACGGAAAGTTTTTACGTAGTCTTGCACGCCAGCCCAAAAGGGATCATCACCAAGCAACCCGCGTAACATATGCAGACGACATGCGCCCCCTGGATACAAATGCCGGTCGTACATTTGCCAAGAAGATTTAAAACGCCGGACGACTAGAGGGCGTCGATATTTCTCATCCGCCTCTGTAAAATAGGCTTGTGCATTGCGGTGGTAATCAACCAAGGCATCATCTGCACCATAGCGGTCCTCAAGCCAACACTGCTCCATATACGTCGCCCAAGATTCCTTGAGCCAGGCATGGGCAAAATCACGGCAGACGACGCTGTCACCAAAAAAACTGTGGGCCATTTCATGGATGTTCACCTGGTCGATGAACCACGACCATTCCCGTGCGTGAGATTCATCTGCGACAAAGATATCGCTCCAACTGACGAGCGAAATATTTTCCATCGCGCCCCCAAAGGCTGGCAAGGCGAATTGGTAGTATTTGGGAAACGGAAAAGGGGAGTCAAGTTTGGTTGTCAGCCAGCGCAGCATATCCTTGGTGCGACCAAAGGACCTTTTGAGATCTGCCACTTCATGAGGAGCCGTCGTAAAACTCGCCACTGGAATTCCGTCAAATTCGCCATCTTCTGCACAGATAAAATCGCCAATCGCAAAGCAGATCAGATAACTGGGGCAAGCCTGCTCCAAACGCCAATGGGCGGTTTTGGTATTATCGCCGCGATCCTTTTCACTAATGAGGGATCCATTGGCCAAAATCGTAAAGCGTTTTTCTGCCGTAAGGTGAAAATCCAACGTGGTCCGCACATGGGGCAAATCCACGCAGGGTAACCAGTAGCGTGCGCGTTCGGTCTCATGATCAGTCGCGGCGTAGGTTGGTTGAATATGGGACGGCTCTTTACCTTGATTCGGGGCTGGGTTCATAAAGAACAAACCGGTCACCGGTTTTTCAATCCGATAGACAATTTCAATTCTGCGCTTCTCACCTTGAGCCAAAGGCTTGGTCCAGCGAATATTGATTTTCTCGCCATCATAGCGCCACGATAAGTCATGACTGTCTGGATCCTTGACCACGACGTCCAAAAAGGCCACGGCATCCAAGATCAAACGGTCCGCGCCACTGGCCCGCGCAATGGCCGTTAGCGTCACAATGCCCGAGGCACCAAGCCCCGTTACGTCGACTTTAAGGTCGATATCCAAATGGATCGGTTCAATCTGTTGGTCGGGGGGGTACTGGTCCTCGGCACCAGGGCCGCTAAAGGACTCAATCGGGTTCAAATATTGAAGTCTATGAAGGCACATGGTTAAGCTCCACGGGACCGATGCCCTATTTGGGTTGCGGAATGCCGCCTGTTCCAGCAAGTTTCCGTTGACAACTGGAGGCCCCACCGGGATAAAGAGGGGCTCTGCTGGGAAAGGCTACTGGATTCGGAAGCGTTTATCCAAAGTTTTTCAGCAGGCTGTCGAAAGATTATCTACAGATTCTCGCAGGTTAGAAGGTTAGCGACATGTACGCAGTCATCAAAACGAGCGGTCATCAGTTCAAAGTTCAAACCGGCGATCTCATTCGCGTTAACCGTCTCGACGGTAATCCGGGTGAAAAAGTCTCCTTCGACGAGGTTCTCCTCGTTGGTGGTTCAAAAATTGGCGTCGGTGCTCCGACGGTCAAGGGCGCCCGGGTTGAAGGTGTCATTAAAGAACACACCCACAACGACAAGGTTGTGATCTTCAAGTACCTTCGTCGTAAGAATTACAAGCGTACCCGCGGCTATAAGCATGCCGTCACGGTTGTCGAAATCAACAACATTACTGGCGCCTGATATCTATCCGCGGTACCCCTGAGGTACTTCTGGACGAACAGGTGCTGTTGAGGAGTCGTCATGGCACATAAGAAAGCAGGCGGCAGTAGCCGCAACGGTCGTGATTCCAACCCGCAATACAGGGGAATCAAGGTTTATGGCGGCCAATCCGTCATTTCCGGCAATATCATCGTGCGTCAGGTTGGAAGTACCTTCCACGCCGGAGAGAATGTCGGTCGCGGCAAGGACTTTACCTTGTTTGCTATTGCTGACGGCGTTGTGAAGTTTGAGCGAATGGGCAAGGATCGGCAAAAAGTTTCCGTCTACCCGGCCCAAGCCTAGTTTAGATACGACCTCTAAATTCACGACCGCAGATGCCATTTACAAGCATCTGCGGTTTTTATTTCAAGAAATCCTATGAAATTTGTCGACTCAACTGAAGTTCTCATCAAAGCCGGCGACGGCGGCTCAGGAATGGTCAGCTTCAAGACCGCCCGAAACATGCCCAAACTCGGCTGTGATGGCGGTGACGGCGGCCACGGTGGGAATGTGATCCTCGTTGGCAATCGCCAGCTCAACACCCTGAGCAACCTGCGTTACAAGCGGCAATACGATGCCGAAGACGGCAACCGCGGCGGCACCAGCAATAAAACGGGGGCCAATGGCGAAGACCTAATCATTCCAGTTCCACTGGGAACCCAGATCATTGAGGCTGAGACCGGGCGCCTCATCAACGAGGTCCTTGGACATCAGCAACGGATCGTAGTCGCCAAGGGCGGTGAAAGAGGCCTCGGCAATCAACGTTTTTTGACCTCAACCCATCAAGCGCCCGTGGAGTTTACCGAGGGCACCAAAGGCGACTCTGCTCACCTTCGCCTTGAATTGAAACTGATCGCCGACGTCGGCCTAGCGGGCTTTCCAAACGCCGGAAAATCAACTCTGCTGAGCGTCATGAGCTCCGCAAAGCCGAAAATCGCCGACTATCCTTTCACGACCTTGGTTCCTAACCTCGGTGTGGTGGAATTAAAAGATCGCAGCATCTTTTCGGGCGAAGCCTTCGTCATGGCCGATGTTCCCGGATTGATCGAGGGTGCGGCCGAAGGCAAGGGCTTAGGCCATGCATTTTTGCGGCACCTGGAACGCACGCAGCTGATTGCCTATCTCGTGACGGCAGTTAACGACGAGGGGATCGCCCCAGTCGATGCCTTCAAGACTTTACGCGAGGAACTCGCCCAGTACAGTCCTGAACTTGCCGAGAAACCGGTTTGTGTCATCCTCAGCAAGATTGACTTGATTCCTGCGGACGAACGTAAGGCGACCATTAAGAAGCTCTCAGCCCGGCTTAAAAAGCAGGGTTTCGACGTCTTGGCCATTTCCTCTGTGGAAAATAACGGTATCGACGAATTGAAACGGTACCTGTACGATCGTGTCCAAGATTATAAAAACCGAATGATTACGGGAACACCGACGATTTGGGATCTGGATAAATCAGCTCTGGGTAAGATTGCCCGTCGCTGGCTCGGTATTCCTGGGGTTCGCTTAGAGTTAACCGAAAAAGAAAGCCAAGAGGTCCTTGAAATGCCACACCCAGATATTCGCAAACTGACTTCTCATGCCCCAGAATAGCTCCCCTGATGCGGAGCAGGATCCGTTCAGCCGCTCCCCTGCGATCATCGTTTTTGGCGGATCCTTTGATCCACCGCACGGCGGACACGCCGCTTGCTTAAAAGCACTATCCAAGCAATTTCCGACCTCACGGATCCTCGTGATCCCTGCCGCCGCGCCGCCCCCGACTGGAGGCGTCACAAAAAAGCCATGGTTAAGTTTTGAAGATCGCCTGGAACTCTGCCGCTTAATGGTATTAGACATCGGCTCGCCCGCGACGGTCGAAGTTAGCGAACTTGAAGGCGAACTTTCAACGCCAAATTATACGGTCAATACGCTTGAAGCCCTATTGAAGGTAGCTCCCAAAAGCCACAGCGGCTCCAAACTCGCGATTACTATGGGCGCAGACCAGTTTTTAGCCTTTGAAACCTGGCATCGGCCGGACCGGATCGTCGAATTAGCCGACTTGATTTTGGTTCCGCGTAATGGGGATGCACTGCCTTGGCCAGCAGGAAAAATCTCCCAAAAAGCGCGAATTTGGACTTTAGATGTCCAAACGCCCCTGGCCTCGAGCACTCTTATTCGCACCGCAATCGCGAAAAATAACCCGATTCCCAAGGGCTGGGTGACACCGAAGGTGTTTTCTCGTTTGCAAGAGTTGATCCCCAAGGCTATAGATGCCCTGCGCTAGACTTTTAAGGAAATCGAGTGAAACCCAACGACATCGCCATCGAAGCCGCCAAGGCTGCCAACGATAAAAAAGCCTCTCGTATGACCGCCCTCGACCTGCGCGGCCTCTCGGACCTATGCGATGTGCAAATGATTTGTTCTGGTGAAAATGAGCGCCAGACCAAAGCTATTGCCGACGCAATCACCGGACATATCAAGCAAAAGGGCGGCGGCCATCCCGTTGCTGTGGAAGGCCTTCAGACTGGCAACTGGATCCTGATCGACTATGGTTCGGTGATCATCCATGTCTTTATGAACGAATACCGCGACTATTACGCCTTGGAATCACTTTGGCCGGCGGCTAAAGCGATTTCGTTGCCTGGCGCCTGAGGCTTCTGACTCCCCGTGCGCCTTATCCTGACGAAACAAGCCAAGGTTGTACTGCCTGGAATTCGCGACCTCTGCCAAATGTATGAAACTCGCCTAAAGCGTTTCTACGACATCGATTGTATTGAGCAAAAAAGCGCTCCCTCCAAGGCCTCTAAATCCAACGCCTCCAACCCCGGCATCCTGACGGTCGCACTCGATGAAAAAGGGGCCACTTGGACGTCGCGAGACCTGGCCACAAAGCTTCAATCGTGGGCCGATGATCCACGCGTCAAGTCTGTCCGTTTTGTTGTCGGTGATGCGCATGGACTCAGCCAAGACGTCCGCGACTCGGCGGATTTCACATGGGGACTCTCGCCACTAACCCTGCAAGGCGATCTGGCGTGGCTGATCTTGTGGGAACAAGTCTACCGCGCCGTGACGCTAAACAAAGGCATTCCGTACCATCACGATTAGGTGATCATCCCATGTCGCTCTAGCGGCAAAATACGCCTTCGCCACGCACGCGAATCCAATCCCGTGTCCGCAAATAGGTCGACGTTTTTACGCTCGACCGACCGATGGAATAAACTTCTTTAAACTGCTCTACATGGCAGCGCCTGACATCAGATGCCACTTCAAGCCATGCCCTCCGGGCATTCACATTGACCTCCATAAAGGAGGTGCACATGGGTTGCCCGAATTGCCAGAATTCTCTGTTGGTCATCAAAAAGGGGTATTTTCAGCGGAAAAATGGGCCGGCTGAAAAGCGTCAGCGATTCCTCTGTAAAGGCTGCAAATCATGGTTTT
>CAMDHM010000013.1 GCA_945898195.1 Pseudobacteriovorax antillogorgiicola | reverse complement strand
CGACGTGCAGGCAGTTGCTGCTATGGGAATATCCCATGACGCCGGCGCTGTAGATCGATGCAATATAGTGCGCGATACCGTTGGACCATGATGAGTCGAGATGTCCGCCCTTAGCCGGAGCGCTTCCCTAATTGGCTGTGAGAGCCGTTACCATCACGCCATACGACTCGTCACTCGAAGATATGGAACACAATCGGAAAGAATACTGAGTGTTCGTCGTGAGCCCAGTGATTTGCGTACTCGTCCCAATCATGAAGTCGATGTAGTTTTCATCGATCAGCGTGATCCCTGTGCCAGTTGAGCTGCAGTCTGCTGGCGCAACTACACCTGCCTGGTATGCTAGCCGGTAGCCCCTGGTGCCGCCGCCCCCGGAAGTCCATGACAGGTCGATCTGCGAGCTGGAGGCAACCGTTGCCGAAAAAGCGGTCGGGTCGGGCGGGTCAAGATGACAAATAATATCGATTGTCACATCGGCTGTGACAAAAGCCCACAGGGCTGGGGAGGCAGCGCTGGCTTCGCATGCAATCCCTGCCGGGTTGATGGGAGCGATGTAGTACATGTCGGTTTCGAGCAAATTGGATCCGATCGTAATTGTCTGACCGGCGTTGATTAAAGTGGGACCGGCAAGGGTTATGGCATCCGTTACATTCATGTTTGGATTGCAGTAATTAAATCCTGGTGAACAGTAATAGCTGCTTTCCCCCGTCAGTTTATAAAAAGAAACGGCAGTAACTCCAGTCGGTAGGTTGCTGCTCAAGGTAGCTCTGACCGTGGCGGTCTTCGTAAAAGTCCCGGTGTTGCTCGCCGCAGAAATATTTCCGGCCGCATCCAATGCGACGACAGAAACCGTATAGCTCGTCCACATAGCAAGGGATGTTACGGGAATCGAGTTGCTACTGGATTGAATCGGGCCAATGGCAGATCCACCGGTCACAGGGGTGAAGGTTGCGCGGTAAAATGCTGCACCTTCAACCGCATCGAGACTAATAGCGTCGCTGGATGCGGTGAATGCTGAAGGAACGGTAAAAACCGCAAGCCCCGACGTATCTTTTACGATGGTTCGCTGCACGACGTAAACAGGGGCGGTGGTGGTTAGGGTCTTCAAGAATGCGATTGACAGCGTGATTGTGCCGTCTGGAAAGTGGCTGATATCTAACGCGCCGGAGAAGCCGCCGGTGGACTCGTCACACGCGAGGACAAGATTAAGATCGGTTGAAATCAGCGAAATTGAAACAGCGGCGGAACCGGAGATGCAGGTTCCTTCCAAGGTCAGATTCGAAGAGGTCACGCTGTTAGCATAGCTGCTATTAGCAGGAACGATTTCAGCGACACGCTGAATATCAATTGCAGAATCGAGAACCGCTGACGGTTTTCCGGTCGTGACAATAGCTGTAACCTTACCCTTGCCTGTCGAGCCACAACCCGAAGTGCCGAAAGTAAAAACCATCGCGACGATGTATGATAGATGCCGCATTATAATCCCTTTAATTGTCCGCTAAGTTTGTAGTCGGAATGCCCAGGCGTGGCTTTAGGACCTTAGGAAAGTGCTGCGTAAGTCCTCGTGAGGACACTATTTTTTGATTTGCTGCCGCAGCCCTTTGCGGTATTCGGCCGGGGATTGCCGAATGGTGTCAGGTAGGCTCCAAATACCTTTTTTAGCTAATTTTGCTCCAGCTTCAGCCTGGACGTAAGCACCTTGGTCAATGCGCTTGACGGCTCCACGGTAGGCTTCTGCGAAGCCGTTTTCCACGAGCGTTAGGTTGAAGTTTTTGCCGTCGTTCCAGATCACCACCACGGGGCGGTTATAGGCATCAAGGTCCACCTGCTCGATTTCGACCGTTTTACCTGCAAGGATGCCATTGACGTATTCTGTCGCCTCATCGCCCATTGGCTGGCCTTTGCTCTTATTGTGACGATTCGAGGTTTCAGGAGCGTCAATTCCAGCCAGACGGACATTCATCCACATGTGACCAGGCTCTGTGACGATGCGGCAGGTATCACCATCGTGGCAATGTTTGACCGATGCTGGCATACGTCCCGTTTTTTCCGTGGTCACGTCGGTGACAGAAAGGCTTTGGCCCTTATTGGTCCACTGCAGGGCCAAGGCTATTGCTGCCGCCGCAATAGTAGTGAGAATGCCCTTGCCGAGTCGTGGGGTCATTCGTTGGTCCATTCGTTGGTCCATTCGTTGACCCAATCGTAGACTCATTCGTTTTTTCATTTAGTGGTCCTTCTGAGAATTGCCCTTACGGGGCTAGCATCAAAGCCCTGAAGTTTGAGTGGAAGGGCAATTAACTCATACTGACCTGGTTCAACATGAAAAAGATCAAGTCCCTCCAAGTTCCTGATGTTGTACTGCCCGAAAACCTTGTGGGCGGGAAGTTCCTTTGAATGGAATGGATCAACCGAGCTGGTGTCGATCCCCGCCAAGAGGATACCGGCTTCGCCCATGATGGCCACGGATTCAGGCGAAAACGAGGCGAAATCCGTCTCAAAAACCAAGCCCTCGCGCTGCTTTCGCGTTTTGAAGAGCAGACGCCTTGCCCCGGATTGGATTGCGGCCGCAAAATGCTCTGGTTGAATTTGTTCGCAGCCCCGAGCATCGACCACAACGCATGGCCCAAGATAGGGAACGAGGTCAACCTGGTCGATCGTCGGACCACCGTCCGAGTAATGGCTCGGCGCATCGGCATGAGCCCCGATGTGCACCGTTGTGTTTAATGTTGAAAGGTCAATATTCGATCCGCTTTTAAGGCGTGTCAGCCACTGCCGGGAAAGGGGCGTATCGCCCGGCCATACTGGTGTCAGTTCACTCAGAACCGGCGAGATGTCGATGAGTTGCATAGATGCTCTCAGTGTTTAAGGCCAGTCCGTCGCATGATTTCCTGGACCGCTTGTTCAAAAGCCAGTGTGAGCTGTTGTTCGTCAACAGAACATAACTCGCGGCGCCAAAGACGCCAGTGGCCATCGATCATCACATGTTCGACGCCACTCGACCCGGCAGAGTAAATCAGATTTCTCACGTCATCGAAAGCCGGTCGCATCGAAATATCATCCCGAAGAAATACAATGTCAGCCAAGGACTTGGCTTGCAGAACGCCAAGCTGCCCCGTCATGCCAAGTGCCCGAGCGGGGGTAGACGTCACGCTTGCGAGCAATGCGCTCGGCTCAAATGTCTCGTGAGAGATCTTGCGATCGCGGGCAAGGAGACCCATCCATTTGCAGTCGTTCAGCAAGTCCGAACCATCATTGCTGGCTGCACAATCCGTAGCCGTTGCCCAATAGACTCCTGTCGCCGCAATATTTTCCAGAGGTGCCAGGTGCTCGTAAATAATTTGTGACGCCGGACAAATGACGGCCGTTGCTCCGGATGTTCGCAGCTCTGCAAAGTCTGCCTCACGCGCAGAGACCATATGCACGGCAAGGGTACGTTCCCATAAGGCGTCACACGCAAAGGCTTTTTGAACGGGAGTCATTCCATCTTGCTCACGAACGCGCTTCAATTCACCGGTCGTCTGACTTAAATGCATGTGCAACGTCAGATCATTTTTTCGCGCGAACTGGGCGGCATCGCGCAGCATTTTTGACGAGACGGTGTCGGCTGCGTGGGGAGCCACGACGGGTCGGATACGGTTGGAAAAGTTCCATGATTGGATGGCGTCCCGGGCCTTGGTCCATGACTCCCATCCAGGAAAGGCCCCGCCAAGATCGGCAATGGTCTCGCCAATAAATCCGCGCATTCCGAGGCGTTCTAGGGCCCGACCAACACCGTCAATCATGTAGTAATGATCGCCAATACAAGTCACCCCGGCCCGCAGGCTGGTGATCAGATAAGACCAGGATAGGGGCTCGAGTAGTTCGGGGGTTAGGGCTTTCTCTGCCGGAAAAAGAAAGTTCTCGATCATGTTCGTGTGGCCATGACCAAGTCCACGAAAAAAACCCATGGCGGCATGGGTGTGCACATTGATCAGGCCTGGGATTGCCAGATAACCAGCGCCGTCGATAATGAGATCGGCGTCCATGTTTGAGGCGAACTCTTTTTGGGACTGACTGCCATCAACATAGACAGCTTCGATGCGATTCCCCGCGATTAACAAGTCGGCGTGAATAAATTTGGGGCGGCCGGCGGTTCCTTCCGGAGTCAGCACCCGTAAATTCTTAATGAACGTTCGAGCCCGATGGCCATCCGTCGCTGAATTGCCTTGAGGCACGTGAATTTGTTTCATGTTAGGTGTCATGGCAGATTTGCCCTTAATTTACGGCCGCGCATGCAGCGCGGAGTTTGCGCCCGACCGGGCCGCCGAGTAAACGCTCGCTGGTTTCGCGCTGCTCCTCCAAAATTTCAGAGAGGACTTGTCTTGTGGTCAGTGGATTTGCCAAAACTACCCGAAAAACCGTGCAGGCGTAATTGTGATGCTGCGGTAATTCAAATCGTGTTCGCGAGACAAAGGTTTTGCCTTTTGCACGCTGCGCTTTTTGAATCTCGCCCGTTAGATCACTGAGTGCATCGTTGATCCGTCCCGCGGCAGCTGGCTCAGCACGTTTAAGAGCCTCGCGCGCGTACAACGGAACGTGGCGATAGGTCAGCAGGTTAAGTTCAGGCTCGGTCGTTAATTCGAAGTCGCTTGACGATTGAATCATTTTTGCAAACTGACCGGCTTTGCCGATTCCAAGATCTATAAGCATCTCATAGCCCTTGCGCCCCAGAACATGTAGGCCAGAATGCACGAGCATGGCCATTCCCGGACGAGAACCTTCAAGGGTATGTTTCCCAAGGTCGCGTGAACCTTTCCGGATGATGTATTGTGCAGAATGTTCAACGGCATCGAGGGCAGTCGGGTCTTTGAATAAAGTCATACCCGCACCGACGGGGACGTAGAGTTGTTTGTGGGCATCAATTGTCACCGAGTCGGCGCGCTCGATTCCCTTCAAGAGGTGACGGTATCGGTCAGAAAAAAGGGTCGGAGCGCCCCAGGCGCCGTCCACGTGGAAATGGATTTTATGTTCCGCTGCGATAGCGGCCATCGTTTCCAATGGATCGACGTGACCGGTTTCAGTGGTTCCTGCCACGCCAACCAATGCAATGATTCCAGCGCGTCGGGACTTTTGTTCAGCAATTTTGCGACACAGGTCATCAGGATCAAGGCGGTGATTGATGGTATCCACCGTGATGAGGTTGCGTTTGCCAAGTCCCAGGACGTCGCAAGATTTTTTTAGAGAATAATGGCCCCGTTTGCTAACCATAACCACAAGGTCTTCGTAGCCCCATGCCCGCATTCCGGCGAGGATGCCATCTTCTGATACCCCAGCAAAATCATCCCGAGGTGCAAGGAGCCGGTTCCGTGCGACCCACAAGGCGGTCAAGTTGGCCACAGTGCCACCAGAACAGAAGACACCGAGGGCGTGGTCGCGATTTTGAATCCAGCGGCGATAGAATTTGTCGTCAAAGGCCGGATCACAACCGAAAATCAATCTGTGCAGGATTCCGAGGACTTGGGATTCCATCGGTGTGAAGACCTTGGAGGTTTCGATTTTGACGGTGTTCTGATTCAGAGCAAACATGATTTTTGCGAGAGGCAGCATGAAGTAGGGGATTGCCGAAGTCATATGGCCGATGAACGCTGGCGAGGCAGTATGCACCGATTGGGCCACCACTTTTTCCAGTAGAAATTTAGCCTGTTCGGAGACAAAGCATGGATCGTCCGGCAATGCCGATTCCATAAAATCGCGTTCGAGTTTTGCTGGGGCTTGCTCTTCGCTGACGATGTGCTCGCGGAGAAATCCAGTTAGATTGTGCGAAATTTCACGGTCGATTGCGGCAAGGGCTGAGTCTTCCCCTTCCGGAACCGTGAAAACACGTCGCAAGTGTTCGAGGGACGCCTCCGCCTTTTTTCCCGTCACGACTTATCCATAAGGCGTAGAAAATTCTGAAATTCGCGTTCGATGGTTTGATCGAGGAGCAGTTTAAAACGCAGGCCGGTTCCCTTGGTGTCCTTATTTTCTAGCCGCGCCGTGAGAAGGGGGAGGACAAACTGAGGGTTGCCCGGAAAATTGTTAGTGTGAAATTGGATGCGGTACAAATCACCTGGTGACAGCAAATTGTCTGCATCGGCGGGCAAGTTCGATAAATCGATTTCGGCACGAATGCTGCCAGCTGAAATGGCGGTCGCAATGATATCAAGGCTGAGCGCCCATGGATCAAAATCGACAATCAGGCGTGCAGGTACCCGAACCTGGCTCACGTTCGCACCGAATTGGGCGCGCGTCGCAGAAGCGAGGCTTTGCAGGCGGGTCAGTTGATCTTTATCGATTCTAGTTTGTAAACGTTCCATGATTTCCCGAGAATGAACCCAAATCAGCCTTGCCGCAACAATACATTTTTCGCTGTGATTTCCGCACTCTCTTTAGAATCAGAGCTGTCGGGGGCGCCCAAGATGGCGACGATTCGATCAACCACGTGCCGATGGGAAAGGAATCCGAAATGGGACACCTCGTCCATCTGGATTGGATGTACCTGTGATGACGGGGGCTCGGGCTGGTATAGACCGTCTTTACCGTTGGCAACGCCGTCTAAGGTGGAGTGGAAGCAGTAAATGTCCAAACCCGCCGGAATTGCCGCGCGATCCAGTTGTTTAAGAAAATTAGAACCCGGTCGCATTTGCCACATGTCCCGCCAAATCAAACCTAACGGCGTGATTAAGGCCAGATAGGTCAGCCGCGATCCTTTGAAGGGGGTCCCCAAGGTCACGACCTTGCTGCAGAGCTGATCGCCCCCCATTTTTAACAGCCACCACAAGGCAACCAGACCGCCCTTGGAATGGGCGACGACGTGAATTTTTTTGAGTCCATGGCGCTCGACCTGACGTTTGATTTTGCCATCAATGAACGAGGCACTTTCCAGGATTGAATTAGTAAAAAATGTCCCGAGGAGGCCGCCGAGGTTGAAAGAAATGACGTCAAATCCCCGTCCCGTTAAGTGGCGTTCCAAGATTCCAAGGGACCTTCGAGATGAAAAAAAACCGTACAACAGCAGAATGGGAGTCCGATCAGGGCTGAGGTTTGTGCGCCGCATGATCAGGTTGTTGCTTCTCACTTCATTCAAAAGTTCGCGGTAAACGAGACGAGCTTGCTGCCACATGCTGCGGCCATTGCGTCGGGACAAAAATTCTCCGACAAGAAGGGGCAGAATTACGGCAATGGCAACCAAACCTAAGGTGTCAAAGGCTGATTCCGTCAGCGTTGCGGAAGGCGAACTGATCCGAGCGAAAAGCAGGGCTTCCGGCAGTGATCCAGCCAAAGTGGTCCAGAGGATGTGTCGCCAGCGAAAGCCGAGTGCCCCAAAAAACAGCGAAGCCAGATCAAAAGGAACGAAAGGCACCAGGCGCAGAAAGAATGCGATTTTGTAGTCTTGCAATCGAATGAACCGGGAAGTTTGGGGCAGATTCGACGTCATCCAGGGAGTGACCAGGTGTTTGCCCACGATTCGCCCAATGCTGGCGATGACCAGAGTGGAGGCCAGTCCACCGAGTAGGGTGAATGCAGTTCCGGCTGGAGTTCCGAAGGCTGGACCTGCAATCAGGGCCATGAAGAAAAACGGGGTGAAAACAAAAGGACGCAAGGCAGATAAAAATAGAAAGGTAAGGGGGCCCAATGCGGTGCCCTCAGCAATGCAGGATTTGAGGCTATCTGTGCAGATGGAAGTCCAAAAAAAGGTCGACACAAACATGAGCCCTGTAACGAGCAATGCTTCAATCAACAGAACCCAGAGGATCTGCTCGCGATAACTATATGGCTGTTCCCGTTCCATAAACTAGCGCCCTGGCAGTTGTCATTCTGTAGTATGATCGGAAAAATTGTCTAATTCTATCAGGGTCTTGTCCAATGAATAAAAAGTCATTTGTTATCATAGTGTTATGGCTTTTTTTGGGGACGGCTTTTGCCGCTTTGCCGATCAGTTCGGTTGGCCCGGAGACGGTTCGTATCCGAGTTGGCCAGAAATTGGTCGGAAAGCAACGAGATCTGGTTCATTCGGCAAGGAAGCTCCTTGAGGAGGCAACTGTTTCTTATGTTTACGGCGGTGCCAAGCTCGGGACGGCGACCGATTGCGCGACTTGCAATGAATGCCTTGAGGGCGAACATCCGGCGGCGAACCGTCGGCTGATTGTATGTCCGGAGTGCAATCGCTGTAGTTTGGACTGCAGTCATTTTACACAAATCGTTTTTGAGCGAGCGGGCATGTCCCATCCTTATTTGACGTCCAAAGATATGGCGGCTTTATCTCCCGAGCGCCTGGCCAGGGATTTTGGTTTTTTGACCTTGGTGGGTGGGGCAAATGTTGCTCAACCTGGGGATCTTTTGGTCTACAAAGGGCATGTCGCGATGGTGGAACGCCTTCGAAATAATGGTAAGGCTGATGTGATCCATGCGACAGGGGGGCGCGACATCAGGGAGCCTGGCCAGGGCATTCAACGGGAGCGCTGGGCGGACTTGGGTCAGTTCCGAGGGCCCCTCTTGAGGATTTTGAGGCATAAGAGCCTGACCTCAACGGTTCAAGACCATTGAACTTCTGGTTTTTCGGGGTTAAAGTCGGCCGCTCGAATTGCATCCAATGCATCACTTGAACCATTGCCATCTGAAATCAGGGGACGAGATGTACGCGACGACCGAATTCCGCAAAGGTTTAAAAATCGAATACAACGCCAAAGCTTGGGTCATCGTTGACTTTCAGCACGTGAGTCCCGGAAAGGGATCGGCGTTTGTACGCACCAAACTGAAAAACCTCGAGACGGCGCAAGTCCTCGAAGTTACATTCAAATCAGGCGATAAGGTGGCCATTCCCGACGTCGAAACTCGGACCATGCAATACCTGTACAACGACGGCAGCGTGTACACCTTCATGGATAGCGGAACCTACGATCAGTACACCTTGACTGGCGAAGAACTCGGCGACAGTCGTTTCTACATCATTGAGAACGCAAGTGTGATGGTGACGTTTTATAATGCCCGTCCGGTGGCAGTTGAAGTTGAGAACTTCGTTCTTCTTCGGGTTACCCAGACTCAACCGAACATCAAAGGTGATACATCCGGCGGCGGCGGAAAGCCGGCCACGTTGGAAACGGGCCTTGTTGTTTCCGTGCCGTTTCACGTCAGTGAGGGAGATCTGTTGAAGATCGACACTCGCACCAATGCTTACATAGAAAAAGTCAGATAAACCATCGGCCCGATGGGGCCTTCTAAGGATATTGCAGAAATGGACTTCGCAAAGATTGAGAAGTTGATGGAACTCATGCGCAAGCATGGGATGCAGGAAATCAGTGTTGCTGACGAGAATCTTGAAATCAGCATCAAGGCTCCGTCGGCGGCGGGCGTTCCGATGCATGTGGCTGCCGTAAGCCATGCGCCAGTGCACCACGAGCCAGTCGCTGCTGCGGTTCGCCCTGCGACCGCCGTTGGCAAAATGATTAAATCGCCGTTTGTAGGGACTTTCTACCGGTCATCCCAGCCGGGCAGTCCGGCGCTTGTTAGCGTCGGCCAGCGGGTCAAAAAGGGCGAAGTCCTTTGCATCGTTGAAGCCATGAAGCTCATGAACGAAATCGAATCCGAAATGGATGGCGTTATTCGCGAGATTCTCGTGGAAAACGAGCATCCTGTGGAATTCGATCAGCCACTTTTTATCGTCGAGTAGGCGGCCTATGCAAAAGGTTCTGATTGCCAACCGTGGTGAGATTGCTGTCCGCGTCATCCGAGCCTGCCAAGAATTAGGTTTACGTACGGTGGCTGTGCACTCCACGGCCGACCGGGATAGCCTTCATGCCAAGCTGGCCGACGAGAGCATCTGCATCGGTCCCGGGCCAAGTTCAAAATCTTACCTTTCGATTCCGAGCATCATGAGCGCAGCAGAATTGGCTGGCGTTGATGCGATTCATCCTGGTTACGGATTCCTTTCGGAAAACTATGAATTTGCCAATGTCTGCCGTGCCTATGGCATCAAGTTTATCGGACCGAAACCAGAGCACATTCAGGCTCTTGGTAATAAGGTTTCAGCCCGGGCGTTGGCCGAGAAGGCTGGAGTCCCCATGCTGCCTGGCAGTCGGGGTGTTGTGCGGACTGAAGACGAAGCCCACGCGATTGCGAAGGAAATCGGTTACCCGTTGATCATCAAGGCTGCCGCAGGCGGTGGTGGTCGCGGCATGAAGATTGTCCGTGCCGAGGCCGATTTGTTTCGTCTCTTTCAATTGGCACAGGTGGAAGCCCTCAACGGGTTCGGAAACCCTGATTGTTTTATTGAACGCTACTGCGACCGCCCGCGTCACGTCGAAATCCAGTTGATCTCCGATGAGCATGGCAATGTTCTGCACCTAGGAGAACGTGACTGCTCCATCCAGCGCCGCCACCAGAAATTGATCGAAGAGGCTCCGTGCCCTGTTTTGACCCAGGCACAGCGGGATGCCATTGGGGCAACGGCTGTCAGCCTTGCGAAAACCGTTGGCTACGAATCGTTGGGTACGGTGGAGTTTTTGCTGGATGAGGACGGCCAGTTCTACTTCATGGAAGTAAACACTCGTGTTCAAGTGGAACATCCAGTGACGGAATCCGTCATGGGTGTGGACCTCGTCAAAGAGCAAATCAAGATTGCCATGGGCCATGAACTTTCCGCTGCGGTTCGTGAAGCCAAGTTGTCTGGGCACTCCATCGAGTGCCGTATCAATGCCGAAGATCCTTCTACTTTTGCTCCTTGGCCGGGAAAGATTACGGCATATCACGAGCCAGGTGGGCCAGGCATTCGCGTGGATAGCATGGTCTATGCCGGTTACACGGTGCCTTCACTTTATGACTCGATGATCGCCAAATTGATTTCATACGGACGGGATCGTGAAGAGGCGCTGGCAAGAATGCGGCGTGCCCTTCGCGAAATGAAAGTGGACGGAATCCGCACAAATATTGCGTTCCATTTGAGGGTTCTCGATGATCCAAAATTCATCGAGGGAGACTTTTCGACCAAGTTTCTCGAAACGTTTCTGCAGCCGCCTTCGCAGTCGGCTCCATAGGGCGGTTAAATTTTGTACCCAGGACTTTCCAGTCTGTTACAGCAGCTCGCCGCCGATCCATCGGACGAGCTGTTGGCGTCCAGAATTGTATCCTTGCTGCAGGATATTCCCGACGGCGAGTACAAGGTAGACCAACTCCTTGCCGCGGCACAGATGCTGCTGGGGGTTTCGCCTAGACTTGGTTTAATCTGTGCCCATGCGGCTTTTCGGTGTGCTCCGGCACGCCTCGAATCACTTGCCATCGCCGAAGAGGCTTTGGATAAGATGGGGCGTCGTGCCAAGGTTCAGGTTTTGCGTCAAGAACGCAAACGCCTGGAAGCCGAAGTGTTCCCAACCATCGAATTAACTGCGACGGTAAGCGAATTTCTTTTGAAAGAAGAATCGACACCGATATTTAGCGGAGGCGTTTCGCATGACCCTGATGGTGGTGTGGACGCCACGATCGTGGTCGAAAAAAAAGGTGCGACCGTTCCCCCGCACGCCTCTGAATTGTCTATAGTTTCCGTCGATCTGATGACTAACTACGAGATGTGGAAACGTCTTGGTTCTTGTGATGAAGCTAGTTTTGCTGTCGCATTTGAGCGAGCGACGATCATCGCCAAATTGAGCGATGAGGCATTATACGAAGCAGTAGAAAAAATTCCTGGAGCTGCCGGTATTGCGTTGATCTCTGCACGCATGACAGCTTTTTTAGTCGTTGACGCAGTTCTGTTGATGGCGCCGCCTATTATCGGGCAGACACATGAGATTGCCACAGGAATCATGGCACGCTTGTTGGCCTGGCATGATGGTGACGCCTCCGAGGTGGCAACGGCGATTCGCGATTCCGTTTCACTTCGCCTCAAGAGTTTGCCCGGCGCTTTGCAGGAAGGTCTTAGTCGTGTGTTGCACGAGCAAACAAGGTCAGGGCGACCCAGTCCTACGTTTTCAACAACGACCCTTTAAAAATCTTTAAGGCGAGTCGAGAAAAATATCGACGCCCCCCCAACCTGGATCTCGGCGTTTTTCGCGGCGGGACTGGGCACTTTAATTAGGATGCTCTGAGTAGCAGCAGTACGATGACGACCGCGATGGCGGTTAGAGTTCTTTTTTCGCTGCGGATGGCCGGCGCAAAGGTGGTTGGCCAGGGCAATTCATCCAAGGCAGGAACCTTGGCGGGAATCCAGGCTGGAATTTTTTTAAGGTAGTCTTCGTAATCGCTTCCGAATTTTTTCAGCAGCAAAGATTCTTCGTACTTCACGATATAATAATACTGAAACGCGAAGGCCGCAGCAGCCAGAACGACGATCCAGATCAATCCAGAGTAAACAGCAACACCGGACGTGATCAAAAAGTTACCGACATAAAGCGGATTGCGCACAATAGAGAAAGCACCATCGGTGATGAGGTGATGATTGGTGCTCGTTGTGCGGGTGCGAGAGACACCCCCGATAAACGAAACCGCGTACATTCGGATCAGTTCACCAATCGCAATGATTAGCAGACCCAATGTTGCCGAGGCAACGGTCGGCTTGGCGGCAAGGAACATGAGAAGGATCAATGGTACTGGCGTGAAGTCACGTAATTGAAATAGTTTTTCGCCAATTTCAACCGGGCTCATTTTGGCCCAGTCAGTGGTACCACCGTTTTCTGGTGTTTCGGTTGTTGCACCGTTTTCTGATTTAGACTCTGACTCGTTATGGGGTCCGTTCGCTGTTACCGTCACTTTAAGCTCCGTCCGCTGGGCGCGAATATTTTAAGATCCAACACATTGGCACGAGACAGGGTGCAGGATCAAGCTCCTGTACTTTCCCCGAGGTCAGCAACACCAACTGAAGCGGGAATGGTTTCCGAGAGCATCGCAAGCCATTGGTCCACATCGGCGCCAACCGACTTGCCATTTGCCCAAAATCCTTTTGGAGCAGCGGTCATTGGCGGCTGGATGCGCATCAATGAAACATCTAGGGGACCACCAAAAGTCCGCGCAAAAAGTTCTTCAAAAGCTTTGATGGCCGGTTCTGAGGTCGTGAAAACTTGGAGTTCTGCAGCTGCCTCCCGCCAGAATGCGTCGACAAAGGCAAATGTGGGAAGCGCGCGACCAATCAGAGTTTCCCGGACATGCTGCTTCAGGGCATCTCGTTCAGTGCGGGGAAGGCGCTTTTTGCGGCCACCTTTGGTGTTTTCTTCGGCATGAAGCTGTTGTTTGTAAAGGGCCTGAACCAAGGGGGCAGGGACGCGCCTGCGGTCGATACGCATCCGCAACAGGAGTCCATCGTTTACGGCTCCGATAGAGATGTCCCAGCCTGAATCAAAGCCAGCCTGCTGTCCGGCTTCCTCTGCACCATCGCGCCATTCTCGCACAGCGGCCAAGCCCTCGGGAGCTACCCAGCCAGTGGTGACCTCACGGACTGTGATGTTGGTGGATCCTTTGCGCGGTGCATCTTCAAGGAAACTCACCAGGGGTACGGACTTCCATTTGGCGGCAGCTTCATTGATGGTGGCAAATGGAACTGGCTTTTTAAGGTCGCCCTCTGGACGAAGCACTTTGAAGCGTGTGACATGAACTTGGCCGGAATAAATCGTCATGACGATGTCCTTGAAGGCAACGAACGGGGGGTTTACCGGTAAAATCTTCCGAGACTTTATGCTCGGTGTTGGTTGCGGTCAAGGAGTTGGTCATTTGGCAAGTAGTGAGGGGAAAGCTCGCGGCTTCAGGAGTTTTAATTTGCGTATTTTTTGAGCATTTATTTTCTGAGTTGACTTTGGCTTAAAGATTTTCAATCTCAGACCTAAGGTTTCATCCTCCGCCTCCGATTCGCCTGATGGATCCAGGAGGACCACCGTGGAAATCACAGGCAGTCATAACCAGTTTGATTACCCCACCTATCGCGAGATCATGGGGGACCTACTTCTCCCGATTTCCGGCGAAGGCTTGGATTTCGATACGTTGAAGCGGCTTTGCGAGAGCAAGGTCGTTTACCTGAAAAACTTGCGGGTCAAGTGTTTCAAGGAAACCAATAGCGCCAACGGGTCACATTTTACGGTGGAGGATCAGGCACTGATTGTCGAAGCCTCAGTTCAAGCTAGCCTTCAGTTGCGTCAGGTTGTTCTGCTCGCGATCGCAGACAATCTCGCAAAACGCCAAGTATCCTGATATCTTAATGACTATGAACCGTCCTTCTTCCAATGATTTCGTGCCACGCATTCTTGTTGCCGACGACTCGGATACCATCCAAAAAGTCGTTCGCATCGCACTCGCGCGCCAGGCCGTGAAAATTGAAGTCGCATCATCTTGGCTTGATGCTTCGTCAAAGATCGGAACTGGGGTCGCCCTGCTGCTTCTCGACGTCAATTTGCCTGGTGTTGGGTCGGACCCCGCTAAACTCAAAGAGGTTGTTGCCGCGGCCGGTAAAGTGCCAATCCTTGTGATGCAGGGGTCGCATGACCGTTCGTTGACGGAAGCAGCCTTGTTGGAGTGTGGAATTTCCCAGGTTATTCAGAAGCCTTTTGACAGTAACGAACTGATTGGCATCGTCTCTAACTTAGCTGGCTTATCACGTGTTGCATCAACCGTCGGGATCTCAAGCCCGGCAGCTGCCTCACCACCACCACCGCCACCGCCACCGGCGCCATCATCATCGCTAGATTTATTTAGCGTCGAGATGCCTGGGTCATCTTCAGAAAAACAAAGTGATTTTGGGGGTTTGCCTCCTCTTCCAGCCGATCTTATCGATGCCGCCAGGAAGGGTAAAAAGGCATTTGATTTAGCCCCCGAGGACCTCTTTAATTTGACGCCACCGCCACCGCCACCGCCACCGCCACCGCCTCATGGCCATCAGGGTCACGGCTTCACGCCGCCAGGAGCTTCGCCTCCTCCTCCTCTAGCGCCTTCTTTCCAGTCGTCGTCGCCATCCCCGCTATTGGGTGACGATATGGCTAAGCAGCTTCGTCAGGCGGTCGAGTCTTATTGTGATCGGCATTTCCGTAGTCTTGCCATCGAGGTCATCACAGCTGAACTTCGTCGCCTCGCAGAAGAGAAGGCCCGGCACCTCGTTGACATTTGATGCTGTCTGGGTGAATGTGCCTCGCGTATGCATGATTTACACGCCATTCAAATCGACCCCATAATCACCCGCGCCCTTGAGGAAGACTGGGGTTTTGGTGATTGGACGACCGACATTTGTGTTCCGGCGGATAAACTTTCTTTTGCGACTATCATTGCCAAGGAATCAGCCCTTATTGCCGGCGTGGATATTGCGGCGGCTGTATTTCGCCGCGTTGACCCTTCGTTGTCCATTGAAGTCGTCCTGAAAAACGGCCAATTGGCGCAAAAAGGTGACGTTTTACTGAAAATTAATGGCTGCGCGCGATCGATCCTCAAAGCCGAACGTGTGGCATTAAATCTATTCGCCAGGATGTGCGGCATAGCCACAATGACTCGTGCCTTTGTCGATCAGCTTGAGGGAACCAAGGCCCAATTGCTGGATACACGCAAGACGACCCCTGGCCTGCGCATCCTTGAAAAATCGGCAACCGTCATTGGTGGGGCCCGAAATCACCGATTTAGCTTGTGCGACGGTGTTATTGTTAAAGAAAACCATATCCGCGCATCCGGGGGGATTAAACCGGCGGTTTCCCGCCTCCTTGAGAGCCTCCCGCCGACCCTCAAAGTGGAGGTCGAGGTGAGCAACCTGGAGGAAGTTCAGGAAGCCTTGGATGCCGGAGCCCACGTGCTTATGCTCGATAATATGTCCTTGGCTGAAATGGCTATGGCGGTTCGCACGGTGCGCGGCCGTGCGCTTATCGAAGCCTCTGGTAATGTTCGCTTGGAAAATGTGCGCCGCGTTGCAGAGACGGGCGTTGATTTTATTTCAACCAGTGCGGTGTTTCACTCATCCCGCTGGGCTGACTTGAGCCTGCTATTCAGTATCGATCCATGAATGAATTCGTGATCCATGAAGTTGTGGATTCAACCTCTGCTGAAGCTCAGCGTATGTGCACGGCCCAACAGACGGCACCCTTTGCCGTGATGGCCAAAATGCAGACGGCAGGACGTGGTCGTCGCGGTCGAGGTTGGAGCAGTATGCCGGGCAATCTCATGATGACGGTGGTGCTGCCGGCTCAAGTTTGGACCGCAGGGCAGGGGCTTGAAACTGCGCCGCTGAAAGCTGCGATTCTTGTCGCTCGATTCATTCGAGATCGCTTCGGAATTCGGGTAACTTTAAAATGGCCGAATGACGTCTTATTCGCTGGGCGCAAACTTGCCGGAATTCTTTGTGAGAGCAGCTCGACGGGGGCTAGTTTTGGCGATCTCCTAGTCGGAATTGGCCTGAATATGTCTGCCGCCCCCCACTTATCCGGCGCAGACGGTGTGGGCACGATCTGTCTGGAAGAAATTTTGGGTCGCCAGCAAAGTTCCCTTCCAGATTGTGCAACGGTTGGCCGCGAACTCGCGACATGGATGATTGCCAATTGGAACGTTCTCGATCCGAATTCATTGTCGGGCGATTTTGAGGAATTTGGAATCGAATCGGGTCAAATTTTTCTCAGCGAAACCGAAGCCGCCATCGCCAACGGGATTGACTCCGGCGGGGCATTTCTTCTTAAGCCTGTTAAAGGCGAGAAAAGCTTTCGGCTGACCAGTGCGGATCAGACGTGGCGTTGGCTCTATCAGGTCTGCTCTCGTGAATTAGGTGTTGGTGCGACCGGTAATCGTCCCCCAATTATGGTAGCTGATGTGGGCAATTCCCGCATTAAGATCGCTGTCTGGAAGTCAGCAGCCGATGCGGTCCCTGTCGTTCAATGCAGCGTGGTCGCTGGTAATTTGGGTTCGGTAGACTGGGCAGCTATGGTGCTTGGTGCCTCAATTCACAAATTGGATGTCCCACTTATCTGCCATGCTGTTTCGGTCAATGCATCAAATCTTCAGATGTTTTCTGATGCGGCGCTGGTGTCGGGGATCAGGGTGCAGACCTTTTCAAAACGCACGGTGATGCTGCGCAGCAATTATTCCTGGACAGAAATTGGTGTGGACCGAGTGGCTGCCATGGAGGGATTTCTTGCTGGACTTGACCCTTCGGTTCGGGGCGATGATGACGCCATTGGGGTTGTGGTATGTGCTGGAACTGCGACCACCATCGACCTTGTCACTTTTGCGGGCCGGCATTTTGGTGGTGTGATCATGCCGGGAATAACCACGTCATTGCATGCGCTGCACGTGGCGGCTCCGGCACTGCCTGACTTGTCGCGGGAGGCCGCTAAAGTCGGCTCCGTCAATGTCATTGGGTTATCAACTCATGATGCGATATTGGGCGGCGAACTGGCTATGGTTGCTGGCGCCATTCAAGTGCTGCTTGAGCAAGCAAGGTGCCATCTTGGCTCAAAAATTCGCGTCGTGTTTACTGGTGGTCACGCCAAGACAGTGATGCTAGGCTTTAAAAAATTGACCAATTGGGAATGCGATTTATTGGTCAAAGATTACCTGATTCTGGAAGGTGTCAGGTCCATGATTCTTGGTGGGTTTGATGCTTCTTAAAATCTGGAAAATAGCCGTAAAAAGGTTGTAAAAAGATGATTGAAGTCCATGCAAATGGTTGCCAGTTCGCAGATGTAGATGCACTTCGACGCATTGTTTTGGCGAGGCGTTCTGTTCGTCGCTTTCTTTCTAATCCAATCCCTGAGGGCATTCTTGAAAATGTACTCGCGATCACCCAACGCGCACCGACCGGCTACAATCTACAAGGTTGGATAGCGATCATTGTGACCGACTCTGAGGTCAAATCGAAACTCCGTAAGGCCGCATTCAACCAGCGGCAGGTAGAGGATGCACCAGCGGTTGTGGTTTTTGCCACGGACACTCATGTGGCCCGTAATTTTGAGAGCACGGCCGCCCACGCCCTTGATCTTGGTCACTGGTCGGAGTCTTATGTGAAGTACCTCCGCCGGATTGTAAATGCTGTGTTTGGCCGGGAATTTTTCGGAATAGGCAATTTCATCCGTTGGGCTGGGACCCGTAGTTTAAGCTTCTTTCGTCCAATGCCGATGGTCCCATTTGGTGATGCTGGCTTTGCGGGTTATGGCTGGAAACAGTCTTCACTTGCAGCGCAGACGTTCATGCTTGCCGCGTCGGCCCATGGTCTTGATACTTGTCCAATGGAAGGCATTGACGAACGTTGGGTGCGGAAGGCTGTTGGCCTGCCGGGGAACTATACAATACCGATGATTATTCCGATCGGATTTGCGCCCGAACCCGCCAAGCTTAGTCCGCGCTTTCCCCCCGAGAAAATTTTTCATCGGGACTGTTACGGCACTGTTTTTAATGGTATTGGATCTTTGATTGTTTGATTCTTTGAATTGATTTTAAAATATGCGTGTAAGGGGATTAGTATGTTGAAACTGATCAAGAGTCTCATGTTTATTGCTGCTATTAGCCAGTCCATTCAGCTGTTTGCGGCCGATGTCGCATCGCCTTCCAAAGCAAAAAGCGAAGTAAAGACGGCTGTGGAAGATTCTGATGATGCAATCGCATCAAGGCTTAAGTCATTGCACAAAGAGTTGGGCGGCCTGAGTGATGAACTCAACAAAAACGCCGGAGCGCGGACCGAATCGGCTCAAAAGCATTTGAAGGCCGAAATGAACGATCTCGAAAAACGCCTTACCGGCCTGGATAAGGAAGTCAGAGATCTCGTATCCATGCAAGCTACGGATCTGAAGGCTCAGGTTAGGGAGACCATTGGTGGGGCTCTCACTTCGACGGCCGGCCTGTTCAAAAAGCTCGGTGATGATTTACATAAGTAAATCGTGTTTGGATCGTGAACTGATTTTTCCGAAAGTTTCATGAAAAAAACTATCCTTCGCGATCAGACGACAACCATTGACGGTAAAATTATGACCCTTCATGAACATGAAGGGTCATTTGTCATTCGCATTGCTGGTGCAGAGCTGATGTCGAGCCGGCACTATAATTCAGAAGAAAAAATCGCCGAACTTGCCTGTGCGCACATTCGTGTAAAATCGCCTGGCGCTCGAGTTTTGATTGGTGGGTTGGGTTTAGGGTTTACCTTACGCGCCGCTTTGAAAAACGTTGCAGCTGATGCTGCTGTCGTTGTCGCAGAGATTATGCCTGCGGTGATTAAATGGAATCTTGTTCCCGAATACAAGCTTGGCGGAGATGCGATGGCTGATCCGCGTGTTGAGGTCATCGAAGGTGACGTGACGGATGTCCTCCGGAAAAATCGCGGCACTTTTGATTCGATCATCCTCGACATCGATAACGGCGCCAGCGGCATGAGCGCGGATTCCAATAGCCGCCTTTACAAAGCTGCAGGATTAGCCATGGCTAGATCGGCATTGAAGTCGGATGGATGCCTAGCAATCTGGTCTGCCAGTGACGATCCAGCATTCGTTAAATTGATGCGCCAATCCGGATTCACCGTAACGGTGGAACGGGCGCGGACTCACCCGAGCGGCGGAGGTTGGCACACGCTTTTCATCGGTCGTGTGCGTTAAAATGGATAGCCCACGGATGCAGCGCCTTGCGTTCTATGCTTTGGTCGGGTGTGGGGCAGCTGTTTTTTTTAAGCTGTTTCATTCCTTCACGCTCGACGAATCCGGGATGTTGGCTTTGCTGGACCAGCCGTTTGGTGTGATGTTTGAATCTTACACACGAACCTATCCCATGATTTCTCTGTACGAAGTCGTTATGTGGGGTTGGTTGCGCGTGACTGGGATGAATGAATTTCTGTTGCGCCTGCCGTCATTTATTTGCGCAATCTTGATTCTTTTTGAGGCGTGGAAAATTTCACGTCACCTGCGATTCACCAATTTCATATCATTGCTTATCTGTTTGATTCTTGCTGCATTGCCTGAATTTCAGCGTTTTGCCACCCAAGCCAGACCATACGCGGCACTGATCTACCTTTAAACGAGGGCCTTGGGAGCGTTTCTTGATTACACGACCCGCGGTGACCGAAAGGCCCTATTGGGGTTCTCCGTTTATTCGGCCTTTGCCTGCACCGTGAAGGTTTTCGCCGCAGAGGCGATGATCGTATATGTTCCCTTTCTGGTGTGGAAACTGCGCGATAAAAAAACACTTTCAATTCTTTCTGCCCTTACCCCATTAACGCTCCCCGTGCTTGTTTCGCTAATCCAGTTGCCCCTTGTCCTGCATTTTTCCGTGCAAAGCGCTTTGCATTCGCGTGCGTTTTCTGATGATGTCTATTTTATGGGTCATGTGGTTTTCTTTCGAACGTTTCAGCAGGAAATTTTGCTTTTGCTTTTGGCATCGGTTGCGGCGCACTTGGTGCTGAAGAGGCAGGCCGTGCCGGGGGCAATCAATCCCGGAATCAATCAAGCAGGTCATCAAATCCCGCTACCTGGGGTCTTCTTCGTTTGGTGGCTCTGCGCGGCTTTGGTTGCCGTCCCGATGGTTCTTCATGCCATATTGCTGGCGCGGACGGGGGCCTCAATACTGAATATTCGATACCTGACGGCTGGGCTTGTTCCTGCTGCGATCATGATGGGCGGTGTTTTTCAGTGGGCCTTGTCCAGGGCTTCGCTGCAGGTCCTGACGGTCGCAGGGATTGTTCTTTCGGGGCTGTTAAATGCGATGGATCCCTTGGAAAATGAGGGCTGGCGGCGAGCCGCCCAAGTTATTAAAAACATGACAGGCGAGCGTTCGGCCGCAGTTTTCTATGGGGCTGGTTTTAACGAAAATCATCATGTGGCGATGCTTCGTGATCGGCTTGTTCGTGGTCCTGCTCTGGTTTACGGTTTAAACGAAACGGCCATCCCGATTTCGCATAATTTGAACCTGGAGACCCAGGCTTACGTGGAAGAGTGGATAAAAAAATTGAACCTTGAGGGCGAGACCAAACCCATCTTGATGGCGGGCCTTGCCCCATTCAGTGTCATGCCCGAATTTATTGCGGAGCGACTGAACAAGAATATGACGTTTATTGTTTTGAATAACGTGGTTCTTTATGCGCTTTATTAAGTCAACGCTGTGCGTCGCTCCCCTCGATCGATGTCGATCATGGAGCGCTTGCAGAAAATTCAGAGTTCAAAAAAGTTCATCACTCCAAAGTCGTGCGCAGAATTTGCTCCAGGGGAGGCATAGTATTCCTTCATTTTCGATTGCTATGGGGTCTCTCGAAACAAGTATGCGACGTTTGATGGGCACTTCATTTATCACCTCCTTGAGCCCTCTTAAGTCATCGGCATTCAACCTTGTCGTTGATTTCACCTCAATGGCAATATCGTTTCCAAGCAGCAAGTCAACTTCACACTCGTTTGATTTTTGCCAATAGCTCATTGGAAACTTCTTTCGGCGGTAAGTCATCCATGCTTTTATTTCCATATATATGAATTGCTCAAAGCATCTGCCGAATAAGTCACTTGCAGGGTCTAATGCATTGATTCCTGCAAGTGTGTTCGCAACTCCAGTGTCAAAAAAATAGAAACGCGCTGAGCTGCCTGGCTTGCGGGTCGGTGATTTTCTCCACAGAGGAATTAAGTTTCCAACCAAGGTATCTTCAAGAATGTGAAAATACTCGCGGATAGTGGGCGAGGACACACCAACCTCATTTGCCATTTTTGAAAAGTTGATCACTTTTCCATTTGATAGGCCCGCAAGCCGCAAGAACTCGCTAAATGGAGCAAGCCGACGAACGAGTCCTTCCATCTTGATTTCCTCATCGAGATAGAGACCTACATATGCATCCAATTCTAATTGTGGTGTATCAGAACGGATCACACTCGGCAGACCACCATAGCGCAAGTATTTGTCTAATTGAAACGCAGTTCCAAGCTCCGAGGTCGTTAATGGAAATAGCCCCATGGGCCAGGCTCTTCCGGCAAGAAGGTTAACACCACCAGATCGAAGTTTACGTGCGCTGCTCCCGGTCAAAAGAAATTTATATCCAGCTTCTTCAATGAGTCGATGAACTTCATCGAGTAAGGCTGGTATTTTTTGAACCTCATCAATAACCACAAATTTTGAGCCCTTGGGTATATTTGCAATAATGATGGATTCAAGACGGGAAGGGTCTGCAAGCAGCACTCTCGATGCCTCTGATCGCAGGAGATTGATAATGGCGGCACGACCCTCAAGTTGCTGGCGGACTAAAAAGGTTTTACCGGTTCCCCGAGGGCCGAGAAGGAAGTGGGATTTTGCCTTAAGTGCATCTAACAGACTGAATTCACGTCTAAAATTCATTTAAACCTCTACTTTATATAATTCAATAATATTTAAAGTAGCACTTTAGATCTTCATAGTAAAGGTGTGTGCCGCCGCGGTGCGCTGCAGAGAGTTCCGCGTTGCTCTCCCTGACCAGTCGCCGCCCGCTGGTGATCAACTCTGGTGACACCGTTACCTTGAGCGGAACGGGATTTAATAAGTCCATGTCGGCCACCGCTGTTGGGTTTATCCCTAAACAGGGATAACCAGAAGCTTTCCGGCTTCGGTAAAGCCCTTGACCCGACATAAGGCGCTGGTTCCCGGGGCAGGAGAATCAGCGGGATTTAAACTACTTACGCTGACGACGCCGAGGTAGTTTCGAGTCAGGCCAGATCTGCGCCCTTCGGAATCAATGTCTTTTTCCCACAATACGTCGACCGTTTTTCCAATGAATTGCGCGGCATACTGTGGCGCAAGTTTTTCCGATAGGGCGCGGAGTTTAGCCGCCCGTTTTTTGACGACTTCAGGAGGCAAATGGCCCGGCATTCGCGCGGCGGACGTATTTGGACGCAGCGAGTAGGGGAAAACGTGGAGGTAATTTAGGCCCATGTGCTCGATGAAGGCCAAAGTTGCGTCGGCTTCCTCGTCGGTTTCACTTGGGAAGCCAGGAATAACATCGGCGCCAAAGCTTGCACCCGGAAAATAATCCCGCGCCATGACCACAGCAGCCTCGTAGCCCGCTTTATCATAACTACGGCGCATCAGTTTCAAGATGCGGTCATGCCCAGACTGTAATGGCAGATGAAAGTGCGGACAGAATTTGTCCGCGTGGAGTTTTAAAACCTCTAGAAGGTCTTTGCTTAGTTCCCCGGGCTCGAGGGAGGAAATCCGCAGGCGCTGAAGCCCGGGAATTTCCATGATCGATGACACAAACGTCGCAAAAGGTTCTGCATTACCAGCAAAACTGTCCAGATCGCGACCGTAGTCGCCGATGTGAATCCCCGTCAAAACAATTTCTGGTGTGCCGGCATCGATCAGGCGTTTGATCTCTTGGAAGGCTTGTTCTGGCCCAACACTGCGGCTTGCGCCTCGGGCGTAAGGGATTAGGCAATAGGCGCAGAAGCCGTTGCAGCCGTCTTGGATTTTCACAAAAGCTCTGGTCTGCGATGAAGAGGCATCGTCGAATAAAACAAGAGATGATTTGAAGTGGGACTGGCGGTTTTCGCTGACGGGCTTCACGTCAGTCGGCATTTTAGCGCCGGGGCTTTCGGGGGCGATGTTTTCCGGGGGGGCGTCCGTCTCACCTTCGATGAATTGAACCAGGCGTTCTTTGGCTTCGTTTGGAACGACAAAATCGACTTCCTGCATCGCTGCAAGCCGGGCTGAATCCGTCTGGGCGTAGCAACCGGTGACCACCATTTTGGAATTTGGATTTTCCCGACGATAGCGCCGGATCAAATATCTGGCTTCCCGGTCAGCCGCCGAGGTCACACTGCAGGTGTTGAGGACAGTGATATCAGCCCCATCGGCGGAATCGACAATGGTGTAGCCTTTGGCCCGGAACTGGTTGCTAATGGCGTTCCCGTCAAAGGTGTTGACCTTGCATCCAAGGGTTTTGATGAACACGGTCTGGTTTGAATGATCGGTACTGGTAGTTTTAGGCATGGCGCTCGATGAGTCTCACTAGAATTCGCTGAAGTTTCTATTAGAAGCTTTAAGAAATGTCCATCAATATGGGGTTAGGAGGAGGCTTTTGGGGTGTTTTGGATCTTATGCTAGGCATTCAGGATGGAATAACTAACCCTGTTTTTCCGTGTGGTTAGGATCTTTTTTTGTGGCCAGTGACGAACTTTCCTATTAGCCTAAATATTAGTTTTTGCAGGCACCAACTTGGAATGGAGATAAATTGTCAATGAAGTCGCTCCGCCGGCGTTTATCGCTGATTGCTATCCTGACGCTTTTCTCGTCGTACATTCTGATACCGAGTTATCTTTACCTGCGGGAGCCGGCTGATCTTCGAAACGATCATGAGTACATGGCTAAGAAAATTCCAGCTTGGCTGCCCAAAGGTCACCTCAACTTGGGCCTTGACCTTCAAGGGGGGGTTCAATTGGTTTTGGGTGTCAATCTTTCCGAAGCGGTGGAGAACCGCCTAGCGCGGATCGGAACGGACTTGATCCATTGGAAGGAAGATAAAGACCGGCAGTTTGGCGTCAAGACGGCCTATGTCGTTAAAGGTGAAAATAGACTTCGCGTGGAGTTTGAGCCAAACGCAAATATCGAGGCTTTTTCAGCCGCTCTCCGCAAAAATTTTCCAACCCTTGAATCCAAGGGAATGGCGAATAGCGCTCAGGACTTTGTGTTTAAGGCCGACCAAATTGATTCCATCAAGGCATCAGCGCTGGAGCAAGCGGAGCGCGTCGTACGGAGTCGCGTCGATAAATGGGGCGTAACCGAGCCTATCATCAACCGTCGGCTAGATGGATCAATCCTGGCCCAACTTCCTGGTTTCAAGGATCCTGAAAAGGCAAAGGAGCTCCTTGGACGGACGGCTCAGTTGAAATTTAAAATTGTGGACGATGATTTCAAGGGCTTCAGTGATTTAGTCGGTAAGCTACCGCCCAACATTACTTCAGAGCGAAGCGGCAACAGCATTGCGTTTGTTTCCGAAAGTAAGGATGGGATCGTCAATCTGACGAAAGGCCTTCTTCCTCCTGATCGGGAATTGCTTTTCTCTCGCGAGTCAATTGCTGACGGACAAAAATCTCGTTACAGAAGCTACGTTGTTAGTGCGGCAACCGAGATCAGCGGTGACGATGTTCTCGATGCTAATGTGACGATGGACCAGTCGCGCCTATCGAGCGATCCAGCAGTTTCTCTGCAGTTTACTGCGTTGGGCGGAAAACGGTTTGAAGAAGTCACTGGCGCGAACGTCAAAAAACGAATGGCGATTGTTCTTGATGACAACATTGAATCGGCTCCGGTCATCAATCAGAAGATTGGTGGGGGTAGCGCGGTAATCAATATGGGCGGAAGTCGCGGTTATGAGGCCATGCAAAAGGATGCCACCGAGCTTGCCTTGGTGCTTAAGTCCGGTGCCCTCCCGGCAACTATCACGATTCTTGAGCAGCGCCAGATTGGAGCGAGCCTTGGACCGGAGCTTGCGCAAAAGGGCGTCTGGGGCGTCTTGGTCGGTCTTGCGTGCGTGTTTGTGTTCATGATCCTTTATTATCGCAGGCCCGGCATCAATGCCTCAGTGGCCCTTGTTTTAAACGGCGTTTTTCTTCTTGCGTCGATGTCCTTGCTTGGCTTTGCTTTGACCCTGCCAGGAATTGCTGGCTTTGTGTTGAGTCTTGGAATGGCTGTTGACGCAAACGTTTTGATCAACGAGCGGATTCGTCAAGAATTACGTGAAGGGCGCGCTGCCCGTAACGCCCTTGATAATGGTTTTTCGAAAGTTTTTTGGACGGTCGTGGATAGTCACGTCACCGCTCTTTTGGCTTCTGGAATTCTTTTGTCAACCAACCCATCTGGTCCAATTCGCGGATTTGCTGTGACGCTGATGATTGGATTAGTCCTATCCCTGTTTACTTCACTCTACTGCTCTCATGCGTTTTTTGATTGGGCGCTGCATGGTCAAACGGATCCTGCAAAAATCAGGGTGTGGCTTGGTGGCGATGCCGCAAGCCGCGAGCGAAAATTCCAGTTCAATTTCCTGAAGTGGGATGCTCCGGTGACTATTTTTGCAGTCCTGATGTCAATTGCCGTACTTGTCACAGGATTCACCAAAGGGTTTAATTGGTCGGTGGATTTTGTTGGTGGTACTGAAGTTGAGGTTAAATTTAATCAGGAAGTTACCCCAGACGCGATTCGTGAAACCGCAAAAAGCATCGGTATCGATGACATGAGCATCCAGGCATTGCAGGGCGGACAAAAAGAATATTTGCTGCGGTTTGAAGAGACCTCTGGTCACGGTAGTCCATCGAATGTGGATGCGGGGAAAGACGTCAATCAAGCTTCGGGTGGCGTGCGGATTAATAAGTTGCAAGAAGCCATCCGGACGCAGCTAGTGCAATTTGCGCCGCAAATCACGAGAGTTGATTATGTCGGCCCACAGATTGGACGAGAGATGCGCAATCAGGGCTTCTTTTCGATGATCTATGCGATCATCGGCATTATGCTGTACTTAGGGTTTCGCTTTGACTTTCGGTTTGGATCTGCCGCCGTGCTGAAACTGATCCCCGATACGTGTGCCATGCTGGCGTTCTACCTGATTTTTTGGAAGTCGTTCGACCTAACCTCGGTGGCGGCGCTTTTAACCGGCATCGGTTATTCCGTGAACGACGTGATTGTGGTGTTTGACCGGATTAGAGAAAATCTAAAGTCGAAAAACCCCAAGCCATTTCCAGAATTGATCAACAGCAGCTTGAACGAGACTTTGACTAGAACGATCAATACGTCTCTTGTGACCAATTTGTCCCTCGTCGGGATCATTATTTTTGGGCCAGAGAGCATACGGAATTTTGCCATCGCAATGTCGGTCGGCATCGTTGGTGCGACGTTAACGACAAACTTTGTAGGCAGCGGCTACTTGCTTTGGATTGACCGGTACCTGTCCCGTAGCAAATCAGGGCGGGCATCCTCAACAGTTGGTCATAAAGCGCCTGTGAAGGCCTGATTATCAGGCGGTTGAGGTTGGGTTCAAAAAGCACTCGAAAGGTCGTCGCGGTTTTGCGATGATAATAGCGGGTTACGTTAACAACTAGTTGAAGGAGTCCCTCATGGCAAAAGGTCAAGTTTCGAAAAAGGCCGAGAAGAAGCCAGCCCTGAAAACGGCGAAGGAAAAAAAACAAGAAAAGCGTGAAAAGAAGAAATTGAAGGAATAACTACTATCCCCCTTCAAATGATTCCCGGAAATAGGAACAGCCGCGGCCACTTTTTTATTGCTGCGGTATGGTTTTAATGATTATTAACAACAAATCATGAAACTGTTTTGCGGGATCAAGGGGAGTTTTTATGATTCGTGCGTTGGCGCCATATGCCGCTAGGGTCATTCAGGTTGTTTTGATGTCGTGGGGGCTTGCTGGCGCGGCCAATGGGCAGTCCCTTCGGCATCACTATCTAATTGTGTACGGGTACCAGGACCGCAGCAAT
The DNA here is from genome assembly GCA_945898195.1 of Pseudobacteriovorax antillogorgiicola. GTDB lineage: Bacteria > Bdellovibrionota_B > Oligoflexia > Oligoflexales > RGVZ01 > RGVZ01. Next base: position 36,843 of record CAMDHM010000013.1, on the reverse strand, counting down.
AGCGTCCATAATTCCCATACCTTTGCCTCTTTTATCGAATCGACTGGGTCTCGAGATGCGGACGACCTCCAAGGGTTCGAGTCGCATTCGATCAGCTGGCTTCCGGTTTCTCGCGATGTCCGCCTACTGCGTTTGTCACCTCAGTCGGCGCGAAATTTTTCTCTGTCGGAAACCCTCCAAATTGCTTCTGATGCGCGGCTTTCTGTCATGCGTTGGGGGCCAATTGAAGTCTCCGAAGGGTTTTACCAGGCTGGATTGAGGCGCATTGCCTTCCTTGAATCTGGTTCGGTTTCATACATTGTGGACGACAAGCCGTATCGCAGCGGGGTTTATCAATTTCGTTCGGGTGGCGCCATTAATTGCATTCACGCCGTGAGCGATGTTGGCGGCCTTTTGAGGACGGAATTCCGGCATGGATTCGGCGCGAGCGTTGCCGTTTTTGACTCACTGCGCCGTTGGGGCATGGCTACACAAAGTACGAATGAGTGGGTTGCGGTCGAACTGGGTGTGGACTCCATACCTCGGCATGACATCAGGCTTCCCTAGGCAGATGGCCATTGACGCTCAGGCCGCTATCTTTGGGGAGAAACCTTAAGAATTGTTCCCGTTTACGGGAGATGCTATGACCTTCATTGATGAAACTTTTACCTGAACAACGGGAGCGCCTGCAGGCGTTCTTGGAAGACGCCAGAAGCCGCCTCGCTGTAAAGCTGGAAGCGGCTGATGGTGCTGCTAAAATTCAATTTAAACCTTGGACCAGGCCTGAGGGCGGAGGCGGCACAATGGCAGTCCTTCGAGGGGCTGTGGTTGAAAAGGCCGGGGTTAATATTTCATCGGTGTCCGGCCCGGAATATCCAGCAATGGAAGGTGAGCATCGAGGTAAGCCGTTCACCGCTGCTGGCCTATCCACCATTGCTCACATGATGAATCCCCATGCGCCCATTGCCCACATGAATGTCCGGATGCTTGAGGTCGGGGATTCTTTTTGGATTGGCGGGGGCGCCGATCTAACCCCATTCATTGAGTATGAGGATGACACCCGCGAATTTCACGCTGCAATGGCGGAGGCCTGCAAGTCTTGGGCGCCAGACTGCCATCCGAGATTTCGCGCCTGGTGCGACGAATATTTTTATATTCCGCACCGCCAATCGCGACGTGGGGTTGGTGGGATTTTTTTTGATTACCTTGAAGGTGATTTTGATCGCTGCCTTGGTTTTATGAAGGCGCTAACGGACGCCTACACGGATGTTTATCCGCGTATTCTGGAGCGACGCAAAGCGATGCTTTGGACCGAAGTAGAAAAAGAGGGCCAGTTATACTGGCGTGGGCGCTACGCTGAGTTCAATTTGGCGTGGGACCGCGGAACTCGTTTTGGACTTATGACTGGCGGTAACACCGAGGCTATTTTTGTCTCGCTCCCGCCTACAGTAAAGTGGTGACCAATGCCTGCACATCTCGGATTCATGTTTTTGCTTTTAGCTCTGATTTTTAGCATCTACGGTTTTGGGGCGAGTATTGCTGCCGCCTGGTTGCGTCATCGCCGCCTCTACCGCTCCGGCCGAATGGCCGCAACAATGACCGCGATGTTTGTCGTGCTGGCTGCCATTGTCATGTGGTTGTCGCTGTTTTCACGCGATTATTCCATCGCCTACGTCTGGCGCAATTCCAGTAATGACCTTCCAGCTTTTTATACCTTTACTACTTTTTGGTCTGCTTTAGAGGGTTCGCACTTCCTGTGGATGATGATCCTTTCGATTTTCACGGTGATTGCGTTGTGGACTGGCAATCGCGATAACGAGCACATCATGCCTTGGGTGGCAGCTTCATTATTGGCTGTGGTCAGTTGGATGCTTTACCTTTCAGTAAGTCATTCGGATCCGTTTGTGATGCAACTTCCAGCCCCATCCAATGGCCTTGGTAAGAATCCGCTGCTGCAAAATCCGTATATGGCGATTCATCCCCCAACCCTTTTTACGGGTTACACGGCCCTTGCAATCCCCTTTGCTTATGCGATTGCAGCGATGGCTTACGGTGACATCACCGAGGGTTGGCTTAAAACCACGCGGCGTTGGACGCTGTTTGCCTGGTGCGCCCTAACGGCTGGGGTTGCGCTGGGGGGGCACTGGGCTTACGTGGAACTCGGTTGGGCAGGCTATTGGGCGTGGGATCCAGTGGAGAATTCCAGTTTAATGCCTTGGCTTATGGCGACGGCTTTGCTGCACTCGATGGTCATTCAGGACAAGCTTGGCCATTTGAAACGCTCGGGCGTTATTTTGGCGATCCTCGCCTTTTTCTTTAGCTTTTTTGGAACGTTCATCACAAGGTCAGGGATCATCACGTCAGTTCACAGTTTTGCCGACGGCAATATTGGCCCAAATTATCTGATTTTTATCGCCGTTCTTTTGGTGGGCAGCCTGCTTTTATTTGCCTTTCGGGCGCCGTCTATTTTGCCTCCGGATGCCGGGAAAGTTTGGGGTGTATCGAAAGAATCAGCCCTGATTGTCACCCAGTTTTTGTTGTTGACCCTGGCCACGGTCGTCTTTATCGGAACGGTATTTCCGATTGTGTCAGAGGCCGTCAGTGGCCAACGAATTTCAATTCAAGCACCTTATTTTAACGCCTTTGCACCGTGGATCGGTCTGGCGCTGATTGTCGCCGTCGCGATTGGCAACTTACTGCGATATCACTCGGCCAGAATCCCAGGTGGGCGCAGGTTAATGATCAATGCGGCCGTTATCGCGCTGGTGCCGGCGGGTTTCTTCTATTGGGGTGGCGATGTTTTTAAGACGACGCGGCCTTGGCCTCTTGGGGCACAAATTGTGGGAATTTATTTGGTGATGTGGTCCGTGATTTGTTTGTGTGCGGACTTTTTGTTGCGGCTTGAACCATTGGCCAATGTTTCCGGCGGCTTTCTTGGTCGACTGCGAGTTTTTATTTTACGGAACACGGCCTACACGGGGGCTTTTATTGCCCATATCGGCGCATTATTGGCCATTCTTGGGTTTCTTGGGAATTATCGGGGCGTCGACCGCGAGGTGACTTTGCGTTCCGGTGAAACAGCCTCGCTTTTTGGTTATGACTTTACGATGGGTAAATTTCAGGTCCGCGAAGAGGGCAATGCAACGCTTTTTGAGGCGCCACTTTTGATCACCAGGGATGGCCGTGAAATCGGGACCGTCTATCCAGCCAAAAGCCGCTATCCGACCAAGCCAGAGCTTATGAACGAAGTGGGCGTGCTGGGTGGATTTTGGCACGATCTTTACGCTGTAATGGTTGATTTTGAGAAAAAATCCGGTGAGACCGTGACGTTGCAACTTCACGTTAACCCGACAGTTCGCCTTGTTTTTATCAGCGTTATAATCATGGTCTTTGGCGGCATCATCGCGGCCTTGGATCGGTTCCGTGGCGATCGTAGTCGTGATGTTGCGGGTGGTGTTTGGGAGCACAGTAGCGCTTTTGGAAGTGCCAATGATGCAGCCAGTGGGGTGTCGCCATGAGGTCTTTTTTTCGGATGGCACCAGGGTTGTGGTTGGCTCTTGCTTTGTGGCACGGATCGTTGAGTTTTGCAGAGGCGGACGCCTTTCAAAATCAGTTTCGGGATGTCGCAAGTGATTTGCGTTGTCCCACCTGTGTTGGATTGAGCGTCCTGGAATCAGACGCGCCGTTTTCCAAGCAGATTAAAGAAGAGGTTACAATTCAGCTCAAGGCTGGGAAATCCCATGAGGAGATTCTGTCGTTTTTTACGGAACGATATGGCCCATGGATTTTACGAGTTCCACCCAAGACAGGAGTCAGTGTTCTGGCATGGGCGATTCCATTGCTCGTGCTGGTGATGGGACCACTTGTCGTCTGGCTTTTGGTGTGGCGTCGCCGCGACAATCTTGTTGGGGTGGAGGCTGTGAAGCCGCTCGAAGAAATTCTCACGGAATGGACCAATGATATCACCAAGGTCAAGGCCGGTGCTGCGATCAGATTGGCTACTGAATTAGGCGTGACAAAAGGGGAGAAGGCATGACCGCAATTATGATCGTATCTATGCTTTTTGCCTTAGGTGCTCTGGCCGCTACGATTTTGCCGTTTTTTTTGGGGCGTGGAGGCTTTTTAGCGGCGGCGGGCACGATCAATAATTTAGAACGCTTGGAATCCATGAAGGCCGCCATTGTCGGTCGCTATGTCAAAGAAGAGATTGTTTTCGACAACGGCGATTTATCGCGGCGGGAGTGGGCGCGGCGCCAAGAATATTTGCGGCACCGCTATATCGACGTCGCCCGGCGGCTTGATTTTCTGCAGCGTGTCCGTCGAGGTGGTTCCACCCTTGCTGTGCTTCTTGGCGTCTCCTTGGCAGGAATGGGCCAGATTTTTTTCCCGTTAGGTTCGGCGCAGGCTTCAACGGTCATTGGTCCGCGCCATGCGATTATGTTACGTGGCGGCGTGGATCAGCTTTGGGGGCATTATGTGTTTACCCTTCAAAACGATGGCAAAGTTGCGGAGGAGTTTACGACCCCGATCATGTTGCCGACAGGTGCCATTGATATCCGCCCACAGGACGGCCTGTTGCCTGATGAGGTGGTCGTCGGAGAAGGCGGGACAGTTGCCATTCGCAAAAAGGTCGAGCCCGGTGTCCATCTGGTGAGTTTTGGATTTATTGTGGGGGCGAAAGCTGGAAGGTCTCGCCTTGAGTTTATGGCGCCATATCAGGTTCCGGACTTGCAGATCCTGACAGCCAAGGGTAGCGGACTTGATCTTCAGGGGGCGGAGCGTTTGGTGAGTCGAGGAGGAGATCGCGGGTCTGGGGTTTGGGGCATAACGGCTCCGCTAGCACCCGGAGAAGCGCTGATGTTTGAAGTGGCTGGAGTGGCCGAGGGCCGCCAACGCCTTTGGATCATAGGACTTTCTATGGCGTCACTGTTATTTGGGCTGGGTGGTGGCTTGGCCTGGTGGGGACGTCCGAAACGCAAAGAGGAGTTTTTAAATGAAGAATCTTTGGAATCTTAGGTTTCAATTACTTGCGGCCGCATTGTTGGTGGCGGGGATCATGTCGAGGGCAGAGGGTGCTGCTGCAATGTCTGAGTTGTTTCGCTCGCTTGGCCCGGTAGCTTTGGGTGGGGTTGGTGTGTTTTTCTTGTTCCGGGGCGTTAAAAATAAGGCCGCCGGTGTGATGGAAAAAGTGATGCAGGATGGTGGCAATCAGCCTGGCAAGGCGCGCCAAAAAACAAACAAGTAAAACGTAAAAAAACCTGTAAAAAAAGGCCTTTACAGGATCTTAACTTGAAGCGGTCTTGACTTCTATGGTGGTGCTCGTTATACCTCATTTCGTTAAAAAAAATTAGAGATTACAAGCCTCTGTGGCTGTGCCCAAAATATAAGCCGGTAATTGGTCCGGCGTTTCTACCAAACACCGTAAATGTTTGTCTACTAGGGGGATTTATGCAAAGTCGCGTCAGGACCGGTGTATTCGCAGTAGCTGGACTTGTTTTTTCGACGGCCCTGAGCAGTCCGTGTTTTGCTTGGGGAGCCAAAGGCCATTTTATAGTTAACGAAGCCGCAGCAGAACTTACGAGTTCGCCTGCGGCTGAATTTTTTAGAAATAACAAACAGACTTTGGGACGCTTTGCCAATACGCCAGACGGCCTGTGGAAACGTCCGGGAGTTTATGAGAAAGAGCGCGGCACGCACTTTTTTCATTGGGATGTCTACAAGAAGTCTAACCTACTTGGCTCATTCGATGGGCTGACACTGGGCTCTGTGATCAATAAAATGGGAATGGCTTTCGTGGACGAAAATGGCTCGGCCATGTTCCGTATTTCCAGCATCTACCGCCGCCTAGTTACGGCTCTGCAGAAAAAAAATTGGGAAGAATCGATTCAGATGGCCGGCGTTCTTGGTCATTACGTTGGTGACATCGCTCAGCCGATGCATGTTTCCAGCGATTATGACGGTCAGTCGATCAAGCGCCCGGGTGTTCATAAATACTTTGAGTCAACTTTGGTGGAAACGGTCCCCCATGACCGTTTGGTGGGCGATACCATCGCTGACGGTGAGAAGCGTAAACCGACTTTAGCCGGCCGCCACAACGGCCGTCCCAGTGAAGGGGCCGCGAAAGGCCTTGCCATGCACGAAGGCGAAGTGGCTTTTGGAGAATTGGCTGGTGTTCTAGATCACTTTGGTGATCGTGGTTCCCAGGATGATAGGGGCCTGAAGACTTACTTTGCTCCCCGGATGGGTTTTGCTTCCGCAGTTCTGGCAACCATCTGGGATATGGCTGTGGAAGAATCTGGTGCGACGACCGGCTTTCCTTTGAAGGCCGTGCAGGTTGACGAACCAAAATGGTTCCCCCTCGACAGTGCTGTTGCGAGCCGTTAATCGGCGATAGTTAAGCTGTTGAAACAGAAAAACCCGCGCTGTGAAAGCGCGGGTTTTTTTGTTTTGTGGAGGCGTCGGCCGGAATCGAACCGGCGAATAACGCATTTGCAATGCGCCCCCTTAGCCACTTGGGTACGACGCCACGGGCCGCAAGTTTAAGCACGGCAGGGCTCCCCCCGCAACAATAATCTCCCCGCTTAATTTCTAACCACCTTTAATGCAATCTATCTAAATCTAGGCATTGCCAAGCGCGATAAAATTGCACTAAAGCCAAAAGGTCAATGCATCGTCCTGGTGTCAGGGAGATGGTTTCCATCGGAGGCATTTGCTCCACGTGATTACGGTTTCATTGGTCATTTTTGCTGGGATCCTCGCTTTTGCCAAGATTGGCGCTTTAGAGCTCGCGGGGGTTGTTCGGACGCTGTTTTTGCTGTCCCGTGCATGCCTTTGTGAAAAACGGGTGATTGGGATTTTGGGGAGGGGCGTCATGCGCCGCCGAATCCTGCGCCGTGCATTTGCGGCTGCATTCTGGTCAATTCCCTCTTACATTCGCGGTGACTATCGACAGGCTGGCCGCCGTCTTGGCCCGCTTGTCCGGCATATTGAAGCTCAACTTGCGAGCCTTTCTGCCAAACAAAAGGCAGATTTGGTTGGTGCGGCAGACACGATTGAGATCATGGCTGGAGTTTTCAGTCATCAAATGCGCTGTCATTTGATGGGTGGGGCCGTTGACGAAGCCATGCAAACCCTCGTTCGTGCCAGAGTCGCTCTTGGCGTCGAACGCCTTGCGGCTTTTCCGGAAATAGATTTCAAGGCAGGCCAATTGGTGAAGGCCGGATTGGCCGCAGGTCGATTGATCGACGGTTCGGGTATTTCTGCGTTTCTAATGACGCCGTCCGATCCTCGGGAACGGATGACGACGACGACGACAACGCGTCGCGTCCGACCGCGACGGTTGGGCGACCTTGCCCGACTCACGCCGCGCGTCGAGAGGCGTGGGGTATTGATTCCAATGCGTCGTCCGGTGCCCGACAACCGAGTGCCGTGATCCATTCCATGAATCAACCGACGACCAGCTCCATCAGAAATATCATTGCAGATTTAAGGTCCGACACGTTCACGCAACCTGGCAAAGGCATGCGTGCTGCGATGGCATCCGCGGAAGTCGGAGATGATGTTTTTCAGGAAGATCCCACCATCCTTGAACTTGAAGAGTTGGTCGCTGGTATCACCGGTTTTGAAGCTGCTATCTACGTGCCAAGTGGCACGATGTCGAATCAGATCGCCATCAATTTACAGACCCGCCCCGGTGATTCTGTTTTGATTGAGGCAGAGAGTCATGTCTTCATATACGAGGCAGGGGCCGGGCCAGCACTTTCCGGCATTCAATTTGATTGCGTGAATTCCGAGGACTTCATGCAGTGGAATGATTCGGCCATGGCTTTAGTGCGTGAGGACAGCCTGCATTCTGCGACCACCTCGATGATCGTGCTTGAAAATACCCACAATCGTCATGGTGGACGAGTTTTTCCATTAAGCGGTTTGGAGCGGATCCGTGCCTTTCGGCAGAGTCACAAGGGCGTGGCCCTGCATTGTGACGGAGCGCGAATCTGGAACGCTGCCGCTGCGACTGACAAGGATGTTTCGGAGCTGTTGCGCGGGTTTGATTCGGCGTCAGTTTGTTTTTCAAAGGGACTTGGTGCACCAGTGGGTTCGGCCTTATGTGGCTCTCGTGATCTGGTGGCACGCGCACGCAAAGTCAGAAAACGTTGGGGCGGCGGAATGCGTCAAGCGGGAATCGTTGCCGCGGGGGCCTTGTATGCTCTGCGGCATCACCGGGAACGGATCGGCGAGGATCACCTTCAAGCCGGCGTGTTGGCTAAGTTGTTCCGAGACCTCTGTGCGGAACATCCTGAAAAGGCCCTTGCTGCCAAAACCCCGAATCCCCAAACAAACATGGTTTATCTGCAGGTCCGGCCTAAAAAGGCTCAGGCCCTGGTTGACGCTCTGGCTGCCGTCGGCGTTTTGGTTCTGCCAACGGGAGGGGGCTGGATTCGTGCGGTGACCCATCTGGATGTTCGGGCAGACGCAATGCCCAAGGTTTGCTCGGCCTTCGCAAATTGCCTAAAAGGGCTCTGAACCGGCAATTCGGGGCATCCGTTGGCCCTTCAGGTCGATATAGTTTGCCTGAACCGCATTATTCTCCTGAAATCACTTGCTGAGAGCTGTCCCTTTGCTAACTTAAGGGCACTTTGTCGAAGGAATCAGACATGACCATTCGCGTTGGCATTAATGGATTTGGAAGGATCGGCCGGACCGTGTTCCGTGCGGCCTATGCAAAAGGCAACAGCGACTTTGAGATCGTTCACATTAACGATCTGACGGACACCAAAACCCTTGCGCACTTGCTTAAGTACGACAGTGTTCACGGGCGTTTTGATCATAACGTCGAAGCCGCTGACGGTGCCATTATTGTTGATGGCCGTAAAATTTCCGTCTCCGCGATTAAAAATCCGGAGGAGCTGCCGTGGAAGTCGAATGAGGTCGGCATTGTGTTTGAATGTTCGGGCGTATTCACTAAGCGTGCCGCTGCAGAAGGACATTTGAAGGCTGGGGCTCGCAAGGTGCTTATTTCCGCTCCTGCGACGGATGAGGATATCACCGTCGTGTACGGTGTGAATCACCAAAAAATAGACAAGGTGAAGCATACAATCGTATCCAATGGCAGTTGCACCACAAACTGCCTGGCTCCCGTAGCCAAGGTGATTCATGACCTCGCTGGAATCAAGCGCGGGCTCATGACCACAGTGCATTCGTATACCAATGATCAAAGTATTCTTGATTTGCCACACAAGGATCTTCGGCGCGCGCGGGCTGCGGGTGTCTCGATGATCCCGACTTCTACGGGGGCGGCTAAAGCCATCGGGCTGGTGATGCCGGAGCTAAAGGGGAAGATGCACGGCATGGCAATTCGGGTTCCGACACCTAATGTATCTTTAGTCGACGTGACCTTCGAAGTTAGTCGTGCGGTGACGGTGGAGGAAATTAATGACGCCATGCGCAAGGCGGCAAACGGAGCGATGAAAGGAATCCTTGGCTATACCGATGAACCTCTCGTTTCGATTGATTACAACGGCGACAATCACAGTAGTTTTGTCGACGGCGCAAGCACGGCCGTGATGGAAGGGACGTTGGTCAAGGTGCTGTCGTGGTACGATAATGAAACGGGATTCAGTTGGCGTATGCTTGACGTTGCGCGCCTTTTGATGTCCTGAGGATCTCCCTGGTATTCCTGAATCTTGGCCCTATTGATTGGATGATAAGATGACCAAAGAATCCGATAAGACTGTAACGCTGACACGTAAAGAAGTTCTCGAAACTCTTGCTGCGACCAAAGACCTGAGCGGTCTGGATATTCGCAAGGCAAACCTCATCAAGATTGATTTTTCCAATTGCGACCTGCAGAACACCAATTTCTCTTATTCGAACTTGAAGGATGCAAATTTCACGGATGCCGACATGCGCGGTGTATCTCTGTGGAATGCAAACCTTGAGGGTGCGAACTTCACCAATGCAAACCTTGAAGATGCTGACCTCGATTATGCCAAGCTGCGGGGGGCGATTTTGTTCCATGCGAATCTTCGCCGTGCCTCATTGCCGACGGAATTGATTCCGCGCGATGACATCATGCGAAGTGTGGACACTGGCTGCAAGGTTGGCGCTCACCACAGTAGTTGAGTGGGCTGTTAGTTCTGAAGGTAGCCAGCCAGTTTGTCGCGGCTGCTGCTTCCCGTTTGTCCGTCTATGCCACTCACCATGGCGCTGATTTGGCTGGCAGCAGCATCGCCTCCGCTGCTGGCGCTCGAGCCCCCGCCGCTCAAGAGTGACGCTGCATTGATTAAACCTAAGACGATGGATTCTGCGGTGGCATCGGTGAGGTTCAGCATTTCGGTAATGGATATTGCCCCGTCACCGTCGGTGTCGAGAATTTTTATTTTCAATACAGTGGATGCCGTTTGAAAAATCGACAGTTTAAGTTTTTCTGCGTCATTTAACGCCCCCGTCGGAAGTTGTCCCATCAACGTAATTGCATAATCAACATCAGATATGGCGCTGCTAGTAGCAGGTGGGGTTACGCTGAATAAGGCAGTGATACTATTTGTCCCCGAAGTTGCACTGGATTGGGCACTGCCCATGTTTTCAACGAAATCAATCGGTGCGACGCCGGCACGTTGGGCATAAGAAAGTGCCAGCATGGATAGGTAAGATGAGTTTCCGGCATCATCAGCAAGGGCTTTTTCAAGTAAATCGATGGCCTTTTGCGGTTTTCCTTCTTCAAGGTAGCGGGCCGCCTGGTCAGAGGGATCCTGGGACTGAAGGGGCGCATAGACGTTTGATCCGCACGCGGAAACCATCAAAACGGACATCGTCATGGCTATCGTCATGGTCATCGTTTTCCAGTTCATGATATCCCCTTGCTGCCAATCCGGTTTTTAAAATCCGGCTTTAATACGCACGAAATAACGCCGATCTGATCGCAGGCCAACCTTGTCGCTAAGCTCTTCGGTGTAAAATCCACTGTCGATTCGAAGCAGCCAGGCATCAATAAAAATCCCGGCACAAGGACCACCTTGATTTAGCCCGGCACTCAAACCAACACGTTTTCCGAGTCCAATCTCACCGCCAACATGAAGCTTTTTATAGACGTTTGATGAGTACGCACTTGTCGCGTCAATGTAATCGACGAGGAGGCGTGCCGTGGCGGCTTTGGAACTGGACGTGGATGCATAGCCCAGGTCAATTCGTTGCTTTAAATTGTCGACCGATAGATCCGGATTGTCGGGAGTAACATGGGCATCCCCGACGTTATGGATGGTAACTCCAATGCTGGATTCATTTTTTCCAGGTAATAAAAACATCGCACCAAATGTGACGGGCGAGGTTGTTCCGTATCCGAAAATACTAGAAGTATCGTTGAGCGATTGAGCTTCGAGGAGGCCAAGGTCCAACTCGGCCTGCGCTCGTTTATAGTATGCAAGGGTCATACCCAGCAGCATTTTGCCGCCGTAAAACGAGTCGGCAAGGGTAAAGGTCAATCCGGTTGTGGAGTATAGGTCGGCTTGGACAGCTTCAAGGCCTCCTTGCTTTGGGTCTTTGTAGACGAGAACGTCAGTTTCATTTGAAGTCACGATGCCGATGGCAGCGCGTCGGAAAAGCAACCCTGAGAAGTTGTTGAATCCGATGTGTTGATTCTCCCCAATGTGTTCCGTCAACTTGCTGATCGTGTTGCCGCCTTGAGACGAGGCCAAGTCTTTTACGAGGGAGCGCGTGTCGCTCGATATTTCAATTCCTGGTGAAAATATGGATAAACCTTTGAAAATGCCGGAACCTTGCGCAAGTCCAGCCGGATTATAAAAGATGGCTTCTTCGTTGTCGGCCACAGCCACACCTGTGTCTCCGCGGCCTAAGAAGTACGGAGAACGGTAAATGCGCTGGAATTGATCGGCCAAGGCTGGATCGGGCCAAAACCACTGGGTGACTGCGGCCAGTGCTCCAAAAGAAACCAGTGCGGCGGATTTTTTGATTCTTTTACCAAACATACGAACCCTCGTGCAGGCCTTCAGGGGATGACCAATCTGGAACCATCTCCAGACCAGTTTGGGATCGGAGAAATTAGGGAGAACATTATAAAAATTTATGAAATATCAATATAATCAGTAATTTACAGATTAATTAAAATCCGTTGTATTAATATTATTAAAACTTACTTGTTATTAAGAATTATATAGATTAAAGACCCGATCAGATTTCGGGGCGCAAAGGAAGCATGTCAGCTTAAGGAATTCTTAGATTCCAAGCTATATAAGGCCATAGTGCAATCGAAAAAAAAGCTCGGACCACTGCAAAATTTCTCAGCCTTTCCCGTTTTTGTGTATTTTCTGCTAGTTCAGTCCAATCCTTTGATTTCTCATCAATTCAATTGAATATCACCTTAAGTGGTCAGAGCTGAAAGCCCCCGAGAGGGGGTTTTTTCGTGCTTAAAATCGGCGGGTAAATTCGAGTGGGAGGTAAATCCTGGTTTGTTCGTAAGCCCCAGGCAGCTCGCCGCTTGAATCGATACCAAGGGTTGCCTTGCGATAACCTAGGCCAACACCAACAATCCAACCCGTTGGATTTGTTTTCTCTGAGGCTTCCTTCTCAGGCTTTAATTTTTCTTGGGCGTGAGGATGGGTTTTCCTTTTAGTGTCCGGCTCTTTTTTTGGATCATTTAAAAAGTAGAGTTTAACTCCCCCCATGAATGATTGCGCAGGCAAGAGCGTAGCCTGACCAGTATAAATCTGGATCACATCTCCACTGCCGAATCCAGATTTCCCAGGATCATCGTCCGTACCACGGCGACCGGCACCTTTGCTGGAATTTTCCATGGCAAAGCCACCAACAACGGAAGTTGTTCGGCTGATCGCCCATTCGGCCGTCATTCGGAAATCGAGGCGGGCATAGCCATCAATCGGTTTTTCCTTGAAGTCCACCATAGAAAACTCCTTTGCAGTGGGACTTGTCGCTTTGTAATCAAGGTCAGCGGCGATATAGCGTCGAGGGCTAAGCAGAAACGCGCCGCCGGCAATAAATTGGGAAAAGGTTGCCGCCGCAGTGGTGGTGCTTTTTCCACTGCCGTCCGATGCGTTCTGCTGCGCAACAAATGCAGATTCGACGCTCGTTGCAGAAGTGTTTGATCCAAAAACTATAGTGGAAAGCCCGAGACGAAGGCGGTTTGGAATGGGTTCCAAAAGAATTCCGGCCATCAGCGTTGTCGTCGTCACATCCATATGCTGCTTAGCCAGGGGCTCTCCGCCGCCTGCCGGGACGACATCGGCATCGATCAGGACGGAGCGATAATTGAATTTGGCCCCCAAGGACAAATAGTCAGAAAACCGATAACCAACGACACCGCCGAAGGCGCCATGCAGGGTTACATTTGCCTCGATATCGATCAGCTGGGTCGAATGAAGGAGGACGATGGGAACACCCGTGATCACCTGCTTGATTTTTAGGGGTGGCGCAATCTCAGTAATTCCAACGCCCAAACGAGGGTTGATTTTATAGATGAAGGCAGGAATGAAAGATGTCAGATCACCCATGATTCCAAGAGGCTTCTCAATGGTTCCCGAGTCAGGGTATCGCAGTAGGAAAGTGTTTTGAATGGAAATGGATGGTGCCGCCATTACCTCCGTCTGCTCCATGGCACCAGCGAGTGCGGGGTTCTGCTGGGCATTCTGCGCGTCAGGCAGGGCAGAGGAAACACCCATGGTAAATGGACTACCAAGGGCTGGAGCACTGAGGGTCAGCAATAAAACAGCTACGCCGATGCAGCGCATGTGTTGTGACGTCGGAGTCGTTGGCCAAAACTTCATGTCGTCCTTGCTTCAAAAACTGGTGATTTCTTTTGCATCCAGAATCACGCGAACTTCTCCGATCGCTTGGGTATTTGGATCCGACTTTCCGCCAAGTAGGCTGCCCAGGTCTGTGTCCAACGCCAGGCGTGGAATTTGAATCGGCCTCGTTCGCCAGTAGAATGCGATGCGATTTAGCAAAAGGGCCTGAACATTCTGTTCGGTTGCAGCCGTTGAATTATCGAGAGACATTTCCCAATGCAGAACCTCAAACGGTGCCGTGGCAAATTTTGCCGAGGGGCGAGGTTTGTAGGATTCCCGTGCATTAATTACCTTGAGATGGATCGTTGCGGTGCCCGCCACGGCCGGTCCTTTTGCGTCTGCCGTAGATTTGAAATGAATCGCCGGGTAGACCTTGTCGATCTTCGAAAAGTCGTTTGGGTCCTGAATGATTGGTCCCAAGATTAAGGGGCGCGGCGGATCAAATGTTATGTTGCCAATACGTTTGGTCATTACCACATGACCGTCAAGGTCGCTGGAAATGTTGCCTGACATCGTGTCTTGAGTTGCGTCCGGTGCAAATTGGCTCAGGCTCTTGCTTAAATCAATGGTGAGGGCAGGATTATTTAAGATGCTCACCGATCCACTAACAAATTTAATGGAGAAGTTGGACATTGTTTCCATGACAATTTCGCCGCCCGCCAATACCAGAACTTTGCTGGAATCATCCACATCGCAACCTGCAGTGGATTCGCAATTGTGAACAGGCCCAAGGGGTAATACCCGAACCTCGTAAACAGTCCTTGATAAAAGGGTTGGGGCAGCGGCTTTTACGGCGTTTTTAGTGTCACCTTGTTGGGTCTTTTTTTGCGGTGCATTACTGCAGGACCACGAGAGCAACGGCGATAAAGTTAGCAAGAACGCGCTCAGCAGCATGGTGGTTTTTTTTATCATGGCTGCACCTGAGCGAGGCCGCTGAAAACTAATCCAAAACCGCCGCCAAGCGCCTTAGCAACCTGGTCCAGCATGGCCTTTTCGCCGTTCAAAATTTGATAAATGCTGGCATCAACATAGAGGACAGCCAAAACATCGTTGTCGTACGGAACAAGCAGGATTAGCCCTTGGATTTTTTCAAGCAACGACTGTTCGTATGGCTTGCTTCCGCTGCTGGTGAAACGGACAACAACGGAGTCATCAAGTATTTTTCCTGAAATTTCAAGATTCAAATTTATTTTCGGGGTTGCGGTTTTGTTTACCACGTCCATTGCACCCGAAAATGATTTTCCTGTTGCATCGAATTCGAGCTTTTTTTTCTCGATTGTTTGCATTTGCATGAGATCCTGAAGTGTTCCAGTGCTCGGTGGTTGTTTGTTGGGGTCAAATAGCGGCTTGCCAGACGTCTTGGAATCCGCCATGGCCTTACCTAATTGGGCGGCAAATCGTGCAAAAGAAATTCCAAGCTGCACGGTTGCGGAGGCACTTATGTCGAGGACTTTGTCATCCACACTGGATCCAGTTTGACGTGTGGCCTTATCGAGAAGTGGTTGATCCAAGGATAAAGTTCGTGTGAGTTTTTGTT
Organism: Pseudobacteriovorax antillogorgiicola; assembly: GCA_945898195.1. Taxonomy (GTDB): domain Bacteria; phylum Bdellovibrionota_B; class Oligoflexia; order Oligoflexales; family RGVZ01; genus RGVZ01. The sequence continues at coordinate 21,510 of CAMDHM010000013.1, read as the reverse complement.
TTCGGTCGGCGCCAGCCGAGCAATTCGTTGGTTGAAAACGTTTGAGTCCTGTGACAAGAGCCTGCTGTGAATTCTGGAGGCTAAGGCAAATGCCACCGAGGCGTTCTGCGGCTGTGGCATTGAGTCCCGATGAAACAGATTGAGATGATTTCGATGGCGCGCCACAGGCGCCAACAAGAGTCAAAATACCAACGAGGGCACTTTTTTGTAAGGTGCATTCCCTCATTTTATAACCCCTTCTGACTAAACAAGGTCAGCTCGATTTTGATCTCGCCAACGAGAAAATCGGCCATACTTCCAAACGGTGAGTTCAAAAGGCTACTGGCCATCTGTTGCATTGCAGCTGCGTCGTTATTTGCGGCGCCAGCCAACACGTTGCCTAGGCGCGTTACGATGACGATTTTAGGAATCGCAAGGGGTGCCATGTTCCATGATACTTCCATGCTGTTAAACAGCATGGAAGCCATGCGGTCGATACCAGCGAATCCGTCGTATTGCAGTTTCCAGCGAAAAATACTGCTGAACGGCTTCGAGAAGTTCTTGGAAGCAATCACTTCGTTTTTTCCTAAAGCAAAATAAGTGGCGGTTCCCGTTGCCTGTCGTTCCGTTTTGATGTTGGCTCGCAAGTCTCGTGCGTTAAAGGTTTCGACGGCTCCTGGACCACCGACCCTTACTTTTGAAATATCAAGATTTAGAGCAGAGACGACCATTGGACGCGGCGGGTAGAACTCAAAGCTTGGTAACCGGGTGGTGCGGATGAACGTGCCATCGTTGCTGATGAACTTTGACATATCACCGAGTTCAGATTCCGCCCGGCGTGGGTCCATTCCGGCCATGGAACTGGCAAGGTCCATCTTGCCGAAAAGTCCGCAATCGATATTTGATTCCGTCATTTTCATCGCGAATCGCGTGGTCACGTTGAACTTGGTTGTGCCTTTGCAATTGACGAGGATCCCCGAAGAGGCGTTTACGGTGTAGAGTGCTTCGATAAAATTGCCTTCAGGTAGGAGCTGCTCGATGAGCGAGTTGATGGCCGGCTGTGCATTGTCGGATTTCTTTTTAGTCTGGCCAAGATCCGGAGATGGGAGTCCTCCGCCGCAAGACGCCGTCAACACAACGGCAACCGCACAAATTAAAATTGGTTTGCTCGGTAAATTCAATGACGCTCCCTTGCAAGTAAGGGGTTCATCGGTATTTATGGTGAATAGATGAAGTCCATAGAAGTTAATGCTATGAAATCATTGTGTTACGATGGTCTGCTCCCCGAGTAGCGCCACAATAAGTGTTACCGAAGGGGGCGTTTGTGGCCGCTGGCGCTATTTCACCGGGGTTTTCCGTGCGAGCGTTCAATGATTCGTGTTGTGCTGCGCCCCTCCAGTAGGGGGACGATTGCAACCCGGCCACCGTGGGATTTGACCACATCAGCGCCGACAACCTCGTCGGGGTGATAATCACCGCCTTTGACAATGACGTCGGGTTTAATGGCCTCAATCAATTTAATTGGCGTGTCTTCCTCAAATAAAACAATGTAGTTGACGCAACCAAGTCCAGACATGATGGAGGCGCGGTCCTGTTCATTTTGGACGGGCCGGTCAGGACCCTTTAGGCGTTTGATGGACGAGTCTGCGTTGAGGCCGAGCATCAAGATATCGCCTTGGTCTCGCGCGTGTTGCAGCAAGGTTACATGGCCAGCGTGCAGAAGGTCAAAACAACCATTGGTAAAGACAACAGAGCGTCCGGCGCTGCGATACTGTGCCGCGATGCGTGAGGCTTCCTCGTGAGTGATGACTTTTTCTGGGTGAGTTGCACCCTCACGCTCCTGAAAGGCTTCCATAAATTCCGCACTGCTCAGGGTTGCGGTACCAAGTTTTCCGCACACGGTACCCGCGGCGATATTTGCCAGTTGCACGTTGCGATCCAGCGGCAAATTACAGGCTGCCGCCATAGCAAGAAAGGCGATCATCGTGTCTCCGGCCCCAGAGACATCTGCCACCTGAAGGACTTCGCTTTTGTAGCGAAGTAGATTTGCCGTTCCGGCTGTTGATGCGACGACGCCATTTTCGGACAAACTGAGCACGACATGGCGCGCGCCGCATTCGGCCTCGACCACCTTCAAGAGCGATGCGATTTCCTCTTCGAGATTTTCGTGCCATGCGTTCGGTTTTATGCGCAGCAGAATTTCACGGCCCTCAGAAAGATTTGGTTTGATAAACGTTGTTCCACGGTAACGCGACAAATCACTAGATTTTGGGTCTGTGATCACCGGGATTCCGCCGGCAACAGCTTTGGCAATTAGACTGCTGAGCAGGCGCGGTGTGCAGACACCTTTTCCGTAGTCGCTGATGACGAGGGATTTGTCATTTGCATGGTGATTGCCGTTCCGTTCCGTACTGTTTAAAAATGAATCGAAAGAATCCAAGATCGCATCTTCCGCGACGGCATTAAGGCGTTCGGTGGATTCCGCGTCAATGCGAACGATTTGCTGATAACCGGCGAGGACCCGCAACTTGCGCGTGGTTGGTTGATCGCTGCATTTGACCATAGGGCCCGTGTGGATCCCCTGCGCCTGACAAAGTCTAGTCAGGAGTTCGCCATCGGAGTCGGCGCCAATGCGCCCTGCAAGGATTGCCGTGGCCCCAAATGAGGCAACGTTGGCAGCAACGTTGGCGGCGCCACCAAGGACGGATTTCTGCGAGGCTTCAAGTAAAACCGGGACGGGGGCTTCGGGCGAAATGCGACTGACCTTGCCCGAAATGTATTGGTCCAGGATCACGTCGCCGACGATGAAGACACGGGCACCCTGCATGTGCATGAGGTGTTCTGCCATCTGGCCGGGTCGGGCATTTTGTTTTGTCATGAGAACCCCCTGTGAGTTCTCTTATATACGGTGTTTGCTTGCGTCGTCCACCGGTCAGGCAGCCTTGGGGGGGGGCGCGATACCAGAAAAGGCTCCCGTTCACCGTCGGTCAACGGGAGCCTTTCAAATCAGGGAACCGCGTAAATTATTCGTGATCGCCTTGCTCAAAATCAGATCCCCAGCAGGCGTTAAAAGACCGGTTGTGGTCGGACTTACACGCATCGTGGGCGGCCTTGGTCGTGGCATTGGTCATATCAATTGCGACCGTTTCAGTGGTGCCTGAGCAGTCCCATCCGGCCGGTGCGGTAGGAGCAAAAGACTCGGCCAATTTCTCTGGCAAGCTGGCTGCAGCAACCGTAATATCAGCAGTTGCACTGGCCTTCGGAACCGTAATTCCGTCCGCGCCAAAGGTGGAGCGGCTCGTCCAGTTGTAGGTATGGGCGACGCCGCCTTGTGATTGGCTTCCTGCGCCACTGAACAAGGCCTGGCCCATGGTTCCATTGAACAAGACCGATCCCTGATCGCTAAAGGTGTCGCTGCCCCTGGTGCCGACGCTGGACATCTTGACGGTGCTCACTCCGGAGTCCGCCAGGCTGATATCGCTGTAATTACGAAAGGAACCGGTGTCGGAGCCAGTGGTATTCGTATGCTTCATGCTGGCTTTGACAATTTTATAGCCGTCCTGGGTTAAATCAAAATCAAGGTTGATTCCACCGCTTCCGTTGCCGTCACTGTGCGTGCTGCTCATTGAACCTTTGGCCTTGCCGGAACCCGTATATCCACTGATCGTGATGTTTTGCTTCAAGGTTCCATTTTGGCACATGTAGACTTTCAACTCAGCGGCGTTGCTGTTGTCGACCCAAATCGCCATTGCTGGTGATCCAGCAAGGCCCGGATCACCGGTCATCGCGATTTCGTATTTGGTGCCAAATTTCATCTTCGCGGATTCGACTTCGAGATGGCAGAACATGCCGCCGAGTTCTTGCATGTTTTCCAAAACCCTGTTGGTGTTTTCCATTGTGCGGCAGGCTTCGGAGGATTTTTTTCCAACAAGGTTCAAGTGGTCGCTGCCCCCAGCGAGGGTCAAGCTGGCTGCAGTTCCGCCGGCAGCGGCAGCCATGGTGTCGGGAATCGTGATTCTCAGCGCACCCGAAAGCCCAAGATCAGAGACGGATGAGGCTGTGGCCGTGCTGCCTTCGTCTGAGGATTTGCCGCAAGACATAATAAGTCCACCTGACAAAATGGATGCTCCTAGCGTCCTAGAGAACTTTGAATTGATCATTGGATGCTCCTTTTTTCGATCCGTTAAAATTACCACTTTTAGGGATTCGGTTCGAATTTCTGAAACTTTAATCTTACGCCGTGTCGAGTCTGCTGCTGTTTAACGCGTCTGGGGGAAACCCTCGGTGGCCCAGGTGTTCAACAGGTTCTTTGTGGCCTGGGACAAGGCGGGGCGGCCCTTCGGCATATTGCCTGAATTAATGCGGGAAATAAGATTGCTGAAGTTAGATTTCGACTCGCTGTAGGTGTCCATCAACCCTGAACCGCCGTGGCAGGATTGGCACTGGCTTTGAAAGACCGGTGCCACATCCTCATTATACCCAACCGCATATGCGCCGGGGGTGGGTGACGATGTTGGAACAGGGTTCGTCCCTGGTGCGGGGGTTGTGCCATTAGCATCGCCATTTGGGGTAGGCGTTGGCACAACTGGTTGCCCCGGAACTCCTGTTGGATTGCCCGGTACAGAATTATCCTGGCCACATGCCGATAATAGAATCAATAGTACGAAGAGATGGGCCCGACCGAGTCTGTGAAAAAGTTGCATGGTAAATTTCCTCTAATTTTTTGCTCCCGGATGTGGAAGCATGCGAGTTTTGTCGGGGACGTCCCAGTGCATCTTTAACAAAAAATTTTTTCAGAATTTTTTTTAGGTTTTAAAAAAAACAGATCAAAAATACCGCCTATTTACGGAAGCAATGGGAACCAGTCCGGGCTGTTCGTTTCAACTGGAATAGCCTTGCACCGTACACTCCTGCTCGCTTCTACGCTGTTTTCAGATGCCATATCCCAGATGTGGGCCAGAACCTTTGCGCCCTGCCGATGGACTGACCGTCGTAATCGCTGGAATTGTGCATCGGCTGTGGCTGTTTTTCTTTAAACACAGTCAATTTAAGAGTGGCCTAAGAAGGAACCCTTATGGGATGTTGCTCATGCAGCTTGGCTTAGATCGATGAGGGGAGCAAAACCTCGTGGAAAATAGAAAATCACCGGAAACGTCAACAGAACCCGCAGCTAATGAAGATCATGGCGGATCCGCAATCGGTGGGCATGTTCACGGCCCCGACTGCCATCACGGACATCATCATCACGGCCAACATGATCATCATGATCCTTACGTGCGCAGTTCGCCTAAAATTGGCCGGAACGACCCGTGTCCTTGCGGCTCCGGCAAGAAGTTTAAGAAATGTTGCGGCGGAGCTCAAAGCTGATGGTCGCGTCCGGCATTTCCGGGAATTTCCTAGCTTTCGATATCGGCGGAACCAAAATCGAAGCGGCGATCGCTGGCCTTGAATCGGGGCGGCTGAAATCGTTTAAGACAGTGCGGGTGGCCACAGGCGATCATAGCAGCTTTAGCAGTGTGATGGCCGCAGTGCTGCGTGCCCTTCAAGCCGGTGATGGAATCCTCAGCGGCGCCGCTGTTGCTGTTGCCGGTCCAGTTGTCGGTGGTCGCGCCCATCTGACCAATGTGCCTTGGGCAGTGGAGGAAGACGTGCTGAGAGGACTCTTCCCTGGCGCGCGCATCCATTTGATGAATGACATGGAAGCCCACGGTCACGCGGCGGTTGCTTTGATGGCCCATCGACGTGGCGTGGCTGTGCCGGCAGGCCTATTGGTGGAGTCGTCGGAGCTGTTGGGCGGGAAAGTCGATCCCCAGGGTAGCGCCTGTGTCATTGCGCCAGGAACAGGCCTTGGCGAAGGCTTTATCGTCTGGACTGGGTCAAAGCACCAGCCGGTGGGATCAGAGGGTGGCCACTCGAGCTTTTCACCCATCGACGATGAACAAATGCGCCTTTTGAACTTCTTGCGCCATACCCAAGGGCACCATCACGTGAGCTGGGAGCGCCTCGTGTCAGGGAAATTCGGCCTGCCCAATCTCTATCTTTTTGTGACCCGAGACCTTGGCATGCAAACGAAGGTGGAAGGCCTCGAGGCCGAAGTTATCGATGGCGAGCAACCGGTTCAGGCATTGATGACGGCCGCCGACGAGGGTGATCCTGTCGCGAGCAAAGTTTTAGAAATGTTTATGGGACTGATGGGGCAAGAGACAGGAAACCTTGCTCTGAAAGTACTTGCGACCGGAGGCGTGTTCGTCTCGGGCGGTTTAGTGCAGCGAATGAAAGTCGCCCTTAAGGGGCGCTATCTGGATGCCTTTCGAGAAGGCATGTGCGCAAAAGGACGATTTAGGCCCTTACTAGCAAACCTTCCGGTTACGTTTTTAGAAGATAAGCTGACGGCCCTCAAGGGCGCGATGGTTTCGCTGGTTCTTTGACCGGACCAAAAAAGGTCCGCTTGGCCAAATAGTCGTTGAAATAAAGATTCATCGTCATGCGCGAGAGCGCCGTTTCAAAATCTTTCCAGACGACATTTCCATCGACGTCCAGCGGAAATCTAGCGCGAAAGTGACGCAATGGATCGATGGCGTAAAATCCTGGGGCGGTAAGGGTTGGATCTCCCGGAACGATTTGCTGCAACGAAAAAACATTTAAATCAAAAACTCTCCAGCCAGTAGCAGCCTCGAACCCCTCTGGCACCACAGCGACCTGTTGGACGGGGGCCTTTGGCTTGTTGGGTTCAGTGGCGAGGTTTTTGCTGAGCCATGCCCCAGCCACGGCAGAGGCCTTGATCATCTTGGTGCAGATGGTGCCGGCAGAGCCATCGCAAGATTTTGGGTAAAGTGCAACGACCGTGACGTGATTCGTCAGTTGAGTGTGGTCGAAGTAGGCGCCAGCACGGTCTTTTACGATAAACGGCTGAACCTCACCGAAGTCGCGCAGGGAATCGCCGCGCGTTACCCGCAGGTAAATCATGATGCCAATTGGGGCTGCAAGGGCAATGGCCAGAATGCTCGTGATCTTGATGGCCCTGCGGAGCCTTTTTGATTTTTCATTCATGTCGACGTTTATGGCAGAAAAAAGAATATCCGTCAGCAACATCATCTTATGAATTTATAAAGGCGCCGCAACAGTCCGTCCCTGTTTGCGGCGCCTTGAATGCCTAATTTCCTGATTTGTCTTGGGGGTTAAGGAGTCAGGGTACCTTCATGGTGGTCAGTGCCATTGCTGAGGGCCAGGCTGGCTTTGGCTGTGCCATCAAAAATGGCAGTGCCGGTCCAGTTGTTGACTTGAACTGGCGCTGGATTTGAACCGGTGTAGTAACGAAGCGTTCGGGCTGCTGAAAATCCCTTCATGTCTATTTTAGCCACGACATTCAATGCGGATGCTGGCTCGCCGATGCCGGTGACTTCAGTCTGGGCGCGATCACTTTGGAAGCACTCTTTCACGGTGACCACGTTGCCGGTGGAATTGAGGGTGCAAGATCCGTCGGTGCCTGCAAGCATCTTGGACAAACGTTGATCGACGGAAAATGCAGCGCCATCCTTGTCGGTGCCGGAGGCAATGGTCACAAAAAGCAATTTGAAGGTGTAGGCGATGTCTTTTGAACCATTGTAATTGCACGCGAGCAAATTGCTTTGCTTCTTTGACTCAAGCTCTTGTAGCGACTTGCCGTTGATGGAATTGTAGTTGGCGCCTGGGCAGGTCATGCTTAGGTGCTGAGATACCTGATATTTCATGTTGGAAACAGTTGAACCGTCCTTTTCCCATTCGCGTTTTGCGCAGGTCGAATAGTCGTACCCGAAGTCAAAGGTCATCGTCTCACCGCTGCCGGTAATGCGGTCAAGGGCTGGGCCGACGCTATCGCACTCGGTGGCTGTTAATTTGAGTTGCACAGGAGCAATTTGAAGTGCGTTAACGGCAGACGATCCTGGTCCAAGGATGATGGTCTTGGGAAAAGAAACGGCGGAGACAGCCCTTTCTATTTCATCGGCTGTGATTATTGGGGATTTTGATAAGTCGAATTCACCAAGCTGAAGGGCTGCGGCATCGGCGTCCATTGTTGGCTGTGGATCCGTAATGATTGGCGTTTTAACCGGCGATCCGTGCGTCTTTGGTCCACAAGAATTGATCATGAGTAAGACCGGAAGCGAGAGTAGAGTCAGGAGCGAATGATGGCGCATTAAGGGTTCCTCCATGGATTCAAGGCAAACGACGGAAGTTGGGTTAGGCGATTTCACTCTGATTTTATCATGTCGCTATTAGGTGGAACAGGCGGGTCAGATAAAAGTTTGCTTGGTGATGGCAGAGTTTTTTTTGTGATTTACCAATAGTTTCGGCTGCTTGTTCTTCATTTTTTGGGATTTTCAAATTGTGATGATGCTCGTTGTGGACAGTTAGCGCTGGGAAAGATTAAGTAAGAATCCTTCGCACGCCTTCATAATTATGGAATTTTGAAAATTGATGGACAATTTGCCACAGCCGTACATTGAAACTCCGATCATGGCCCCCGAGGCGTTTTTACTTGCAAGAGAGCCGTGGATTTTAGTCGATGTGCGGGCTCCTCGTGAATTCGCTGAAGGGCACATTCCAGGGGCGATCTCGTGTCCGGTTTTGGATGATAATGAGCGCCATCAGGTCGGGCTTACTTATAAAAGGCGCGGGCAGCAGGCCGCAATCGATCTTGGCGTGGAATTAGTATGGGAAAAGCGCACAGCACGTGCAGCAGAATGGTTTGGTCAGGCCCAACGCCTGCGCGCTCAGCGTGGACCAGCTCCGCTCCGGATTCTTGTGTCTTGTTGGCGTGGTGGACTGAGGTCTCAATTGGCGGCGTCTTGGTTGGCTGAGCTTATCGCCGCTGCGGCAGGTTCGCATCAAGGCGGAGCTCATGCCGTTGACGTCGTCCGCTTGTCTGGTGGCTACAAAAGTCTGCGCGGATTGCTGCTGGAAAAAATTTCTGCACCACATGATATGGATCTTTTGGCTGGAATGACCGGCTCCGGAAAAACAATTCTGCTTCACGAATTATTCAATGACCCGGGATTCGAGAAAAATCGCATTGTGGACCTTGAGGGTATGGCGCGTCACCGGGGTAGTTCGTTTGGTCACGCTGTAGGCATTGATGGTCAGCGTATGCCACAACCGTCTCAACAAACTTTTGAAAATGAACTTGGTCTACTTTTGTATGACGGGGCTGAGGGCAGGCTTGTGGTGGAAGACGAGAGCACCATGATTGGTCGCGTCAGTATTCCGGAGGGATTTCGCAGTCAAATGCGACATGCCCCCCTCGTGGTGGTGGACTCACCTTTGCAAGAACGAGCGGCAGCTATTTTCATGGATTATGTGACTCGGCCACTAGATGGCGGTTGCGCGGTGGATGATTTATGGAAGGTGCTTGCGGAAAACATCAAGGTTTTGGAGAGGCGCCTTGGGGGAAAGAACACCGCAGATGCTTTGAGGCTTTTGGAGGATGGACGACGTATGCCGAGGGAGTTTGAGGTGCAGGCAGGATGGATTCAGCTCCTTCTTGAGCACTATTATGACCGGGCCTATTCTCGTTCTACCGAATTGACGGAACGGGACGTCGTTTTCCGCGGCGACCGTCGCGCTTGCCATAATTTTTTGTCGACCCATGGCAGAAGTCGCCTGGGATAAAAAAGGGAACTCACGATGGACAAGATAAACATGACCGAAATTAAATTGACGCAAACCGTTCAAAAAGGTGGCTGTGCCGCAAAATTGCCGGCAGGTGCACTGCGCGAAGTTTTGTCAGGACTAAAGCAGAATCGCCCCGCAGAGCTCTTAGTTGGCCATGAGACGATGGATGATGCTTGTTTGTGGGACCTTGGCGATGGACGGCTTTTGGTTCAAACCTTGGATTTTTTCACCCCAATTGTTGATTCTGCCTTTGATTTCGGTGCGGTTGCAGCAGCCAATGCGATCAGCGACGTTTACGCGATGGGTGGTAAACCGGCGACGGCGATGACTATCTTGGCGTTTCCTTCGAGCGTTTTGCCTTTGGAAATGATTCGTCCCCTCATGGACGGCGCGATGGCTGTATTGAATCGGGCGGGGATTGCTTTGGGGGGAGGCCATACGATCGATGATGACACCCTGAAAATGGGTTTTTCGGTCAGTGGCTTTGTGCACAAGGGTCGCCATTGGACGAATGCGGGCGCCAGGCCCGGGGATGCTTTAATTCTCACCAAGGGCTTGGGAACCGGAACCATTACGGCCGCGCTTAAAAAGGGGGAAGCCTCGTTACCCTGGATCCAGGGCGCAATTGAGAGCATGACCACCATCAACGATGTGATCGACGCGATGGCGCCATTTACCGTCAATGCCGCAACCGACATCACCGGATTTGGGTTGGCTGGGCATGCGATGCAGATGGCCGAAGCTAGCGGATGCGGATTTTTGATCAATCCTGATTCTTTGCCTACACTAAAGGGATGCTTTGAATGCCTTGAGGCGGGTCACTTGACCCGGGCTCACACAAGCAATGATGTTTACACGAGGGCGAAAGTTGCGTGGAACCTTGATGGAGCCGATGCAGCAAAGTGGACTGAGGTGCGTCGGAAGTTAGTTGTTGATCCTCAAACGTCAGGTGGATTGTTTCTTTCGCTCCCAGCTGAGCAGGCTGCAGACGCATTGAAGGCGATAAGATCTGCTGGTTTCGTCTCTGCAGCAGTGATTGGTGAAGTTGTGCCGGCAGAAAAAATGCTGGATGGAAAAAATTTGATTTTCACCCGGTAGGCAGCTTGTGAGCTCCTCCGGTATTTCGATCGGAGGAGTTGCGATGGGCAAGGTCTGTCCTTTGGCTGAACGCGGACTTGGGCGCGGAGCGATGAAGTCCCAGTTCGGTCTTGCCCACTCTCTTTGCTCCACGCAAAGCGCCGGCGGATTCAATGGCCAGTCAGTCGGTGGCTGGCTTGTCGGTTTGAATGGGCAACACTGGGGCGAAGATTTTCGCATTTGCAATGGCACCCATTCTATTGGGTCTGGATATAAATCAAATATCTGTCTGACCCACCCTGACGTTTCTGTCAGGCATGCTGAAATCAGCATCGAATCTGGCGCGGTCAGCCTGCATGATCTTGGTGGGCGGGACGGTTTATTGGTTAATGGCCAGCAAATCACTTCGGCTCAACTATTAGACGGCGACGAAATTGGAATTGGCGCGGCGCGTTTTATTTTTCGCACGGCCCTTCGCATGGAGCCCGGATACAAGCCAACGTTGAGACCCAGGCCGGCCTCTTCAACGTTCCGTAATGAAGCCCCCAAACGAGTCTGCTTGGGATGGCTCGTCGGATTATATGGACCTTACGCAGGTCAGGATTTCCGGCTGGTTTCTGGCGACAACGAATTTGGTTCGGAGAGAGACCTGGAACTAACCCTCGTTGATTCCAAGTTAGCTCAGCGAAGTGGCTACTTTGCCGTCGCTTCGGGGGAGTGTGTATTGATCCAAGGGAATGGGACGAATCCAACCCGTCGTCCACTTCTAGATTCAGATGAAGTCCAAATTGGCAGTCATAGTTTTTTTGTAAAAATACTTTAGGACTCCGAATGAAATTCATGGCGACGAAAATGACTCGCGTTTTTAACCTATTGTTTATTCCGTTTTTGACGGCCACTTTTTTTATGTCCCCGATCGTCGCCTTGGCCGCGACAAAAAACATCGTTGTGCGAAGTTTAGAGCCGACGGAAGAATTCAAGCTGGTTATTTACGGTCGGGTTTTCGAATCTGAGAACAATGTTTCATTTCCCATTACCACCGTGGACCGTGACGCATTTATCTTGGAGTTGGGCCGATCCACCAAAACGCAAATCAAGCCAGAGTCTCTGACAACTTTTGGGAGTGCATCGCAATCAAGAACCCGTCGTCTGGTGATCGCCCTCCCATTCGCCACAAATATTCAGCAATCTGCCTTGCAGGAGTTTCAGCAAACGATTGCAGAGAATCTGCCGCTTACCCGCAGCGAATTTTTATCGATCATTTCGGTTTCATCGCAGGGTCAGCGCGAGTTGGCCGGGACAACTCCCGATGAAGCTGACAATGTTCGTGCGTTGCAAAGAAAGCTACTTGACGCTGAACCTAAGGGTAATTCTACCGGGGTAAGCGAGCTGGTTTGTGCCGCGTCGAAAAAATACAAGGAGTGGTCGCGCTATGCGCCAAAGACCGGCGAGCAAAAGGCCCTGATTCTATTGGCTAATCCAACCGAAACTTCGAGGGAGCGCATTCGAACGCTTGAGGATTGCCTTTCCCAACTCGCAGCTGATGATGTTGCGGTCTATCTATTGCGAGCAGACCGGATACCTGGCGCTGGCGTATCAGCTGAGGCACCTTTCCTTCGCCCGGAATTGATGTCTGGCGGATTCATTCAAAAAGTTTCGTCGCGCGTCGATCTGTTTCCAGCACTCCTGAACGTTCTTGCGAATTTAAATGAGGAATACGTAGCGACATTCAATCTATTTCCACTCATTGGCACCTGGGATGGAAGGAGCGCCATAGCGGAAGGCAATGTGTCCTACTTTAATCTGATGGTGGGGTATCACGGGCAATCCGTGTCGTCGGGATTGCTATCTGTACCGTTGCCACGGCGGTGGCAAGAAAATATAGCGCAGTTTGATAAATCGCGGAGCACGAGAGAGAAGCTAATCACAGGAATTTTGGACCTGAATGCGACGGAGAGGGCCGTCGGAGGCGTCCTTTGCTTGGTACTTTTGACTGCCCTTGGTTTTGTTGTCCGTTATATTTGGCTTGGATTTCGTCTCTGGCTTCGGACGGTCCGTTGCAGGACATGCGGCCTTCGTGTGAAGCGAAGTTTTAGCAATTGTCCATATCGCGATAGTGACCTTGCGGGCTGGCTGTCGGTGCTTAGTGGTCCTAACGTTGGAATGGTGCTTCCGGTAAAGCAAGGGCGAAATTTAATAGGAACCTCCGGCGGTTGCGGTATTCATTTACCTGAAAGCAGAAAAGTACGCCGCAAGCATGCTGAAATCACGGTTGAAAACTGGAAAGCTCAATTGAAACTTTTTCCTTCCGCAGTAGGTAGAAGACCACAGGACTGCGTCAATGGTTTTGTTTTGTCAGAACCAAGGCTCATCTGCCATGGAGATGTTTTGAAGATTGGTAATATGTATTTGCGATTTGAGGTTCGTCCGGAAACCGAGGATGCAGTTGCGGGGTGAACGGTGGCAGATCGTGTAACCATTCGTTTTATTTCTGGTCCGCTTAGCGGACAAAGCTATTCTATTGGACCTGGTGAGCTATTTTATGTTGGCTCCGACCCAACCTGCGGAGCCGTCGTTCCAGCTGATCCCACAATTGCTGAGAAGCATATTTGTATTTATTACAGAGCCCCGGGCAAGGTTCTGGTCAAAGACCTTGGTTCCGACGGTGGTAGTCGCCTGAATGGAAAACAACTTCGCAAAACTTCTAAACTGCGAGCTGGGGACAGGGTTACTGTTGGAGAGACATCGACCTTTCAATGTAGCATCTGGGACGCCCTGCAGCCAAGCCGGATGACGGGCCACCTCAGGCGAAGGTTGTCATCGATGAGCCGCTTGTCGTCACGGAGACGGCCATCTGATATCGAAGAGGCTAAAATATTCGGTGATGTTACTTGGCGTCCTGGGAATCGCATAAAGACAGTTTCGATTGGTATCATGTTCGGTCTGGCCCTCGCTCTTGGGGTTTTCACTGGGGTTGGTGTTTTGGATCTTCGGTCCGGAGTTGATCGGCAACCTGCCGTGGAACTTCGGGCTCTTACGCCGGTTTCACGGGAGATCAAGAAACCTGCCGGAGATGGGATCGTTAATGCCCCTCCAGACAAGAATTTTATTTGGGACGAAATCGTAAATATCTCGGTGAGATTCGGTGAGACCCCACCGTCGATTATGGATGATGCTTTCATCGCAAAGGTCCAATTCTGGATTTCAAAGTTTACGGTCCGCGGGTACCACAAGGACCTGCTGCGCCGCCGTGAGAAGTTTATCGAGCCAATAGAAGTTGCCTTGCGCGAGCAAAATTTGCCCGTGGAACTTGGTTATCTTGTCTGGATCGAGTCAGGTTATGACATTGAGGCGATGTCGCCGGTTGGGGCTCGGGGACTTTGGCAACTCATGCCAGCGACGGCCAGGGAGTATGGATTGCGGGTCGATCTGAGCCGAAAAATTGACGAACGTTCAGACCCGGTGAAAAGTTCAAGGGCGGCCGCTGCTTATCTAAATTTGCTAATTCGGACTTTCGGGAGTCAGCGCTATTTGCTGGCGATCGCGTCGTATAATAGCGGCCAAAATCGGGTTCAGCGTTTTCAGATTGCCAGCACCATCAAACAATCACGGGTCGCTGATTTTTGGCATCTTGTCGGACAACTACCGAAAGAAACTGTCGACTACGTGCCGAAATTCCTGGCTGCTGTCATCGTCGCGCGCAATATCGATCGTTTTTAAATAGAGTGATTCAAGGTCGAAACTAGGAAAAATAAAGGGAGTTAACGTTTGTAGGAAATTCAAGCTCAAATCAACATAACAACTAGTTTCTCCATTAAAAATCTTGCTCAAACTCATCCAAAATAAATTCGGGCAGCGGACACGCAACAACTTTGTCAGCCATTTGAAATTTTTTTGAACCATTAAAAATCACAAAAAACTGGTCTAGTTTCAATTCGTCGATTGCCAATTTAATGGAATGAGTAAGTGTTGGACTGCTGGTGTGCTTTATTTCAAATCCTATTCGTTTCCCGCCTTTCACGATTAATAAATCCAACTCACCTGCTCCATGGACACCCCAGAAATAGGCTTCTTCAGGGGTGGCGCGTAACTTATATATCACTTGTTCTAGAGCAAACCCTTCCCACGACGCGCCGAGCTTTGGGTTAGTCAGCAGGCTTTCGTGATTTTGAATTCCTTGCAAGAAATGAAAAATTCCAGAATCTCGAAAATAAATTTTAGGCGATTTTATTTGCCGCTTCTTTGTGTTTTCAAACCATGGTTGGAGCTGCCGCACCATGAAGGTGCCAGTAAGAATATCGAGGTACCGCTTAACTGTATGATCACTTATATCCAAGGAAGACGCGAGCTGGGACGCGTTGAATATTTGGCCATGAAAATGTGATAGCATCATCCAAAAACGTCGAATATGCATAGGTGGAATACGGACGCCCAAATTTGGTAGATCCTGTTCCAGGTAGGTCCGGATGTATTCGTTTCGCCAAATCCAGCTTTCTTGTTCAGAAGATGCATAAAAACTTTTTGGAAATCCACCGCGCAGCCACAAGCAGCTATTGTCACTCGACGGAAGTTCTGCCATTTGAAACGGTGTGATTTCCACATAACAAACACGCCCCGCCAGTGACTCGCTCGATTGCTGAATGAGGTCTCGACTTGCACTACCAAGTATCAGAAATTTCGTTGTCGAGTCTTGCCGATCAGCCAAAAATCGCAGTGTTTTAAACAGGCCCGGCATTCGTTGGATCTCATCAATCACCACAAGACCAGAAAGAGAGCTAAGGGCTAGCTTGGGATCCTCCAGCCGAGCCAGATCCTCCGAGTCTTCCAAATCAAAATAATTGAGCCTGCTCAAACGCGCTGCGGTCTGAGTGTTAGCTACCTCTCTCGCCAACGTCGTTTTGCCACATTGCCGCGGGCCCAGCAGCGCCACAATAGGGAATTGACGCAGGCTACTATGAATTGATTGCAAATATTTGTTTCGTATCAGCATGTTACAGTCGCCTATGAAAATCCGACATGGGACTTCGAATTTTCATGATAACCTCATCTGCACCTCATTGCAAGGCACACAAAACCTGTAATACCGCTTTAAACGTAAGCGCTCCATGATCGACATCACAACTTCCATCGGCTCGTTCGCGGGAACGCATCGAGGAACATGCTAGTGTCCATGTGGACTGGATAAAGATTGTAGGAAATTCAAGCACACTTCACGATCTATCCCGCAGCCGTTCCCGCCAACGTTTTCGCGCCCCAAACCTCTAGCTGCGTAAATTCTCCCCCCTAAAACCGATCAATATCTCAACTACCGCCCCACTTCACCAAATGGGCGCGAGGCGGCGGGACAATGGCGGCGAGTTTTTCAAGAAACTCACTCGGCGTCAGCACAAGGTGCGAAGTCCCGTCGTGCCACAGGTTTTTGAGCTTCAGCTTTACTTTGCCGTCAGGCAGCAGCTCCAAGCGCTCATTTAATAGCGGAGCGCGTGCCATATATTCCACAAGCTTGCGAAGGCCGTCGCGAGAGTGAGTATTTACCACGGTATTGCAATGCAGTGAAAATCAGTTGACCGAATAACAGAGACGTCCTTTAGCGAGAGGAGTTTCTTCGTAGTAGCCAAAACCAGTGCCGACTTTGGTCACGTGACGCCCGGCGTTTGGACCGAGCCTACGCCATTTTCTGGATTCGTTTTCCTCTTCTCGGCAGCTTATTCAGCTGTTCCGCCGAGGCTTCGCATCACGCCGGCGCCATTGCAGCGGCTAGAACTACCATTTTCCTCATGTTGAATCCCAAAATCGGACGATGCCCGCACCTCTCCAATGCCGCAGAGCTGAATGCTCGTGGTGTTGTGAAGCCGTAGCGTGATGATTTTATCGTGCCTATCGATCCTTCTGCCTGGGCCCGCTCGCATCGAATGCGTTCCGCCATTTTCTGGGTCACCGGTCAGGCTCGCTTGCCGCGGGGCGCAATACCCACGTGCTTGACCCCTGACTTTTTTGCAAAGCAAATGTTTGCAAAACGCCGTGTCCACAACCGTGTTTTCGATTCTCCAAAGTAAACCCTTGCACGAAGCCGCCGCTTCATGGCCAAGTTCATCTTTTTTAATTCCTGGCCACATCGACTTTTGACAGATGCGCCAGACTCGATTATCGACGCAATCTTTTTCTGGATCTCTTTGACGGTATGGTACATCTTCCGCTCGATCTTACGCGTTTGATCCCGCCCCTTGGCAGACAAGTGCGAGTTCCGGAGTAAGCCCCGCACTCTTGCTGATGCCTCTTTTACTTCTGTCTTGATGGCGTCGAATTTGCCGCGCATTTTTTCTACGGTTCGACTCGCGACAGACGTGAAGCGGTTCATCAAGCCAGCTTCAATGGGATATGGAATTCTCGCCTCTTGGGCCGTGGTATCACTCATCATTATCTTCGGTTTGCAAAGTCCTGCTTTTACAGCATGCTGAAGAATCACTTTGTTGATCGACTCCATCCCTGTCGGCCCAAACATTTCGGTGAATTCGAAGATGGTCACATGATCGAGACCGATATCGGAGTTCATCAAATCGCAGAGATACCGTGCCGGCGCGTAGAAAGAAATCAAATCCTCGGCGTCCCGATAGTTGCAGCCACGAGTCGCCATCAATACAAGTGCGCCGAGCAATTGACGATAGCGCGACTCTACCCCAGTTAGACGTTTTCGCGTTTTCTCGCGACAGGTCATGGCGAGTTGCACTCCTGAATTTTTTTTATGTGCTGATTGATATGACATAAATGTACGTCAGACGCGGAGACACACAGCTCTTCATTGGCGATGAAGAGAAGAAAAACGCTGGGTTTTTCAACTTAATGGCGAACGTGCCCTAGAGATGGAGGCGTAGTCTATCCCCGTAAAGGACTGGTTACACAAAACGTCTTACACCCCCCTCTTAGGGGTTGGGTTTCTTTGCCGCAGCTTCTTTTAGGACCGTCTTAAGAACTTTTTCCCACTGCGTCTCTACGTCACGTCCGACAAATAAATGATCAATCAGCCCCTGGCTTTCAAGGTCTAAAAAACGCGCAAGGTCGGACTTCCTACTCAGCCATTGCTCACGACCATCGACAAAGACTGCATGAAATATCTTTATCGAGGCACGCTGTTCGCAGTCCCGAATTTCTTTCCCGACAAGATGGCATTCATACACCGCGTCGCTCATTTTGCTTCCGCCACTCGTCTTGCCCCAATATTCCTTAATTTCCCAAATAATGAACGGGTTCTGCAATCCAGGCACCGCTCCGTCTAAGTTTCTGACAGAAACATGGAGGTGACCACTTCTGTTCCACACACACCGTCGCTGAGGACTGATTTCGAAGCCAATTTTGAACGAAGAGCAGACTTCGCCAGCAATGTGGGAAACCGTAGCAATCATGCAGCGAGAGGACTGGTGGTGATCCCTGCTTTTTGTCTTGGTAACCACCCAGGAAATGTTGCCAGCCTTGCAGTAAGCTAACGCCTCTTCTTCAGAGCGGAGATTCGAGATTGCTGAAGCAAGCCGTTCTGTTCGATACTGAATATAGTCCGTGAGAGTCTCAATAGACTCCGGAGATAAACCCAAGAGGGTCAGCGTCGCAGAGGGGGACCCGCCCTTCGTTTTAAGGTCAAGTAAGAATTTCTTTTGCTCATTCCCACGCAAGGAGCAATAGAATCTAACAAGCTCCCAAAACGGGCTAGACCATCCTAATTTTCTCCAACGGGCACTCTTGTCAATGTCAGTCTTCACTGAACGACCTCATAGGATGGTAGCGTGTGCATATCTTGGTCGCTGATTGGCAAAATCCTTCATGGCGAAAACGATTGATGTCACTTGATTTGCACCTTCAAGTCGTCTAACTCAGTGTATAGTCGGGTTGCGTCTGCCTTGACGCCATCGTATCATGCTGATATGACTGCAAGATATTGCCAATGACTAACACGCTTGAGAATAAAGAAAAAGGACAGAGTCATCGGATGAGTACAGCAGAAGTTGGCACAGCAACGGCATTTATCAAATGGGCTGGAGGCAAACAGGCACTTGCCAGTTCTTTGGCTGTGCATTTCCCGCCTCTCTCTGGGAAATACTTTGAGCCTTTTCTCGGAGGCGGGTCGGTTTTTTTTGAACTCAATCCGATTGAGGCCACGCTTACAGATTCAAACGGCTGGTTGATTGACACATACACCGCTATTCGAGACGATTGGGCACAAGTTGCAACTCATCTTGATTCCTTCAAAAATACGAAGGAAGAATTTCTTCATGTTCGAAAAATTAGACCGGAATCGCTTGAACTGCATCGACGCGCAGCACAATTTATTTACCTGAACAAGACATGCTTTCGCGGTTTATTTAGAGTAAATCGCAAGGGCGAATTTAACGTCCCCTATGGTGCGTATGATCGTCGCTACTACGACCCTGAGAATTTGAAGCGAGCATCACAATACTTAAAAAAGGCGGAGCTTCATAAGGGTGACTTCGAAAGCGGTATTCTTGGTGTTGATGAAGGCGATTTTGTCTATTTCGATCCGCCTTACTACAAGCTGGGCGGATATTCTGACTTCAACCGTTATACTCCTGACCAGTTCCGAGCAAAGGATCATGTCCGCCTAGCGGCTCTTTGCAACGAACTAGATCAACGCGGCGTCCGATGGGCGGTTAGCAATAGCGATACTCCATTTGTTCGCGGTCTTTATGCTCGGTACCGATTCATAGGGGTCAGTGCTCGACGAGAGATCAATCTGAAGTCGCAAGAACGAAATATTGGAGAGTTATTGATTGTGAACTACGGCTCCACCGGATGAGAGGTTTCCGGAGACGACGGTACCGCTGTGGATTGCCCGCATGGCGTGTAACCTTGGGGTAACAAGCTCCGTTCTACCCCGCCCCAACAACACACCAACACAGGCTGCACAGGTCTTCCTATTAAGGCGTTTTGGCGGCTAGGGGATCGGAGAACATGCGAGAACATGAAAGCCGCGCGAGAATAGCCTGTAGAACGCTGTGGGAACAAAAGGCTTGGTGCGAAGTGAGGAGGGATATATAGTTTTTCCGGGGAGATAGGTCAGGCTGCCCATGCGATGCAGTCAGTTCTAAAGTCGAGTACCTCTCTCCGCCAGCAGTTTCTATTTTCTTTCAATTACCAACTGAATTTTGAACCACACCGCCGGCCAAAGATGGCGGGAGTTTTCGTGCAGATTTGTGGAAAGTTTTTGTGGTCAAATTGTCAGGGATTTTTCAATGGGGAGTTCTTGTGGCTACCTTTAAACAAATTATTTTGGTTATTACGAATTCACGGGGCGCCAGCCAGGCTTTTGTTACAGATGACTTTCAGTATTTGCTTCTTAAGGAAGCTATTGCCTTGATTAAACGAGGGGTTTTGAAGGGAGTGCATCTCGTTAATGGACTAAGTGGCACGTACATACGCAGCAACAATAACAATGCGAAAGAGGACAACCTTGTATCTCTTTCCGTTCCTGCCGGCAGCCTCTCCAAACAAATCAAATTGCCGGAAGAAAATGAGCGTGTGTCGTTATATGCTGATGCATACGGGAAATTTCTAGAGAAAAAATTCAAGCGCGATGAATTGGTGTATATTAGCGGCATAGCACGGATACCAAAAAAAGACGTCATCAAACGCCTTCGCCCATTATTAAATGCGATTAATTTAGCTGCCGAAAAATATGAGGTCGATCCCAATCTGCTCGCGGCCATATTGATTGATGAGATCGCCCGCGTTGGACCCGATGATCTCCTGGACGTTTTAGGGAAAATGGGCATAGTTGATACAACCGTTGGGCTCGCTCAAATCAGGATGTCAACGGCGCGAGACCTTATCAAAAAAAGATATTATTCCGCTGATCCAAATATTTCCCAAAGTGAGCTCTATGACTTATTGCTTGATGATAAGGTTTCGGTCCAGGTTGCTGCCGCGTAGCTCAGTTTTATAGAAAAATTGAGAGAAAGAAGGAACCTTGGAACTTCCGCAGCAGAAGTGGCCTCATGCTATTCAAGAGGTAAATTTTCTGACCAAGCAAATTCGCGAGGAACACAAATTGCGACAAACTTGAGGCGGTATGCCAGAGAACTTCGGAATTAAACTTGCGATCAAAAAAATTAAAAATTTTGCTCCCGTTACTGGTCGCAGGCGCGATTGGTTGGGTATACAAGTCATACGACCGTCACCGCGAGGTTCGGGCGTTTTTTAGGAATTCTGAAGATCTCGTTTGGGCCAAAAAATACCTGGATAATACGATTAATCTTTGTGACTCCCCGTGGGAAAAAACCATAATAGTTAAGAGCGATGTGGAAGATATCTATCTCTCACCAAGCAGACGGTACGAGATTCGATGGAATGAAAGTTCTGCCGAGGGTGCGCTTTTTCTGATTGCTGATGCCAAGAAAGATCGCTTGACAAAAAATTCAAAGATTCTTTCCAGATACTTCAGTGCTCAGTGGGCAAAGGATGAACGGTTTTTGATTTTTTCCCCAGCAATTACGCTGGACGAATGGTGGATTCCGTTAAAAATATTCATTAGCGATGCTGGAACGGGAAAAACAATCTACTTCGGGAAGTCAGAATTTTACGAATGTGAAGCGGATGATTTGTAGGATCAAACAGTGGTTTGCCGAGGCTACTAAAACCGGAGACTACGTAGTGAACTTCCTCAAGAAAACGGACTCCAAGAAAAGTAGAATGGGGTAATTCCCCAAGGAGGAGTCCTATGTCAGAGAAGTCAGGTCAAAAACGTCGTAAGTTTAGCCAAGAATTCAAGTAAGATGCGGTCAAACTGGTTATCGACCAAGG